>NZ_JBXHAP010000006.1:0-505271 GCF_056895175.1 Dyadobacter sp. HNCC25DJ183
GCGTTCGCCGAACATAACTTTCTTCTGTTTCCATATCGATGCGTTTTTTCTGTATCGATATTTCAGGACGAGACATATGAAAGAAAAAGACTGCCTGATTCGTTTCAGGCAGCCTCTTTTGCTTTATTCAACTCCTTTATCTCTTCAATCCCGACAAAAATTCAACTACATCGCGGATTTCCCTTTTTGACATAATTGTTCCCATTGGCGGCATGCTTGAAGGTACATTCTCCCTTTTTGCGATACGCGCCGTGGCAATTTTGAGCGGCTCGGCTTCGGAAGTTTTCAGTATCAGTTCATGCTCATTTTCCTGCGCAAGTACGCCTGCAGCTGTTGTACCATCCTTCAAAGTCAGGATTACCATTCCGTAACCTGGTGATAAACGCGCACTCGGCTCGATCAACGCCTGCAATATCTGCTCGCGTGAAAGTACGTTTCCGATGTTCGAAAGAGATGGCCCAACTTCGCCACCTTGTCCGCCGATCGAGTGGCAGCGCACGCATTCTGCGGCTGAGCTTGTCAGGAAGTACCGACGGCCCAGCTGCGCATTTCCGCCAAATAGTGCATCCTGGTAATCGGCAACGGTAGCACCTTTGGAACGCATTGGAGCCAGTTTCGAAATCAATGCGGTCGATTTTGTTGAGTCAATGGCCTCTCCAAGATCAAGCGCGAGACTTGGCGGAAGTTTCTTGGCTTCCATTCTGCCGATCAGATCATTCAGGATTGTTTCGGTTTTAGCGACTGGCAGGCTGCCCAGTACTTTCAGCATCTGCTGTTGCTCTCTCAAGCTGCCTTTTTCAAAGATCTGGTTTGAAATGTCAGTCAATGTTTCCTTTGACATATTCACACTTCCTACCATTCCCAATGCAGCAGTACGAACATCGGCGTCAGCATCTGACATTCCTTTTTTCATTACCGCGTCCATTCCTGTATAATTCAGCTTATTCAATGCAACCAGCATTGCCGCGCGCACCTTTGAATCCTTATTCTCATTCAGGATTTTGACCAAACTTTCATTGCTGTCAGAAATGTTCAGGTTTGTCAGGATCTGCGAAGTAGCAATTAATATAGTCGGGTCGCTTTCCTGCAATAGGTCAGCAATGATCGGCTGTATTTTGGCTTTAATAGCAGCGGGATCTCGGGTGATAACGCCCCGGTAACGTCCGTCCACACGGTCCATTACTGACGGACTTGCCCAGCTACCCAATGTTGCCAGCGCTTCTGCCCTTATTTCCTTGTCAACATCTTTTCTTTTCGTAAATGCGATCAGATCGTTCAGTTGAGCCTCTCCGCCTACTCTTAGTGCGGCATTGATCGCGCGGCGAAGCAGCGGCTCAGACTTAAATCTTTTCTCGTTTAAAGTACCTGCAAGCGCCGGCAATGCACCCGGGATAGAAAGATCATCATTGATCGCGCGCGCTGCCTCTGCTACGATGTACTCATCCTTATCCTGCAGGAAAATACTGATACCATCATTTTTCATCCTGCGAAGTACCAGTACCGCAGCAGTACGCACCGATTTTTCAGGATTGTTGGCTAATGCAAGGATCGGCTGGACTTCTCCAATGCGCGATAATGCAAGCACAGCAGCGTGGCGCAGGTACACATCTTCATCATTGTTAGCCTTGGTCATGCTGATCAGTGGCGCAACTCCGTCTTTGTACTTGATCCTTCCGATCGCCTGCGCAGCATAAAACTGTACACGCGGGTTTTTACTCGACAGCATTGGTACCAGCATCGGGCCGGCTTCCGCAATGCGTGCATCGCCCAGTACTTTGGCTGCCTGTACGGTAACCTCTTCGTCAGAATCTTTCAGTAATGTCATCAATACATTGGCGTAAGATTTGTCCTCTCTTGCCAATTGCCCCATCCCCCAAATCCCGTGAATGCGGCCAAACTGGTTTTCTTTTTGTGCAATTGCTTTGTTCAAGACCGCCGCACCTTTCGCGCCGCGTGAAGCCAGCTCGAACTGCGACTTCTGCCTGATCCGCATATCCTGATTTGACAACAGCTTCAATAACATATCGTCATTTTGCTGTGCATAATCAAGCTGCATGAATTTCTTGGTCTCTGCGCGAAGTGCTTTCAGGTCGTTCTTTTCTTCTGTTACATCCAGTTTCCAGACGCGCCCGTAATTTTTGGTATCCCATCCATTGATCCAGTCGGCCACGTACAAGGCGCCATCAGGACCGAAACGAATGCCGGTTGGAAGAATACCCGACAAGATATTTTTCTCTCCATTCAGCACGAAAGATGCGCCTTTTGGTTTGAGTCCGAAAGCCCAGATCGGCGAGCGGGCCGGATTACCTACGAATTCTACAAGGAAAAACTTGTTCTTCCATTCGGAGCCGAGCGCAGTTCCCGGGTTGTATTGCATTCCTGTTGGTCCATTGTGGAAATTCTGGATAGGAGGGATAATGTAAGCCGCCTGACCTTCCCAGCGTGGTTTGAAGAGTTGTTCGTCCATCCACACTTTATAGCTGTTGTTTTTCGGATCGGTATACTTTCCGTACTGCCAGTTGGAGCGCCAACCTGCATCAGATCCTTCCACTACGTGCACCAAACGCTCGCTTTCGCCCGGGTGGTCACCGTCGTTGTCCGAGCTAATCAGGTTACCATATTCGTCAAATACAAATTCATGCGTATTTCTCAAACCGTGTGCAAAAACTTCAAAGTCACTTCCATCCGGATTGGAACGTGCAATGATACCTGAGTTAGGATGCTCGTGTTTTACACCTTCTTTGGTCGTAATGTTGGCACCGATATCACCAATGTTCCAGTAGATCTTTCCGTCTGGCCCCTCAATCGGATTGGACATACCGTGACCACCGAAACCGATATGTACCCCGTATCCGTGACTGATTGAAGTCTTTTCATCGAGGACACCGTCGCCGTTTGTATCCCTTAATCTCCAAAGATCAGGCGCGATAGCAACGAATGCATCTTTGGCGCGGATCAGCACACCGCCTGCCACGTCTGACACTTCTTCAAAAAAGTCGTCAAGAATGCGCGTTGATTTGTCGGCAATACCGTCATTGTCCGTATCCTGAATTTTCCAGACCTCGTCTTTTTCAACTGCAAGATCTTTCCAATCGTGAGATCCGTCGCCATTCAGGTCTTTCAGCCAGCTGTTTTCCTTGCTTTTATCGGGTGCAAAAGTACTGCGTAAAAACGCGCGGCGCTCTTCTACAGTTTGCAACCCAATGGAAGCGGTCATCCAGTTCTGGTGACCGCGGATATCGAATTCTGAGTTCTTCTGGCGGTTGGTACGGTTGAGGTATACTGCACCCCAATCGTCAACTGCAATCGCAACCGGGTCGGGAGCGAGGGAATCGGAAGCCCAGAGATCCAGTTTCAGTCCGTCTCCGAGCTTCACCGAGGTTTTTTCACGAATTTCTTTGGCTCTGGCCTTTCCCGTTGCCGCATCTTCTTTCACAACTACTGCTGTGCTGTTGGTCTTGGTAGTTTTACCGAAAGATCCGGAAGGCGACATTTTCATACACGAAACCACCACAACAGTAGTCCCGGCCAGGAGTAGTAAAGGTTTTTTTAGTTTGATTTTAGAGATCATTGAGCTTGGTTCATTAACTATTATTCTTGATTTTCTTTTATGATGCTGACCGAAACTGTTCTCTGCTGCGAGGCAAAAAGTGTTTTATATCTGCACGGTTTATTTTCTTTTCTGCATGCCAAAGTTCATAATCTCTTTGAAGCTTCAACCAAAATTCAGGAGCGGAGCCAAATGCTTCCGATAAGCGTACAGCCATTTCGGAACTAACTCCCTGATGCTCATTTAAGATATTTGAGAGCGTTTTTGCTGTTATACCAAGCCCTTCTGCAATCTGGCGAATCGTGAGATCACGTCCAGTCTCTTGCTTAATTCCTTCAATTACATCCCTTATCATTGAGCCCGGATGTGGGGGCATCATACCGCGTTTCATCATCATTTTAACTTAGTGGTAATCGAGATAATCTACTTCCGAAGCATTTCCATCTTCAAACCGAAAAATAATCCTCCAATTACCGTTGATTCTTACAGACCAGTAATTTCGTAAAGAGCCCTTCAACGGATGCAATGCCCAGCCTACAACATCCATGTCTTCGATCGAGCTGGCTTCATCTAGTCGGTACAAAATTCTTCTTATCCGTTCAATGTGGTGTGCTTGCAACTTGGCAGGATTATCGCTTTCAAAGAATAATCGCAAACCTTTATGCCTGAAATGAATGATCATGCTTTGTTCAAAAGTAACACATAAGGTTATGTGTTACAATCAAAAGAAAAAGATCGAAAAGGATTCTGCTCACTTTGCATGCGGGCACCTTCAATTTCTCAATGGAACAATTTTTTGTTAACATGCGGGATAAACGAACATAGAAACGTCTACTCCAAAATTAATGGCTATACAGGTTTTAATAACGTTGGTGCTTGTGCTTCTCAATGGGTTTTTTGTTGCAGCTGAGTTTGCAATAGTCAAGATCCGGGCTTCCCAGTTGGAGCAAAAGGCACAGGAGGGAAATAAAATGGCGATTTTGTCTAAACAAATCGTAGCCAACCTCGACGGTTACCTGGCCGCTACCCAGTTCGGGATTACCCTGGCAAGTCTTGGATTGGGCTGGATAGGGGAGCCTGTCGTCTCCAAAATCCTGATCGGCGCCATGGAGCTTGTCGGTATCTCACTGGATCCTGTGCTCGCACACCAGATCGCATTGCCTACTGCATTTGCTATTATCACCGTACTTCACATTGTTTTCGGCGAGCTTGCGCCTAAGTCCATCGCCATTCAGAGACCCGAGGCAACTACATTGGTTTTGTCGTATCCATTGCACGTATTCTTTTTGATTTTCAGACCGATCGTCTGGATGCTGAACGGCATTGCCAACTTTATCCTGAAAACAATCGGTATCACACCATCCCATGGAAGCGACGTGCATAGCAGCGACGAACTCCGGTATCTGGTTCAGCAGCAGAAAGAAAGTGGAATGATCGAAGCTGCCGATTACGATCTGATCAAGAATGCATTCGATTTTTCAGAGCGGCTGGCGCGGCAGGTTATGATTCCGCGTCCGCAGATCGTAGGCGTTGATATCAACGATTTTGATGAAGAAAAGCTGGAAAAGATCATTGAAGAAGGTTACTCAAGAATTCCCGTTTATGAAGATACCCTCGATCAGATCGTGGGCGTGCTGCATTTAAAAGATCTGCTGTTGAAAATGCGGCAGGGAAAGGATATCGTACTCCAGGAGCTGGTAAGACCAATTTCCACCGTACATGGTTCAAAACCGATTGGTGCATTACTTCGGGATTTTCAGGTTAACCGCCAGCAAATGGCCGCTATTGTTAATGAATATGGCGGGATCGACGGGATTATCACAATGGAAGATATACTGGAAGAACTGGTCGGCGAAATCCAGGATGAATACGATAACGAAACGCCGATCATCAAAAATGAGGGTGATAAGAGCTTCATTGTACTCGGTTCTATTTCCATTGAAGACCTGAACGAACGTTTGCCGCACGATTTGTCAAAAGGAAGTGAATACGAGACTTTGGCAGGTTATCTGATCTGGAAATTTGGCAGGATACCTTCTGTCAGCGAGAAATTCAAGACCCGCAATTATGAATTTACTGTCCTAAAAAAACAGCGGAGTACGATTACGCAGGTGAAAATTGCATTGCTGGATAATCAAAGTGTCATTTGATATACTAACCTGAAACTATGAAAAGCTACGTACTTATTGTTTGTGTCCTTCTTGCCGCAATATTGTATGTCCCGAAAGCAAATGCGCAGAAGTCTAAGAAGGGGGATAGTTTCCCAACATACGAGCAAATCCGGGGAGACCGGCGCGAGATATTTGACCACGTTGCTCCAGTGCAGGTGGTGGATCAGAATGTTGCCGGAGAAACAGGAAAGCTGCACGTTCCGGTTACATTGCGGCGCTTTGATGCATTTGGCTACCCGCCCGACAGCACGATCTATTACTTAAACGGGAGAAAGATCAAAAGCCAGAAAGCGGCAGAGGCGGAGCTTAGGGAAAAAGCCGGGAATGTGGAGCGGGTCTTGATCGGTGAAGTTGACAAAAAAGGAATGCGTGTGATCGAGATTGATTACGAGCTTAAAAAAGAGTAATCAAGCCTGATGGTATAGTTTTAACACCGTTTCCTTCATTTTACTTCCGGTTTCGCTCAGGATAAATGCGATACTTTCCGCCATATCTTCGGGAGAGATCCACTTTGTAAAGTCAGAACCAGGCATTGCTTCCCGGTTATCGGGCGTGTCAATGATACTTGGAACAACGACCGAAGCGGAGATATTGCTTTTCTTGCTTTCTGCATTGATCACATCCGCCGTTTGAAAAAGCAACGATTTTGATAAAGAATAAGCAAAACTGCCTGCGCCCTGATCAGGTACAAGCGCCGGCCGGGCACCGACCAGAATGAACTGTCCTCCGCCATTTTCCTCAAAATGCGCTTTAAGAGGTTTAATCAGGTTGAATGCAGTCAGGAAATTCATGCTGATCATCTTCTCGATATCCTGCACTGTGGTCGTTTCCAGTTTTCCGGGAGCAAATCCGCCGGCCAGTAAAACGGCTGCATAGATCCTGCCAGCTTTCGCTATTGCATTTGCAGCAAATGCTTCTGCCTGTTCAGGCTTAGTGAGATCAGCTTCGTAAGTTGAAACAAAAGCCGGATCAAAGTCGCCGGCTTTTGTTGTATTTCTCAAATTGATATGCAAACCATAACCCAGACTGATCAGTTTCCCGGCAACTACTTTGCCCAGATTGCCAGTTGCTCCGCTTACAATGATTTGTTTTCCCATAATCAATCAGAATAGTTCTGGTTTATTTTTCAAGAATGCGGATCAGGAATTCGCGGAAAGGTTCTGCAAACTCTTTTCTTTTCAATGCAAATTCAACCGTTGTTTTGAGATAATCCAGCTTGTCACCGATATCGTGGCGCTTGCCTTCAATGTGGTGCGCATAAATATTTTCACGCTTCAAAAGTAGCAGCAGTGAGTCTGTAAGCTGAATTTCGTTGTTCTTTCCTTTGGGAGTTTGCTCAATGGTATTAAAAATTTCAGGAGTCAGAATGTACCGGCCTGCAATCGCCAGGTTCGAAGGAGCAGATTCGATCGCAGGTTTCTCAACCAGCGTAGAAAGCTCCATGATGGAGTCGCTTAACGTTTTTCCGCCTACAATTCCGTACCGGTTAACCTTATTGGCCGGTACCTGTTCCACTGCGATTACCGAACCTCCGTATTGCTCGTAAGTGTCCATCAGCTGCTGCGTGACAGGAATAACCGAATCCATGATCGTATCCCCAAGCAAAACCGCAAACGGTTCATTGCCCACGTGGTGACGTGCATAATAAATTGCATCGCCCAAGCCATTTGCTTCCTTTTGGCGGACAAAATGCACATTTGCCATATCTGCCAATCGGCGCATTTCATTAAACCAAAGCAGGTCTTCTTTTTCTTCCAGCCTCGTTTCCAGCTCTACGTTCCGGTCAAAATGGTCTTCGATGGCCCGCTTACCCTTTCCCGAAATGATCAGAATATCTTCTATACCGGAATCAACAGCCTCTTGAACTACATATTGGATGGTCGGGATGTCGATAATGGGAAGCATTTCCTTCGGCATCGATTTGGTAGCTGGTAAAAACCGGGTTCCAAGTCCGGCAGCAGGTATTACGGCTTTGCGAATCATATGTTGGCTTTCGGCCGTCGGCTTTCGGCTTCCGGCTTTTTTAAGTGATAAGTATCTGCCTATGCAGGCGTATTTTCTATGAAATTATAAGTAAAGAGCTTCGAACCAGATATTCTTAGCTGATAGCTGATAGCTGATAGCTGATAGCTGATAGCTGATTTAAACTACAAACGGCTTAATGACACGCGCATTATGCTTTTTTAATTGTACAAAAAGCTGGTTGAGCATATCGTCGTCGCGGTAAATGCCAATGATTGTGCCTCCGGATCCGGCAAATTTAGCTGACGCGCCACAAGCTCTGGCCGCATTGATCAGCCTTTTATTTGAGTCGGGTACATTGTAAATCTGACAGCGAAGATCAAAGTTTTCATTCATCAACTGGTGCAGGTCATCGGCCCTGCCTTCCAGCAAAGCTTGTCGTCCCTGTTCAGCTTTTCCGGCAATCTGCCCCAGGATATCGATAACGTGCGCTTCTCCGCGGTCGAATCTTGTGCGGACATCGCTGTGTACCTTGCCCGAAACCTTGCTGAGATTGGTGTTATAGGCGACATAAAGTTTGGGCAGGAGTTCCGGATTAATGCGTTCATAAAGTCCGTGGCCATTTTGTTCGATCATTGTTTTGTCGAAATCCATATACACACAACCTTCGTAACATTGGATAACCCGATCCTGCAACCCGGCGGTAATGCCCAGTTCTTCGGTTTCGGTGACCATAACAAGCTGCGGCAGGATTTCCAGTGGGATTTCAACCTTATAGAACTGCATCAAAGCGCGGAAAAGCGCAACGACAATCGCGCTGGAACCCGACATCCCCACCTGTCTCGGAATGGATGAGCGGTAGCGCACTGTGAAGTTCCTGTTCGGCAGCCTGATTCCCTGCTCTTCGCAGTAATCGCCAAATTTCTTGATGCCTGCTTTGATTAATGGAATACCACCATTATAACCCAGCATACTTACTGTGTCACGCAGGTGGAAAATGCTACGGAATGTGCTCAGATCCTGCGGCTGGGCTTCTATATGTAGTTCCGGAGATTCGTAGAGCGAAATGGAGGCACCGAAGTTCCTGACCGAAATGGAAATCGTTTTTCCGAAAAAACCGTCAGATGGATTGCCCAGTAGCCCTGCCCGGGCGTAAGCGCGTGTCTCAATGATCAAGGTGAAGTCTTTTTTTGCCAAAAGTAATAACTTATTGACGATACAAAGACGTTTTACCCCTATACGAAATTTGCATTGTGGTAAAATCCGTGTCTGGTTATCTCAACAGGCTGAAATAAAAAAGCGGGACAAATAAATGTCCACGCTTGTTGAAGAGACTGGTTTACTGATATATCTTATTGCTTAACTACCTGGATGTTAGCGATCAATTTAACTTCATCACCAACAACCACGCCGCCAGCTTCTGTGACTGCACTCCATTCCAGGCCAAATTCCTTACGGTTGATTTTGCCTGTTACTTCAAAACCGGATTTATTATTTCCGTAAAAGTCTGTCATGTTACCACCGTACTCTACCGCGAATTCAAAAGGTTTGGTAATCCCTTTTACAGACAGATCTCCTTTAAGTGTGTAGCTCTCAGATCCTGTTTTGGCAAGTTTGCCGGTAAAGGAAAGTTTAGGGTGTTTTTCCGATTCGAAAAAATCACCTGACTTCAAGTGCTCGTCGCGCTGCGCCTGGTTGGTGTCAACGCTCGCAGTATCTGCTGAAAAGTTAACGGTCGCTCCGTCAAAGTCTTCGGTCTCAGTTTCCACTGATCCTTCAAAGGTTCTGAAATAACCTGTAACTGTTGAAATTACAAGGTGTTTTACCTTAAACTGAATTTCTGAATGTGTTGGGTCAATCACCCATTTTGTGGTAGCCATAACAGTAATGTTTTTGATGTATGTAATAACATTTAATGTATATACATGTAAATATGAATAATAGTTTCAAACACACAAAAAAATCCCGAACAATGTCCGGGATTTTTTTGTGATGTCTTACCAGGTTACTTCGGCATTTCGAAAATCGCGGGGTCAATTTTTGGGTTCACTTCTAGAGTCTTGATGTGCAATGCCATCTTAGTGCCAGGCATTGCGGATGTTGAAACCTCCGAAGTAAAGGGGTAGTATATTCCATCCACTTGCCGGAAGTCAGACTGCATGTTTTCAGACTCAATATCCTGGCCGTTAATATTCGTCTTCGCCACAATTTTCAGGATGTAAAATGTGTCTTTGGAGATATAGTTAACTCTTTTTACACCATTTTTCAAGGTCATCGTCACCTTGTATACCTTCGCACTAGCTAAATCTTCCTCTCCATCCAATGTCAGCTGGTAGCCTTTCTGTTTGTAGTTATATAAACCTGTAATATCAGTTTCCGAAGCCATTGACTTCACGGCTTCTTCGGGCAATGCAGTTGGTTTTGTCTCGCCTGTCATCGGGTTAATCGCCCAGCCGGTATTTCCATTAATGGCCTGCACAATAGTAGAACCTTGTACCACAGTCTCGCTTCTGAAAGCCTGGTTCTGAACGATAGTGGTATTGATAGGTACTTTCATGTTCATCACATCCATTTCGGCCGTGATTTTCATGCTTTGCAATTTGGACAGCTTATCCTCACCACCCATTGCATTAATGTGTTTCGAAACAATTTCATCTACATTCTGCGCCTGAACACTCGTAAAAATGCCAGAGAGAATCAGGAGCATGAATATGGTTTTAACTAGTCTGTTGGTCATGATTTAAATGGTTTGTTGTTAATGAAATGCAGAGATCCCTTCCGAGACTTATGTAACCTGCTTTTTGTCTCCCCTTAGACTATCATATCACGCAGCTACCGGATAGCTTGCAAAGGATCGTCCCGCCATTTGTGCGGCAAATTGGAGACATGCATCTATATCCTCGTTCTCCAGCGAAGGGAATTCATATAGAATAACGTCTCTACTATCGCCCGCAGCCAAATGTTCCAATACTGTCTGCACAGTAATTCTCTTGCTGCGGATTGTAGGTTTACCATTGCACAAATCCGGATTCACAGTAATCCTGTTGATTAAATCGACCATATTCCTGTCATTTTTCTTAGGTATAGCGAGGTATATTTACAAATATAGCAACAAAAAAACGAGCGAACAGTGCTTGTTCGCTCGTTTGAATTGGTGCAGTTTACTGCTATTTAGTTCTTCAATGCTTCGGCACCACCTACGATTTCAAGGATTTCCTTGGTAATCGCCGCCTGGCGGGTACGGTTGTAAACCAGTCTGAGATCTTTCAGAAGCTCCTGCGCATTTTCAGTTGCTTTGTCCATTGCCGTCATCCTTGCGCCCTGTTCAGAAGCGTTTGATTCCAAAACAGCACGGTACAGCTGGATTTTCAATGACTTTGGAATAAGCTCGGTTAAAATCTCTTCCTCAGTAGGTTCGAAGATATAGTTAACCTCAGCTTTTGTCGTTTTAGCGCTTTTATCTTCATTTGGGATCGGCAGGTACCTGTCTGCGTGAATGATCTGCGTTGCTACGTTTTTAAATTCATTGTACACAAGGTCCACTGCATCAAAGCGTCCGTCGGTGAATGCTTTCATGATCTCCTCGGCCGCCAGTTTTACGTTAGTAAAGCTTAGTCTTCCAAAAAGGTCTGTGTAACCAATATTAACAAGAAGTCCGCGACGGCTCAGCGATTCAGCGCCTTTCTTGCCAATTGCGAAAATCTCAACATTTCCTTTGCGTGCCTGCTCGGCATACCTCTGCTCGATCAGCGCAAGTGTTGCTTTGATGATGTTGGTGTTGAATGCACCGCACAGTCCGCGATCGGAGGTGATCACTACAATCAAAACCTTCTCCACCGGACGTACTGTTTTCAATGGGCTATCCCCGGAACTTTCGGCTCCGGCAGAAACAGTTGCGAGCATTTCACTCAGTTTCTGGGCATAAGGACGCATTTGTAAGATACCATCCTGAGCCCTGCGCAGTTTTGCCGCAGCAACCATCTTCATTGCTTTGGTGATCTGCTGCGTAGAGTTAACCGACACAATGCGGCTACGTACTTCTTTTAAGCTTGCCATTATTTGGAAGTTTAAAACATATCCGGTCGATGCCGGGGGTTGATATTTGGAAAAGGGAGCAGAGATCCTGCTCCCTTTTCAAGACTTAGTGATATTTAACAGCAACTTCTCTGGCTACTTTTTCGATCACGTCAGTAACGCTGTTGTCCAGCTTACCTGCACGCAATGCAGCAAGTGCCTCTTTGTGCTGGCCGCTAAGAACAGTGAGGAAGTCTGTCTCAAACTCTTTCACTTTGTTCACGTCCACTGAATCCAGCAATCCTTTTGTAGAAGCATATACGGTAGCAACCTGCATTTCAACAGGAACTGGTGCATATTGAGGCTGTTTCAAAACTTCCTGGTTACGACGACCACGGTCGATCGCAAGCTTGGTAGCAGCATCAAGGTCAGATCCGAATTTCGCAAAAGCTTCAAGCTCGCGGAACTGCGCCTGGTCCAGTTTAAGGGTACCAGATACTTTCTTCATTGATTTGATCTGAGCATTACCACCCACACGTGATACCGAGATACCTACGTTGATCGCAGGACGGATACCAGAGTTGAACAGGTTGGATTCAAGGAAGATCTGCCCGTCAGTAATCGAAATTACGTTGGTAGGAATGTAAGCAGAAACGTCACCAGCCTGTGTTTCGATAATTGGAAGGGCTGTGAGTGAACCACCACCTTTTACCACATTTTTCAATGAAGGAGGAAGGTCGTTCATGTTTCTAGCGATGCTGTCATCAGCGATGATTTTTGCAGCACGTTCCAAAAGGCGGCTATGCAGATAGAATACGTCTCCTGGATAAGCTTCACGGCCCGGAGGACGACGAAGCAGCAGGGAAACTTCGCGGTAAGCTACCGCTTGTTTTGAAAGGTCATCGTAAATAACCAAAGCAGGACGACCTGTATCACGGAAATATTCACCAATCGCAGCACCTGTAAATGGCGCATAAAATTGCATTGGCGAAGGATCAGAAGCACCGGCTGCGACGATTACGGTGTAATCCATTGCACCATACTTGCGAAGTGTAGCTTCAATTCCTTTGATAGTGGAAGCTTTCTGACCGCAGGCTACGTAAATACAGTAAACCGGCTCGCCTTTGTCGAAGTATTCTTTTTGATTGATAATCGTATCGATTGCCACAGCTGTTTTACCAGTCTGACGGTCACCGATAATCAGCTCGCGCTGACCGCGGCCGATGGGGATCATCGCGTCGATCGCTTTGATACCTGTCTGCAGAGGCTCAGTTACCGGCTGACGGTAAATAACACCAGGCGCTTTACGCTCGATAGGCATTTCGTAAACTTCCCCCAGAATAGGGCCGTTTCCGTCAATAGGTTCAGCGAGGGTATTTACAACACGGCCTATGATTCCGTCACCCACTTTTACAGAGGCGATTTCTTTCGTACGCTTTACTGTTGCACCTTCCTTAATGTCGCTGAAATCTCCAAGCAATACGGCGCCGACATTATCTTCTTCCAGGTTAAGAGCCAAGGCTTTCAGCCCTGTTTCGAACACAAGCAGCTCACCTGCCTGTACCTGAGAGAGACCATAAATACGGGCAACACCGTCACCAACCTGAAGAACTGTCCCTACTTCTTCGAGCTCTGCTTCTGATCTGGCGCCTGCGAGTTGTTCGCGCAGGATAGCCGAAACTTCATCCGGTCTAACAGATACCATAGTATAATTGACTTATTTAGAGTATAGTAGTAAGTTTTTGAAAACTGCCGCAAAGGTAGTGTTTAATTTTGGTAAAAACAGTATGTTCTGAATAGTATAATTAAGGAGAAAGTACGGTCCCATAAAATTAGATTATTCCAAGTATCACCCCTGAATGCCCTTTTAGACGCCATTTACCGTTTGTAAGCTATAAGGAACATTTTTAAAACTTTTTTAGGTACTAATTGTGTTTTTGTTGTAATTGAATTCGTTAATACCACTTACATCTGAAAAGTTTATTTTATCGTCCATCAATCAGTAAAATGTACAAATTAGAAAAAACCATTTTGGCAGCGTTGTTATTAGGCGCATTTGTAACAACGGAAGGCAACACACAGACTATCAAGAAAACGACCAAACCAGCTGCGGCTGTAAAGAAGGCGCCGGCAGCACCAGCAAAAGCAGTAACAACGCCTTTAGTACTCAAAACTCAGATGGATTCTTTGTCAGCGGCAATTGGAGTAAGCTTTGCCAATTCGCTGTCCTCGCAGGGAGTGTTAGGCATCAATACCGAGGTACTTACGAGAACAATCAATGCAGCGCTCAAAGGTAGCAAAACTACGTTCTCACCTGAGGATGCCAATGCATTTATAGGAAGCTATTTTCAAAAAATGATGGAAGAAAAAGGAGCAGTTGTTCGGATTGAGGGAGAAAAATTCCTGGCAGAAAACAAGAAAAGAACAGGTGTGACAACCACTGAAAGCGGGTTGCAATTTGAAGTGATCAAAACCGGCGACGGTCCTAAACCTGCTGCAACTGATAAAGTAAAAACGCATTACCACGGAACTCTGACCAATGGAACGGTTTTTGACAGTTCAGTGGACAGGGGAGAACCCGTTGAGTTTCCGGTAAATGGCGTGATAAAAGGGTGGACGGAAGCACTTCAATTAATGCCGGTCGGTTCAAAATGGAAGCTATACATTCCTTATCAGCTTGCGTACGGAGAGCGGGCCGCGGGACCTCAGATACCAGCTTATTCAGCATTGGTTTTCGAGGTCGAATTATTAGAAATAATTAAATAGGAAAACGTGCGATAATGAGAAAGTACTTAATCACTCTTATACCGGTTGTGTTGCTTGGATGGCAGCGGGGCCCTGTTCAGGATCATACGGCAACAGTACCTGCTGTTGGAACGTCATCAATGGAAGATGACATCAAGCCAATCCCTGCTCAATACAAGGCGGAGGAGTTGACTACACGTATTTTATCAAGTTATCATTATAGAAAAACCAAGCTGAACGATTCGTTATCCGAGGCGATTTTCGACAAGTATATCGACGGAATCGACCATGGTAAGCTGTATTACCTGGCCGAGGATATGAAGCAATTCGAGCAGTATAAAGATCAGTTTGATGATTATCTGCAGAAGAGAGAGCTGGATGTCCCCTTCCAGATCTATAACGTTTTCAGAAAGCGCTACAAGGAAAGAAGCGAGTATATCCAGAATTTGCTAGGTCAGGCGAAACCATTTGATTTTACAACAGACGAATCAATGGACACTGATCGTGAAAAAGCAACCTGGGCAAAAAGTACTGACGATCTGAATGACACTTGGAGAAAATACCTGAAAAGCGAGGCACTTGACCTTAAACTCTCCGGAAAAGCGGATACTGCAGTAATTACCACCCTGCGTGATCGGTACAAAAACCGCGACCGCGCATTGGGCCGTATCCGTACCGAGCAGGTTTTTCAGATGTATATGAATGCGTATGCAGAGTCAATGGATCCGCATACAAGCTACATGGCGCCTACCTCTGCGGATCGTTTCAAGCAGGAAATGAGCCAGTCACTTGAAGGTATCGGTGCACTGCTTGGAGAAGAAGATAATTACATCAAGATCAAAGATGTAATTCCTGGCGGACCAGCATTCAAAGGAAAGCAGCTTAAGAAAGAGGATAAAATTGTGGCGGTAGCGCAGGGGGATGAGGGTAAAATGGTGGATATCATCGGCTGGTTCGTTGATGACGCTGTGAAGCTTATCAAAGGGCCGAAATCTACCGTGGTTCGTCTGCAGGTAATCTCCGCCGACGCATTGCCAGGAACTCCTCCCAAAGAATACCGTCTTGTTCGTGAGAAAATTAAACTGGAAGAGCAACGCGCCAAGAGCGAAATCGTTTCGATTAACAACGCGAACAAAACTTTCAAGATCGGTGTGATCGACATTCCATTGTTCTACCGCGATTTTGAAGGCGCTCAACACAGAGAAAAGGAATTTTCAAGCACCACGCGTGACGTACAAAAGCTGATTACCGAGTTGCAGGCTTCTAATGTAGATGGTATCGTAATCGACTTGCGTAATAATGGTGGTGGCTCGTTGACAGAGGCTGTTTCTCTTACTGGCTTATTTATCAACAGAGGGCCCGTTGTTCAGGTGAAAGAAGGTCAGGGCGAGATCGAGGTTCAGTCAGATAATGATCCTGCTATTGCTTACGATGGACCAATGGCGGTAATGGTAAACCGGTTTAGTGCTTCTGCTTCTGAAATCTTTGCCGCAGCTATTCAGGATTACAAACGCGGAATTATTGTTGGTGAGCAGACTTATGGTAAAGGAACGGTTCAAACTTTGATCGATCTTAACCAATGGGTACCAAAAGAAACTGACCAGCTGGGTCAGGTTAAATTGACGGTTGCTAAGTTTTACCGAATCAATGGAAGCAGCACGCAGCTAAAAGGCGTTATGCCAGACCTGGAATTACCAACCGCATTTAAAGAAAATGAATACGGTGAAGGTTCTCAGCCAAGTGCATTACCATGGGACCAGATTCCATCATCGAAATACGAGGTTACCAATAGCGTTAATCCGAAGATGATCGAGCAGCTGCGTGATAAGTACAAGCACCGGTTGAAAACGGATGATGAATTGAAAACGCTTGCAAAAACGTTGCAGGAGTTCAAGGAAGCTCGCGAAAACAAAGTGGTATCACTGCAGGAATCGAAACGTAAAATCGAAAGAGACGAAGCTGAGAAAAAAAGAGCGGCAATGAAACAGCTGGGAGAAGATGCAACTGACGGAGACGAAGATGAAGACCCGAAAGCGGTAGAAGCTCCGAAAGAGGCGAAAAAGAAAAAAGACATATATCTGACCGAAACCGGTCGCATGCTGGCTGATCTGATCGTGATATCAAAAGAGCCAAGCCTCGCAGGCGCTAAAAAGAAGTAAAAAGTACCATTCCATGAACTGAGAAGAGGGCGATTCCATACGGAGTTGCCCTCTTCGTTTTTAAGGTATAATGAGAAAAATTCTTAGATTCGTACTTCTCACAAGCATGTGATAGAAGCAGTTAATGCGCTTGGCAAGACTAAATGGAATAAGCATGCAGCTCAAAGACACAACAGCATTGGTTACCGGCGGCGCCTCCGGACTAGGAGAAGCGACAGTACGCTTATTCGTACAGGCAGGTGCTAATGTGGTGATCCTGGATCTCAATGAAGCGGCCGGACAAAGCCTCGAAGCGGCATTCGCCGGTCAGGTTGTGTTTGTAAAAACGGACGTTTCCAGTGAAAGCGAAGTGCAGAATGCGTTGGACTTAGCGCTGGGAAGATTTGGTAACATTCACATAGTTGTCAATTGTGCGGGTGTTGCTCCCGCCCGAAAGATCGTCGGCAAAAATGACGGTGTTTACGGACCGCATTCCCTGGAAATTTTTGAAAAAACAATTCGCACCAACCTCATTGGTACCTTCAATGTGATGCGCCTGGCTGCATTTGTTATGGAGAAAAATGAGCCGAATGAAGAAGGCGAACGCGGCGTTATTATCAATACAGCGTCTGTTGCGGCTTATGATGGACAAATGGCGCAGGTAGCTTATGCGGCAAGTAAAGGCGGCATTGTCAGTATGACATTGCCGGTAGCACGTGATCTTGCCAGGTCGGGGATTCGCGTCATGGCGATTGCTCCGGGCCTTTTTGAAACGCCTCTGATGCTCGGATTACCGGAGGAAGCCAGGCTTTCGCTTGGACAGCAGATTCCATTTCCATCCCGTCTCGGAAGGCCATCGGAATATGCGTTGCTAGCTAAATCAATCGTTGAGAATCCAATGCTCAATGGAGAAGTAATCCGCCTCGACGGGGCGATCAGAATGGCGGCCAAATAATGCAGGCACTTTTCAACATATTAACTACGCGGCCAACACTTTTAAAGTGGCTCTTTCTGGTGGTTTTATCTACCGGGAGCTCCCTCTTTCGGGATGCAGCATACAGCGGTGCTTTCCGCACAGAGCAGGTATATACAGCGGAAGCGCGGCAAACTGCTGGTATAACCATCAGCCTTTTCCGCTCAGCTACTTCTGTTAGAGCTTCCGTAAAAGCAGGAATAAACAGGTTTAGCTTAGCTTTCTTATTTCAATTTGCAAGAGCAACAAACACGCGGTACAAGCTGCTTGCTGTTATCTTTTTGTCCATTCTCTACAAACTCCGGCAGATCAACTCGCAGCTATACTGCCGAATTCTCCACCTGCCGGTTCCGGTTTTTTCCAGATCCTGAACAATCTGTATTGTTCTGTTGCTACGCCTGGCATTCTCGCCAGCGCGTACACATTTATGCCGTTTTCAGTTTTGGAAACGGTAAGTATCCATTTATAAAATCTGGGGAATGAATGCGGGAAAATATTTTAGCAGCGCAAGAAAATGGTTGCGCCGACTGGCTATGGCCTATATGCTTGGTTTTGCGAATGCAATCAATCAGGAGACAAAAATGATGGACGATCCATTCTTTAAAACAGAGCAGGTATTACCGGATGACAAAGATTAGCCGGATGTAAATCGCAGCGCCCGGATCAGAATGGTAGCAAGTTCGGGCGCTCAATTTTATCACCTGAGTTGCAGAATTGTTTAATAGTACCTGCACCTTATGTACTTTTGGACAAGAAACATAGCTTATAAATGAACAGGAAATCGATTGCAGTAGATATGGACAATGTCCTCGTTGACATTGAAATTAATTGGATTAACGCTTACGAGAAGGCTTTTGGAGTAAGAGTAAGCCGGGAAGCAATGCTCGGTATCCCCGAAGATCAGGCATTTCCCGATCCGGTAGCTGCCTGGGGTTTGCTGTACCAACCTGGATTTTTCCGTAACGCTCCGGTGATCGCGGGCGCTCAGGAGGCTATCCTGAAATTGCAGGAAAACTATGAGATTTACATCGTATCTGCCGCGATGGAGTTCCCGAATTCACTTCTTGAAAAACACGATTGGCTGGGTGAACATTTTCCGTCCATTCATTGGAGAAACATTGTTTTTTGCGGTGATAAAAGCGTGATCAACACTGATTACCTGATCGACGATCATTTGAAAAACCTAGACTTCTGCAAGGGAACGCCGATCCTTTTCTCGGCATCACATAATGCGGGTATCGATAAACATCGCCGGGTAAACAGCTGGGCGGAAGTATTGGAGTTGTTTGAAGAGGAGAATGCTAAATAGAATCTAGCATTCTCATTGTTCTTCTTTTACCTTTTCTTTGAGCTGTAACAACTCGTCGCGCAGCCTGGCAGCTTCCAGGAAGTCCATGTCTTTGGCTGCAGCTTCCATTTTTCGCTGGGTTTCTGCGATGAGTTTTTGCAGATCGTTTTTACCCATATACTGTACCACCGGATCAGCTGCGATCCTAATTTCCTGCGGTTCTACGTACACTTTCCGCACTTTGGAATCAGCCACCGAGGTTTGCTCCATAATCGCTTCTTTCGATTTTAGGATCGTTTTTGGTACAATGCCATTCTCAAAGTTGTACTCCATCTGAATGGCGCGGCGACGGTTTGTCTCATCGATCGCAAGCTGCATCGACCCGGTCATTACATCAGCATACATAATTACCTTCCCGCGGTCATTACGCGCCGCGCGGCCGATCGTCTGGATCATAGAGCGCGTATCACGCAGGAATCCTTCCTTATCCGCGTCCATAATGGCTACGAGTGATACTTCCGGTAAATCCAGACCTTCGCGCAAGAGGTTTACGCCCACAAGTACATCAAATATACCCAGCCGAAGCTCCCTCAAAATCTCAACCCGGTCCAGCGCTTTTACCTCCGAGTGGATGTACCGGCATTTGATACCAACGCGGTCCAGGTATTTGCTTAACTCCTCGGCCATTCTTTTCGTCAGCGTGGTCACCAGAACGCGATCGCCCATTTTGATCCGCTCAGTAATTTCTTCGAGCAGATTATCGATCTGGTTCAGACTTGGTCTGACCTCGATTTCCGGATCCAGTAGTCCGGTAGGGCGGATAATCTGTTCCACCACTACACCTTCCGATTTCCTGAGCTCATAATCTGCCGGCGTGGCACTTACGAAAATCGTTTGCGGTGTCATATCTTCAAACTCCTGGAATGTAAGCGGCCGGTTGTCCAGTGCAGAAGGAAGCCTGAAACCGTATTCTACCAAAGCCTCTTTCCTGGACCGGTCGCCGCCCCACATCGCGCGGATCTGCGGCATCGTCACGTGGCTTTCGTCCACTACCATTAAAAAATCGTCAGGGAAATAATCAAGCAGGCAGAATGGCCGCTGGCCTGGCAGTCGCCTGTCGAAATAGCGCGAGTAATTCTCGATACCCGAGCAGTAACCCAGCTCGCGCATCATTTCCATATCAAATTCAGTACGTTCCTTCACGCGCTCCGCTTCTGCCAGTCTGCCTTCTTTGGTGAAGAACTGAATTTGCTGCACAAGATCATTCTGTATTTCTGAAATCGACTGCGTAAGTACATCGCGGCCCGTTACAAACAGGTTGGCAGGAAATATGGCCACTGCTTTTTCTGACGAGATCTTTTTTCCTGTTTCCGGCTCAATGCGCTGGATCTCCTCAATTTCATCTCCAAAAAAGATAAAGCGATAAGCAAAATCAGCATACCCCGGATAAACGTCAACAGTATCGCCTTTGACGCGGAAATTACCCCGGTTGAATTCCAGTTCGGTCCTGCTGTAAAGGATTTCCACCAGTCTGAACAAAAACTGGTTCCTGCTAACAATATCGCCCAGCTTTGCACTCACAATGCTCTTCTTGTATTCGTGCGGGTTACCGGCACCATAAATGCAAGAAACCGACGCCACGACAATAACATCGCGTCGACCGCTCATCAATGAAGAAACCGTATGCAGCCGCAGCTTTTCGATTTCCTGATTGATCATCAGGTCCTTTTCTATATACGTATTGGTAGTGGATATAAAAGCTTCCGGCTGGTAGTAGTCGTAATAACTGATAAAGTACTCGACTGCATTATTGGGGAAAAACTGCTTGAATTCGCCGTAAAGCTGTGCTGCCAGGGTTTTATTGTGGCTGAGCACCAGGGTAGGTTTGTTGACGCGGGCTACTACATTGGCAACCGTAAATGTCTTGCCCGAGCCGGTTACCCCAAGTAATGTTTGTGCTGGTTCACCAGCTTGTAATCCTTGAACAAGTTGTTCGATTGCGTCGGGCTGATCACCCGTAGGTTGGTATTGGGAAGTGAGTTCGAAGTTCATAACGCATATTAGGCCGTACCGGAAATAACGCATTTCAAAGATAGATTAGTTTCTTTGAAATGCGTCCGGAACTGCCTTATGCTTGTCTTAGAACACTTTCAGCGTTTTCAACAGCCTTTTTCTCTTTCCAGTGCTGCCATTCAAGGCCCAGCAGCTTGGTCATACTTTTATCCACAAACGTGTGACGAACCAGGTTCATGCCGCCTTTCACAGCCGTGAAAATGGAGTTGTTGGCTCTCAATGCAAGACTGAAACCACCGTCGACATAACGGATATAATGCCACCACAATGAAGGAATAAAGATCGTTTCGCCGTGGTACAATGTAGTTTCATGGCCCACTGCGCCTTTCAATGCAGGAAAACGCTCGTAGTCCGGATTAAGCGGATCCACTTTGCTCATTACTGTAAATGGGTGGTGGTATAACCTGCGGCTTTCTTCGGGAGAAAACAGAATTAGCTGCTTGCGCGTCTGGAATTGCGTCAGGAATACATTGGAGCAGTCCATATCGTAATGCAGACTGGTAATGGATCCCTCACCTCCGAAGAATACAAACTTGTAGGACTTTAAAAATCCGTCCATGATCGTCGGAAAACGGATATCGTTTGCCAGCTCAGGGATTTTTTTAAAAATATCAAAAAGGAAAATACGAAGGTCAGTCGGCCCTTTCTCGATCAACGAGAGATACTCGCCAAACTTCATTGTTTTCGCAATCTGGAAATATTTATCTGCATCGTGAAGATGGTTGTCAACCAGGGGAACATCCAGATTACCGTGATTCTCTCTCAACCACTCAAATGTCCATTTCTGAACTGCCGGCCAATCTTTTGCCAAATCCGTAAAAACCACCGGCTTGCTTGGTTTCAGGTAATTTTCGATAAATTCCTCGCGTGTTAACCCACTACGCTTTTCTATTGGCACTAATTTCATACAGAAACTGAGTAAATAGGTAATCAATTAGACTATAATACTGTAAACTCAACGTTTTCAGCGGCCTTGCCGATACATTTTACCTTATCTTACGCCCGGTCAAATGTATTAAAGAGAATTCAAAAATATAAATTTCGATTCATTTAATAATCATATTCTTTATTCTATATAGAATTTATAGACTAATAAGATCAAAGGCCCGGCTTCCATGCGTTACTATACCATTTTACCCCCTCCCGACCTGGCCGCCTATATCAGGTGTTTCTGGGTATTGGAACATGAAGTGAGTGCCTGCAAGCCGTATTTTCATAAAACAATGGCCGATGGCTGTGCCGAGCTGATCTTTCATTACAAGGGCAGGTTCGACGAAATAAGTCAGTCCGGCGAGGCGGCGCTTTCTTTCACATCCGGGTTAAGCGGGCCTTCCTCGCAGTTCCGCAGGTTTCGTATAGGCGAAAGTTTCGGAATATTCGGAGTGTACCTGTTTCCATATGCATTGCAGGGTTTATTCAAAATCCCGGCCTGCGAGCTGGTCAATGAAATGCCTGACCTGCGAGCGCTGCTGGGTAAAAAGGGGGAGGAGCTGGAAGAACAAATGATGCTTGCGGAAAACAACCAGGTAAGGGTTGCTATTATGTGCCGGTTCCTGAGGAGGTGTTTGCTTAAAAGCGCACAACCGGAACCTGCTGCATTCGCGATGATCAACCAGGTAATCCAAAATAACGGGCTTACCAGCGTGGCCGGGCTTGCGGCACAAAACAGTTTGTCGACGAGGCAGCTTGAACGTAAGTTCAAGACATTTTCAGGTTTCAGCCCGAAGCTTTTTTCGCGTATTGTACGCTTTCATACCGCGATGAATGCATATGGCGACAAGAGCAAATCTCTGACCGAAATTGCCTACGAAGCCGGCTATTATGATCAGTCGCATTTCATTCACGAGTTCAAAGCATTTTCGGGAGAGCATCCGGGCAGCTATTTTTCGGGAAATTCAGAAGCGACAGAGTACCGCGACGCTTGATGTCGTGTTTTTCCAATTTCCTGTTTTGGTACTGACCTAGTTTTGTCCTAAACATAAACCAATAATCATGAGCACTGTAAAAATTCCAAACGGCCACCAGGCAGTGATGCCTTATCTAATGCTGGACAAAGCCATTCGTTTCAAAGATTTTGTCACCCAGGTTTTAGGTGGCGAAATTGTGTCTACCCATTTTCAGGAAGACGAGCCAGCTCTGATCAAGCATGCCGAAGTGCGGATAGGAGAGAGTACCATTATGTTTTGCGACAGTCGCGGTGAGTGGCCTGCCCAGCCGGCTAACTTGTTTGTGTACGTTGAAAATGCGGATGATACGTACCGGAAAGCGCTTGAATCGGGTGCAACGAGCATGATGGAACCCGCAGATCAGGATTATGGAAGAAGCTGCGGCGTAACAGATCCGTGCGGAAATGTGTGGTGGATTACTTCTGTGATCTGAGCGCGCATCTTTTGCCTTAAAGCTGTCTTTATCGCTATATTGAGCCGCGGTAAGACAGCTTCCTTTTTTATGATCAATTACGATAACAGGGTTTTTATCCCACTTTCCAATACTGAAAACGGCGAGGTGGATCTGAGTATGCAGTTTGTTTACAAGCAAACCGGCAACATTGTTACTTCCACGTACGCAGGCGGCAGAATTATCAGCGGGCACCTGATCGCATTGGTGGACGAAGCCGGTCACCTGGATATGCGCTACCACCAGGTAAATGATAAAGGCGAGATTACAACAGGGATTTGCAAATCAACCCCCGAGCAACTGCCGAACGGAAAATTGCGTATGCATGAAAAATGGCAATGGACTTCCGGTGACCTCTCTTTCGGGGAATCGCTTCTGCAAGAATTATAATGCCTTAAACCTGTCTGTATCATGCGCGCTTTGAAGATCTGGTCACTTGTTTTATTACTTACTGCATTGTTCACCAATCTGCATGCGCAGCCTTCCAGAATTGTATCCGGAAGCACAAAATTCAGTGTCAGGTACATACTTGGTACCTGCAACGGGAATTTCGCCGCTCCGACAGGAACAGCAGTTTTCAATGATAAAAGCCCGGAGAATGCCGCATTTGACATTAAGATTGCAGCCAGCACCTTTGATACAAAGAATAATTCGCGCGACAAGGATATGAAAAGCGAGAAGTATTTTCATGTTGAAAAGTATCCAGATATCCATTTCAAATCGTCCCGCGTCGGTAAAAAGGAGGGCGGCTATCAGGCTACCGGTACCCTCACAATCCGCGATGTTTCCAAAACAGTTACCCTCCCGTTTGACGCAAAAAAGAATGCCGACGGTAGCTACAATCTTACCAGCACATTCGAGGTGAACCGGCTCGACTACAAAATCGGTGAAAAGGACTGGAAGCTAAAAGATATCGTTACCGTCACATTGCAGGCAGTCGCCAGATAAAGCAACTTCTCTAAAATGTAAGCTTCATTTCAGGAGCTGTAAATGCGCCCGCGTAATTATTTTTCTCATTAATTGTATTTAGTCTAAATAATACATTTTATTTGTATTAATAATTAGTCTAAATAAGCTCCGATGAGATCAATCTTTACTGTCTTGTGCTTGCTGGTCAGCATCGCCTATACCTGGGCGCAGGTGGGAAATGGCGTGATCGAGGGCAAACTGATCTTAAAAGACGGGCTTCCGGCTTCATCTGTAAGCCTGTTTCTGAAAGAGACCAGCTATGGTACCCAGTCAGACAGTACAGGTTTTTTCAGTTTGAAGGCGCCGGCAGGCAGCTACCAGCTTGTGGTAAAAAGCATTGGAAAAGCGGAAAGAGCGATCAAAGTGCAGATTGAAGCGGGTAAGACCATTCAGCTCTCCGACATACAAGTAGCAGAAAGCCCGCTTGCATTAATGGAAATGGTCGTAACAGGTCAGTCTGAACCCCAATCACTCAGAAACTCGGTTTATCAGGTTCGTACCATTAACAGCGAGCGGATCAGAATGCGCGGGGCTACCAGCTTGCAGGCTGTTCTGAATACGGAGCTGGGAATCCGGTTTTCAAATGACCTTACCCTCGGCACCAGCGATATTCAGTTAATGGGCATGTCCGGACAAAATGTGAAGATCCTGCTCGACGGGATCCCGATGGTGGACCGGGGCAGTACACGGGAAAGTCTGGGGCAGATTGATATCAACAGCATCGAACGTATAGAGATCGTCGAAGGGCCGATGTCGGTCATGTACGGTACCGATGCGCTCGCCGGGGTTATCAACCTGATTACCAAAAAGCAACACTCCGGTTCCAATATGATCGTAAGTGCGCGTTTGCAGGAAGAAACAGCCGGCAAAGAATACGATCCGCTTACGGAGAAAGGTACTCACAATCAAAGTCTTGTACTGACCTGGCAGAACCAGAACCTGCAATTTTCAGGCAATGTGACGCGGAATAATTTCGGCGGTTGGCAGGGGAATGCAGTCGGGCGTGAAAAAGAATGGATGCCCAAGGAGCAGATGCTTTATACGGCAGGGAGCAGGTACCAGGGCAGCAAATGGAATGTTTGGTACCGGTTCAATGGAACGGACGAGACAATCCGGTATTTCGGCAGACGAAATGTCGAATTAACGGCTGTTGACAAGGATTATATCAGCAAACGCTGGTTTCATCAGGTACAATCCGAATATAAGGTAAGTGAAAAGCTCAACCTCAATGCGGTGGTGTCTTACACCGACTACTCCCGCAGGACGCTCACTACCAACGTCGATGCAAATGACCGGCGCACTTTGTCGCTTGACGCAGGCGCTCAGGATAAGTCTGTATTCACGACCACATTCTTCCGTGGAACTGCTTTTTATAAAGTATCCGACGGATTTTCGGTGCTCGCCGGGGTTGATTTCTCAAACAACGCAAGTTCCGGCGCGAGGATTTCAGGTTCCCCGACTATCGGAGAATATGCTTTGTTTATAGCCCCCGAGGTGAAGATAGGAGAGGTACTCCGGCTTACGCCCGGATTGCGCTTTCTTAAAAATTCTGTTTACGACGCGCCGCCGGTTATTCCTTCGCTGAATGGAAAGTTGACAATCTCAAAAAACCTCGATTACCGTTTCGGCTACGCCCGCGGCTTCCGTTCTCCTGCACTGCGTGAGCTGTATTTTGATTTTGTAGATGCATCCCATCAAATTTTTGGAAATACGAATCTCAAAGCGGAATACTCTGACAGCTTCAATTCATTTCTGGTCTGGCAGGCTGCTAGCAAAGCGCATCTCCGCGTAACGTCAACAATAGGCGGTTTTTACAACATTTTTCACGACCAGATTGGCTTTGCCACTGACCCGAAGGATGCCAGCAAGACCACTTATCTCAACATCCATCTGTTTAAAACCACCGGCTTTACGATTGACAATAAACTATTTACCAAACACATTCAGGCAAGTATCGGAGCGAGTTATGTGGGAAGATACAACCAGTTTTCTGCCGATCCGGAGCTTTACGGTGAACTGCCGCAGTTTGAATGGTCGCCTGAAATCAATGCGAACCTGCTGTACACTTTTACCAAAATCCGTGCGGGGATCAACCTTTTTTACAAGTACACCGGCAAGCTCCCCAACTACGAGTCAGCTGATTTGATCAGCGTCAACCTGGCTGAAACGGCAGGCTATCACATGGCGGACATTACTATCAACAAAGCTTTCGGCAAATACGTGAACCTGCTCGGAGGCGTGAAAAACCTGCTCGGGGTAACCACACTCAACAATACCTCAACAGATACGGGCAACGCGCATAGCACCGGCGGGGCAGTGCCTATGTCTTATGGACGCTCGTGGTTTCTCGGATTGAATTTTCAGTGGTCAAAAAATTAACATATACCCTTTTACATAACTCCAACCAAAATGAAGAAAATAGTTAAGTCCCTGTTGCTGATCGCCTTTCTGGGAAGCTTTAATGCATGTAATGATGACGAGCCGCCACTTCCTGATAATGTAGCCGGTTTTGAAAGTGCTGAAAAAGGGTTTGAAGGAGAGGAGACCGAGATCAGGATCACGCTTTCGCGTGCCGTGGACGTAGTTACGCCGGTCACAGTTTCAGTTACGCCCACACAGCTTACGTATGGTAATGAATTTACGACCACTCCGGCCGAAGTCAACAATGCAATTTCCCTGTCGGTACCTGCCGGGCAGTCTGCGGTATCTTTTAAAGTGACCAAAAAAGCGGGCATTCTGCTGGACGGTGATGAGCATATTGCATTCAGGATCACCTCAGTAGGAGCACCTGCATTGGCAGGCACTGCTACCGATCTCAAACTTAGCTTCAAGGCAATTGTTTCCGAAGGTACCAGTATTCAGCTCAACGGGATTGCCGACGATGAACCGGGAAGCAGCGCGGCTAATGCTGTATTCCTCGATCTGAGCAGCAATACCCAAACCGCGGTGCTGCGCGACAGCTGGGATCTTGGTTTTTACAGCGGCACTGATTTCCGCGTGATCATCAATGGAACAAATGGCGCTTCTGCATTAATGGTTAACAAATCGGATATCAATGCAGTTACAGCCGGTGATTTTGTTGCGGATTCGCTGGCAGTTGGTCAGGGAAAGGGCAAGCTAACGCTGGTTGACGATGCCAAAGGCGATTTGACCAAAACTGTAATCAAAGAAATTTCAGCTACTGATGCGGACAATAAAGTGTACATCCTCAACCGAAAAGGCGGTACTGCGAACGTACTTCCCGCTGACCAACTCTACAAAATCCGCATTGTACGAAAAGGAACGGGCTATTCTGTCCAATATGCCAAATTGAATG
The DNA here is from genome assembly GCF_056895175.1 of Dyadobacter sp. HNCC25DJ183. NCBI lineage: Bacteria > Pseudomonadati > Bacteroidota > Cytophagia > Cytophagales > Spirosomataceae > Dyadobacter > Dyadobacter sp. HNCC25DJ183. Next base: position 27,597 of record NZ_JBXHAP010000006.1, read on the forward strand.
AGACCACATTTAAAACGATTGATGTAAACAAGGACGCGACTTCCAACTTCGAATATGTATCTCTTGGAAAAGGCGCTGCGGTCGAAGTCGAGCCCGCGAAAGATAAGTGGGATTTACGATGGGGATATAGCATGTACTATACCAATTTCGGCACCGGCCTGATTCCCTATGGATTTTCAGACCTGGTTTTCACAAACAAACATGCGAACGTAGAAGCTGCCGAGGTACTCACTGCCACTGCGACCTACGATGCATTTGCCGAAAGTAACCTCGCGGGAATTACCTTTTCCAAAGATGCTGACGCGATCGGTTCCAAATGGCGGGTAACTTCCGGCGGGCCTGAGGGCGTGAAAACAGATCGTTTTTACCTGATCAAAGACCCGGCAGGAAATATCTACAAACTCCGGTTTGTGAACTTCCATCCAAACGATGGCGGTGTGCGCGGAAAACCGAAGCTGGAATACAAGCTGGTTAAAAAGGGAGCTTAATCAATTCAAATCGTTAGCTATGAAAATGCTTTTAATATCAATATCCATTCTTGTTTCCGTATTCCAGATGAAGGTAACAAAGCCGGCAGAGCCCATTGTTGCAGGTAATGCAGCAGCAATAGTGGTGGTCAAAGACCTTGACGCAAATGCTAAGCCTTACGTTTATTTCAGCTTTGCGAGCGGAAAAGATGTGCCCGCGAGCGAAGCCAAAACCAGGAACTGGGACATTGCTTTCAGCAAAACGACCATCGCCATTAACGGAGGAACCAGCGGCCCGGGAGAAGGCGGCGCAATGGTGGTGGAAAAACCATTTACGTCATTGACCGAGGCACCCAAAGAAGGTTACAAGTCCGACAGTGAGGCGGGATATGCAATACACGGCGGCAGCGGTAATTCGTGGTACAAATACGATATGGGCGTGCACGCGATCCTGCCGATTGTCGGGAGGACGATCCTGCTGAAAACGGCTGAGGGTAAGTATGCCAAAATCGAGATTATCAGCTACTATAAAGGGGCGCCGGAAGAAGTACCGACAGAAGAGTCCAGTTACTATACTTTCAGGTATGTACTGGCTGATGCTAATGGTAAGTTCTAGCTATTTGCGCTCGTATTTCCAATTTCTTGATTTACCTTCCCCTATCCACTCAATAGCAGTTTCGACGCGCTTCATGCGCGTCGTTTCTGTTTTTGCCTCTTCCAGCCACATCACATATTCCTTTTTGCCGGACTGGCTGAATGCATTGAAGTAAGTTTTTGCCTGGGGGTTTTCTTCCAAAGCTTCCAGCAGGTAGTCAGGTATCACCAGCTCCTTTTTCTCTTTCACTACTCCGCCGGCATTTTTGATCTTGACACCTTTGTCAATCAGCTCCATTGCTTCTGTAACAAACCCGGTCAAATGCGCTTCCGCAGGCAAGCTTTCCAGGCTGGTAATGCGACCGAGATGTCCCATTGAAGTTTTTTCAGTATCAGAGGCAAGTAATCCGTTCGGATCGGACAGGCGGGTGGCGAGCCAGAAGCTGAATGCGCAATGCTGTTTAAAGGAAGCCATACTGCACAATATGCTCCCATTGTATTCGAAATGGGGGAAGCTCCATTTCATGGTTTCTTTTACATCCGGGCAAGCCGCGTGCACAATGCTGCGCAGGTATTCCAGTATCGGGATTGCAAAAGGCGCAGACTTGACGATGTAGGCGTCGATGCGGGGATCTGTGTGGTTCATTCTTTTTAATGCGTGTTAGTTAATCCACCCAGCCAACCGCGAAAGCGGCAATCAATGCGATCACGAGCAGCGCGAGCAGCAGATAAAGTACTCTTTTCAGTACATTATTTTTCCGGGGTATATAAATGAATTTGTATTTGACCTCGTCGATATCCTCTATGGTTTCCACGTTTTTCATTCCTGCTTTTTCCAGAACGCGAACAGAAGCCGCATTGTCTACATTTACGAATGCGATCACATTGGCTGCGTGGAGGTGGTTTTTTGCAAAATGGATCAGGCCAGAGGCAATTTCAGTCGCAATTCCTTTGCCCCAATGTTCAAATCGTATCCGGTAACCGATCTCAATATCAGGTCCGCTTTTGTCCAGCTTCGCTACTCCGATGAGCTCGGCCGACTCGGGTATTTCAATCAGGTACCTGCCCAGGTAGGTGTCGGGCCCGTATTCGCCGACAATCGTCCGGAGCATTTCATCCGACTGAATGCGATTGAGCGCATAACCTGTCACAAACTTCATCACCGCGTCATTGTTGCTGAGCAGGTAGTACTTTTCACTATCCGCAGCAGTCAGTTTGGTAAGCACAAAACGCCCGATCCTGATTGGCCTCACATCCATAAAACGGCATTATTTTCAACGTCCGGACACCATTGCACAGGCTTGTTCAGGCACTTTTGGAACTTGGATAAGAAATTTTGTGGAATCATGAAAAGTTGATGAAAATTTTGGAGAAAACCAGTTTTAACATACTTTTTATTCTAAAACAAATTTGTTAACACTCATTAACAAGGATGAAAATTTGGTTTCTACATTTGAATTGTTACATTTGACCTATTACGTACTGATATTAACATTCCGTATTCATTGTTCCAATTAATCTTGAATTCATTATAAAAGTATGAATTTTTTAATGTACTGATTACAATCAGCATCATGATAAAAAGAGCTTTTGTATTGTTTTTCTGCCTTGCGCACTTCCTTGTTTCTCCTGTACTGGCGGAACAATCGGGCTCGGTGTGCAAACTGGAACTTGGTACCAGCAACTTCTCCATTCATATCGGTTTATCGGCCGAAGAAGACGATAACTTCGTCATTGAGGACGATACTTTGCCCAAAAATCAGGCAATTGTCAGGGCTGATGAGTTTGAATGGAAAGAGAGTTTAGCGGACCTGTTACGCCACCGGCATTCTACTTACAGGTTCATTACGATTGTTGCCCAGCAGGCTACCCTCGAATATCACATTACCCAGATCTCCAAGGTTGTCCGGGAGTCTGTTACATTGCCTTCCATTGCCAAAGGTACCCTTGTGCTACCTGGCTACTACGGTTTTCTTCACCGTCTCTGCCCGTTCTGACGTCTCTTTTCAGCTCCCTATAATTTCCGTTTGATACACAACGGACAGGATCACCGCGTGGCTTCCGGCCGCCTGGTCCTGTGATCATTTACTATGTGCCCTGCCGGGCGCCTGGCTATTTCTATTCACCCCAACCACATTACCACCATTTCAACTACTCTCATGAAAAATTTAAAATGGCCGCTTTTCCTGTTTATCAGCGCATTTGCATTTGGCTGTGCATCGAAAAGTGAAACCACTTCGGGAATGAGCGACAGCGTTCGGACCATTCCGGTAACCGAACTGAAACCACAGAAAACAGACCTGCACCGCGAATACGTCGGTGATATACACGCAGTCAGAAACGTTGAGATATATGCCCGCGTAAAGGGATACCTGGAAGAAGTATATGTTGACGAAGGCAAGGAAGTGAGAAAAGGACAGATACTTTTCCGGATCAACAATGAAGAATATGAAGCCCAGCTGGCTAAGGCAAAAGCGAATCTGCAGAGCGCCATCGCAGAAGCAAAAGGCGCTGAGCTGGAAATGAAGCGGGTTAAGGTATTGGTGGATAAAAACGTAGTCGCTAAATCTGAAATGGAAGTGGCAGAAGCCAAGCTGGCTGCTGCACATGCCCGGATTGAAGAGGCGCGTTCCGAAAAATCCAATGCATCAATCCAGCTGGCCAGGACCGAGATTAAAGCGCCTTTCGACGGGATTATTGATAGGATACCGCATAAAATGGGCAGCCTGATCGACGAAGGGACACTTTTGACCACGTTATCGGACACAAAGGCTGTTTTCGCCTATTTCAATGTATCTGAAAACGAATACCTCGAATATGTGCGTGCAAGAGGCGCTACCAACAAAGGCGCGATCGTTGAGCTCGAACTTGCCGACGGATCTTTCTTCAAACACAAAGGGACTATTGAAACAATGGAAGGTGCCTTTGATGAAGGTACAGGCTCCATTGCGTTCCGCGCGCGTTTTTCAAACCCCGACAAGCTTTTGAAGCACGGTTCGACAGGTACCATCAGGCTCACTAACACGGTTGAGAATGCAATCCTGATCCCTCAGAAAGCGGCATTTGAAATTCAGGATAAGAACTTTGTCTATGTTCTGGGGAAAGACAATAAAATCAAGACGCGAAGCTTCGTGCCGAAATCAAGGCTCGCAGGCTATTATGTTGTAAAGTCAGGACTGGAATCAGGTGAAACGATTGTGTGCGAAGGACTTCAGGGATTGAAGGACGGAGCGACGATCAATCCGAAAACCATTACAATGGACAGCCTCAAAACAGGGGCAAGCAAGATCGAGCTTACAGCCCGGTAGGATCTATTTGTTTCACCTGAATTAACAATCATGTTTCAAAAATTCATAGAGAGACCAGTGCTGTCACTGGTTATCTCCATTTTTATAACCCTTCTCGGGCTTTTAGCATTTACAAGCCTCCCTGTTTCGCAGTTTCCAGATATTGTGCCGCCTTCGGTGGTGGTAACTGCGACTTACACCGGTGCTAACTCCGAGGTTTGCGTGGATGCAGTAGCAGTACCGCTCGAAAAAGCGATCAACGGTGTGCCTGGCATGACTTACATGACCAGTGTATCCGGTAACGACGGTGTTACCACCATTACCATTTCATTTAATGTGGGAGTAGATCCCGACCTCGCTGCTGTAAACGTTCAGAACCGGGTACAAACTGTTATTGACGAGCTTCCCGAAGAAGTAATCAAGGCCGGTGTGACTACGGAGAAAGAGGTGAACAGTATGCTGATGTACCTGGACATTATGAGTTCAGATACATCCATTGCAGAGGATTTCGTGTACAACTTCGCGGATATAAACATTCTTAAAGAGCTGAAAAGGATTGACGGTGTGGGCCGTGCTCAGATTATGGGCAGCAAGGATTATTCGATGCGCGTTTGGCTCAAACCCGACAGGATGAACAGCTACAATGTGTCTGCCGATGAAGTCGTACAGGCGATCCGCGACCAGAACGTAGTTGCCGCTCCCGGGAAAACCGGTGTAGCGTCGGGTCGTGAGCAGCAGGTTTTACAGTATGTTTTAAAATATACCGGGAAACTTTTCGAACCTGAGCAGTACGAGAATATTGTACTGAGGTCAAATCCGGACGGTTCGATGCTGAAATTGAAGGATGTCGCCGACATTGAATTTGGTACGCTGGAATATGATATGGCCTCCAAATCCAATGGAAAACCGTCTGCTTCGATTATGATCAAGCAGCGGCCCGGCTCCAATGCGCAGGAGGTAATCCAGAACATTAAAGACAAGGTTGCCGAGCTGAAAACGACCACTTTCCCGCCGGGAATGGACTACTTTGTTTCGTACGACGTTTCGCGGTTCCTCGACGCTTCTATCCACGAGGTTGTACGCACACTGATCGAGGCATTTATCCTCGTAATCATCATCGTATACCTGTTTTTACAGGATTTCAGATCGACTATCATTCCTGCATTGGCAGTGCCTGTTGCACTGGTAGGTACCTTCGCTTTCATGCAGCTGTTCGGGTTTTCGATCAATTTGCTGACGCTGTTTGCATTGGTACTGGCAATCGGTATTGTGGTAGATAATGCCATTGTCGTCGTCGAGGCAGTGCATGCAAAAATGGCTGAAAAGCATCTGGATGCACGCGAGGCGACGATTGAATCCATGAAAGAAATGAGCGGCGCTATCATCGCGATTACACTGGTAATGTCTGCGGTGTTTGTCCCTGTTGCATTTATGTCAGGTCCTGTCGGCATATTTTACCGGCAGTTCTCCATTACGCTGGCTATTTCCATTGTGATATCGGGTATAAACGCATTGACGCTTACTCCGGCACTTTGTGCATTGATGCTGAAAAACACGCACGGTCAGCCTTCGAAGAACACGCTTCTTGACCGCTTCTTCCGTGGTTTCAACAACGGTTATAATGGCATTTCAAACAAGTACCGTAACCTGCTTTCGGTAATTGTAGGCAGAAGAATGATCACGATCGGGCTGCTGCTTGCATTTTGCATCGGTACCTACGGAATCAATACAATACTGCCGACCGGCTTTATCCCGACAGAAGATCAGGGTGTGATTAACGTGAATGTAACCACACCGGTGGCGGCTACTGTGGAGCGTACCGAGGCTGTTTTGGATGAAATTCAAAAAGTAGCACAGTCGCTTGAACCCGTAGAATCTGTGTCTTCACTTTCGGGATACAGTCTGATCACGGAATCAGCAGGTTCGTCTTACGGAATGGCGATGATCAACCTGAAACCCTGGGACCAGCGTACAGCTTCCGTTAAGGAGGTTATCGCGCAAATGGAGCAGAAAACAAAGCATATCACGGATGCAGACATTCAGTTTTTCCCGCCGCCTACCGTTCCCGGTTTTGGTAACTCAAGCGGATTTGAGCTGCGGGTCCAGGATCGTACGGGAAGCGACGACCTTCAAAAAACAGCTGAGATAACCAACCAGTTTGTGAAGGATTTGATGGCCGCGCCCGAGATCGCCAGTGCATTCAGCAGCTTTGATGCAAGCTTTCCTCAATATATGATCCACGTGGATGCAGATATTGCCTCTAAAAAGGGAGTGTCTGTGGATAAGGCGATGAGCACACTGCAGACGCTGATAGGAAGCCTTTATGCCTCCAACTTCATTCGTTTTGGTCAAATGTACAAGGTGATGGTGCAAGCCGATCCAAGTTTCCGTCGCAGTCCGGAAGATATCCTGAAACTATACGTCAAGAACAACCGGGGAGAAATGGTACCGTTCTCGACATTCATCCGCCTGGAAAGAGTTTACGGACCTGAGCTCCTGACGCGCTACAATATGTACACTTCGGCGATGATCAATGGAGACGCAGCGCCGGGATACAGTAGCGGCGATGCGATCAAAGCCGTGGAAAGAGTAGCAGCAACCAGCCTGCCGAAAGGATTTACATACGATTGGTCGGGTATGACGCGTGAAGAAATCCTTTCCGGGAATCAGGCGATTTACATTTTCGGTATCTGTCTGATCTTCGTTTACCTGCTGCTGGCTGCCCAGTACGAAAGCTTCCTGCTTCCATTGCCTGTAATACTTTCATTGCCTACGGGCGTTTTCGGTGCATTCCTGGCTTTGAAGTTGATGGGATTGGAAAACAACATTTACGCGCAGGTTTCGCTCGTCATGCTGATCGGTCTCCTAGGTAAAAACGCGATTCTGATCGTTGAGTACGCGATTATCAGGCAAAAAGAAGGGCGCTCCGTGATCGACGCAGTACTCGAAGGCGCCACCGAAAGGCTTCGTCCCATCCTGATGACCTCATTTGCATTTGTAGCCGGTTTGATCCCGCTCGTGGTAGCATCAGGTGCAGGGGCCATCGGTAACCGTTCCATTGGTACTGCCGCAGCAGGTGGTATGCTCATCGGTACGGTGTTCGGGGTCATTATTATCCCCGGATTGTACGTGCTCTTTGCAAGCATGGTCAAGCCCAAAAAGACTAAAAAGGTAAGTTCAGACCACGAGGAGCCGGTTCTTGGCTAACGAAAAACAGACGTCGGCAGCCGGCATTACGCTGGCTGCCTTTTCATACATTTTACAAAATATTAATGAAAACCTCCCATAGGCTACATTCCGTGTTGCTGATAGTCAGCACACTATTGATATTATCAGGATGCAAGCTCACCAAACCCGTAGAGCAGGCAGCCAAAATCGGCACGCCGCAGCACTTTGCCGACCAGACGGATTCTACCGGCATTGCGGCTATTCAATGGAAATCCTTTTTCAAAGACCAGCATCTGATCGCATTGATCGATACTGCATTGCAGGGCAACCTGGATCTGCAGATGGCATCTCAGCGCATTGAAATGGTGCGTACCAATATCCTGATCGCCCAGGGTGCATTACTCCCTTCCGTTTCGGCAGAAGTGACGGGCGGCGGGCGGAAGTTCGGTGATTATACGATGGACGGAGTCGGTAACTATGATACCAATTTCTCGGGGAACATCGATGCAGACCGTAAAATCCCATTGCCTTTCCTGCCTGACTACTTTGTGGGACTGCGCAGTTCCTGGGAAATTGATATCTGGGGTAAATTGCGCGCTCAGAAAAAGGCTGCATACCACAGGCTGCTTTCCACAGAAAAGGCGCGCCACGCTATTGTTACAGGCTTAATAGCCCAAATCGCGAGCTCCTACTATGAGCTCGTTGCACTCGATACCGAGCTGGATATTATCCGTAAAAACATCAACCTGCAACAAACTGCGGTGGAAACGGTGAAGATCCAGAAAGAAGCCGGCCGGGCCAATGAGCTGGGGGTACGTCAGCTTACGGCACAGCTTCTGAATACACAAAGTCTCGAATTTGAAGTGCAGCAGAAGATCATACAGGAAGAAAACAATCTGAACCTGCTGCTCGGTCGCTTTCCGCAACCGATTGTGCGTGGCAATGCGCTGGATCAGGCTTTTCCTGCAACGATCAGCGCGGGTATCCCTGCTACAATGCTGAGAAGAAGGCCGGATATTCAGCAGGCACAACTCGACCTGCTCGCCAACTATTCAGAGCAGCAAGCCGCCCAGCTGGCTTTTTTACCCTCACTGAATATTACCGCATTCCTGGGTTTCAGTTCATTCAAGAGCAATTTGCTGTTCTCCCCGGGTTCGCTGGCTTACAGCGCCTTGGGCGGACTGGCTGCACCGCTGGTTAACAGAAAGGCATTGAAAGCCGGACAAAGAAGGGCAGAAGCTGCGAGCAGGGAAGCCTTGCTGGCTTATAATAAGTCGGTGTTAACGGGTTTTCAGGAAGTAAGTACCAGCTTGAAAAAGATAGAGAATACGAGAAAAATCAGTGATCTGAAGCGACAGGAGGTGGAGGTGCTGCAACAATCCATTGTCACTTCAAAAGATCTCTTCCAGACCGGATATGCATCTTACCTGGAAGTGATCACAGCGCAAAGAAGTGCGCTGGAAGCCGAATTGAACCTTATCAATGTTCAAAAAGAGCAATTTCTTGCATTGATCGAGCTGTACCGCTCGCTAGGCGGCGGTTGGGAATAGTTGGTTAAAAAGTAAGGCTATCGATGCTGCCATCGATAGCCTTACTTTTTGTATTAAACTGATCTTATTACTACATTCACGAAGCAACTTCAATCTTGACCTTCAGCAGGAATTCATCCATTTCAATCTCGCTGGCTTCTCCGTTCAGGTCTCCAACCAAATTCAGGTCGAGTGCCTGTACTTCCTGGCAAATGTATTCCTTATTAGCAGTTACCGCGCTTGCCAGCAATGCATCGTTGTTTTGCAATGTAATGCGGATCTTGTCAGTGACTTCAAAACCGCTGTCTTTGCGCAGGTTTTGAACACGGTTTACGAAATCCCGCGCGATACCTTCCAAACGAAGTTCATCGGTTACGGTAATATCCAGTGCAACCGTGAGGCCGCCTTCGCTCGCTACCAGCCAGCCCGGCACATCTTCTGCTATAATTTCAACGTCAGTCAATGCAATGTCGAGCGGGCCGCTTGCGCCTTGTAGCGTAATGCCGGAGTTGCTCTCGATAGTCTTGATCTCTGTCTCGTTCATCGCCGAAATCGCCGCAGCTACTTCCTTCATTTTTGGCCCGAATTTGGGACCAAGTGTTTTAAAGTTTGGCTTGATCTTCTTTTTGAGGATACCGCTGTCGTCATGCACAAACTCGATGGTTTTTACATTCACTTCCGTGAGGATAATGCCCGATACCTGCTCAATCTGGCTCTTTGTCTTTTCACTCAAAACCGGGATCAGTATTTTCGAAAGCGGCTGACGAACTTTCAGCTTATGTCCTTTCCGGATGGAATGCACCAGTGAGCTGATCCGCTGCGCAAGCTCCATTGATTCTTCCAGGTCGGTATCCACATACTCAGCTTCGATTTTTGGCCAGTAAGTCAGGTGAACTGAATCATACTTGTAAGCAGAATCGTGCTGCACTGCAAGTTCGCGGTCTCCGTCCGTCAGGCTTTTGTATAACCATTCTCCGAAGAATGGGGCAATTGGTGACATTAACTGCGAAACAGTGACCAAACAATGCTGCAAAGTTTCGTACGCAGCCAGCTTGTCGTCGGTCAGTCCCGTTCCCTGCTCCTGCGATGGGTTCCAGAAGCGGCGACGGTTTAGACGGATATACCAGTTGGACAGCTGATCTGTTACAAAATCCTGCACCAGACGCCCCGCTTTTGTCGGGTTATAATCATCAAACTGCGCGCCTACTTCTTTGATCAGCGTATTCAGTTTGGATAAAATCCAGCGGTCTAGCTCCGTTCTTTTCTCAATCGGAACAGAATTAGCCTCGTGGAACTCGTATCCGTCCAGGTTGGCGTACAATGCAAAGAAGTTGTAGGTATTGACCAACGTTCCGAAGAATTTCCGCTGTACTTCGCCAATTCCATCGATATTGAATTTCAGGTTATCCCAGGGTTCTGCATTGGTGATCATGTACCAGCGCGTCGCGTCAGGACCATATTGAGCCAGCGTCGAGAATGGATCAACTGCATTTCCGAGGCGCTTGGACATTTTATTTCCATTTTTGTCCAAAACCAAACCAGTCGAAACTACATTCTTGAATGCAACAGAATCGAAGAGCATTACAGCAATCGCGTGCAGGGTAAAGAACCAGCCGCGTGTCTGGTCCACACCTTCTGAGATAAAGTCGGCAGGATAGCTCTTGTCGAATATCTCCTGATTGTCAAAGGGATAATGCCACTGCGCATAAGGCATCGCGCCTGAATCAAACCAAACATCAATCAGATCCGGCTCGCGGTGCATGACGTGGCCTTGCTTCGAAACCAGTACCACATTGTCCACATACGGTCTGTGTAAATCAGCCTCGCCGTTTTCCAGTTTCAGCAGGTATTCGGAGTTATGCCACGCTTGTTCTTTGGTTAAATGGCCTGAAATAGCCGCTTCTTCCAGCAGATCTTTCAACTCTGCTACTGATCCCACACACACTTCATCGCCGTAATCGTTCCGCCAGATCGGCAGGGGAGTACCCCAGTACCGGGAGCGCGACAGGTTCCAGTCAACCAGGTTTTCTAGCCAGTTACCGAAGCGGCCGGTACCGGTGCTTTCAGGTTTCCAGTTGATCGTTTTATTGAGTTCAACCAAACGGTCTTTCAATGCCGTTGTACGGATGAACCAGCTATCGAGCGGGTAGTAGAGCACGGGTTTGTCAGTCCGCCAGCAATGCGGATAAGGGTGCTCGTACTTCTCCACTTTGAATGCTTTTCCTTCTTCTTTGAGCCTGATCGCGATCAACACGTCAGTAGCCCTGAACTCAGGATCATTCTGCTCTTCTTCGGAGTAATATTCAGGCTTGACAAAACGGCCAGCGTAATCTGTAATTTCTTTAACAAAACGGCCTGTACGATCTACAATAGGTACTTCCTTGCCATTTTCATCCTTTACCATGATCGCCGGAATTCCATTGGCCTGCGCCACCCGGAAGTCGTCAGCACCGAAAGTAGGTGAGGTATGTACTACACCAGTACCATCTTCGGTAGTCACAAAATCGCCCAGGATCACGCGGAATGCTGGTTTATCATTTGGGCCGACGGTTGGCTGGATGTACGGCATTAATTGTTCGTACTCAATGCCTTCGAGGTCTTTTCCTTTGAATTCTTTCAGGATAGTCCACGGAAGTTGCTTTTTGTCACTGGCTGCGTATCCTTCGAAATCACCGTTCTGACTTTTTTCGCTGAAATATTTTCCAATCAAATCCTTCGCAAGCACCACTGTCGCAGGCTCGTGGGTGTATGGATTGAAGGTTTTTACCAAAACATAGGTAATGTTACCGCCCACAGTCAATGCAGAGTTCGCTGGTAATGTCCAGGGTGTGGTGGTCCATGCGAGGATCCGGATATCCTGGTCAGCCGCGTCGGCGAATACCGGCCACTTACCGGCCTCTTTCACCTTGAACATCGCCACAATGGTGGTATCCTTTACATCCTTATAAGTACCCGGCATGTTCAGCTCATGCGAAGAAAGGCCTGTGCCAGCTGCGGGTGAATAAGGTTGAATGGTGTAACCTTTGTAAAGCAAGCCTTTGTCATACAGCTTTTTGAGCAAATTCCAGAGGCTCTCGATGTACTCGCTTTTATAGGTAATATAAGGATCGTCCAGATCCACCCAGTAGCCCATCTTTTCAGTCAGATCATTCCATTGATCTGTGAACTTCATGACCGTCTGGCGGCATCTTTCATTATATTCTTCAACAGAAATCGTTTTTCCGATATCTTCTTTGGTAATCCCAAGCTCCTTTTCGACTTGTAATTCGACAGGCAAACCGTGAGTATCCCAGCCGCCTTTGCGTTTTACCTGAAATCCCTGCAATGTTTTGTACCGGCAAAAAATATCCTTGATCGCCCGCGCCATGACGTGGTGAATGCCCGGCGTTCCATTCGCGGAAGGCGGTCCTTCAAAAAAAGTAAAAGTAGGTGCGCCTTCGCGGGTGTTTACAGACGCTTCGAAGATCTCCCGGTCTTTCCAGAATTTCAGTACTTCGTCACCGATTTGCGGATAACTCAGATTTTTATATTCGTTGTATTTCATATAAGCTGTTAGCGTCCGGCCGCGGCCCTGGCTGTTCAAGTAAATGGCATTATAATAACCCTCTACGGATTTTAAGAGTGCAAAATTACTACTTTTTTTCTGCTAAAAGGATGCTGCATTTGGAATGAAACCTTACATTCGTATCTTGATTCAGTCTAATTAAGATCGCAGGCTTCCATGAAAAAACTGTTAGGCAAACTTCACCTTTACCTGGGCCTTGTTTCGGGGGCGCTTGTTTTTGTGATTTCGGTTACGGGATGCATTCTTGCATTTGAGCAGGAAATCAAGAGTTTTACCCAGCCTTACATGTTTATTGACTTGCCGAAGCAGGGCAAGCTGCTATCTCCTTCGGTGCTGGCGGCTGAGGCCGAAAAGTTTCTTCCCGGCAAGAAGGCAAATGGCGTGCTTTATGATGTTCCTGGAAGAAATGCGCAGGTAGGCTTCTACAATCTGGATCCTGAATATTATTATGTCGTTTATCTCAACCCTTTTACCGGAAAAGTAGCGAAGGTTTGGAATGAAGACGGTGACTTTTTCCACTTTATACTTCACGGGCATTACTATTTGTGGCTGCCCGAAAAAATCGGCCAGCCTGTTGTGGCATCGGCTACTTTGGTCTTTTTCGTGATGATGATCACCGGACTGGTGCTTTGGTGGCCCAAAAACAAGGCGGCTTCAAAGCAACGGTTTTCTGTTAAATGGAATGCGGCCTGGCGCCGGAAAAACTACGATCTGCACAATGTGCTGGGTTTTTACATTATGTCAATCGGCGTGATCCTTTCATTGACCGGGCTGGTCTGGGGGTTCCAATGGTTTTCTCAGGCAGTTTACACCGCTACGGGTGGCGAAGGTTCTGATGTTTACTATAACCCTGCTTCCGATACACTTGCAGTTTCCAGGGTAGGCGCGCCAGTGCAGGCTGTGGACCATGCCTGGAACAGGCTGCGGGCACAATATCCCAAATACTCCAGCCTGAACATTTCGATTCCGCACCTGAGGTCGGAGTCCATTTTCTCTTATGTGAATTTCCGCGAGGGTACTTATTATAATGTGGATTACCATTATTTTGACCAGCATACCCTGAAAGAAATCAAAGCGACAGGGCCTTATTCAGGCAACTATAAAGATGCCAATTTCGGGGAAACACTGCGCCGGATGAACTACGATATCCACGTAGGCGCCATTTTGGGGCTGCCGGGCAAAATACTGGTGTTCTTCGCGAGCCTGATCTGTGCATCGCTGCCGGTCACCGGATTTCTGATCTGGTGGGGCAGAAGAAATAAGGCTCCGAAACCTGTGAAACGGAGCCTGAAAAGGATTAAGCCCGACCTGGTAAGCAGGTAATTACTTCTGCTGATAAACCCGCACATAGTCAATCTCGTACCTGGCAGGGAACTCTGTGCCTGCGGGATCGCCTCCATTGTCACCTCCGATCGCCATTCCGACCAGAATATAATGCGGCTGATGAAAAGGTGAAACCTGCTTATTGGCGAGGTTCATTTTCGGGTCGGTATCCTGAGAAGCCAGCAATATGTCGTCAACATACAGCTTGATCGATTTTTCGTCCCAGTCCATTCGCCAGGTGTGGAATTTGTTTGACCAATCAGGATCATTGAATTCCTTCACAGGCTTCCTGACAGAGTTCCAAACGGGCTTGTACCTTTCTTTGGAGCCCCACGCAATGTTTGCCAGCAACATACCGCGGTAATATTCCATGATATCGATCTCGCCATTGTCAGGCCACTCGCCAGTTGTTCCGAGTGTCCAGAAAGCGGGCCACAAACCGGCTCTGGTGTCTATTTTGGCACGCATTTCAAATCTCCCGTACTGAAAGCTTTGCTTGCCCCGGGTAATCAGACTGGCGGAGGTATATTCAGAAACTTCGCGGCTTTCGTTCCATTTCTTGCTTCCTGCCTTGTAAGCCGGATTTTTCACCTGTTCTTTTTTGGCCTCAATGATCAGGTAACCGCCTTTACAATAAGCATTCTGCGCCTGGTAGAATTGCAGCTCGTGGTTTCTCACAAACCCTTCTTCCGCTTTCCAGTTTTTGTCGTCTGGCGCGCCTTCACTGTCAAATTCATCGGCCCAAACCAGCTTCCATTGGGCAAAACAAGGAGCGGCTAACAAGAGGAAAATAGCGCTGAGAAGTATATTTTTCATATTTGGATTGAGTTTGGAACCAGTATTGCTGGTTTGGGCGTAAATCTAATAAGCAGAAGCGGGATTTTGTTTAATCAACTTTTATCCTTCTTTTGCGGGCAGCGCAGGAAGTCCGGAGAAATCCGGAGATGAATAACCAACTATGAGTAAAATACTTTCAACAGCTAAAAAGGCGGGATTAGATGGTTTCATGCTCGCATTGCTCAGCATGATATTCCTTGCCTGGCTCTGGCCGGCGCCGGGGATGAAAGATAGTCCGGTACCACTTTCGGATATCTCCACGTATGCAGTCTCCATTATTTTCTTTTTTTACGGACTCAGGTTAAGTCCCGACAAGCTGAGGGAGGGGCTGACGAACTGGCGGCTGCATATCATGGTGCATTTATCCACTTTTGTCCTTTTTCCATTAGTTGCACTGGCGTGTCGCCCGTTGTTCGCAAGTGACGAAAGCCGCACGCTCTGGCTGGGTATCTTCTTTCTTACTTCCCTGCCTTCTACGGTTTCGTCTTCTGTGGTAATGGTTTCCATTGCAAGAGGAAATATTCCCGCGGCAATTTTCAATGCAAGTATTTCAAGTCTGATCGGTGTTTTTGTCACCCCGCTCTGGATGGGAATGGTAATGGATACCGGCCCTGGACATTTTGATCTGTTTTCGGTAGTAGGAAAGCTCGCATTGCAAGTATTATTACCGGTATTCGCGGGTATCCTGCTTAACAAACGATGGGGACATTTTGCCGAAAAGAACAAAACATACATTCGTTATTTCGACCAGTCCTCTATTTTGCTGATCGTGTACACTTCATTTTGCGAATCTTTCGGGGAACACCTGTTTAGTTCGCTTGGATTGAAAGAAATCGTATTTTTAGGAATGGGAATGCTGGCGCTGTTCTTCGCGATCTATTTCCTGCTGACATTCATCAGTAGTCTGCTGAGGTTTAACCGGGAAGACAGGGTTACTGCTGTTTTTTGCGGGTCAAAAAAGTCGCTGGTGCAAGGCGCGGTAATGTCCAAAGTGCTGTTTGCGGGTCCTCAGGCTGGTATTATGCTGCTCCCGATCATGATCTATCATGCATTGCAGCTGATCGCCGCCAGCATTATCGCTCAAAAAATGGCGAAAGAAGCTGAGGATCAGGACAGGTTAGAAGTTTCGAGATAAAACAGAATTCAATGCGATTGTTATCCTGGGTAGTGCGTTTGTTGGTTTTGGTCCTGCTGATAGCCGGAATTCAATCGTTGTGGTCCAATTTCCGCTCCGGTAATTGGGCACCTGACTGGTTTGGGTTTGGAATGGAAGATCAGACAGAGACTACGCACACGATTGTTTTGCAGGAGATCAGCGCAATGGGAAAGCTGGAACTGGTGAAGTATAACTTCAAAGATGTGGTCGAGCGGGAGGTAGTGAAAACCTGGCTTCCGAATGCAAAAGCAGTATTAATCGTGCAGGGGGAGGCAATTGGTTGCATAGACCTGACGCAGGTGGAGATCGCGGATATTTCTTCCGAAGACGAAACGCTGGTCGTCAATATGCCGGAACCTGAACTTTGTGTTTTCAAGATCGACCATAGCAAGTCCAAAATCTACAATACCGAATTTGCATTCAGTGAAGAGGGAAAGCTGGTGGAAGAAGCATATAAGGAAGCCGAAAAACAGATCCTGAAATCGGCGCAGGATATGGGTATTTTGGAACAAACCAAAGAAAATGCCCGCAAGATACTGACCCCGGTTCTTGAAAAGGCTTCGGGTAAAAAGGTAGTATTGAAATTTCCGATGAGTGTCAAGATTGATAAATTACGCTAGCTGATTCCCTTAACCCCTTTTCAATGGAAAAACGAGGATTTCTTACAATAGAAGAACTGAGGAAAAGAATTGGTGAGGGCTTGATAGAGACGGTTATAGTTGGTTTTACAGACCATTATGGGCGGTTAATGGGAAAGCGCGTCGACGCGGAGTATTTCCTGGACTCCATGCTGGAAGACGGTACCCACGCCTGCAATTACCTGCTTACCACAGACGTGGCCATGGAGCCGGTGCCGGGTTATCAGTATGCCAATTGGGAGCTGGGTTATGGCGATTTTCACCTCGTACCCGATTTCAATACCCTGCGCATCGCCGACTGGCTGGAAAAAACTGCGCTGGTAATCTGTGACGTGTACAATGAAAAGTCCCACATTCCTGAATCAATAGCACCGAGATCCGTTCTCAAAAAACAGCTGGACCAGCTCGCAGGAGACGGAATGCAGTGTTTCGCGGCTTCCGAGCTCGAATATTATCTGTTGGAAAATACTTATAAACAAGCTTTTCAGCAGGGTTATCAGAACCTGTCGCCAGCGGGGTATTACCTGGAAGACTATCATATTTTGCAGGGAACACGGAATGAAAAATTCACTTCAGTTGTAAGAAGGCACCTTAAAAATTCGGGCATTCCGGTGGAAACCTCCAAAGGAGAGTGGGGTCTCGGCCAGCACGAACTGAATGTGAAATATGCGGATGTACTTTCCATGGCCGACAACCACGTGGTATATAAGCAATGCATGAAGGAAGTCGCTGATGCAATGGGGCTTTCGGTAACGTTCATGGCCAAATTTGCAACAGACCAGGCCGGATCTAGCAGCCATATTCACATGAGTTTGTGGCAGGATGGAGAGAATGCATTTGCAGGAGATCAGGAGTTTGGCCCGGTAAAAGGATCTGACTTGTTCCGCTGGTTTCTCGGCGGCTGGATAAAGCACGTACCGGATGTGATGCCATTTTACGCACCAACAATCAATTCATATAAACGTTTTGTAGACGGATCCTGGGCGCCGACGCGCCTGGCTTGGAGCTATGATAACCGGACAGCCGGGTTCAGAGTGGTAGGGAGCGGGAAGAGTTTGCGTATCGAGTGCCGCATTCCGGGTGCCGATTGCAATCCTTATCTGGCATTCGCCGCCTCTCTGGCTTCGGGCTTGGCCGGGATCAAAAACAAGGTAGAGCCACCGGAGTGTTTTGTCGGCGATATTTATGCTGCTGCGCATTTACCGCGGGTACCCTATACTTTGGCAGAAGCAGTAAATATGTTCGAGCACAGCGAATTTGCCAAAAATGCTTTCGGACAAGAAGTAGTGGCACATTACACGCATTTCTTTCGCACGGAACAAAGAGCATACGATACTTCGGTCACAGACTGGGAACGAAAGCGCTACTTCGAGCAGATATAGTTTTCGATATTTAACACACACTTCATTTAATGGCAGATACCTTTTCACAGATTTACCTGCATTTTGTTTTTAGCGTTAAAAACAGGCAGAGCTTAATACCCCAGGAACATAAGGAAGAGTTGCACAAATACCTGACGGGACTGGTACAGAGTCGTAAGGCAAAAATGCTGGCTGTGCATTGTATGCCTGATCACGTGCATATTTTTGTAGGTTTCAAGCCAGTGATTTCCATCTCTGACTTTGTGAAAGAAATCAAGGTAGAGAGCAACGAGTTTATCAACGCGAAAGGCTGGTCAAAGTTTAAGTTTGCGTGGCAGGAAGGCTTTGGTGTTTTTTCGTATTCCCATTCACATATCGATTCGGTAGTGAAGTATATTTTGAACCAGGAGGAACATCATCGTGAAAAGCCTTTCCAGGAGGAGTACAAGGCATTTTTAGAAAAGTTTCAGATCTCGTTTAAGAGCGAGTATTTGTTTGAATTTTTTGATTGAATACCAAGTTCAGTTTTCCGCATACATGCAAATCAATTGATCCGTAAATTGAGTAAACGATGTTGCGTGGATAATGAAAAGGTGCAGAAGTGTTCTTTTATCAATAAACAAGATGCTCCCCGGTGCATTCTCAGCCCCAGCGGGGCTTCCTGTTTATAGAAAACGGTAGTCCGGTTGATGTTTGGGCTCCCGCGGAGCCTCCTAACATATCGAATGCAAGATAGACAGGAGGCTCCGCAGGAGCCTAGGGCTTGATTGTCACGGGGGGCTTTTCTATAAACAGGGGGCTCCCTCTGGAGCCTCTTATGACTTGTAGCGGAACATTTTATAAACAGGGGCCTCCTCTGGAGTCTTATTCGACTTTTGGAGGAATGTTTCTGTAAGCCCGGTGCTCCACGAGCACTTGCAGCCCCAGCGGGGCTTCCTGTTTATAGAAGGCAGATTTGCCGTTGATGTTTTGGGCTCCGGCGGAGCCTCCTAACATGTCAATGCGGGATAGACAGGAGGCTCCGCAGGAGCCTAGGGCTTGATTGTCACGGGGGCTCTTCTATAAACAGGGGGCTCCTCTGGAGCCTCTTAAGACTTGTAGCGGAATATTTTATATAAAGGGGGCTCCTCTGGAGCCTTATTCGACTTTTGGAGAAATGTTTCTGTAAACCCGGTGCTCCACGAGCACTTGCAGCCTCAGAGAGGCTTCCTGTTTATAGAAAACGAATTTGTCGTTGATGTTTTGGGCTCCGCAGGAGCCTCCTGACAACAAACAATATGGAACATACCCAACTTCTACCGCGATCGATATAACATATTTTGCACTCAATTACTTAAAGATTATACATCCATAAATACACAAACCAATGCGTTTAGAAGGTAAAGTTGCCCTTATCACAGGCGGAAGCGGCGGAATTGGCCGTGAGACTGCCATTTTGTTTGCCAAAGAGGGTGCCCAGATCGTGGTTACCGATGTAAATGACCAGGCCGGGCAGGAAACTGCCGATGCGATCGTAAGTGCAGGGGGAGAAGCCTTTTTCCTTCATTCCGATGTATCCAAAGCCGCAGACTGCGAGGCGGCAGTGGCTTTCGCAGAAGAGAAATTCGGTAAGCTGAACATTATCTTCAACAACGCGGGGATTATGCACAGTGATGACGACAATGCGGTTACGACAGAGGAATCTGTGTGGGACTTAACGATGAACATCAATGCAAAAGGTGTATTTTTGGGTTGTAAATATGGAATTCCGGCTTTGCAACGCGCAGGTGGCGGATCAATTATTAACACTGCATCTTTTGTCGCCATTCTGGGCGCAGCTACTCCGCAGGTTGCTTACACGGCAAGTAAAGGCGCTGTGCTTGCATTGACTCGCGAGCTGGCGATTATTCACGCACGGGAAAATATCCGCGTGAATGCATTGTGTCCGGGACCGCTTCGTACAGAGCTTTTGATGAAATTTCTGAATACTGAAGAGAAGAAACAGCGCCGCCTCGTACATATCCCGATGGGAAGGTTTGGGGAGGCAAAAGAAATGGCCTACGCCGCATTGTTCCTGGCCTCCGACGAATCCTCATTTGTCACCGGTACTGACTTTCTGGTAGATGGTGGGATCACATCCGCTTACGTAACTCCTGTTTGAAAAAAGGAGGAAAGGGAGGATGGAGGAAGGGGAGGAAGTGAAAAGCTATATACCAGCTATTTTTCAATTCTTCTTTCTTCCATTCTCCATCCTCCCTTTCCTCCATCCTCCCTTTTTAAAAAAATGATTCAAAAAACGATAAGTCCGATTGATGGTTCTGTGTATGTGGAGCGTACATTGGCCGATGATGCTGCTGTTGAGAAGGCCCTGGAAACCGCGGTGGCGGCACAGAAGTCCTGGCGTAAAACTTCACTGGAACAACGTGCCGCGATTTGTTTGAAAGCGGTTGAATATTTCCTTGATAATGCCGACGAAATTGGATTGGAACTCACCTGGCAAATGGGCCGGCCGATCAGGTACACAGCCAATGAGATCAGAAAAGGTTTTCAGGAACGTGCCAGGTACATGATTTCTGTTGCCGAAACTGCATTGGCTGACGTTGAGGTGGAGCAATTGCCCGGATTTAAAAGATTTATCCGTCGTGATCCGCTGGGTATCGTGTTTGTGGTGGCGCCCTGGAACTATCCTTATCTCACTTCGGTCAACTCTGTCATTCCGGCAATTATGTCGGGGAATGCGGTGATCCTCAAACATGCGCAGCAAACGCCGCTTTGCGCTGAACGTTATGCGGCCGCATTCGAGTATGCAGGATTACCGGCAGGTGTTTTTCAATTTTTGCATTTAAGTCACAGGCAGGTTGCGCAAGTGATTGGGGATAGTCGCATTGACTACGTCGCATTTACCGGGTCGGTTGAAGGCGGACAAGCAGTACAACGCGCTATCAACGAAAGGTTTATCGTAGGCGGACTTGAATTAGGCGGGAAAGATCCTGCCTATGTACGTGCTGATGCAAATCTGGCCGATGCTGTTGAAAACCTGGTCGACGGTTCATTCTTTAACTCCGGCCAATCTTGTTGTGGCATTGAGCGCATTTATGTGCACCAGGATGTATATGATGAATTTGTGAGTGAATTTGTAAAACTGACAAAAACCTACACGCTGGGAAACCCTACTGAGCAGGAAACTACATTGGGGCCAATGGTGCGGACTGCAGCTGCGGATTATGCGCAAAAGCAGGTTGAAGACGCGATCGCGCAGGGAGCTACTCCGCTGATTGATAATAGTTTATTTTCCTCTCATCAAAAAGGAACACCTTACTTTGCGCCGCAGGTGCTGGTGAATGTGGATCATTCCATGGAGATCATGACAGAGGAAACCTTCGCTCCGGTTGTCGGGATTATGCCGGTAAGTGGTGATGAAGAGGCGATCAGGTTGATGAATGACAGCCAGTACGGACTAACAGCATCTATCTGGACAACCGATATGGATGCCGCGCTGGCGATAGGGGAGCAGGTAGAGACTGGTACCTGGTTTATGAACCGCTGCGACTACCTTGATCCTGCATTGGCGTGGACAGGCGTGAAAAACTCTGGTCGCGGCTGTACATTATCTAAAATCGGCTACGAAGCTTTGAGCCGGCCGAAATCATTTCATTTAAAGATCAACAGCTGAGTAAAATGAAAGTAGGCTTGCTGGAATGCGACCACGTCAGGGACGATCTGACGCACATTGCCGGCGATTACCGGCAAATGTTTCCTGCGTTGTTCTCGCAGATTGCGCCGCATTGGGAGTTTGTTTTCTACGATGTTTGCAATGGAATTTTCCCTGCTTCCGTTCACGAATGCGATCTGTACATTTCCACGGGTTCCAAATCCTCCGTTTACGATCAGGAAGACTGGATATCTCTGTTGAAAGTCTTCGTAAATGACCTTTATAAATCGGAGAAAAAGTACGTGGGGATATGCTTTGGACATCAGATGCTTGCGGAGGCACTGGGCGGGAAAGTAGTAAAAGGAAGTCCGGGCTGGTGCGTGGGGGTGCATTCATTTTCATTGATCCAAAATGAAGAATGGATGAAGCCCGAAATGGAAGATGTTAATCTCCTGATGATGTGCCAGGATCAGGTGGTACAAATGCCGCCAGACAGCACTTTGTTAGCCAAAACAGCGGATTGCCCGGTAGGTATGTTCCAGGTAGGTCCGCATATGCTGGGCATACAGGCTCATCCCGAGTTTCCCGTACCTTACAACCGGGCATTGATGGAGCTGCGTGTGGAACGTATCGGGCAGGCGAAAGTGGATGCAGGTATTGCCAGCCTTGCATTCCCTACGCATGAATTAACAATTGCAACGTGGATAAAGAATTTTGCGATGCTATGAACTAGCCTGCTCTATGCTTAATTTTACCTGACATTCCTGTTACGAATCCTATTTTCAATGACAAACAGTACCAATAGTGCCCGCCAGATACTAAGCTCTCATCAGACAAATCAAAAGATCAGGAGAATTGCTTTTGAGATTTATGAACATAATTTCGAAGAACCCGGCGTGATCCTGGCGGGAATCGCGGGCGAAGGGTATGCATTTGCAAGTCGCCTCGCTGCTGAGCTGTCTGCTATATCTCCATTAAAAATAGATCTGATAGAGTTGCGGTTTGATAAACACCTGCATCACCAAAGCCCCGTTCTTTTTGACAAAGAAATTGACATTGAAAACCAGGTAATTATTCTGGTCGACGATGTATTGAATACCGGTCGCACGCTTGCATTTGCATTGGAGCCTTTCCTGAAAGTACCGATGAAAAAGGTTCAGGTAGCCGTGATCGTGGACCGCAGCCATCATTTATTTCCCGTACACGCCGATTACGTAGGTTACTCACTTAGTACCACATTAATGGAGCACGTGGAAGTTGTATTAAGTAAGGCAGGAGAAGAAGGGGTATTTTTGAAATAGCTTTCGGCTTTCGGCAATCGGCTTTCGGCTTTAAGGTACTTCTAACTCTTGAGTAATCTTTATATTGCTCAGAGTAGATAAAGTGACTTTGCTTTTTCATACAAGCCGACAGCCGACAGCCGACAGCCGACAGCCGACAGCCGACAGCCGACGTCTAAGTATACACTCTCCTCAGCTTCACGTTTTCCAATGGTCTGATAATCAGTGGTACTTTCTCGATTTTTACCGAGCTGCTGTCCAGACCGAACCATTTGTCTTCGGGGGTAGTGAAATCTTTGACGAAGAAGTAGGTTTTCATAACCAGCTGCTCGAATAGCGGCAGGTCGTTTTCGAATGAGAGGAATCTCTCCAGTACAACAAAGCGGAAGTCGCCCGTAATATTCTGCTTACTTAGTGATTCGTAGCGGCTGGTAATATCCACTTCCTTGTTCATTACCATATCTTCCACCACTTTCCGGAAAAACATGTTGATACGCTGATCAACCCTGAATCCCAACCTGAAATTGATCTTGATTACATTGTCATTGTTGTCATCGTCGGACAACACCTTGTATTCCATTGTGTACGGATCATCGGTAATATCCACGTGGATAAACCAATATACATCAGCCCTTTTGGGTCTTTTCTGGAAAATGGAGTAGATGACTTTTGTTTCAATTTCCGTAGCACGGGATGCATTGGTCATAAAAACGAGGTGAGTAGTGTATTTCGGAATACTGATATCGCGGCTCAACTCATGCAATGCAGGTAGGTATTTTTCAAGCTTGGTGTATTCAGTAAGCCGGAGCTTAATGTAAAATGCCCTGAGCCAGACGGTCATCAAACCAGCTACTAGCGTGCCTATCATAATTGTAAACCAGCCTCCATGCGTAAATTTCAGCAGGTTTGCGCCGAGGAACATTCCCTCAATGAAAAGATACAGCAGCATAAATACGATCACAATCCACATGTTTACTCTCTTGATGTAGAGGTAATAGGAGAAGAGGATCGTGGTCATGATCATGGTAAGCGTGATCGCCAGTCCGTACGCCGCTTCCATATTCGAAGACTGCCGGAAGTACAGCACTACTCCCGTGCAGCCCAGCCACAAAAGCCAGTTGATACTCGGCACGTAAAGCTGGCCTTTCTGGTCACTCGGATAGTTAAGCCTTACTTTTGGCCAAAAATTCAACCTGATCGCCTCGGATATCAATGTAAAAGAACCTGTGATAACGGCCTGGCTAGCGATAATCGCAGATAGTGTCGCAATTACCACTCCCGGCAGCAGCCACCATTCGGGCATGATTTCGTAAAAGGGCTTCCGCGCATTCAGGAGGTTACCCATTTCGGTGATCAGCCAGGCACCCTGCCCAAAGTAGTTGAGCAGTAAGCATATTTTTACAAAAATCCAGCTTACCCGTATATTCTCCCTGCCACAATGCCCAAGATCGGAATACAATGCTTCTGCACCGGTTGTACAAAGGAAAACGGCGCCGAGTATCCAAAAACCGCCGGGATGTTTGGTGATCAGATCGAAACCGTAAATGGGGTTTACGGCTTTCAGGATCTCGGGATGTTCCATAATCTGGAATAATCCCAGCACGCCCAGCATAACAAACCAGGTGATCATCAGTGGCCCGAATGCACGGCCCACCACCTTTGTTCCAAAAGCCTGAATAATAAAAATCAGCGTGAGAATGCCAATTACAATGGGTATAGTCTGAATATTCGGGTAAATCAGCTGCAAACCTTCTACGGCCGAGGATACCGAGATAGGCGGTGTAATAATACCGTCGGCCAGCAGCGTACTCCCCCCGATAATAGCCGGGACAGTGAGCCACTTCGCATGTTTGCGCACAAGGGCGTACAATGCAAAAATCCCACCCTCGCCACGGTTATCTGCGCGCAGGATCAGGATTACGTATTTGACGGTTGTTTGAAGTGTGAGCGTCCAGAAAATGCAGGATATTGCTCCGTAGATAATTTCTTCAGTTATCCTTTCATTCAGGATAATGGCCTGCATTACATAGAGCGGCGAGGTGCCGATATCTCCGTAAATAATACCAAATGCAACCAGCACACCAGCCGCTGTTACCTTATCAATTTTGTGCTTTGATTCCATTCATTTTGCTGAAAAAACAGCGAAAGTTAGGAAACGGCTTGCAAAGAAGATATTGTCAAAGTCAAATTTAATTTAGTTACAAAAAATCAACCCAGAAATGTGTTGAAAAGCAGGTAGCCATTTAGCAAAATGATGATCAAAGTAATCGCCCAGCTTATTACGGTGAGGATCTTCGAATTTGCAAATTTCCCCATAATAGACGATTTCGAAGTGAAGAAAACCAGCGGCACTACGGCAAAGCTCAGTTGAAGCGAGAGGATCACCTGGCTGAACACGAGCAGTTCGGCGGTACCTCTTTCACCGTAAAGGGAGGATACGATCAGTGCGGGGATAATGGCAATTCCGCGGGTAATCAATCTTCTCAACCAGGGTTTCAGGCGAATGTTAAGAAACCCTTCCATTACAATTTGTCCTGCCAGCGTACCGGTAAGTGTGGAACTCTGCCCGGATGCAAGAAGCGCCAATGCGAAGAAGATACTTGCCAGGCTGACCCCTAAAACCGGGTCAAGCAAATGGTAGGCGTCGGTAATATCAGCTATTTCAAAGTGTCCGTTGGCATGAAATGCAGTGGCCGCGAGGATCAGAATGGAGCCGTTGATGAAAAAAGCAAGACCCAGGGAAACCGTCGAGTCGATCGTAGCGAATTTGATAGCAGAACGTTTGCCGGCTTCGTCCCGCTTGAATGCGCGGGTTTGCACAATACTCGAATGCAGGTATAGGTTGTGCGGCATAACGGTTGCGCCCAAAATCCCGATTGCGATATAAAGCATTCCCGGGTTGGTAACAATCTCGGTTTTAGGGATCAATCCGCCCAGCATGCCCGCCACAGAAGGTTGTGAAACAAACATTTCATACATAAAGCTCAATAAAATAATCCCCATCAAGCCGGCGACAATGCTCTCTATAATTCGAAAACCCTTTTGTTGAAAATACAAAACAAGCAGTACATCCAGTGCAGTGAAGACCACGCCCACAGGCAGCGGCAGACCAAAAAGAAGGTTTAATGCAATGGCTGAGCCGATTACTTCTGCGAGGTCCGTAGCGGCAATGGCGACTTCAGATAATACCCACAGTACAAAGGAAACAGGGCGGGAGTAATAATCCCGGCAAGCCTGGGCAAGGTCCCGGCCCGCCGCAATTCCCAGTTTGAGCGATAAATGTTGCAACAGCATCGCAAAAAGGTTGGAGATCAGGATCACGGAAAGTAATGTATAGCCAAATCTCGAACCGCCTTCAATGTCCGTCGCCCAGTTGCCCGGGTCGATATAGCCCACTGCTACCATCAGGCCGGGGCCGGTAAACGCCATCATTTTTTTCCAGAAACCAGCTCCTTCCGGAACTGCTATACTGGAATGTACCTCTGACAGTGATGCCAGCTGGTTCTTATTATCAAGCGCCTCTTTGCGTAGAAATTCTTTCACTTTTAGACCGTCCATCATTTTAGCTGCAACCGAAACAGTAATGAATATTACGAAACCAAATATAAGAAAAATCTCAAAAAAAATTTAGGCTAGGCTAAATTTTTTATTTTCCGCTTTCCAAATCGTACTTTTGCTAATATTCGGATCATAAATCCCTGGTTTCCGCGCAATGCAGAATTCGTTCACAGAAGAAAACTATTTAAAAATCATACACGCGCTTTCCGGCAGGGACGGTGGCGAGGTAAGCACCAATGCGCTTGCCGAAAGCACCGCCACGCGCGCAGCTTCCGTGACAGATATGTTACGTAAACTGGCGGAGAAAGGATTAATCAATTATAAAAAATACCAGGGCGTAACACTCACTGAGCAAGGGGAGAAGGTAGCTATCAAGGTGATCCGCAAACATAGGTTGTGGGAGGTGTTTCTGGTGGAAAAGCTGGGATTTGGCTGGGACGAAGTGCACGACATTGCCGAGGAGCTGGAACATATTCCATCTGAAATTCTGGTTGAAAAGCTGGACAATTTTCTGGGACATCCGCGCTTTGATCCTCACGGAGATCCGATACCCGACGCCAAAGGGAACTTAACTGAGCCTGATTACAAGGTGCTTACTGATGTTCATGTGGGAGAAAAGGTACGTATGATGGGTGTACTGGACCACGCGCCTTCGTTCCTGCAGCACCTGGACCGTTCGGGGATCAAGCTTGGATCTGTAATAGAGGTAAAAGAAATTAATGAGTACGACAAGTCTGCTTCTGTACAAATAGACGGCGGGCAATCGTTGTTTATCAGTCTCGAAGTATCAAAAAACCTATTGGTACAACGCCGATGAGACACTGCCAGCCATGAGATTTAAAATTCTGGATCGTTACCTGATCAAAAACTTCCTGATCACCTACGTTTTCGTAGCGTTTGTCATCGTGCTTATTATCTGCATGATCGATTACACGGAGAAGGTCGACGATTTTCTGGAAAAAAAGGCCCCACTCAGGGAGATCCTGATCGATTACTACCTCAACCTGATACCTTACTGGATCAATTACATCAGTCCGCTGATGGTATTTATCGCCACGGTATTCTTCACGTCGCGCATTGCGGCGCGGACTGAGATCATCGCTATTCTCAGCAGTGGAATAAGTTTCGGGAGAATGCTGCTGCCTTACATGGTGGGCGCGATGATCCTGGGAGTTGTTACCTTTTTACAGGTGGGCTGGATTTTGCCAAAAGCCAATAAAATCAGGAATAGCTTTGAGAAAACGTATGTAAAAGACCAGTTTTATTTCAGCGGGCACAATGTGCATATTACCATTGCACCGGACGTGTATGCCTATCTTGAAAGCTACAATAACAGCAGCAAGACAGGCAACAAGTTCACAATGGAGACCATCAAGGGTAACCAGCTTGTCCAGAAGTTTTATGCCGATAAGATCGTGTGGCAGCCCAAAAAGGGTAAATGGACAATGCAGAACTACCAGGTACGGACGCTGGACAGCCTGGGTGAAAAGCTGAGCCAGGGAATGGAGATAGACACGGCGATCAACCTGTCGCCCAAAGACTTTGAAAGCGACTATAACCTTTTTGAAACATTTACATTACCCGAGCTGAATGCGCACATCGACTTGCTGAAAAGCCGCGGCTCGGACGGACTTGAAGTTTATCTGATCGAAAAATACATTCGTTTTACGCAGCCTTTCGCCATTCTGATCCTTACAGCGATCGGTGTTATCGTTTCGGCGCGGAAGAGCAGGCGAGGAGTTGGCTGGCAGATCGCGCTCGGCTTTATGCTTGCATTTATTTATATACTCTTCTTTCTTTTATCAAAAGGTGTGGCTGAGGCGGGTACCATTAATACGCTGTTCGCTGTTTGGCTGCCAAATATCGTTTTCTCGTGCATTGGGGTGATTTTGTATAAAACATTGCCGAGATAAGTATGTTTACATCTGCCACGCTGCGCTCTTATTTGCACCTGCATTTCCTGGTACTAATCTGGGGATTTACCGCGATTGTAGGTCTGCTGGTCACTATTTCACCCATTGCCCTTGTTTTTTACCGGACACTTTTCGCCTGTCTGGGGTTAGGGGTTATCATTTTATTTAAACAAAAGCGCTTCCGGACAAATCCTGCAGACTTGTTGCGGATGTTTGGGGTAGGGTTTATTTTATCGGCGCATTGGATGCTGTTTTTTGCTTCTGCGCGTGTTTCCACAGCTTCGGTATGTTTGGCCGGAATGGCGACAACCTCTTTGTGGACCAGCATCATAGAGCCTCTGGTGAACAAAAAAAGCATCCGGCCGCTGGAAGTAGGATTGGGGATTCTGGCTTTTGCAGGATTGTATGTGGTATTGCGGTTCGAGTTTGATCACGCGCTCGGGTTAATGCTCGCGCTGGCTTCTGCACTTCTTGCTGCCATGTTTACAGTGGCGAACAGCCGGCTGGTACAGCGCATTGATGCTTATGTGATCACTTTTTACGAGATGGCAGGTGCGACCTTCTTTTCATTGTTGTCGCTGTTTGTTGCAGAAACATTTCACTGGACCGGCGATGCGCCTTACCTGCCTGAATCGGGTGACTGGATCTGGATTTTGTTCCTTGCCTGGATTTGCACAGTTTATGCAAGTACCATGGCCACGCAGCTGATGAAGCAGTTTTCGGCTTACCTCATCAACCTGACTATCAACCTGGAACCGGTTTACGGAATTGCACTGGCATTTCTGTTTTTTGGTGAAAAGGAAAGAATGACGACCGCATTTTACTGGGGTACCCTGCTGATTTTGCTGGCTGTATTGCTGTATCCATTGCTCTCGGGAAGTGTTCTGGACAAAGGCAGCCGGAAGATAAGTGAGGTCAACAAATGAACGATTATAAACGCCCCTGTCCGCGGGAAAGAAGCATATTAACTTATTACTGCTATTTTTGTCGATTCAATCCACACGGTAATATATGAATCCAGCACGACTACTTTTAGTAATACCATGTTACAATGAGGAAGCTATTCTGAATCTTACCTACTCCAAACTGAACATTTATTACAATAGTATCAAGCAGCAGGGCCTTATAGCCGAAGACAGCCGGATCTGTTTTGTCAATGATGGCAGCCGCGACCGAACGTGGAAAATCATTGAAGAGCTCTGTCAGTCAGACCCCAATGTGATCGGTGTTGGATTATCAAGGAATTTCGGCCACCAGAGTGCTATAATGGCTGGCTTGGAGCAACATGTGGACCAATTTGACTGCTTTATCACCATCGACGCCGACTTGCAGGATGATATCAATGCGATTACCGGCATGATAGAAAGGCACCGCGAAGGCGCAATGGTCGTTTACGGTGTGAGGAGCGATCGCAGTTCAGACAGCTGGTTCAAGCGTGTTACTGCTGAAAAATTCTATCTCTTAATGCAGAAAATGGGGGTTCCGGTCATCTTCAATCATGCGGATTTCCGTTTGATGGACCGCAGGGTTTTGCAGGAGCTGGGTAATTTTAAAGAAATCAACCTGTTCCTCCGCGGCATTGTTCCTCTAATCGGTTTCAGAAACGATAAAGTATATTACAGCAGGCTGGAACGCGAAGCTGGCGAGACCAAATATCCCCTGAGCAAAATGCTGCTTTTTGCGTGGAATGGAATTACTTCTTTTTCCACATTCCCAATGCGGCTGGTACTTTACTTCGGGCTTTTCAACTTTTTGATCGCGATGCTCATCGTGGTTTATATCCTCTTTTCCTTCCTGATCGGGCACACCGTGCCGGGCTGGACATCGACGATGCTGCCGCTCACCTTTTTCAGCGGGTTCAATATGATGGCGCTGGGACTGATTGGCGAGTACATTGGAAAGATCTACGAAGAAGTAAAAGGCCGCCCGAGATACATTATTGAAAAAACTGTCAATGAATAGATTTTATAGAAAATACAGGACTGTTGGCAACTGGATCAACATTGCATTGCTGATCGCAGTGCTGCTTCCGCTGCTTGTGCTCTCATATTACAACCATCCCTCAGCAGCTGACGATTATTGCTACATTGATACCGTGCAAAAAGTGGGCTGGTTTGGTGCAATGAAGTTGTACTACACCACCTGGACGGGCCGCTATTTCGGTGTCCTGCTCAATCACAGCAATCCGTTGCTCTTTCACTCTATTACCGGTTTCAAGATATTGCCGGCGGTTCTGTTGGGCGGGACGATCTTTGCATTATACAGCTTGTTCCGGCATTTAACGCCTACTTTGTCGAGAGTCGCGCATTTGGGTTTTGCAGGCGCTGTCTTCTTCTTGTTTATACTGAAAATGGCCAGCCTTGCCGAAGGTTTTTACTGGATGGCGGCATTTGTAACTTACACGATCCCCAATATGCTGACGCTGTTCTGGATTGTGCTTGTGCTCAGATGGTACCGGCAGGATACGCAATCGGCAAGGATACTGGTCGGCGTACTGGCAGGTTTTCTCGTGTTTGCAGCAATCGGTTGCAGCGAGCAAAACATGCTGACAATGGTATTGCTGGTAGGGGCCTGGTGGGTTTACCGGCTTATTTACCACCGGAAAGTGGACGCGTTTATGATTTCAATGCTGGTTGTTACGGCATTATCCTGCTACGCACTGCTCGGCTCGCCGGGCAACCAGGCAAGGATTGGCGGTAACCCGCTGGGCGGTAACATTCCATTCTCGGTGGTTTCAACGATCAAAAAACTGGCGGTACTTGGCTACGAATGGATCTTTACAACTCCATTGGTATTTTTCACGGCCGTCTGGCTGGTAGTTATGTCGCGGCTGTCTGAGGGAGCACGCAACTATTTCTCAATCCCGATCTGGTACGCGGTACTGCTTTTCATTGGCGTACTTTCTGCGCAGCTTTTTCCGTCCTATTACGGAGTGGGTATTGAGCCTACGCATAGGGTTGTAAACAGTGCCTATTTCTTTTTCTTGATTGGTTGGTTCTATGTTTTTGGTGTGGTCTTCCATTATTTCAAGCAACATCGGTTTGCGGTTTTCCAGTTTACCGTCGCCCGTTTTGTAGGACTTTACGTAATACTGCTGGCATCCACTGCGCTTTCTTTTTACCGGAGCGGCAATGTAAAGCTGATTTATTCAGATTGGCTGAGAGGTACTGCTGCTGCGTATGATCAGGAAATGTATGCGAGATACGAAATCCTGAAAAACAGCAAAGAGGAAGTCACATATCTTCCGCCGATCCGTTCCAAAGCATTCTCGATTTATGTAGAGGACGATCTTACCTCCAATCAAAATCACTGGTGGAACAAATGTATGGCGGGCTACTATGGCAAAGGTGCCATCATTTTGAAGGATGTTTCAGGTGAACAAAACAAATAAGCTTTTCCCGATTACCGTCGCGCTTGTGCCCATTCTTATCTGGGTATTTGTGATATTATACTACTCGGTGGACCTGCCCTGGCTCGACGATTTCGATCCATTCCCCGATTTCCTGCACAAATGGATCGGGGCTTCATCGGCACCGGACCAACTCACACTGCTCTTTCAGCCTAATAACGAGCACAGAATGGTGGTAGGCAAGCTGGTCACGCTGGCTTATTATTGGGTTACCGGAAAGCTTAATTTTACATTCCTGCACATTGCCGGAGCGTGTTTCACATTAGGTACATTATTCATTTTCTGGCGGGTGTTCCGGCAGACGAAGCTGAATATCTGGTACTTTCTGCCCATTCCCTTCCTGTTGTTCCAGCTGCAATATCACCTGGTTTTCCTTTGGGCAATATGCAGCTTGCAGCATCAGCCCGTGGTACTGTTCGTTTGCTTGTCAATGTACTTGCTTGCCAATAAGCGCTTTACCCTGGCCGCATTGTCCGGGCTTTGTGCGACTTATGCAATGAGCAGCGGTATTTTTGTCTGGCCGGCCGGAGTAATGGTTTTGCTGTTGAGCGGGCGCTACAAGCAGCTTGCGATCTGGTGTTTGATCGCCGTGGCTGGTGTGAGCCTTTACTTTTATGGCATGTCGGCCCAGGGAAATGAGTCGAGCTTTGAATTCTTTGCAAAATACCCGCACCTATCTTTCCTTGGATTTTTTGCCTTTCTGGGCGGTTTGTTCGACCTGTTTCCTGAAAAGCGCATTGAAGTACGCACTGCATTGCCAATCTTAACGAGCTTTCTCATCATGATCTGGATAGTGCGCTGGTTATGGCAATTGTTCTCGGAATGGACAGCAAGGGCATTCGGCTGGCCTGGCAAAACAAGTGCGAAATTGGTCAAAAGCGATGAGCATGAATACAGTCCGGTGCAGATGTTCTTGCTGGGCGTTATTACATTCCTGCTTGTTAATGCGATTATCATCGGGTTGTTGCGGCCTCGTTTCGGGTTTTTCGTAATGGTGGTGAGCAACTACAAAATGTACCCTGCGCTATTCCTGGTTGCAGCTTACCTGACATTCATTACCTCAAACCTGGCAGAAACAAGTCGTAAGCTTTTGTTCAGAGCTGCTTTGGGGGTAAGTATGCTGATATGGATCATTTCGGCGATCAACTATCTCCCTGTTATCTCGGAGCGGTCAAAGTACCTGATGATCAATGGATACAATCAGGAATTTAACGGATTCGGACTTGGTCACGTGCCATTTTCGGCGGGTGCTGCCTATGTGGATAGTCTGATGAAGGGAATGGTTGAAATGGGAGTGTACCACTATCCGGAAGGAGGAAAGGCGATCGCACAGCGGGTGAATGCACTTGATGCAAAACCGGCTTATTCCAATATTTTAGTAAAAGAAGAAGGTAGCCAGATTTATATCAATGATCCCGCCGGTTCGATTACACTATTCAAAGACAAAGGAGAATATGTGTTTTTGAAAAATCCGGAAAGAACTTACCTCTTCAAAATGGAGCCCAGGAAATATGCAGGAAGAAATATTTTCCGGCAATATGAAAAAGGTGCTGACATTGCCGTTCCTTATGCCGCTCTGCTTCCCGGATCTTACAATGTAGGAATTATCAGGACTGGCAATCCTGTTCCCGAAGGAGGCATTCTTCGAAAAATCATAATCCCTTAGCTCATACATTTTTTCGATAATAGCCCGAAAGGTGTATTTTTGCCAATATTGGTCATTGAAAATCCCTGAATATTGAAAACTCCTCAGATATCCATTGTAGCGCCGTTATATAATGAATCCGAGTCACTCCCGCTACTGGTGCAGCGGATCAATGCATTGATGGATTCAAGTCCCCTGGCGATTGAAGTAGTGTTGATAGATGATGGAAGTAAGGATGATACTGCATTAAAAATCAAGCAGGTAGCATTGATGGACGAACGTTACCACGGCGTGTTTCTGTCCCGGAACCACGGTCACCAGCTTGCATTAACTGCCGGTATCTCGGCTGCAAAAGGAACGGAGGCGCTTTTCGTGATCGACGGTGACTTGCAGGACCCGCCAGAACTCTTACCTGAGTTTTACAAGCTGCTCAAAGAAGGAAATGACGTGGTTTATGCAGTCAGGAAGAAGCGAAAGGAAGGTTTTATCAAACGGACAGGTTATCATTTGTTTTATCGCATTTTACGCTCTATTTCCTATGTGGATATCCCATTGGACAGCGGCGATTTTGCATTGGTTAGCCGCCGCGTGATCGATGTAATGAACAAAATGCCCGAAGAAAGCCGCTACCTCCGCGGAATGCGTTCCTGGATCGGGTTTAAGCAAACCGGTTACGAGTATGAAAGAGATGCACGGATTGCCGGAGAATCTAAATATTCATTTAAACAGCTTTTCCGGCTTGCGTATAACGGGATCTTCAATTTCAGCGAATTCCCGATCAAGTTCATGAGCCGGGCGGGCATTGCGGCGATCATGATTTCTCTGGCTTACTTTTTAGTTGTAGTGGCCAAAAAGTTGTTTTTTGCCCACGTAATCGAAGGTTTTACTTCATTACTTTTCGTCATTATTCTATTTAGCGGAGTGCAGTTGCTGGCGCTTGGCATAATCGGGGAATATGTGCTCCGGATATTTTTTCAATCCAAAAACAGGCCTTTGTTCATTATCAAAGAAGAGATAGTCAACAGAGAGTACATTTCGCCCGATGCTGTTTAATACAATTCAGTTCCTGATTTTCTTCCTGGTTGTTACGCTGGCATATTTCAGTTTGTCCTGGCGTGGCCGCTGGATCCTGTTGCTTGCTGCGAGCTGTTATTTTTACATGGTTTTCAAGCCGGTATTCATATTGATCTTGTTTGGAACCATTGTAATTGACTACTATGCAGGTATCTGGATCGAGAAGTCGCAAGACCCGCGACAGAAAAAATGGCTTCTGATTATCAGCCTCATTTCCAATATCGGCATTCTTGCCTTTTTTAAATACTACGATTTTTTACAGGATTCTATCAACGGACTCCTCGCGAGCGCCGACCTGCGGCCACTCGTCCCGCCCTTGACGCGCCTCATTCCTGCTCAATTTGCACAGTGGATTACGACAGGCTCAGGTAAGATTTTGCTGCCGATCGGTTTGTCATTTCACACATTTCAGGCAATGAGCTACACCATTGAAGTGTACCGCGGGCATCAGAAGGCAGAGCGCCACTTCGGGATCTATGCGCTTTATGTGATGTTTTACCCTCAGCTTGTGGCGGGTCCTATTGAGCGGCCGCAGAATATGCTTTTCCAGTTCCATTCATATTTCAAATATGATTTTGAGCAGGTAAAAGAAGGGTTAATGCAAATGGCATTCGGGCTTTTCAAGAAGATCGTAATCGCCGACAGGCTCTCGATGTTTGTCGATTACGCCTACGATCCCGGCAGTGAACAAAACGGACTTACCCTCCTTACGGCCACTGTTTTTTACTCCTTCCAGATCTACTGCGACTTCTCAGGTTACTCGGATATGGCGATAGGCGCGGCGCGTGTGATGGGATTTACGTTGATGGACAACTTCAAAGCGCCTTATGAAGCCAGGTCTATTAAGGAGTTCTGGGGGCGCTGGCACATTTCACTTTCCACCTGGTTCAGGGATTACTTGTATATCCCGCTTGGAGGAAATAGGAACGGGGAATTTGCCCGATATCGGAATCAGATGATCGTTTTCCTGGTAAGCGGGTTGTGGCATGGTACGAGCTGGAGTTTTGTGATTTGGGGCGGGTTACACGGTTTTTATCAGATCGCAGCTTCTCTGCGGGATAAGTGGCTTGAAAAAGCCGGTATCCGCTTTCCCGACAATGCATTAACCAGGATAATCAACCTGATTGTGACCTTTTTACTGGTTTCGCTAACCTGGGTATTCTTCCGTAACTCGATCAGCCGCTCCATCGAAATATTGAAAGGGATAGGGAACCTGTCTTTCTCCGACAAAATCATGTCACCGCTGAATGCATTTGAAATGTGGTTCTGCGTATTCCTGATCGCATTTTTGCTGATTAAGGAGCATTATTTTGAAAAGATACCGACCAGAAATACGGTAGCCTTTTTCATCCTGTTTCCCTTACTTGCATTCCTCACTTACATACTCTGTGTAGTTACTGAAAAGCAGTTTATCTATTTCCAGTTTTAAAAAGGAAGTATTGGGTAAACAATTGCTTTCAAATATTTGTTAGTTCATCTCGAAGGGCAGTTTCACGTCCATATTCTATTTTGTTTTAAAATGTACGAAGTAACATCTGACAACCGATTGAAAAGTCTAATTGTTGTTGGTGACAGGGTTTTGATCCGTCCCAAAAGTCCAAGTGACAGAACAAACAGTGGCTTATACCTTCCGCCGACCGTCACTGAAAGAGAGCAGGTGCAAACAGGCTACGTGATCAAAGTCGGCCCGGGCTATCCCATTCCGGTGGCAGTAGAGGAAGAGCCGTGGAAGGAAACAGAGGAAAAATTGAAATACATGCCGCTGCAATCCAGGGAAGGCGATCTCGCGATTTACCTGCAGCGGAATGCGATCGAACTGGAATACGACGGCGAAAAATACGTTATCGTGCCACAATCCTCCATCCTGATGCTTGAACGCTCGGAGGATTTGTTTGATTAGAGTTTATGAGTTTAGAGTTTATGAGTGTAAATCTCAATTTAAAACTCTCCAACCCTAAACTCATGAACTCATAAACTCTAAACTTATAAACTCATGAAATACAAATTTCTAAGCAATACCGGAGTGCTGGTTTCAGAGCTTTGTTTTGGGACGATGACATTTGGTGGAGAAGGTTATTGGGAGGCAATTGGCCGACTGCAGCAGGAAGAAGGGACCGCGCTTGTTAAAACTGCTTTTGACAGCGGGATCAATTTCTTTGATACTGCCAATGTATATTCCTATGGTAAGTCCGAGATCATTTTAGGTCAGGCGCTGAAAGACCTGGGCATTAAGCGCAATGAAGTGGTAATTGCTACCAAAGTCCGCGGCAGAATGGCGCCTGGCGCAAACCAGATCGGTTTGTCGAGATTGCATATCATGGATTCTGTAAATGAAAGTCTTGAAAGGTTAGGAACTGACCACATTGACCTGTTTTATGTCCACGGTGTGGATGTCGAAACTTCACTGGAAGAGACGATGCGGGGACTGGAAGACATTGTGCGGTCAGGTAAGGTGCGGTATCTGGGCGTAAGTAACCACGCGGCCTGGCAAATTATGAAAGCAAATGGGATTGCTGAGAAAAACGGCTGGACCAAATTCGTGGCTTGTCAGCATTATTATACAATTGCCGGTCGCGACCTGGAAAGGGAACTGGTACCTATGATGAAAGACCAGAACCTTGCATTAATGCCGTGGAGCCCGCTTGCAGGAGGATTTTTGTCAGGCAAATACACGCGTGATAACCAGTCTACCGGAGATAACCGGCGCGACAGTTTTGATTTTCCGCCTATTGATAAAGAGAAAGCATACGATATTATAGATGTTATTCAGCCCATTGCCGAAGCCCATTCCGTTTCGGTGGCGCAAATTGCATTGTCCTGGCTCTTGCATCAGCAAAGTGTAACGAGCGTTATTATTGGGGCGAAAAAGCCTGATCAGCTGAAAGAAAACATTGCTGCAACTTCTGTGGTACTTACTTCGGAAGACCTCGAAAAGCTGAATGCGATCAGTGCATTGAAAACAGAATATCCGCAGTGGATGTTTGAGCGTCAGGGCAGAGACAGGATACCTGGATGATATGTTCAACAACATAATTACTATCCTTGCTCTATTGCTTTTTGGGAATGCTGCTCAGGCGCAGAAAAGCGTTGCGATCACGATTGATGATGTGCCCAATGTGCAGATTGTAGAACGCGATGGAAGTTCTCGCTTGCTGAAAAGACTGGATTCACTGCATATCCCTGTCGCCATTTTTATTAATGAGGCAAATTTGCTGAAAACC
This sequence comes from Dyadobacter sp. HNCC25DJ183, assembly GCF_056895175.1. Taxonomy (NCBI): domain Bacteria; kingdom Pseudomonadati; phylum Bacteroidota; class Cytophagia; order Cytophagales; family Spirosomataceae; genus Dyadobacter; species Dyadobacter sp. HNCC25DJ183. The sequence goes on from NZ_JBXHAP010000006.1 coordinate 65,253, forward strand.
GGCAATGCAAAACAAAATCAGCAATTGTTGAAAAGTTGGCTTGTCAGCGATTTTATCACCCCTGGCAATCACACCTATTCGCATCCTAATTATAGCGAAGCAGGTTTCAATGCATTCAGCGAGGATGTGATCAAAGGAGAAAAACTGACGCGCAAGATTTTGGCGGGTACCGGCAAAAAGCTGAGTTACTTTCGCTTTCCTTTTAATGCAATGGGGAAGGATAGTCTGGCGCATTTGCAAATGCAACAGTTTCTGGTGCAAAAAGGGTATAGATTAACACCATTCACGGTGGAGAGTGAAGACTGGCTATACAACGAGCTGTACGAAAAAGCTTTGCGCAAAGGAAATAGTGCACTAGCCGATTCGATTGCAGATCAATATATTACGATGAGCTTGAAGCTGTTCAGCTATATCGACAGCATTTCAGTCGCTATGTTCGGGAAAGAAGTCAGGCATATTTATCTCTGCCACGATAACCGGCTAAATACAGATTATCTGCCGGTATTGATTCAGAAATTAAAGGATAACAGGTACCAACTGGTCAGCTTGGACGAGGCGATGGAAGATCCTGCCTATAGATCCATTGATTATTACTATGGAAATGCAGGTTTTTCGTGGCTTTACCGGTGGATGAAGCATGCAGATAAACAAAAGGCGGCAATGCGCGCGGAACCTCTCAATCCAGGCATACAGCGGGCTTACGAAGAAATGAAAAAGTCGGAATAAGCTAAAAACAAAAAAAGCATGCAGTGAATGCATGCTTTCGAAATGTCTTAGTATGACTAAACTTAGATAACGCGAACGTTAACTGCGTTTAGACCTTTTCTTCCATTTTCCACGTCGTAAGACACTTTGTCGTTTTCACGGATATCGTCTTGAAGACCTGAAACGTGAACGAAAATGTCTTTTTCACCTGATGCTGGTTGGATGAATCCAAATCCTTTGGAATCATTGAAAAACTTAACTGTACCTTCTGCCATTAGAATTGATCTTATATTTTTAAAAATCAAATGTATATAGAAAAAATATATAAACAAGATTAAAATTTAATTTGCTTAGAATTATTCTTAATAATTTAACAAAAAATGAATGTCTGTAATTGACGTCAACAGCCTGATTTCGCCTTTTTGGTTACCTAACGGGCACTTTCAGAGCATATATCCGGCATTGTTCCGGAAAGTGAAAGGAGTAAAATATTTCCGCGAAAAAATTGTAACTCCGGACGAAGATTTCCTGAATCTCGACTGGTCCGGCGCAAATAGTAACCGATCGGACACGCTTGTGATACTTACCCACGGGCTCGAAGGAGATAGTTCCAGGCAATATATGCTGGGCCTGATCAAGCTTTTAAATAAAAACGGTTTAGACTGCCTGGGATGGAATTTCCGTAGCTGCGGAGGTGAAATGAATAATGCTTTGCGGTTTTATCACAGCGGGGCAACCGACGACCTGGATCTGGTAGTACAGCATGCATTGCTGCGCGGATACGAGAATATCTACCTCGCCGGGTTTAGCCTCGGTGGTAACCTCACACTTAAATATCTGGGTGAATACGCCGCGCAACTGGACAGCAGGATCAAAAAGGCATTGGTTTTTAGCGTGCCGATGGATTTGAAAGCATGTAGTCTGGCGATTATCAAGCCCGAGAACAGGGTATATATGCAGCGGTTCCTAAACACACTCAGTCCGAAAGTTGCGGCGAAAGCAGCGTTGTATCCCGACCATATTTCGATTTCTGATTATAAGCACGTAAAAACGCTTTACGACTTTGATCACATTTATACAGCTCCGTTGCACGGGTTCAAAGGCGCAGATGATTATTATGCGCAATGCAGCTCCATGCATTTCCTGAAAAATATTCGTGTGCTGACCCAGATTATCAATGCAAAAAATGATCCGATAGTCCCGTTTGCGAGTCTGCCGCTGGACGAATTACGGATACATAATCACGTTTCGCTGATCGCAAGCAGTGAGGGCGGACACTGTGGATTCAGGCCTGCGCGGCTGGTTGATGAGTTCTATTGGTCGGAAAAGCGGGCTCTGGAGTTCTTCCTGGCAGAAAACGGGTGAGTGAACCGGCGACGCACGCGTCCTAAATTTTAAACTGTTCGAATCATTATTTTGTTAGCGTCATATCTAATATGATTCGTAATTTTGCCGCCCGGATCCTTAGATAGGTATTTCTTTTTGACCCGATTATTATTCAGTTATTCCCTGCTTCATGTCCACATTAACACTCAATCCGTTACCGTACATTATCATTGATTTCGACAGTACTTTTACCAAAGTAGAAGGCCTCGACGAACTTGCAGCGATCGCATTGAACGGGCATCCTGAAAAAGATCAGGTTGTTCAGAAGATCACCGATCTCACGAACAAAGGAATGAATGGCGAAATGTCGTTTGCAGAAGGACTTCGTCAGCGCATTGCATTGCTGAAAGCCAATCGCTCGCACATCGGTGAGTTGGTTAACCTTCTCAGGACCAAGGTTTCGGATTCTTTTAAACGGAATGCGCACTTTTTGACTGAAAATACGGATCAGATTTATATCGTTTCAAGCGGGTTCAAGGAGTTTATCGTTCCTGTTGCTACTGAGCTGGGTATCCGTGCGGACCATGTTTATGCCAATGAGTTTGTGTTTGATGAAGAGGGTAATATCATTGGAATAGATGAAGAGAATGAGCTATCGACTGACGGAGGGAAAATCAAGGTATTAACTGCATTGAATTTACCAGGTGACGTTTACGCGATCGGCGATGGTTATACAGACTATGAATTGAAAGCATCCGGGCTTGCAAACCGCTTTTACGCATTTACCGAAAATATAGAACGGCCGCGGGTCACCGCAGTAGCCGATCACATTGCGACTTCGTTTGACGATTTCCTTTATGATAACAAGCTGAGCAGAAGCCAGTCTTATCCAAAAAGCCGCATTAAAGTATTGTTGCTGGAAAACGTGCACCCGGCTGCATTACGCGCTTTTAAAGAAGAAGGTTTTAGTGTAGAATTCGTCAAAGGCGCATTGGATGAAGATGAGCTTTGCGAGCGGATCAAAGATGTTTCTATTATAGGTATCCGGTCTAAAACCAATATCACGAAACGCGTTCTTGAAAATGCCAACCGCTTGATGGCGATCGGCGCATTTTGTATCGGTACCAACCAGATTGACCTGGAAGAGGCTGCGAAAAAAGGAATAGCTGTTTTTAACGCGCCTTACAGCAATACGCGCTCGGTAGTGGAGCTGGCTGTTGGTGAAATGATCCTGCTGATCCGGAATATAGTTGGCAAAAGCAACCAGCTGCACCAGGGAATCTGGGACAAATCTGCGAATGGAAGTTTTGAAATCCGTGGAAAAAAGCTTGGAATGGTCGGTTACGGCAGTATCGGAACACAACTTTCGGTAGTAGCCGAGGCGCTGGGGATGGAGGTTTACTTCTATGATGAAGTGGAGAAGCTTTCAATTGGTAATGCCAAAAAATTGAATTCACTGGAAGAACTGCTTTCCATTGCGGACGTGATCAGTATGCACGTTGACGGACGGAAAGAAAATACCAATCTGATCGGCAAGCGTGAATTCGATCTGATGAAAAATGGAGTCATTTTTCTGAACCTTTCACGGGGCCACGTGGTCGATATTCAGGCTTTGGCTGATGCTGTAAAAAGCGGAAAAGTTGCCGGAGCGGGTGTCGACGTTTTTCCAAAAGAGCCTAAAACCAATGATGAGCTTTTCGAGAGCGAGTTACTTGGTTTGCCCAATGTGATCCTGACACCGCATATCGGAGGAAGTACAGAAGAAGCTCAGGAGAATATTGGCCATTTTGTTCCTTCAAAGCTGCTTGAATTCATGAATAATGGCAGCTCTTACGGTAGTGTTAATTTCCCGGAAGTACAGTTGCCCAAGTTGAAAGACTCACACCGGCTGCTGCATATCCACGCAAACGTACCGGGTGTACTGGCCAAGCTGAACCATATTTTTGGTAAAAACAATATCAATATCACCGGTCAGTACCTCAAAACCAATGAGCATATCGGATATGTTATTGTGGATATCGAAAAGGGATATACAGAGGAATTTATTCAGGAAGTTAAAGAGCTGGAAGGTACAATCCGGTTCCGCATGCTTTACTAATTAAAGCGAAATACACTTATCCAATACCATGTCGCTCACCTTCTTTACTCCGGGCCCTGCCCAGCTTTATCCAACATTTGAAAAGCACCTGCAGACTTTTGTTTCCAATCAGCTTGGATCAATCAGCCATAGAAGTCAGCAGTACCGCGATTTACACAAGTTCACAGTTGATCAGCTCCGCACCCTACTCAATGTGCCTGATACGCACGCGATCCTATTTCTTGGCTCAGCGTCGGAAGCTTGGGAAAGGATACTTTTCAGCTGTGTGGAACTGGAAAGCTTCCATTTGGTGAATGGTTCTTTTTCGAAAAAGTTCTACGACTACTCCAATGCGCTGAATAAGTACGCGCACAAGTTTGAAAAGCCAATGGGAAGTGGGTTCTCGGCGGCAGAAATCGAGGTACCTGAGTACGCAGAGTTGATTTGTGTTACCCACAATGAAACGAGCTCGGGAGTACAAATGCCGGTTTCGGAAATCCACAAGTTGAAGCAGAAAAATCCGGGCAAATTCATTGCTGTGGATATTGTATCCTCTGCACCTTACCCCGACCTGGATTATACATTAATAGATACCGCATTCTTTTCTGTTCAAAAAGCATTCGGTCTTCCCGCCGGATTGGGCGTCTGGATTGTCAGTGAAAAATGCCTGGCGAAGGCTAAAAGCATCAAAAATCAATATTCAATAGGTGCACACAACGATTTGCCGACACTCTGGAAAAATGCACAGAACAATGAAACGCCAGCGACACCCAATGTAATGGGAATATATTTGCTGGGGAAAATTGCAGAGGAGTTCAACCAGATCGGAGTGCAAACCATGCGCAAGCAAACCGAGCAGAAAGCTGCATCGATCTATAAGTTTATAGAGAAAACAGCGGGCTTCTCGTCATTTGTGAAAGAAAAGCCGTACCGCTCACAAACAGTTATTGTGGCTGATACCGAACAGCCTTCTGCTGACATCATTAAAAACATCAAGGAAAAAGGAATGGTAATTGGCAGCGGATACGGAGAATTTAAAGCCTCTCAACTGCGTATCGCCAATTTCCCGGCTATCTCAGCGGAAGAAGTTGACAAGCTTCTTTATGAATTAGGAAAATTGTAGGATCTCCATTGTGACCAAGCGCTTGTTTGAACGTCTAAATTCAAACAAGCGCTTTTTTTGTGTATACCAACGATATACTTTGGAAATCGATCCTGGAAGATACTTTTGAGGACTTCCTGGTGTTCTTCTTTCCCGAATCTCATTCATTGTTCGATTTCAGCAAAGGATTTGAGTACCTGGATAAAGAGCTCGAACAGCTCTTTCCGGTAGATGACTGCATAGGTGGGGTCAAGTTTGTGGACAAGCTGGTGAAGGTATTTTTGCTTGACGGGAATGAAGAATGGATCCTGGTACACGTAGAAGTCCAGGGTTATGCAGACAAAACATTCGCCGAAAGAATGTTCACTTACTATTACCGGATCTGGGATAACTACAGGCGCCGGATTACAGCATTCGCTATCCTGACTGACGAGAATGCTGCTTTCCTACCGGAGAGATTTGAACAGGACTTTCTCGGTACCCGTCTGACTTTTCAATTCAATGCATACAAGATATTGGAGCAGTCTGAAGAAGCATTGCTTCGCAATACCAATCCTTTTGCGCAGGTTATTCTGGTAGTTAAATCTGCAATGCGTGGTAAAACGCTCGAAAAAGAAGATTTACTCTCACTGAAAATCGCATTAGCCAGGAGATTACTCGCGATGCAAATTCCGAAGAGGAAAATTGGAAAGCTGATGAAATTTCTGAAACTTTATGTCAAGTTGGATAAGCCTTATATGGAGGATAAATTCAATGACGAAATTTATAAAATCACTAACACACAAAAAGACGCTATGGGAATTGATGATGTCTATGAGCAGTTATGTATTGAGCAGGCTGTTGAAACGCAGGTTGTAAGAGTTATACGAAATATGCTCCGCGAAACTTCCTTGGATAATAGTATGATTGCCAAACTTGTCGAAGCGCCGGTCTGGTTTGTTGAAGAAGTTAGAGAAAGAGAAAAGTACCTTTAACGCTCTATATTTACATTGCATTAAAGCGTAGAATCAACGATTCTGCGCTTTTTGTTTTTTAGTTCATTCACAAATCAATCTATTAATGACGCTCTACAAACAATTCCTGGCTGCCACCATGATTTTGTCGACGTTCGCTGAGGCCTTTTCGCAGACCGCGACAACAACAGAGCTATCCTACAAAAACCCGGTCTTTGAACCTATTCTTGCCGACCCGACTGTTGTCAGGGCGGAAGACGGCATGTTTTATGCCTACGGAACAATGGATAACTGGGGGGATGGAAATGGTGCGCACTTAGTGCCAATTATCAGGTCAAAAGATCTGGTGCACTGGACCTACCTTAAAGATGCATTTACCAAAAAGCCAGCCTGGAAAGAGAAAGGTGGTATCTGGGCACCTGAGGTGGTGAAGGTTGATGGTAAGTACCACATGTATTACGCATTTTCAACATGGGGCGACGCCGACCCAGGTATTGGTCTTGCAGTTGCAGATTCGGCTGCCGGACCGTTTACAGATGCAGGTAAGCTGTTTTTAAGCTCAGAAGCAGGTGTTCCCAACTCCATTGATCCATTCTACATGGAGATTGACAACAAAAAATACGTATTCTGGGGAAGTTTCAGCGATGCTGCCACCCAGGGAACCTATGGTGTCGAGCTGAGCAAGGACGGCAGGTCAGTTCCGGATTTGTCCAAAAAAATCAAAATTGCCGCAGGAGACTTCGAGGCGGTAATGATTCAGAAAAAGGGGGAATATTACTACTTCTTTGGCTCAAAGGAAAATTGCTGCGAAGGTGCCAAAAGCAAATACAACATTCGCGTGGGCCGCTCCAAAAATCCACTCGGACCTTACGTCGACAAGGAAGGAAAGGAGCTCACGCAGCGCGGGACAGGTACATTACTGGTTCATCCCAGCGAACAATACGCCGGCCCCGGGCACAATGCCCGGTTTGTTACCGACGATAATGGTACAGACTGGCTGCTTTATCACGCTATTGACAAGAAAAAACCACATGTATCCACAGGCGCAAATCGCAGAGTGCTGATGCTCGACAAACTTACCTGGCCGAATGGATGGCCGGAAATTGCAGGTTTGGAGCCAAGTAGTTCTGAAAACAAAGCGCCCATTTTTAAATAAACCTTTTAGTTAAAATGAAGTTATTCAAATCGACAATCCTTGCGGTATTTGCCGCATTGCTCACTTTTGGCTGCGCGAAAAAGGCAGAAGAAAATAAAGAACAAGCCGCTGCATCAGACAGTAGCCAGGCGGCACGGGCAATCTGGTCCAAGCAACAAGCCAACGATTGGTATGCCAAACAAGGCTGGCTGGTAGGTGCAGATTTCCTGCCCAGCACAGCGATCAACCAGCTTGAAATGTTCCAGGCAGCTTCATTCGATACTGCCACGATCGACAAGGAACTGGGTTGGGCGGAAGAAATCGGCATGAACACCATGCGCGTTTACCTGCACGATCTTTTGTTTCAGGAAGATTCAGCAGGTTTTGTAAAGCGTCTCGATACATTTCTGGATATAGCTCAGAAGCACAAAATAAAACCTATGTTCGTGCTTTTTGATTCTTGCTGGGATCCATTTCCAAAACTGGGAACGCAACGCGCACCGAAGCCGGGCGTACATAATTCCGGCTGGGTTCAGAGTCCGGGATTGGAAGCATTGAAAGACAGTACGCAATATCCGCGCCTGGAAAGATATGTAAAAGGGACTGTTGCTGCATTCGCAAATGACGATCGCATTCTTGCCTGGGATGTCTGGAATGAACCAGATAACCCAAATACGAGCTCCTATGGAAAAGTGGAATTGCCTAATAAGGTTGACTACGTGCTGCCTTTGCTGGAAAAATCATTTGCCTGGGCGCGCTCCGTAAATCCTTCTCAGCCACTTACTGCCGGTGTTTGGAATGGAGACTGGACTTCGCATGAAACATTGAAACCCATTGAAAAAGTAATGATTGATCAATCGGATATCGTCACTTTTCATAATTACGAAGATGCAGCGGATTTTGAAAAACGCATCAAGCAGTTGCAACAATACGGTCGCCCAATGATTTGTACCGAGTACATGTCGCGTGGAAACGGAAGTTTCTTCAAAGGATCATTGCCTATTGCCAAGAAGTATAACGTAGGCGCCATCAACTGGGGGCTTGTAAGCGGAAAATCCCAAACAATCTATCCTTGGGACAGCTGGAAAAAAACATATACGAGCGAGCCGGAACTGTGGTTTCACGACATTTTCAGAAAAGATGGTACACCTTACAAAAAGGAGGAAACTGATCTGATCAAGCAACTTACGGCCTCTAAGTAGGTCAAGGTTCCCAGGTAACTGCCTTGAGATTTTAACAAACAGAACAGTTAGGCAAAAGATTTTTAGAAATAGCGCCTGCTACTAAGTTACTATTACAAAGAAGTTACGTCTAAAAGCATAAACGCCCGGTTTATGCAAACACATTACAGAATATTACAGAAAGCACTGTTCCTGGTGCTTTCTGTTTTTAATTTCAGTCAAGCCCAGACAATCTACTTTCACCAGGATTTTGCAAAAACAACTTCCCTGGTCAATCCGCTTCCTGACACCGGGCAGTTCAGCCATATTATTCTGACGGCACCGCAATTATCTTATCACAAGTTTCACAAGGGTTACGTAGAGTTTGTCAGGTCTCAGCAGGATTCTGCTACTGGCGGGATCATTCGTGCAATGCGGGCGACCCCATTCGAACCCAGTCCGAAAACGTTGTTTATTCAGATTAAACTGGCTGCTGAGTCTGTGCAGTCCAGCGCCGTGAATGCTGTTTATTTTTATGCAGGCGAGGATTTTAACCCCGTCAATAATTCATTTCCGGGAAATGGGATTATGTTCTCCAAGTTCGTGATCAACTTCAAAGAAGACTCAATTTGCATTAAAGATTCAGAAAGTCAAAAAACAAGTCGCTGGCTTTCTGAAAAGGAGGTAGTTACCCTCACCTGGGTGCTCAACAATGCAGACAAAGATCTCATTTATGACGCGCCCGGTAGCAGCGGGGAAGTGACAGTCGTCCCTGGTACTTACGATTTGTGGCTGAATGAAGAGCCGGTAAGTCTGGGAAGCAAGGGATATCCCGGCAACTCGGTTTTTTCCCCGACGAAGCTTTCCAATTTCGAGATAAGGTTCAGGAATGGACTCGGCAAGCTGCGTATTTTCGATATTCTGATCAGAGATGGAGAAAAAGAAGATGCAGCTTCAAATCCCATTGCATTTCCTAATCCGGTGGCGCAACGTGTGTTTCAGATCAGGTCGCAGGGTATTGATATCAGTACGATCCGCCTGATCTCGTCTTCCGGTAATTCGGTTGCTGCTAAAACAGAGGCTTTACAAAACGGTACAGTGCAGGTGCGGATACCTGAATATCTTCCGTCAGGAATATACATTATCCGATATAGAGACCGGTACCAGGTGCAAAGACAGTTGAAGGTACTCGTGCAGTAATGGTAAGCTGACTGAAAAACCACTTACTCAAAAGCACAACCGCTTACTCGAAACGCCTTTTTCGCTGGCATTGCACCTTATACTTTCGTGATTATTTACAATCAAAAACATATAGTCATGAAAAAAATGTCTCTTAAAAATCTGTCTGCACTGCTACTCTCTCTTGTACTTGTTGCAGGTGTTTTCTCGTGTAAAGATGATTCTGAAAATCCGAAGCCAAATGAACCTGTCAATGAAAACAAAGTAGAAGGTTCATGGAAAATCAAAGCGATGACCATTGAACCGGCAGTAAATGGAATCACAGATATGCTGGCTTTCTATGAAGCTTTGGCAGGCAACAACTGCCTTTCACAAACAACAATCACATTCAATGGCAACGGAAAGGTTACCGGTGCTGTTCCTGCAGGTTGTGTGGAAGATGATGATTCTCCCGTGGTAGGTACAGGTGCAACCTGGAAAGTAGTCGGTAACAAAATCCAGATTATGGAAGATGGTGAAACAGACGAGTTTGATCTGGAAGTAAAAGGGAATGAAATGAAATGGTCTGTATCGGAAACAGAAGATGGTCAGACGTTCAAAACTACATTGGTTTTTAAAAAGTAAGCAGTGTAAATGGTGCGGCAATAGATTGGCTTAGCACAACTTTCTCTTTAAATTTTCGAAATTATCAAACAAATAGCCGGTCTTATGTCCGGCTATTTGCATAATATTGCAGATATTCCTTAGAAACCCATATTATTTGAAATGAATTCTGTAATAGCACCTCGTTCAGATGCTTCCCACCTTTTTAGTGCCCCAGTCATTGTTGCCGCACTTGGTTATTTTGTAGATATCTATGATTTGCTGCTTTTTGGGATCGTCCGGATACCCAGCCTGATCGCACTTGGGCTGTCGGACGCCGAAATTTCCATTACCGGGGCCAGTATTCTCAACTGGCAAATGACCGGCCTGCTCTTAGGTGGAATTCTCTGGGGAATTCTTGGTGACAAGAAAGGGCGCCTTTCCGTACTCTTCGGTTCCATTATCACTTATTCACTTGCCAACATCGCCTGCGGTTTTGTCCAGGACGCGGATGTGTACAAAATCCTTCGGTTTATAGCCGGAGTAGGTCTGGCTGGTGAGCTGGGTGCGGGTATCACATTGGTTTCCGAGATTCTACCAAAGCACCTGCGCGCGATCGGAACTTCGCTGGTGGCGGGTATTGGTCTGCTAGGAGCTGTTGTGGCTTATTTTACGGTTGAGTTTTTCAGCTGGCGCTATGCTTATTTCATTGGCGGAGGTTTGGGGATATCGCTGTTGTTGCTGCGGATCGGCGTATTTGAGTCAGGTATTTTCAAAGATATCAAAGACCAGAAACATGTCGAAAAAGGCAATTTCTTCGCCTTATTTACCAATAAAGACCGGCTTGCCAGATATCTAAGATGCATTGGCATTGGTCTGCCAACCTGGTTTGTAATTGGTATTCTTGCCACTTTCAGCAACGAATTCGGGAATGCATTGGGCATTGCCGAGCCTATCAAGCCAGGGTTGTCCATTATGTGGTGTTATGTTGGTCTGTCCATAGGCGATCTTGCCAGCGGATTTATCAGTCACTGGCTGGAATCGCGCAAGAAGGCTGTATTTTATCTGATGATTTTTACGTTAATAGGAAGCTTGATTTACCTGTACGCCGGAATTACTTCTCCGACTTACTTTTATGCTACTGCTGCATTGCTCGGTTTCGGGATCGGGTACTGGGCTATGTTTGTGACAATAGGAGCGGAACAATTTGGTACAAATCTGAGAGCAACAGCCGCGACTACAGTGCCGAACATGGTACGTGGAACTGTGGTGTTAATGACAACATTATTCGCTAATTTTAAAGACTCTTTTACGGTAATCAATTCAGGTGCGCTGGTGGGGGTAATATGCTTCGCAATAGGTATTTACTGCATTTTGACAATACCCGAAACACACGGAAGGGATCTGGACTTTTTGGAAGAATAGATAGAGGCTATCCTCGGAACATTGAATTTTCACAATCAAAAATATATGTAATGGAAAGACGCGTAGCGCTGAAAAGCATGGCGTTGGCTGTGGGTGCATTGGCAAATCTGCCGGCCTGGGCATCGGGATGGAACAAGGAATCACTTACCGGAACCGGCTTCCTTTCTGCTGACCAGTCCAAAACCCTTGCAGCAATTGTAGAGACCATCATTCCCAAAACGGATACGCCGGGCGCAGGCGAGCTTGGGGTAGGTGACTTTGTGCAGAAAATGGTTAAGGATTGCCACGATAGCAAGACACAAACCAGCTTTGCGAGCGGAGTATCTAATCTGGATGAGCAAAGTGTGCAGAAGTTTGGCAAGTCATTTGTCGAAGCAGGCAAAGATCAGCGCCTGCAGCTGGTACAGTCCCTGGAAAAAAGCCAGGATGTTAGTGACCGTGGTTTTTTCAGTCTTCTTAAAAATCTGACAATCCAGGGTTACATGACCTCAGAATATGTAATGACCAACATAACCCATTATGAAATGGTACCAGCGCGTTTCCACGGCTGTGTGCCTGTTACTAAGGGATAGAAGGGAGAAACCTCCCTTTCCTCCATCTTCCCTTTTATCCCTTTCTTCTCAAAAAATGGCAAATTTCAATATAGACAGTAAAAAGGCCCGGACTTACGATGCGATCGTGGTAGGTTCCGGGATCAGCGGCGGCTGGTCGGCCAAGGAGCTGACGGAAAAAGGGATGAAAACCCTTCTTCTTGAACGCGGCCGGAATGTAGAGCATATCAAGGATTATCCGACCACGAACATGATGCCGTGGGAGTTTGAACACCGCGGACGTTTGCCCAAAGAGATAACAGACGCCAACCCGATTGTCAGCAAGTGCTATGCATTCGGCGAATCGTCGGCGCATTTTTTTGTGAAAGACAATGAGCATCCTTATGTGCAGGAGAAACCTTTTGACTGGCTCAGAGGATATCAGGTAGGAGGAAAATCATTGCTCTGGGCGCGTCAGACGCAACGTTGGAGTAAATACGATTTCGAAGGACCAGCACGTGACAAGTTCGCTGTTGAGTGGCCGATCAGTTATGATGACATTGCTCCCTGGTACAGCCACGTAGAGAAATTCGCGGGCATTACCGGAAATAAGGATGGACTCGACGCACTTCCTGACGGGGAGTTTCTTCCGCCGCACGAACTGAACTGCGTTGAGAAATACTTCAAAGAGCAGGTTTCTAAAAATTACAAGGACCGCCACATTATCATTGGCCGCGCCGCGCATATCACGGAACCGCAGCAGGTACACCTGGATCAGGGACGTGCCAAATGCCAGCATCGTACCATGTGCGAGCGGGGTTGTCCGTTTGGAGGATATTTCAGCAGTAACTCCTCTACCATCCCCTGGGCCTTGAAAACAGGAAATCTTACCTTACGCCCGCATTCGGTTGTTCATTCCATTATTTATGATGACAAGAAGCAAAAAGCTTCCGGTGTGCGGGTGATAGATGCTACGACGAACGAAATGATGGAATTTTATGCAGATATCATTTTCGTGAATGCAGCTGCATTGAACACAAACCTGATCCTGCTGAATTCGACGTCAAGCCGCTTCCCGAATGGATTGGGGAATGATAGTGGCGTGCTGGGCAAGTATGTGGCTTTCCATAATTACCGCGCGAGCATTTCCGGTGAGTATGAGGGTTTCTTGGATTCTACAACCGACGGGCGCAGACCTAATGGTGGTTACATTCCGCGGTTCCGTAATGTTTACAAACAGGAAACTGACTTTTTGAGAGGGTACGCGGCTGGCTTTACTGCTTACCGCCAGACATACAATGACAAAAGTGGTGTAGGCGAGTCGCTGAAAGCGGGGCTGCACGAGACAAAATACGGTAACTGGGGTGTGGGCTCACACATGATGGGCGAAACCATTCCAAAGGAGAGCAGCTATGTTGCGCTTGATAAAACGCAGAAAGATGCCTGGGGTATCCCGCTTCTGAAAATCGATGTGGGTTATGACGACAACGACGAGAAGATGATCAAGGATTACATTGAGCAGGTGAGCGAGATGTTTACCAATGCGGGTTTCAAGAATGTGAAAGCACATGACGGAAAACGCAACCCAGGTAATGACATCCACGAAATGGGTGGTGCCCGAATGGGAAAAGATCCTAAAACTTCCATCCTGAACAAATGGAATCAGGTACACGCTTGCAAGAATGTGTTTGTTACTGATGGTGCAAGTATGACTTCCACTTCCACGCAAAATCCATCACTCACTTATATGGCGCTTTCGGCGAGAGCTGTTGACCATGCAGTGAAAGAAATGAAGGCGAAGAATTTGTAAAATTCACCTTCGTAGGTATACAGCCGGTACAGCAATGTGCCGGCTTTTTTTGTGTCAAATAGCTCAGAATAAACATCCTTTTTACATCAGATTACAAAAGAGCGACAGAGCAGGATAGTTGTGTTTTGTGCTTTAATTATGATTAATAAAAGTTTTAATTTTTTTATACCAAGACTAAGGGCATCCGGGTACAAAAAAGTCTTTCCATTATTACATAAACAAAGACTCAATGCACGATCCTTTGCTTAACCAGGAACTGAAACGCTCCGGCCCTTTTGTGTCTGTACTGCACGAAGGAAAGAACGATGTGAGTGAAATTGATTCTGCCTCATTCCTTAAACTGACTTTTGAACAAAATCCGGCAAAAGGGCTGGAATTGCTCTTCAAAAGGTTCTATACTCCGCTTTGCAGCCACGCTGTAAGGTTTGTATACTCCAAACAGCTCGCCGAAGATCTTGTCAGTGAAGTCTTCTTTCAGTTCTATCGCACGAAAGCGTACGAGAATATCAACACTTCGTATACCAGCTATCTCTTCCGCTCCGTGCGGAACGAATGCTATACGTATATGCGACGGGAGTTTGGAAAAACAGATACACTGGACGTGACGGAGGAAAACACCATTTCGTGTTACCAGCAACTACCCGACGCCGAAATCCATTATAACAACTTGTTTATAAAAGTCAACGAGGTAATTGCCCGCCTGCCGACGCAGTGCCAGAAGGTATTCCTTCTCAGCAGATTTGAGAACAAGAAGTACAATGAAATCGCCTCCGAGCTTCACATTTCACCTAAAACGGTGGAAGTACATATATCCAAAGCATTGAAACACCTGCGCTCTGCGCTCCATGGCGAGTGGATGATTTCACTTGCTATGGCCCTGTTGAGTTTTGCTTCTCTTTAAGAGATTGCGTGGGTTGGTGTTGTACTTCGAAATTCTAGCAAAATGAAAACACTTATATCGAGATATAGCCTGTTTGAGTATCTGGCCGGTCGGGCGAATCCGCTGGAAAAGCAGCTGATTGAAGACTGGATCATGCAAAAAGAGAACAGCGAACAGTTTCACCAATGGTTGATGGAGTATGAGATCAGCCACCCGCAATTTGCACCGGAACAGGATACAGCACTTGAAAACCTGCTCAGCCGGCTGAATGAAGACCTTCCTGAGCAAGAGGAAAAGGAAAGTCCGGCACCCGCACAGTTCAAGTCTTCCTTTCAGAGTTTTGGAAATCGCTTCTGGCTTATTGCGGCTTCGGTGATTTTACTCGTAGGCTGCTGCCTGTGGTTCAGGGATGATATTCAGTATAAAACCTATCGGACCGGCTACGGAAAAACAACGGATATATACCTGGAAGACGGCAGCAAAGTGGCGCTGAATTCGAACTCGAAACTTAAAATCCCAAGGTTTGGATTTGACAGGGCGCTGCGCCAGGTCATGCTGGAAGGCGAAGCCGAGTTTTCAGTCAGTCACACCGTTGACAGCAAGAAGTTCATTGTAAAAACATCAGATAAGTTCAAGGTCGAGGTACTAGGTACCACCTTCTCGGTTTACGCACGGCCGCGCGGCACGAAGGTATCGCTCACCAGCGGAAGTGTGCGCATTGATTACTCCCGCGATGAGCAGCACAAGAATCTGATGATGGTACCGGGGGACCTGGTCACGCTTGACAAGGCTGGCGAGGTACAAGTGGCGCGTAAGCAGGATACCAAAACGTTTGCGACCTGGAAGGAACAGCGGTACGTATTCAATGCCACTTCAATGCAGGAAATCGCTGCGCTGCTTGAAGAGAATTTCGGGCAGAAGGTCACCCTGGCCGACTCGGCTATTGCACAAAGGACTATCACCGGGAATTTCAAAACCAGGAATGCAGAAGAACTTTTACGGACGATCTCGGAAGTGCTTGATATGAAAATCGAGCGTAATGGCAGCACCATCTCTTTAATGAACAACTGATTATTCTTAACCACTTACTTATGAATCTAATGCTATCAGCTAAGCAATGGGTAAGCGTTGGACTTGTGCTCATGACGCAGGTCCCACGACAAGCCCAGTCCCAGGTAATTGCATTTGCCTCCGCACCGGCTAAGCAGCACAATGCTTATGCACAGGAGATGAAACTCAAGAATGTGCTTTTGGATTTGCAAAAGCACTATGGGGTTGAAATCGTATTCGAAGATCGTTTGGTTGGTTCAATTAATGTAGCTGCCAGCGCGCTTGACCTGAGTCAGCCAATCGAGAAGAACCTCGGTATCATCCTCGCTCAGAACGGGTTGAAATATAAAAAAACCAGAAAGAATACATTTGTTATTACCGAGGAAAAAGCCCGGGAGAATGCGCCAAAAGATGAGAAAAGTACGTCAGCGGCGGTACCTGATCAATCCGCAAGTAATGAAGGTACCAGTAGCATTGGTACGGTTCAGCAGGTCGCTGTGGACCGTACTATTAAGGGGAAAATCTCGGACGAATCCGGAACGGGATTGCCTGGCGTAAGTGTGGTTCTGAAAGGTACGCAGCGCGGTACTTCTACAAGTTCAACCGGAGAATTTGCATTGGATATCCCCGATGGTGGAAATCCTGTATTGGTTTTGAGTTTTGTGGGATATAAATCTCAGGAGATCAGCGTAGGCAGCCAATCGGAAATAACTGTATCAATGGCGCCTGATGAGAATGCGCTGGATGAGATTGTAGTTGTAGGTTACGGGTCAGTTAAGAAGTCTGACCTGACGGGCGCGGTAGGAACCATCAAGGGGGAAGTGTTACAGGAGCGGCCCGCTTCTTCGCTGAACCAGGGTCTTTCCGGTCGCATTGCGGGGGTGAATGTATCGTCTAACTCCGGCCGGCCGGGCGGGCGGGCCAATATCCGCATTCGTGGTGCGAGCTCCATTAGCGTTTCTAATAACCCATTGTATGTGATAGACGGGGTTATTCTGAATGCAGTAGATCTTGCAAACGGAAGTACGCCCATTGACTACATCAACCCTAACGATATTGCGTCCATTGAAGTTTTGAAAGATGCTTCGTCGACAGCTATCTATGGAGCCCGCGGTGCAAACGGGGTGATCCTTGTAACTACAAAAAGAGGTACTTCGACAGGTGGAAAAGTGACTTACGATACTGATTTCAGCATTGGTGTTGCTCCCAGGAAGTTGCCTGTCCTGAATTCCCGCGAGTTTTTGGCTGTGGAAGAACTGGCTTACGAGAATGCGAAAAAGTTTGATCCGGTAGGCTGGGCGACGGGAACAAAATACACGGATCCAAAGACGAAGCGGACCAACCCGCTGCTGTTTGATTCCAATGGAAATCCATTGTATGATACTGACTGGCAGGACGAAGCGTTTCAAAAAGCATTTACCCAAAATCACCAGCTCGGTGTTACAGGAGGTAGTGAAAAAGGCAGTTTCGGCGCATTCCTGAACTACCGCAATGAGAATGGGATCGTGCGCGAATCCTGGCAGAAGCGATATGCCGGCCGTTTTGTATTTGATAGTCAGATCAAAAGCTGGTTGAAAATAGGAGGTACCCTGGGCTACACAGACCAGAATGAGAAGCAGATCGATCAATTGGGCGGCGGCGGAATTACCGCTATGCGCCAGGTATTGGAAGCGCTTCCTATTATTCCCGTTAAATATCCAGACGGCCGCTGGGCCAGTAACCGCGACTATCCCGGAATGGAAGGTGGCGACAGTCCGCTGCGGGTTGCACAGGAAAGGCTTTCCTATCTGCGCACGCAAACCATGCTGGGGAATATGTATGCAACAATAAGCCTGGCGCCTGGCCTGGATCTGCGCTCGACAGTTGGTACCAACATTATCAATCAGCGGGAAGATTATTTTGCTGCTGCGGGGTTGCAGTACATTTCAAACAATGGGGATGCGAGTGTCAACAACCGGCGGTTCAATTCGTGGCAGTTTGAAAATTACCTGACGTATTTCAAAGAGTTTGGTAAAATCCATTCGATCAATGCCATGCTCGGATTGTCCTGGCAACATGTAGACCGTTTCGAGAACCTGGCCAGAAGTCAGAATTTTACAGACACTTACTTTCAGTTCAATAACCTTGGAGCAGGTGCCACTGCACTTGCACCCAGCTCTTCCGCTTCGGCCTACGGACTCAATTCCTATTTCGCGCGGCTTAATTACGGGTTAATGGACAAATACCTGGTTACATTCACCGGCCGGATCGACGGATCTTCAAAGTTCGGTGCTGCCAACAGATATGCATTTTTCCCATCGGCTGCATTGGCCTGGCGGGTATCTGAGGAACAATTCCTGAAAACAAGCACGGTTATATCTAACCTGAAAATCCGGGCGAGCTACGGTGCAACGGGTAATTCCGAGATCCCGGCTTACCGTGCTCTAGCAGGTATGACCAATAACATTTCCAATGTTGTGGATTACAGCGTCATTTTTGGTGGTACCCGGAACATTGGTACCGGTATCAGCCGGATGTCAAACTCTAATCTGCAATGGGAAAAAACACAGCAGGTCGATCTGGGTATCGAACTGGGACTGTTTTCAAACAGGCTGAGCTTCGAGCTGGACCTTTACCGCAGGAAAGTAAATGAAATGCTCCTCGATGCCCCACTTCCGATGAGCAGCGGTTACAGCAGCATATTTACGAATATCGGAAGTATGGAAAACAAAGGGGTTGAATTTGCAGTCAATTCAATGAACGTCAAAGCCGGCGATTTTTCATGGAGTACTACTTTCAATATCTCGGTTAACAAAAACGAGGTACTTGCGCTGTCAGGTGGAAGCGACATTTACTCGGGGGCTACTGTTATCCGGGTAGGCGAGCCGGTTGGTTCATTCTTCGGAAGGGTTCACCAGGGTACCTATTCTACTTCGGAAGTGGAGGAAGCTAAAAAGTACAATATGCTTCCGGGAGACGTGAAGTACCAGGACCTGAACGGGGACGGTACGATTAACGACAACGACCGCACGATCATCGGAAAAGGTATCCCTGACGGTTTCGGGACATTCCTGAACACATTCCAGTACAAAGCGTGGTCGTTGACGGTTGATTTGCAATACATGTACGGAAACGACGTACTTGACAGAAGTATCCACTCGGCGGAGGACAGACAAGGTATCGCGAACAGCTACAAAACGGTTTTGAATGCCTGGACCGAGACAAATCAGAATACACCTATCGCGCAGATCCGCCCGATTAACGCATATTATACAACCAATAATGATAGCCACAAGGTTACAGATGCATCCTTTATCAGGGGCCGGAACCTGCTGCTTGCCTATGCATTCCCGGCTGATGTAGTGTCCAAGTTGAAGCTTGACAGGCTGCGGGCTTATGCTTCGATTCAGAACTTCTTTGTAGTTACCAAATACAAAGGTTACGATCCCGAAGTTTCCAACTCAGGTTCTCCATTTGATCAGGGATTCGGGTTGTATGACTATCCAAAGCCAAGGGTATTTATGCTTGGTCTCAACATTGGTTTGTAACATCTTGACCTTCATTCTGAATTAATATGAATAGGATATCAAAAAAAATCGGATTGTTAACTGCGGTAATGAGCATGTTTTGTGCCGCAGGCTGCTCGGACTTTCTTGAAGAGACGGATCCAAGCAATTTTACCACTGATAGTTATTTTACTGAACCTGCGCAGGCCCGAAGTGCCGTGAACTCGATCTACGCCAGCTTACGTGAGCCACTTGGAAGCGGTTTTGGTGGTGGGGCCTGGATGATGACCGAATTCGCAACTGGTCTCGCCAATACCGATCTTGGGCAGGCTGTGAACAGCTATTTTGTAAAAGACCTGCGAAATACCTCTGATAATGGTTACGGCCAGACTTACTGGGCAGCTTACTACCGGGGCATTGCCAATGCGAATTTGTGCATTGAGAAAATTCCCGGCATTGCTACCATGAATGCAGCCGAGGGACAGAAGCTGATCGGTGAGGCCCGTTTTCTTCGCGCATTTTACTATTTCAATCTCGTTCGGATGTTTGGTAAAATCCCATTGGTTACTGAATCAGTGAATTTGCAATCGGAGCAGCTCAGACCTTCGCAGGCGACGGAAGAGGAAGTTTACAACTATATCGTGGAAGATCTGAAAGCGGCAGAAGCTTCGGGTTTGCCTTGGCTGGATACTTCCGGGAAGGTGAGTATGGGGGCTGTCAAGTCTCTTCTGGCGCAGGTATACCTCACGATGGCAGGGTTTCCATTGCAAAAAGGCGCTACCCATTATGATCTTGCCGCAAAGAAAGCGGAAGAGGTAATCGATTCGAAGCAGTTTAAACTGTTCACGACTTACAATGATCTGCATGATCCGAACAAGAAGAATGTCGAGGAAAATATTTTTATGATCCAGTTCAGAACGCAGATCTTACCTTCCGGCTGGCAAGTTTCCATTATTCCTTACAACAAAAATATCTCCCAGTACTCGGATGAAACGGGTGGTATTTACGCCACAGCCGATTTTGTTAAATCCTATGATCCGGGTGATCTGCGTGCCAAGGAGAAGCAGTTTTTCTTTACCAAATTCACCAATGAGGCTGATCGTACGAAAGAGGTAGACCTGGGTGGTTATTTTATTTACAAACACTTTGACGTAGTTGCGCAAACCAGTACCGCGAACAGCGACCTGAACTGGCCGGTGATCCGGTATGCAGATGTTCTGCTGACGTACGCGGAAGCTGCAAATGAGGTAGCTGGGCCTTCTGCCAAAATTTACGACGCGGTGAATGCAGTACGAACAAGAGCGCAGCTGCCTGCACTTGCCGGTCTTACAAAAGATGTACTCCGCGAATCAATCTGGAAAGAAAGATGGTATGAGCTGTGTTTCGAAAACACCACCTGGTTTGATATGGTACGTTTGCGGAAGGCATTCAATGTGACTACCAAAAAGTTTGACAATTATGTAGGGCATAAGTTCTCATACGGACCCACGGTGACTGACCGCGAGCTGTTGTTTCCAATTCCGACTTCTGAAATGCGGAACAACACGAATTTGCGCCAGAACACCGGTTATTAAGCACGAATTGTATTTAGGTTAATGATTAGGCTTGTAAAAGCAGATAGGTCCCTGATCACATTTCGGGGACCTATTTTTTTGTAAAAACCGGCGTGGCATTACTTTTTTGAACTAACGGTTTTAAAACGAACAATTTCATTGACAACTGAACAACTATGAAAAAGACAGTAAATGTTTGGGTGCTGAGCGCGATGGTAGTAATGGGTGCTTCACTTGCGAGCTGTAATTCGGCAGAAAAGGACAGAAAGGAACTTGCCAATGCAGAAGAAGATGCACTTAAAGCTGCTGAGGAAACTTCGGCAATGGGCGATACCAGCAAAGAAGAAATGGCAGACGCGAAAGAGGATTTGCTTGAAGCGAATGCAAAGTTGAACGAGAAGCAGCAGGATTATCTGAATTCTCTGAAAGAACGTGAAGCCAAGATCCAGGAGCGCATTACAAAGCTGGATGAAAAACTCAAGTCGGCAGATGGTAATTCCAAACAGCGACTGACTGAAAGAAAGGATAAGTTTACCAAAGAGCGCGACTTATTGCAGGCTAATATCCTTGAAATGCAGAGACCAATGGAGGATAAGCGACTTGAAACTGTGCAGAAAGAAGTGCAGCAGCGGGTTGTTGCTATTGACAAGGAGCTAAGTCAGCAGGACTAATTTGAAGATATAGAATAAAAAATGGCCGGTTTATAGCCGGCCATTTTTTATTTATAATGCTGACAATCTTAGATATAACGGTTGATCAGATTTTCCAGGTACTCCTGTCTTCCTGATGTGATCGCCGGTTCGCCATTTGCAGCTGCCAGCTCAAAAAGATCTTCCAGTTTTAATGCACCTTTTTCAAACTCAGCACCTTTGCCGCCGTCGAAGCTGGCATATCTGTCTGTGCGGATCTTGTCGTATTCACCATTCTGGATGATTTTGTCGGCAACAACCAGTGCTCTTGCCACTGTATCCACACCACCAATGTGCGCATGGAATACATCTTCCATATCAGTCGAGTTACGACGACGTTTCGCGTCAAAGTTGATACCACCACCTTGCAGTCCGCCTGCTTTAAGGATTACCAGCAATGCTTTTGTCCATTCTGCAAGATCGTTCGGGAACTGATCAGTATCCCAGCCATTCTGGTAGTCTCCACGGTTTGCATCGATTGAGCCCAGGATACCTGCATCGGCTGCAACCTGCAATTCGTGCTCGAAAGTATGTCCGGCAAGTGTCGCGTGGTTTACTTCCAGGTTCAATGCGAAATCGCTGAGCAGATCGTGTTGGCGAAGGAAGCCGATTACTGTTGCTGCGTCGTAGTCATACTGGTGTTTCGTTGGCTCGCAAGGTTTTGGCTCGATGAAGAATTTACCTTTGAACCCATTGGCACGTGCATAAGCTACTGATATTTTAAGCATTTGCGCAAAGTGCTCCTGCTCTCGCTTCATGTCAGTGTTCAAAAGTGTCATATATCCTTCGCGACCGCCCCAGAAAACGTAATTCTCTCCACCTAACGCGATTGTTGCATCCAATGCCATTTTAACCTGCGCGCCTGCGTGAGTTACTACTGCAAAGTCAGGATTGGTAGAAGCGCCATTCATGTAACGGTGGTGGCCAAACAAATTGGCTGTTCCCCAAAGCAATTTAACTCCCGATTCCTTCTGCTTCTGGCCCAGGTATTCAATCAGCGTCTGCAGGCGTTTTTCGTTTGTTTTAACATCATCTGCATAGTCCACTACGTCTACGTCATGGAAGCAGTAGTAAGGCAGACCCAGTTTCGTGATCAGCTCAAATGCAGCGTCAGCTTTGTCTTTTGCCCGGTCTACCGCGTCAGACTTCTGGTCCCACGGGTAGAATAGGGTAGGACCTCCGAACGGGTCGAGGCCCGAGCCGCAGAATGTGTGCCAGTAGGCCACTGCAAACCGAAGGTGCTCCTTCATGCTTTTCCCCGCGATCACACGGTTTTCGTCATACCACCGATATGCCAGCGGATTATCCGTTTCGGGACCTTCATAAGCGATTTTCCCGACTCCTTTAAAGTACTCCTGTTCTCCGAGTAAGATGCTCATTTTAACTATAAGTGTAAGATTGACATTTTATAATACAATACTATTACTTTTTTCTGAATTTATTGTAAGTCTGAAATAAAAAGAGGAGCAGAAATGATTTCTGCTCCTCTCAACCTAAGATTTTTTTATTTAATCTCAGAAAAACTTAGCTCTGTTATCTTCGATTTTGGCGTGCTCACGAATCGCTTCGTTTACGAGATATGACATTCTGCTTTCGAGAGATTGTGTCAGTTGTGTTTTGTACTGCGTGAAATCTGCAATCTTCGGAGCTTCTGTTTTATTAAGAAGTTCAACAATGAAGACCCCGTTTTCACCTGTAAATACATCTGATTTCTGACCTGCCTTCAAGCCGAAAGCTTTACCCAATGCGATCGGATCGAAACCTGCGCTCGTAAGGAAGCCGGTAGCCAGTGAAATATCATTTGCAGATTCAACCAATGCACCGGCGCCGTATTTTTTAGCAATTGCATCCAGGTCGCCGGTTGCACCTTTCAATTTGGCAGTGATCTGTTCAGCTTTGATCTGGTTTCTTACCTTGGTAGTAAGCTCGTCGCGGAAATCGTCTACTTTCACTTCTTTCGCGTCAGACTTACCAGTCAACACTGCTACAACATATTGTTCCTCAGTTTCGAACACAGGAGAAACATCATCTACGTCCGAATCCTTCTTGAACGCCCATCTTACGATTTCACGTCCATTCTGAATCGCATTGATATTCGTTGCTGATTCAGGAACGCGGTTAGCAGTAGCAACTACCAGTGCTTTGTTCTTTTTAACAGCTTCCTGGAATTGTTGTCTTGTTTTTACAGAGTTTACAAACTCGTCAGCTCTTCTGTAAGCTTCGTCACGTGTTGCCTGGCTCGGAGCGATCGTTTTTCCGATTGCGGCAATGTGGTACAATGTGTTCGATTTTGGATCTGTTACCTTGATAATGTGGAATCCAAACTGGCTTTCTACAATTCTTGGAATCAGGCCCGGAGCAGTAGCTGAGAAAACAGCATCTTCAAATGGTTTCACCATTGCTCCGTTGTTCTGGAAGTAATTCAGGTCACCGCCACGTTGTGCTGATCCGGGATCTGCGCTGGAAGTAGCTGCAAGTGCTTCAAAGTTCGCTCCCGCTTTGATCTGCGCCAGGATGCTTTCTGCTCTTGTACGTGCTGCCGCCTTAGCTGAGTCAGACTGGTTTTCAGGACGGATCAGAATGTGGCTTGCTCTTGCAGAAGCTACTGTATCTTTTCTTGTACCGCCATATTTGTAGATATAATAGGTATTTCCTTCGCGGTAAGGTCCGTAAACGCCACCTGGAACAAATGTCTTCACAGCTTCTTTCAACTGGTCTGACATATTTGCCAGTGACATATTAATCGGAAGCGGAATGTCCGAATTCATACTTGCGAATGCAGAATCGTTAGGAGCAGCCGCCAGACCTCTTGCGAGCTCTTTGATTTCGGAATAAAGCGCCGCACTGTCATCTTTCGCCGGCTGAACAGGGAAGGTAACGTACTCGATTGAACGCGTATCTGTTCCTTTGTATTCTTTCCGATGTGCGCTCAGGTAGTCCTGAAGCTGCGCGTCCGTTACTTTAATGGTAGTATCAACAACCGAGAAATAAGGTACATACAAATAGCGCAAGTTGGCTTTGGTATTTTGTGCTATGTATTCTTTCTCTGCCTGTGCTTTCGGAGTATAGGTAGAAAGTCGCAGCAGGTTTTCGTATTTGGTACGGGTGCGTTCTTCGCGAAGGCTTTTCTCGAAGTTCTCCCATGATTTCTGTTGTTCAATCGGAAGTGTTTTCAGGTTTTTCAGGTAATTGATAACTGCATTTTTATCAAACTTTCCTGTTGTAGGATCTGAAAAAGCCTGCAAGATCGAGGGACTGATGTGATTTCCTTGTACCATATCGTACAATTCTTCATCTGTCACAGTAAGACCGAGCTCATCAAATTGTTTCTTATATGCAATATCAACCACAAACTGGTTCCAGGCCTGGTCTCTCAGTGAAGCGAGCTCATTTTCGTTCAGGCTGCGGCCCGACTGTGCTTCATAGTTCTGGCGAAAGCCGTCGACCCGACTTTGAAAGTCCTTGATATTGATTTCTTTGCCGGCGATCTCACCTACAACCTGGTTATTACTTCCGCCCAGCATTGAATTGGGACCTAAAAGATCGCCCCCAACCATAAAAAGAATTAAACTGATAGCGATTACCGTCACGGCAACCCCGGATTTCTCTCTGATCTTGTTAATTAAAGCCATTTTCTCGATTCAAAATTAGTGCGCAAAATAAAATCTTTTCTTCGTGGAAAGCAAGAGCTTACATTCCAATTTCAAGATAATGAATGCTGTGTGATTGAGGCGAATGCCGGGGGGAAGTTCAGTACATATGCTTCAGGTTGAAAGCATATAGGATTGCCATAAAAGTACTGATCAGAACTCCTGCCATTGCTGTGATTACTCCCAGCCAGCCGCCAATGAGGAAAAGCGGTGCAAGAAATGCAACTCCGATGCCCGCCAGGTAAAGGTAATATCCCTTTTTTTGAAGGTTCCACATCAGGTAAGCAGCATAAAGAGAGAGTGATTCGAAGATCAGCATGATAATCGCGCCCGTTTTGATGGATTCCGGTGTGGTTTGCTCGATTACTGCTTCGAACATCTTGTCCATTGTCTCGGTGTCGGCAGTTGTGTTCTGCTTGTCAACACTCTCTCTGACAGTTTCAAATGTTTCTCGGGTCCTGTCTGCCATTACTCCCGGACTCCATAATCTTTCTGATTGTGTCCAAAGCCCTGAAACAGAACTCATGAAGGTGAGAAAACACAATATTGTAAGGAAAGTCGGACGTTTTACGGGATCACTCATTGAGTAGGATAATCAGCAGATCAGTTCGTTCTGCTTTGTAAAATTTGCGGATTTCGATGAAAAGACCAAAGCGATTTGAATATTCTTACAGTCAAATATACTTTTGTCCTTTCAGTTTCACTTAATACATAACAACGAAAAACTACTTCTGATGAGCCTTCAAATTCTGACCGAACGCATTAAAAATATTCTTGGAACCGATAGCGGCCTTGGTGCAACTGCCAAGTTTGTGACCGAAGAAGGTGTGGTTTACGTCGACGGGAAATCCATTCCGAATGCAGTTTCCAACGATGATACCGAAGCCGATGCTACCTTCGAGGTATCTACAAAAAACGCATTGAAACTGATAGATGGCGACCTGAATGCGATGATGGCGCTGATG
The DNA here is from genome assembly GCF_056895175.1 of Dyadobacter sp. HNCC25DJ183. Taxonomy (NCBI): domain Bacteria; kingdom Pseudomonadati; phylum Bacteroidota; class Cytophagia; order Cytophagales; family Spirosomataceae; genus Dyadobacter; species Dyadobacter sp. HNCC25DJ183. Next base: position 91,509 of record NZ_JBXHAP010000006.1, read on the forward strand.
ACAGGCAAGCTTAAAATAGACGGTGATATGGGTGTTGCGATGAAAATAGCTGAAACTTTCGGCGGCAAATAGTAGGGCTGGAAATCGGCAGGCTTTTTCGGGTAAGCGGGTTAGTTTAAAAAGCCCGTGTCCGGACCAATGGAAGATCAAAAGTCAAGCTCACAGGATCACAGCCGCAGGGCATTTGTAAAAGCAGGCGCCCTGGCGGCCTCAGCCTTCATGATTGTGCCCCGCCACGTTTTAGGGAAAGGATTTATCCCGCCAAGTGACAAATTAAATATAGCTGCGGTAGGCTGCGGTGGAAAGGCGGATGTGAATATCCGGCAATCCTATAATAATGGAGCCGAAAACATTGTCGCGCTTTGCGACGTAGACGACAGGCAATCCGAAAAGTACAGAAAGCAGTTTCCGAATGCTCCTTATTATAAAGACTACCGGAAAATGTTGGAAAAGGAAGCAAAGAATATTGACGCTGTCCTGATCACAACACCGGATCACATGCATTTCCCGATCGCCAATTCTTGCATTGAACTGGGAAAGCACGTGTATGTGGAAAAGCCGCTTACCAAAGACATTTGGGAAGCCAGAACATTAACCCAGGCAGCTGCCAAATACAAGGTGGTAACCCAAATGGGAAACCAGGGCAGCAGCAGCGACGGTACCCGGCAGACAGAAGCGATTGTACAGTCGGGTGTGCTGGGTGATGTATATAAGATTGAAGTATGGACCGACCGGCCGGTGTGGCCGCAGGGTGTAAAATCACCTAAAGACAGGGGCGAATCTCAGCCTGTGCCTAAGGAGGTCGACTGGGACCTTTGGCTCGGTACTGCACCGAAGCGCGATTACCATGAAGCATATATGCCATTCAGATGGCGTGGCTACTGGGATTTCGGTACAGGTGCATTGGGCGATATGGGTTGTCACTTCATTGATGTGCCTTTTCGTGCCATGAAGCTGGGTTATCCTACTTCGGTTGAATGCAGCGTCGGTTCTGTGTACGCGGATTTTTTTAGTCAGGCTTTCTTCGACGATGTATGTCCGCCTTCTACTTCCATTCACCTGAAATTTGCATCAAAAACGCCTGGGAAAGAAATCAGTTTCTCGTGGTACGACGGCGGCATCCGGCCGCAGCTGCCCGACGGTTGTGATTATAAAACGGTCTTCGGCAGTGTGGATGGAGGAATGCTGTTTATTGGTACAAAGGGGATATTAAGTGCGGAAATGTTCGGTGAAAATCCGAGACTCTGGCCTGAGAAGAAATTCGAAAATGTAAGGCTGAATGTGAAACCCAGAGCCCTGGTGCCCGGAAACTGGCAAGGGCACCAGCAGCAGTTTGTGCAGGCTTGTAAGAAAGGTTACGGTGCGTACACCAGCTCCTCTTTCGACCAGGCAGGCCCACTAACGGAGATTGTTCTAATGGGTAACCTGGCCGTAAGATCTTACCTGCACCGCGAAGCCAAAGCAGATGGAAAAGGATTTACATTCCCTGGCCGGCAAAAACTGATCTGGGACGGGGCTAATATGAAGATCACCAATTTCGATGTCGCCAACCAATTTGTAAAGAGGGAATATCGCCAGGGCTGGTAAATCTACAATTCCAGCTCTCGCAAATACATTTGAATTGTGTTTTCAAGACCTAGATAAAGGGCGTCGGAGATTAGCGCGTGGCCAATGGAAACTTCGTCCAGCCAGGGAATACTTTGTTTTAGAAAACGTAGATTGTCCAGGCTGAGGTCGTGGCCGGCATTCAAACCTAAACCAACTTCTCTGGCAGTTTCAGCTGCTGCTACGAATGGTATGACTGCTTTTTGTCTGTTTTCAAAATAACCTGCGGCATAAGGTTCCGTATAAAGTTCCACGCGGTCTGCGCCGCATATTTTGGCGCCTTCCACCATTTTCTCGTCGGGATCTACAAAAACGGATACGCGGATCCCGGCAGACTTAAAGATGTGGATCAGATCTGTCAGTTCACTTTTATTATTAATGGTATCCCAGCCTGCATTGGAAGTAATTGCGTGCAATGGATCCGGAACCAGCGTTACCTGGTCGGGTTTGTTTGCTAGAACAAGCTCTACAAACTTCTTTTCGGACGGATTTCCTTCGATGTTAAATTCAGTAGTTACTACCTCTTTCAAGTCGTACACATCCTGGTACCTGATGTGTCGCTCATCGGGCCTGGGGTGAACTGTTATTCCCTGCGCACCAAACCGCTCACAATCCAGCGCGACTTTTAATACATTAGGATTATCACCGCCGCGTGAGTTACGAAGGGTGGCAATTTTGTTGATATTAACGCTTAGGCGAGTCATTGTTTAATGAGTGAATGAGTGAATGATTGAATGAGTGAATGTTTGAATGTGTGCTTTCGAATTATCAGGTAGTGCTAAATTAGGGTTAATTGGGAGGATTATTTTAGTTTTGTTGCCAGCAAATTTCACCAGAAGGTTGTCAAAAAGGCTTCGTACACACAACTAACCCATCCTCATACAAATACCAAACCCTTGTAAGGATCAAAAAACCAACCTATTCGCTCATTCACACACTTACTAATTTAATCATGCAAAAAGAAAGTTATTCATTCAAAAGATATTCACTCATTCACTCAATCAGTCATTCAACATTAAAAACATGTCTCTAAAAACACAAGTCGAGTCGGGAATAAAAGATGCAATGCGGGCCAAAGACCAGGATAAGCTCCGGGCGCTGCGTGCGATCAAATCGCTTATATTATTGGAAGAAACAAAAGGCGGTGCCAGCGGCGAGCTTTCTACTGATGACGAACTGAAATTGCTGACCAAAGCTGCCAAGCAGCGTCGTGAATCTGCGGATATCTACAAAACCCAGAATCGCGCCGATTTGCTGGAAAAGGAAGAAGCGGAACTGGCGATAATCGAGCAGTTTTTACCTAAGCAACTTTCCGAAGAGGAAGTGAAGGCGAAATTGCAGGAAATTATAGCCAGAGTAGGCGCATCAGGGCCTTCTGATATGGGCAAGGTAATGGGCGTAGCTACCAAGGAGCTTGCCGGACAGGCAGAAGGTAAAGTCGTTTCAGCATTGGTGAAGGGATTGCTCGCATGAAGTTACTGGATGTGATCATCCTCATTCCGCTCCTCTGGGGAGCTTTACATGGTTACCGTAAAGGTTTGCTGATCGAGATCATCGGGATAGCCGGATTTGCGGTGGCGATGGTACTTGGATTTAAGTTTTTAGGGCTGGGCATGGAAGTGCTCACGCCTTATTTCAGCGATAATATGGCGAAGAAAATCTTGCCTTACATTGGATTTTCGGCGATTTTCTTTCCTACAATATTTCTGTTAAACCAGTTTGGCTACATGATCCGGCGCTCACTCCGGTACTCTATCCTGGGTACTTTCGACAGTTTTGCCGGCGCTATGGTGGGCATTTTCACCTGGGTTTTTGGGATCAGTGTGTTTTTCTGGCTGGTGGATATGATAGGGGTGAAAATACCCGCACACCGCACAGACGATACTTACATTTACCCGCTCGTGGTACCCATTGCCCCTAATCTGATCACCAAAGCCCTAGCGCTGATGCCGGACGGTACGGCGCTGATCAGTGAATGGAAGCGTGAATATCTGGACGATTGAACTTTCAGAATCTGCCCAGGGTTAAGCTTTCGATATTGATTTTCAATAACTTTGCAGTTAAAACAGGTTGAATGCACTCCGCATTTGACCAAATAATATAAGATGACCGGATTAGAGGAAAAGCAGGATATCCGCAAAATGAGCGTTGATCAGCTTAAACAATGGATGGCTGAGCATGGTGAAAAAGCTTTCAGAGCGAAACAGATTTATGAATGGATCTGGAAAAAATCTTCGCATTCATTTGCTGAAATGACCAATCTTTCGCTCGGTACCCGCCAATTGATGGACCAGCATTTCGTGATCCGATCAATGGAAGTTGCCAAGCAGCAGCAAAGCAATGACGGTACGATCAAGTCTGCATTCCGCCTTTTTGACGGCAATCTTGTAGAAGGTGTGCTGATACCCGCAGCGGACAGAATGACTGCTTGTGTTAGCAGCCAGGTAGGATGTTCCTTAACCTGTAAATTTTGCGCTACCGGTTATATGGACCGCAAACGTAACCTTGAAGCAGGTGAGATATATGACCAGGTAGTCGCCATTGCCAAGCAGGCAGAGGGCAGCTTCAATGCGCCTCTTACCAACATTGTTTACATGGGAATGGGCGAGCCGCTTTTGAACTATACCAATGTTTTAAAATCCATCGAGCACATTACCTCTCCCGAGGGCTTGAATATGTCGCCGAAGCGGATCACGGTTTCTACTGCTGGTATTGCCAAAATGATCAAAAAGCTGGGTGATGATGAGGTGCGCTTCCGGCTTGCATTGTCGCTGCACGCGGCCAACGATGCAAAAAGAAATCAGATTATGCCGATCAACGAATCCAATTCACTGGAAAACCTGGCGGAGGCTCTGAATTATTTCTACCGAAAAACAGGTAACCGTATTACTTTCGAATATATTGTTTTTAATAACTTCAATGATACTTTGCAGGATGCGAAAGAGCTTTGGGAGTTTACGAAGAAAGTGCCTGCACGAGTGAATATCATCGAGTACAATCCGATTGCAGAGGCTGATTTCAAGAACACAGAGGGGGATAAGCTAGATAAATTCGCAGGCTTTCTGGAAGATCGGGGAGTGTCAGTACACGTAAGAAGAAGTCGCGGGAAAGATATCGATGCAGCTTGCGGTCAGCTGGCTAATAAGGAAACAGCCTAGGAGTTTGGCTTAACAATTTGTTAATATTGCATCGCTTAAGAATAAGTAGCTTTGTGCTGTTATAGATAAACTTATATACTTCTTCTATGTTTGGTCTTGAAACCGACATTTTTATTCTCCTCGCTTTTAGCATTTTAGCAGCCTGCGCATTCGAATTTGTTAATGGTTTTCACGATACTGCCAATGCGGTAGCAACTGTGATTTATACAAATTCACTGAAACCGAATGTAGCCGTTATCTGGTCGGGTTTTATGAATTTCTGCGGTGTTTTCTTTGGAGGGATTGCAGTTGCAATGGGAATTGTTAACCTGCTACCGGTCGAACTGCTGATCGACCAGAATGTGTACCACAGCGCCGCGATGGTCTTCGCATTGCTTTTCAGCGCGATCATCTGGAACCTTGGTACTTGGTATTTTGGCTTGCCGAGTTCAAGTTCACATACATTGATTGGCTCCATTCTGGGTGTGGGACTGGCTTTTACATTCATGCCTGAAAATTCAAATGCTGCCGGTGTCAACTGGTCCAAAGCGAAAGAACTCTTCATGTCGCTCCTAACCTCGCCGATTTTCGGTTTTGCACTTGCGATTATTATCATGTTCATACTGCGCCGCTCGCTTTCCAAGCCGCTGCGTGAGATCGTGTTCAGCGAACCCAAGAAGAATCAGGCGCCTCCGATCTGGATACGTGTGATTTTGATTACTACCTGTACGCTTGTAAGCTTTTTCCATGGTTCCAATGATGGTCAAAAGGGAGTTGGACTGGTAATGCTGATTTTGATCGGAATTGTTCCTGCTCATTTCGCATTGGATAACAGTCTGGATCCGAGCAAAATGAAGTCAGACCTGATCGGAATAGAGCAGGCAGTGGGCAGAATTGATTCGTCAAGATTGTCTGTAACGGACCGCCTGCATCTGGCCACTATCAAACAGGAAGTTGCAAACCTCACAGTGCAGATCAACGATTCACTCCCGGAGCATAAGTTGCCGATGGAAAAAAGAATGGATGCCCGTCGCTCATTGCTTTTGATCAGCCGCAATACAAAGACAATACTGGATAATGGTCACGCCAACCTTAACTCTGCTGATGTTGCGTATTTGAAAATGCAGTCTGGTAGTGAAAACGGGATCAGGCGCTATACGGATTATGCCCCAGACTGGGTTATTCTGATGATTTCCCTCTCACTTGGTTTGGGAACAATGGTGGGCTGGAAGCGGATTGTTGTAACGATTGGTGAAAAAATCGGAAAGCAGCATTTGACTTACGCCCAGGGCGCATCTGCGGAGCTGGTAGCAGCGAGTACAATCGGCGTTTCATCTTATATGGGGCTTCCGGTAAGTACCACGCACGTACTTTCTTCGGGTATTGCGGGTTCGATGGTTGCAAGTAAAGGTGTGAAAAACCTGCAAGGCGGCACGATCAGGAATATTGTGATTGCCTGGATACTTACATTGCCGGTTACCATGCTTTTGTCAGGTACACTCTATGCATTTTTCCGCTGGATTTTATAGTAAATAGAAATTGATAGTCAATAGAAAGCCGCAGGGGTCGCCTCTGCGGCTTTTCATTTATCCGGGTGCCGCACTTTCTTTGCCCTGGATTGGTTTTAATGTTGTAATTTCGAAATAGAGTTTTAAGATCCATTAAAGCCAATTATTCACCAGAATGACTACTATTGAAGATCAGGTAAACCGTTACGGCTACGTTACGGAGGCAGTTGCAGAAGATATCGATTTGATTGCCGAGATCAAGAGATTAAAGGAAGAAAAGAATGCGGTTATCCTCGCACACTATTATGTAGATGCTGAAATACAGGATCTGGCTGACTACATTGGTGACAGTCTGGGCCTTTCCCAGCAGGCAGCAGCTACCGAGGCAGATATGATCGTGTTCTGCGGAGTGCACTTCATGGGTGAAACTGCCAAAATCCTGAGTCCTGATAAAAAGGTGGTCATTCCTGATCTGAATGCAGGCTGCTCACTCGCTGACTCTGCGCCTGCTGATAAATTCGCTGCCTTCAAAGCCCAGTATCCGGATCACATTGTAATTAGCTATATCAACTGCTCAGCGGAGATTAAGGCGCTGACAGATATTGTTTGTACTTCTTCGAATGCATTGCAGATCGTGGAAAGTCTGCCGAAAGATCAGAAAATTATCTTCGCTCCAGACGCAAACCTGGGCCGGTACGTGGCTCACAAAACAGGCCGCGATATGGTTTTATGGGATGGAGCCTGCATTGTGCATATTGATATTTCGCGTGAAAAGTTAAAGCAGCTTCAGGAGGAAAACCCGGATGCATTGCTGATAGCGCACCCTGAATGCAAAGAGGATATCCTGAAACAAGCCGATTTCGTAAGTTCAACAACGGGACTGTTAAAGTTTGTGAAGGAATCGCCGCATACCAAGTTTATCGTTGCGACCGAAGCCGGCATTTTGCATAAAATGAAACAGTCGGTACCGGACAAAAAGCTGATACCTGCGCCCGGCTCTGATAATAATACATGTGCCTGTTCAGAATGTCCCTACATGAAGATGAACACATTAGAAAAGGTGTATAATGCACTTTATTATGAGCAGCCGGAGATTTTTGTGCCGGAGGATGTCAGGTTAAAAGCCTATGAATCAGTCGCCCGGATGCTTGAACTGAGCAAAGGTATCTGATCAAACAGTTATGTAATTTTATTCTGATTTATGCCCCAGTTTGATTTTCTGATCATTGGTTCGGGAATTGCCGGACTTAGTTATGCAGCCAAGCTCGCCCGACATTTCGATTCGCTGAATCAGGAAAAGTCTATCGCGGTAATTACCAAAGTTCAGGCCGATGAAACTAATACCAAGTATGCACAAGGCGGCATTGCGGTAGTCTGGGCTGAATCAGATTCGTTTGAAAAACATATCCAGGACACAATGGACGCTGGTGACGAGGTCAACAAGCGGAACATTGTGGAAATTGTGGTGAGAGAAGCGCCCGAACGGATACAGGAACTGATCGATTATGGAACCCGCTTCGATAAGGAAAGCGGGGGAGAATACGACCTGGCCAAAGAAGGCGGGCATTCAGATCACCGGATTCTACACTTTAAGGACATTACAGGCGCCGAAATAGAGCGCGCATTGCTTGAAGAGGTAAACAGGCACAAAAGCATTCAGATTTTTACGCATTATTACGCCGTCGAGTTGATCACCCAGCACCATTTGGGGGAAACAGTTTACCGGTATCAGGAAGATATCAAATGTTTTGGCGCGTATGTGCTGAACAGGCAAACTGGAAAAGTCGAGAAATTCGTTGCCAAAACGACCATGCTCGCTACCGGCGGCATCGGTAACATTTACCAGAGTACGACCAATCCCACGATCGCAACCGGCGACGGCATTGCAATGGCGTACCGCGCCAAAGGTATTTGCGACAACATGGAGTTCATCCAGTTTCACCCTACCAGCTTTTACAAGCCCGGACAAAAACCCTCATTCCTTATTTCGGAAGCAGTACGTGGTTTTGGGGGAATATTAAAAAGGGGGGACGGTAGTACTTTCATGGAAAACTACGATTCACGACTTTCCCTGGCGCCCAGGGACATTGTTGCGCGTGCGATAGATTCAGAAATGAAAAAGAATGGGGTAGACCATGTTTATCTCGACGTGCGGCATTGTGACTACGAGAAGTTTGTCGAACATTTCCCAAATATCACAGAATACTGTCTGAACGAAGGTATCGACGTAAGAAAAGACATGATCCCGGTTGTTCCGGCGCAGCACTATATGTGCGGCGGGATCAGGGTGAATGAGTGGGGGAAAACCAATATTGACTTCCTTTATGCAGTAGGTGAATGTTCCTGTACTGGTTTGCACGGTTCCAACCGGCTCGCCTCCAACTCGCTGCTGGAAGCGGTCGTATTTGGTCATCGCGCTTATGAAGATACACTTGCGAGTTTCGAAAGAGCACAAACACCGGGGAACATACCGGAATGGGACGATTCGGGCACCACGCATCCCGAAGAGCAGGTGCTGGTAACCGAAATGACGCGCGAGCTGAACAGCATTATGTCCAACTATGTTGGTATCGTACGCACCGATCGCAGGATGAAACGAGCCTACGACCGGCTTGAACTATTACATGAAGAGCACGAGCAGCTTTACCGCGAGTCAAAGGTATCTGTTGCCATTTGCGAGCTCAGAAACATGATATCCGTTTCTTATCTCATTATCAAAATGGCGATGGCGCGGCGCGAGAACATTGGTCTGCATTATAATTCTGACCACGTTCATCAGGCTACTTTTTAGCCAGCGTTTCCCTGTTTTTCCTGGTGATTACGCGTTTTAATACGTTTTCGCCGATCTTTTCACCGAGGTGTGTCCCTTCTTCAACGCCGTCGCGGTAGTGTATACCGCCGTAAACCCGGCTAATGGAAGCATCCCAGTAAGCTTCTTCAAATGACTTGAAGGATTTTACGCCGTGTCCGTATTTCTTTTCCGTAGTGTCCGTAAAAGCTACATTAGCGCCGATCAGGTGTGTCAATACGGTTCCGCAGGCTGCCGAAATGGAGCTGTGGCCGCTTACATATTCAGGGAATGCGGGTGTTTCCAGGAATGGACGCCACTCGGGTGCCCAGTTATTGTTTATCACTGTTTCTGGCCTGATCCGCACTGTCCGGTACTTTTCGTCCCAGCAAGCCACAAAAGCATCGAATATAGATAGTGCGCCAAGGGTGTAAGCTTCGGTCGCCTGCATCAGATCCAGCTTCTTGTCGGTTGTCACTGTACGTATGATCGCAAGCCAGTGACCGGCCGGCGTCATTTTCTTGTTGGCGAACATTGCGTGCCCTACGACATTGGTTACAAAAGCATTGTCATCCCAGAAATAGGCAGTTGCTTTCTGATCATCTGTGAGGTTATTACCTGTATCATATACTTCCATTGCCAGCTTCATGAACTTGCTGTTTTTGTCAAGATCGTACTTGGCTGGGGGAGGACAGCGAAATTGTGTGACAGAATCCAGCGTGAATGTCCGAACCGTGTTCCACATAGGCTCGCAAGCATCTGCATAGGCTGGCGGCGTCGGAACCCAGGTTCCTGGTGCATTGGTAACTGTGTACCGGTAACCGCGGATTTCCTTGTAATGGTCTTTTGAAGAGTAACGGATCACGTGTTTGGCAACAGAATCCCCGTACGCAAGTGACCGCGTATATACATCTTCGGGTATGCCCATCTGCGCATACTTCTCAAACAAATCCTTCTCGTATTTATCCCACATATCACCCGAGAATGTCAGCGTGCGGCCTACTGAGGTGAATGCCTTTATACTGGCCAGCGGGTAGCAATATGCCAGTGAAGAATCGGGCTTTGGCGGAGCTTCAAATTTCACGAGCTGGCCTGCAAGTGACTTATATTCAGGGTATCCCGGTGCAAGTGCTTCATAGGCAGCAAGGAAAGAATAGCTGTAAATGCGGCTGGCAACAGGGGGCTTGAAGATATCGTGAATAATGACATCAGTGAGATATGTTGCTGTTTGGTGAAATAGCTGCGGATCGGCTGCTTTGGCATTGTACTCGGCTGGCGACAGCTCTTTCCGGCAACTGAAAAACAGGGGAACAAGGATCAGGGAGAGTAAGCGAAATCTCATTAGCAATATGCAGGTGGATCAGGATGTTTTTGAATGAATATACGAATATAAGTAAGATTGGAAATGTTACCAATTCTGGATTAAAGAACGAATAATTGTAACTTATATACTACTAAATCCGGCCATTTTAGCCTAAAACAGCCATTTTATTGTTATTTTTTAATAAATTATATACCTAAATTAAGAACCCTTTTTTTTGTGAAAAAATTAATATCTTTTTGTACAAACGAACGAGTAAAAAAGATTTCACCACGCTTATGCTACCAGTTTTTGGCGGTGTTGCGAACCGAATTGTGTTATAAGTACACCCTTTAATATCAGTGCCCGGCTATCTACTCACCTAACAATTAACCTATGTAATAAACTTTCCGAACTACTCCTTCCGATTTGTAGAACGGCTTCCCGGAGATGGAAGCAATGCAAGCTCTACGTTCCGTGCTTATACGGTTAAGCAATTTTCAATACCACTTTCTAACTCTAAATTTTAATCTATGAGATTTTCTACTGAATGGATACCTCGTGTCATTTCGCGCGGTGTTTTTTCACTTATCCTTCTCGTTGCGACTGTCATGATCGCTCATGCGCAGAACACAGTCAAAGGCAGGATCAAGGATGAGCAAGGCCAGGCGTTACCGGGCGTGAGCGTTGTTGTCAAAGGGACTACAGCAGGAACTGTTACCGATAATGAAGGCAATTACTCCGTGAATGCGGACAGAAATTCGACATTGGTGTTTTCTTTCATTGGTTACCTGACCCAGGAAATCGAGATCGGAACCAGAAATAATGTTGATATCACATTGGCTGCCGATACCAAAGCGCTTGAAGAAGTGGTGGTTGTAGGTTATGGTACTGCAAAAAAGGCAACATTGACCGGTTCGGTAACAGCTGTAAAAGGAGCTGAGCTTCAAAAAGCACCTGCTGCCAACCTTTCCAATACATTGGGCGGCCGTCTTCCGGGTATCTCTGCGGTACAAAGCAGCGGTGAGCCTGGCTACGATGGTTCTGCGATCCGTATCCGCGGTACCAACTCGCTCGGCAACAGCAACGCGCTGATCGTTGTGGATGGTGTTCCAAACAGAAGTGGTGGTTTGGACCGTATCAATCCTGCTGACATTGAAAGTATCTCCGTTTTGAAAGATGCAGCAGCTGCGATTTACGGTTCACGCGCGGGTAACGGGGTAATCCTGATTACTACCAAACGTGGAAAAACCGGCAAGCCGCAATTGTCTTACGATATGAACTTCGGGGTTTCGCAGCCAACGCGTACACCTGAAATGTCGAATGCATCTGAATATGCAACTATCCGTAATGAATTGCAGATTTATGATAACCTTCCTGTGGGAGAGTGGCAAGGTGCATTGCAAGGCTTTAATTCAACCGGATCTTACAAAAGGATCGATAACGGAAACGTGATCAATGCGGTTTTTAATCCGGATGATATGAAGAAGTTTGCTGATGGTTCTGATCCCTACCTGCACCCAAATACAGACTGGTATGGTTCAGTTTTGAGAAAATGGGCTCCTCAGCAGCGTCATAATGTGCAGTTGACAGGCGGTAGCGACAATATCAAATACCTGGCTTCTCTGGGCCACATTAATCAGGATGGATACTATGTGAATTCAGCGACTGGTTACAAGCAGTACGATATGCGTATCAATTTGGATACAAAAATCAATAAGTATGTAACTGCAAACCTTGGATTGACGCTTCGCGAAGAATTCCGTCACTTCCCAAGTGGAGGTAACAGTGCGGGAGCAATCTTCCGTATGCTGATGCGTGGTAAACCAACTGAAATCGCAATCTGGCCAGACGGAAGCCCGGGCCCGGATATTGAGAACGGACAAAATCCTGCGGTAATTACTACCAATACAACAGGTTACAATAACGACAAGAGAGATTACATCCAAACAAATGGCGGTCTTGAAATTCAGGTTCCTGGCGTACCAGGCTTGAAAATCAATGCAATGGCCGCATTGGATAAGCAACTTCGTCGTCAGAAAAACTTTGAAACTCCCTGGACGCTTTTTTTCTGGGACAAAAAGACTTACGAAGCTGACGGAAAAACGCCTTTTATCACAGGTACAGTTCGTTCAACTTTCAAAGACCCGCGTATCAGAGAAAGTGCTTCTCAGGAACTTTCCATTCAGCTGACCGGCCAGGCTTCTTACGAAAAATCGATCGGCGGACACAACTTCAATGTAATGGCGGGTATCCAGCGTGAAAAAGTGGATGCAGATGGATTCTTCGCTTTCCGTCGCTATTTTATCTCGCCTGTGGTTGACCAGCTTTTCGCGGGTGGTACTGCTGAGCAGGATATCAACAACTTTGATCTTTACAAAAGAGCCCGTTTGAGCTACTTCGGACGTGCAGGTTACAACTTCAAAGAGAAGTATCTTGCTGAATTCCTGTGGCGTGTAGACGGTTCGTATGTATTTCCAAAAGACGGCCGTTTCGGTTTCTTCCCTGGTATCTCAGCAGGTTGGAGGGTTTCGGAAGAAGATTTCTGGAAGAACAATATCCGGTTCATGAACAACGTGAAAGTGCGCGGATCATGGGGACAAATGGGTGCTGAACCTTACATTCTTGGAACAGAAACCCTGGCTGAATACCAGTATTTGTCAACAATGGGCTTTGGTAGCTACATTATCAATGATCAGGTTGCCAAAACATTGCTTGAATCCCGTGTGGCCAACAGCGCATTCACATGGGAAGTTGCCAACAACAGCAACTTCGGTATCGAAGGTACGCTGCTGAACGACAAGGTTTCATTCGAATTTGACTACTTCGTAAACAACCGTTCTAATATCCTGATTCCGAAAACAGGTACTACACCTTCGTCTGCGGGTATCGACGGCAAGCTTCCTCCTCAAAACCTGGGTAAGCTTCAAAACAAAGGATGGGAGTTTAAAGTGAGCTACGATGGTAATGCAGGCGATTTCACTTACTCTGTGAGTGTAAATGGCGGTTATGCCAAAAACAAGATCAAATATTGGGATGAAGTTCCGGGAGCTCCTTCTTATCAGCGCTCAACCGGTATGCCTTACCAATCGTTCCTTGTTTACACTTTCGACGGTGCATTTAAAGACCAGGCTGAAATTGATGCTAACAAACTTGATTATACACCAATTACAGGTAACCTGAGGCCTGGTGACATGAAGTTCAAAGACATCAATGGCGATGGAAAGATCAGCGCTGATGACCGTATCCGTACGCAGAAAGTTCAGCGTCCATGGTTTACCGGCGGTGCCTCGATCAACCTGGGCTACAAAGCATTCGATCTTGCTGTTCTGTTCCAGGGCGCATTTGGCGGCTTGCAGCTGGTAGGCTTGACTGAGTCCGGCGACATTGGTAACTACCTGAAATATGACTACGATCACCGCTGGACAATCGACAACCCGACTGACAAGTACCCACGTTTGACCAACCGGAACAACAGGTACTATACCAACACAGGTCAGGCAGGTTTCAACGATTACTTCCTGAAAAGCAACAACTACGTGCGTTTGAAGAACATCGAGCTTGGTTATAACCTACCATCTGAGATTGGTTCTAAAATTGGCCTGAGCAATCTGCGTGTTTACGTAAATGGATTGAACCTTCTGACTTTTGACAAAATCAAGATCTGGGATCCGGAATCTACCAACACAAGCGGTCAGTACTATCCACAGGCAAGAGTTGTGAGCGCAGGTCTACGTCTAGCATTTTAATGAAAATCAATATGAAATTTAGCTATAAAAGTTTGTTTATAGTTGCTCTGATGACTGCCGGTGGTTTGTCATCCTGCGACACTGAATTTTTGGATGTAACGCCACCAACCGAAATCCCAAGCGAAGAGGTTTGGAAAGACGGCGCATTGGCCGAGGGTTTTGTGACAGGTATTTACCAGGGCTTGCAGCAGGGTGGTTTCAGCGAGCAAATGCTTGCTTCCCTTACTGATGAAGCGGTATTTACCCACACAGGCCGGAACATCAATACGGTAAACGAAGGCAGTTTGAGTCCGTCGAACCTTGGCTGGGTAGATGATACCTACGGTTGGGGCCCGATGTATACGCGAATCCGTGCTGCGAACATCGCGATAGCAAACCTTGCTACGGCTACGTTTACTGATGAAACGCTTAAAGCCCGCCTGAAAGGGGAAGCTTATTATATGAGAGCTTACTACTACCAGCAGCTGGTGCGCTACTATGGTGCTGTTCCCCTGATCAAAAAGGTTTATGCATTGAATGAAGACTACTCTACACCTCGTAACACTTACGATGAATGTGTGAAGTCTATCGTAAGTGACCTTGACAGTGCTGCATTATTGCTCGAAGGAAAAACGCTGGTAAAAGGCAGGGCTTCCAAAGTAGCAGCTTTGGCCTTGAAATCACGTGTGTTGTTGTATGCAGCAAGTGATCTTCACGACATTCCAACGGCGAAAGCGAAGTCAAGCGTTATCTCAGGATATCCGAATCCTGAATTCCTGGGATACCTTACCGGCGATCGCGCTGCACGCTGGACTGCTGCTCAGGCAGCCGCAAAAGCTGCATTGGATGCAAGTAACGGTGGATATAAGTTAAACCTGACCGCGCCGGTTTCTGCTGAGCAAGGAAAGCTTAACTACATCTCCGTAGCAATGGCAGGTGCAAGTGCTGATAAAACGCTTGATCCTACTGGTGCAAACGAGCTGATTTTTGCAAGATACTTTACGCCAAGTCTTGGTGAAGGTGCCCGTCAGACTGGCTTGAACAACGGACCAAATGGTTACCACAACTGGGCTGGAAATACTCCGATCGGTTTGCTGGTAGATGATTACGAAATGATGGACGGAACTCCGTTTGCCTGGACAAACCCTACGCACAAAGCTGCTCCCTACACAAACCGTGATCCACGTTTTTACGCAACTGTCATGTATGATGGAGCTCCCTGGAAGCCACGCCCATCGGATGCAAAAGATCCTGCGAACCAGATTCAAACCGGCGCTTATGACCTGCTGGACGATAAAGGTGCATTGATTAACCGCAAAGGATTGGATACCCGCAGCAGCTCAATTGAAGACTGGAACGGTAGCCGCACAGGTTACTACATGCGTAAGTTCATCGATCCAAACCCTGCATTGTACGATAACACCGACCGTCAGAATATTCCATGGCCTTTTATCCGTGTAACTGAGGTAGTGTTCAACTACATAGAAGCAAGCATTGAATTGGGTCAGGATGCAGTTGCATTGGAATGGCTGAACAAGATCCGTTTCCGCGCTGGTATGCCTGCATTGAAAGTATCTGGTGCAGCTTTGAGAGATGCTTATCGTCATGAAAAACGCGTTGAAATGGCATATGAAGAGCAACGTTACCACGATGCACGTCGCTGGATGATCGCCGAGCAGACTTTGGGCCGGCCGCTTCAATACATTAACGTAATCGGTAAGTTCAAGCCAGGTAAGTCAATGAAAGAGCCTTACCATTATGATACAACGGTTTACGATTATACTTACACGCCGGTGGAAGAGAAATCTCATGAAAACCGGAAGTGGGTGGATAAAATGTATTTCCGTCCGTTCAGCCGTGATGAGATCAACCGGAATGCGAAGTTGGTTCAAAACCCGGGCTACGACAAATAGTAATATTTTATTGATTATTTTTACTGAAACTATGTCTTCGATGAGGAGACATAGTTTCTTTTTTCTATCCCTTTATAAATCTTCTTTCGCTGTATGAAGCGCTTTAAATCCTGGAAATCAGGTGTTGTGGCTGGGTTGGTAGGTCTGAGTCTCGTTTGCTGTAATAAAGAGGCTGAAAAGGAAAAGCAGGAAGAAAACAGCAGCCCGCCACTTTTTACATCGCTGTCTCCCGAAAAAACCAAGGTCGATTTTAGTAATACACTCACGGAAGGTTTGAATACCAATGTGTTGATGTACGAATATTTCTATAATGGCGGCGGGGTAGCGGTCGGGGACGTGAATGGAGATGGGCTCGACGATATCTACTTCACAGGAAATATGGTGTCCAATAAGCTGTATCTCAACAAAGGGAATATGGTTTTTGAGGATATCACAGCACAGGCGTTAGTTGGTGGCCGGGAAAAACCCTGGAAAACGGGAGTTACAATGGCCGACGTGAATGGCGACGGGAAACTGGATATTTACGTTTGCTACTCCGGCAACGTTTCACCCGAAAGCTTGCGCAACCAACTGTTTGTCAATAAGGGAAATAATGCAGCAGGAATACCGCAGTTTGAAGAAATGGCAGGCCAGTATGGTCTGGCCGATCCGAGTAATAGTACGCAGGCTGCCTTTTTTGATTTTGACAAAGACGGCGATCTGGATATGTTTTTGCTCAACCATAATCCTAAGTCGCTGCCCATTCTCGATGAAGCCAGTACAGCCGACCTTCTGAGTAAAGATGATCCTGTAACTGGCGTACGTTTATTCCGCAACGATCCGAAAGGAAGCGCGCCTTTCTTTACGGATATCACCAAAAAAGCCGGCATTCACAGTTCTCCGCTGACATACGGACTTGGGATCGGTATTGCAGATATCAACCAGGATGGCTGGCAGGATATGTACATTTCCAACGATTATTCCGTACCTGATTTTTTATACATCAATAATAAAAACGGCACTTTCACCGATGTGCTGGATGAAAGTATCGGTCACACTTCGCATTCGTCAATGGGCAGCGATATTGCCGATTTCAATAACGACGGGCTGCCGGACATTTTTACGCTGGATATGTTGCCAGAAGACAACCGGAGACAAAAGTTGCTTTCCGGTCTGGATAACTACGAACTCTTCGACTTCAATGTAAAAGTGGGCTTTCATCACCAGTATATGCGCAATATGCTGCAAATGAATGAGGGGACAAGCAAAGGCTCGAAGGTGCCTGTTTTCTCGGAAGTAGGTCAGCTTGCAGGCGTTTCAAATACGGATTGGAGCTGGGCTACGCTGTTTGCAGATTACGACAATGACGGCTGGAAAGACATTTTCGTCACAAACGGAAACTTGCGTGATTTCACCAATATGGATTTTGTCAAATTCATGGGAGATCATTTGAAACGCATTGAAGGACAGGTTAAGCGGGAAGATGTGCTGCAATTGGTGTACCAGATGCCTTCTTCAAACATGAAAAATTACCTTTTCAGGAATGGTAAAAACCTTACGTTCAGTAATGTAGCGGATAGTTGGGGGCTGGGTGAAATATCGAATAGCGGCGGAGCAGCTTACGCAGACCTTGATAATGACGGCGACCTGGATCTGATCGTCAATAACATCAACAAGCCGGCTTTTATTTACCAGAATGAAGGAAATAAGCTTTTGCAGAACAATTACCTCAAAATCAAGTTAGAAGGAGAGGGGAAAAATACTTTCGGAGCGGGTGCGAAAGTGACTATTTACCAGAAGGGTCAAAAGCAATTCCTGGAACAAATGCCGACACGCGGGTACCAGTCGAGCGTGTCGCCTATTCTCCATTTTGGTTTGGGTAAAAATGGCCATGTTGATTCCTTGTCGGTGACCTGGTTGAGCGGCAAGCAGCAGAAAATCGTTTCACCAAAAGTTAACCAGCAACTGGTACTCTCTGAGGTAAATGGAAAAATGACCAAATCGTTTCCACCAAAATACAATCCTGCATTTAACCCGATTCCTTCTCCGATTGCATTCAAAAGCCCTTCGATTACAACCAATGATTTCAAAAGGCAGCCGCTGCTGATCAACCCGATTTCATTTTCGGGACCTTGTCTGAAAAAGGGCGATATCAATGCCGACGGACTGGAAGATGTGTTTGTAGGCGGGGGCGCAGGCGAGCCGGCGAAGCTGTATATCCAGCAAAAAAATGGTTCGTTTACCAGCAAGCCGGTACCCGCATTTGAAACAGACAAACAATCAGAAGACACAGATGCATTGTTTTTTGACGCCAATGGAGATGGTTTTCAGGATTTGTTCGTGTGCAGCGGCGGATATGCCAGCTTTATGCCCGAAGATCCTTTGCTGCAAAGCAGGTTATATCTGAATGATGGAAAAGGGAATCTGACCAGGAGCATTTCATCGCTACCGAAAATGCTGACAAGTACCAGCTGCGTGCGGGTTGCGGATCTGAATGGGGATGGTAAGCCCGATTTATTTGTCGGCGGGCGGGTAATTCCCGGCCGGTACCCCGAAGCGCCAAGAAGTTATGTATTGATCAATGACGGGAAAGGGAATTTTTCGGATCAGACTAAAAAGTGGAATGCGGATCTTGAAAAAATAGGACTGGTAACCGACGCAGCCTGGACAGATTTGAACAATGATAAAAAGCCGGACTTGATTTTGGTAGGCGAGTGGATGCCGGTAACTGTTTTTATCAATACAAATGGAAAGCTGGAAAATAAAACCGCGGACTATTTTGCCAAACCTTACAAAGGATGGTGGAATAAAATACTGGTAGAAGATTTCAATGGTGACGGAAAGCAGGATCTGGTCATAGGCAATATGGGGCTGAACACGCAATGCAAAGCCAGCGATTCTGAGCCTGTTCAGATGATCTACAAGGATTTTGACGATAACGGATCGATCGATCCGATTATGAGTTTCTATATCCAGGGTAAAAGCTATCCATATGTAACGCGTGATGAGTTACTGGATCAGATGAGCATTATGCGGACCCGTTTTCAGGATTATAAAAGCTACGCTGATGCTTCGGTTAAAGAGATTTTTACTGCGGAAGAATTACAAGGCGCGCAGGAACTCGAATCGAATTATCTGAAAACAGCCTATTTTGAATCCAATGCGGCAGGTAAGTTCGTTGAGAGACAGCTTCCGCTGGAAGTGCAAAGTGCGCCGGTTTACACCATTACCAGTCTGGATTACAACGGTGACGGCCACAAGGACCTGCTGTTTTGCGGGAATGTGAGTAAGGCGAGACTGCGGTTTGGTAAGTACGACGCCAATTACGGGATACTATTGAAAGGGGACGGAAAAGGAAAGTTCGCCTACATCCGGCAGACTGATTCGGGTTTTAGCCTGAAAGGGGATGTGAGAAGCGTGCTGCCGATTGGCAATAAATTGTTGTTTGGGATAAATCAGAAGGAAATAAAAGCATATCAGATTGGTAAAGTTCATTAAAATCATTGCGCTGCTGCTCGCACTTGGCATTTTGGCGGGGTGCAGTAAACAGCAAAAGGAATACAACATTAGTCCGGAAACGATTGGCCAGGTTACCCTACAGATGACCGACGTGATGGTGCATGATGTAACTAATCCGCCATTGAGCGCCCGGTTTTTTGCCTACGCCTGCTTGGCCGGGTATGAGACAGTAGCGCAGCATGACAGTGCTTACAAAAGCATGCACGGTGTGTTAAACGATTTTCCCCAAATTACGAAACCGGCCATTGAAACATACTCCTACCAACTGGCGGCAGTAATGGCGATGCTGGAAACTGCCAAGAAAATGCAGCCTTCTGGCGCACTCTTGCAGAAGTACCAGGACCGACTGCTTGATTCGTGCAAAACACTTGGCTGGGATGAGGATGTGCTCGCTGGTTCCCGGGAGTATGGAATTGCGATCAGCAAGCAGATCCTGAAATACGCCAAAGCAGACAAATACAACCTGATCAGCAACTATCCGCGGTACGAGCCGCGCAACACGCCAGGTACCTGGTACCCGACGCCGCCGGGATATTTCCCACCCGTCGAGCCTTTTTTTAGCACGGTAAGGCCGTTCACGCTTGACTCTTCTTCCCAGTTCATCCCGCCTCCTCCTGTTGCATTTTCGGAAAAGAAAGACTCTGAGTTTTTTAGGTTGATGAAAATGAATTATGATGATAAAAAAGAGCAGGAGCATTTAGTAACTGCCGCCTTTTGGGATTGTAATCCATTTGCATTGGAAAACAGAGGCCACTTGCTGGTAGGAATGAAAAAAATCTCTCCCGGCGCGCATTGGATGGGTATAACGGAAATTGCATGCAAGCAGGCGAAGACAGATTTTGGCAAAACTTTGCTGGTCAATACCAGTGTTGCGATTGGCTTAATGGATAGTTTTATGACTTGCTGGGATGAGAAATACAGAAGTAACCGCATTCGTCCTGAAACCGCGATCCGGAAATTCATCGATCCTACCTGGAAGCCCTTTTTGCAAACGCCGCCATTCCCCGAGTACCTGAGCGGCCACTCTGTGATATCAACTTGCTCAGCTGTTATACTCACGCATTACCTCGGAGAAAACTTTGCTTATACCGATTCGGTTGAAGAACGTTTCAACCTGAAAGCACGCAAATTTCCCTCATTTAAGGCTGCCGCATTGGAATCGGGCGCTTCAAGATTCTACGGAGGAATCCACTTTATGGATGCGATTACAAATGGGCAGAAGCAGGGAGAGCAGGTAGGAGAGTGGGTTGTGAAAACTTTGGAGAAGCACTAGATCTGGCTTAGCTCTTCTTCTAAAAAATTACGAAGGCTGATAATCTTGACATCGTGACTTGTCTTGTATGTGTCGCTTCCCGGAGTAATAATGTATTTGTTTGCCGGATTCAGATCCTCAGTGCAGCTAATAAAACCTCGTGAAACGGTCGGTGCATTGCTTAATTTGATTTCGATACAAGCCAACGGCATAATTCCCCTCACGAGGATCAGGTCACATTCAGCTCCGGTCTGAGTTCGGTAAAAGAAGAGGTTAATATCGTTGGGAATATGTTGATAGATCTGCTCGATCACATAACCCTCCCAGGAAGCCCCCACTCCCGGGTGCCCAGCCAGCTCTTCCATGCTGGTAATGTTAAGGAGCCGGTGCAGGATGCCAGTATCCCGAATATATATTTTTGGAGATTTTATCAGCCTTTTCTTTGCATTTACGAACCAAGGTTGAAGTCGCTTGATCATGTAACCTCCTTCCAGGAAATTAGCATATCGCAATACAGTCGGAGCGGTTATACCCAATGATCTGGCAAAAACCTCTGCATTCCAAACGTTCCCGCTTGAATGGGCGAGCATATTCCAAAAGTTACGCAGTGTTGTTGGTACGAGTTCGACTCCGAATAAATGTGCCAAATCTCTTTCTGCATAACTTCTTATAAAGTCATCTAGCCAATCAATTGCAGCTTTATTACTATCTGATAGAAGTGCTTCTGGAAAGCCCCCTCTAAACCAATGCTCCTGCATTGTTACATGATCGGGTATTTCCTGCAATCCAAATGGAGTAAGTTCCATATAAGAAATGCGTCCGGCAAGGGATTCGGATACCCCTTTCACTAATGTAGGTGAGGCAGATCCCAAAACTATGAAACGGCCAGGTTCACGGTCTTGATCGATCAGTGGGCGAAGTAATGAGAACAGTTCAGGCCTTAATTGAATCTCATCAATGATAACGCAGTGAGAAGTTAAATTTTCCAGATAGGTGTAGGCATCGGCGAGTTTAGGCTGATCCCGGGGATTTTCCATATCCAGATAGGTAAAAGGCTTTTGACAAGACGTAGCAAGGGTCTTGGCCAATGTAGTTTTACCAACCTGCCTAGGACCAAGAATGGCCACTGCCGGTGACTTTCTTAATCTTTCCTCGATTTTAAACTGAATTATTCTCTCTAGCATAGCTGCAAATATACGTCATAACCTAGTAAATCCAAAGTTCAACTTTGGATTTACTAGGTTAAATACCTTTATAAGCTACTTATATCAGTACTTTGCAGCAATTCCGATGTATACGCATATCCCGCGTCAAACAACGCTCTTGCTTTTCTGAAATCAAAAATACCGAAACCGTTCAAGGCGGGTGGCTCTATAAGCAGGTCGCATTTTTTAAAACGTTCCCGGTTTTTGGTATGCATAGCCAGGATCAAGCTGCGGTAAATGATCTCGGTTGTTGTTTTCAGCGGTTTGTTCAAACTGAATGGGTTACAGTGACTGCCAATAATAATGTCAGCCTCACCTTCGATGTGTTCCACAGGTAAGTTATTAAGCACGCCGCCGTCGACAAGATTGCGGCCATTTACCTGAATGGGACTAAAAAGACCGGGAATGCAGCAGGAAGCGAGTAGTGGCAATGCAAGTTCACCCTTTCGAAAAATGACAGCTTCGCCGGAGATTATATCCGTCGCATTAATTACAAGTGGTATTTGTAGCGATTCAAATGTGTTTTCGGGAATGTACTGACAAATCACGGTTTCAATACGCTTCATTTGCAACAATCCGCTTGCTCCGAAGCCCGGCCGCAGATATGGATAAAAGCTGGTTTGTATGATCTTATCTAGAATGTCGGCAGGTTGAAAACCATAGGCGATCATTGCTCCGACAAAGGCACCCGAGCTCGTCGCGCTGATGATACCCGGCTTTATACCATGTTCCTGCAAAGCCTGGATCACTCCAAGATGCGCAATCCCGCGCGCTCCGCCGCCCGATAATACCAGCCCGATCTTCATACCTTATTCTCCTATAAAATCACTCAACTTCCCACGCTCTCTGATCCTGATACCTTTTTCGGTATGTTCCACAATGCCGGCTTCGTAGAGCGGATCGTGTTCGAAAAGTAGGATATGATTTTCGTCTGCTGCATTTTTTAGTATCTGTTGCTTTTCGTCCATGGTTTGCAGCGGCCGCATATCATAGCTCATAATCCATGGGAGCGGAATGTGAAATGAAGAGGGGAGCAGGTCCGCGACGTAGATGAGCTTCCGGTCATTATAGGAAATCACAGGCAGCATCATCTGTTCCGTGTGACCGTCAACATAGATGAAATCCAGTTTTTCAAAAGGGGAGGTTTTATTTTGGATAAACTTCAACTGCCCTGACTCTTGCAGTGGAAGTATGTTTTCTTTCAAAAACGAAGCTTTTTCACGCGGGTTCGGATTCACCGCCCAGTTCCAATGCGCTTCATTGGACCAGTAAGTAGCATTCGGAAATGTAGGGAGCAGCTGCGAATTGTCTTTGCTGAAACTCACCGCGCCACCTACGTGATCAAAATGCAGGTGCGTCAATAGCACATCTGTAATATCAGCTGGCTCAAAACCCTTGTCCCGAATGGAGCCCAGCAGCGTAGCATCGCCGTGCAAATCATAATGCCCGAAAAACTTTGTATCCTGCTTGTTGCCCATCCCGGTATCAATCAGGATCAGCCTTTCTCCATCCTCAATCAACAAACAGCGCATTGCCCAGGAGCAGAGATTCTTCTCGTCCGCAGGATTTTGTTTGTTCCAAAGCGACTTCGGGACAACACCAAACATAGCGCCGCCGTCGAGTTTAAAAAAGCCGGTATCGATGATGTGAATGTTCATAAGGGATGAATGCTTTTTGATCGTCTTCAATGGGAAGGGCCGAACATTGTGGTGGTCTAACATAGCATTATTTTCTCGATCTTCCGACTTTGAAAGCCAATAAGCCTGACTATGCAATTTAAACATCTACCCTTTTCTGCCTGCTTAACAGCGGCAATATGTCTTTTTACCAACGCATTTGCACAAAAAACACCGCTTCAATATGTTGAAACGCGGATTGGTAGTGCGCCTTCCACCACGGAAAGTGCGAAGGCGCATAGCGAGGCAGGAAGTGAGCTGAAAGGGCAAACTATTCCGGCTGTCGGTGTTCCCAACGGAATGACACAATGGACACCTCAAACGCGCTCGACTGAGACCAAATGCATTTCGCCATACTATTATAATGATCAGAAATTTCAGGGATTTCGTGGTACGCACTGGCTGAACGGTTCCTGCGTGCAGGATTACGGCACACTCACGATTATGCCAATGTCCGGCGAGCTGATTACCAATCCGGAGCTGCGCGCAAGTACTTTCTCGCACGAAAAAGAACGGACTTCACCCGCTTATTACGGGGTATATCTGGAAGATGAAAAGATTGACGCCGAGGTAACAGCTTCCGCCCGGGCTGCTGTTATGCGCTTCCGGTTTGAGAGTGGTAGCGAAACATTCATCGTCATCGAGCCGAACAGCGACGAGGGACAGGGTTTTGTGGAGGTATTTCCGGAGAAAGGCGAGGTGGCAGGCTACAATCCTGTGCACCGGATTTACCAGGGTTCAGGCCAGCCGGCAGGGTTCAGCGGGTATTTTGTAATGCGGTTTGATAAAAAAATCTTTCAGTCCGGTGTCTGGCTGAACGACACAATTTCGCCAATGGGCCGCACTTTGACCGGTAAGGGAAAAGGGGAGAAGCTGGGTGCTTATGTAGGTTTCGGCGAAGGTGTGCAGACCGTCACTGTGAAAATCGGGACTTCATTTACGAGTCTGGAAGCAGCCCGGCAGAACCTGGATAAAGAAATCGGCAGCAAAGATTTTGAAAGTGTCAGAAAATCAACCGAAAAGATTTGGAATGATGCACTGGGGAAAGTTCAGGTGAAAGGTAGTGAGAATGATAAAACGCTTTTTTACAGTGCATTGTACCGCACGAAGCTGCTGCCCAGGCTTTTTTCAGATGTAGCCGGGACTTACCCTTCCTTTGCGGGAGGTACGCCGTTGCAAAAGGCGGAGGGTTTCGATTACTATTGTGATTTTAGCTTGTGGGACACTTTCCGTGGCGCTATGCCTCTAGATATCCTGCTGGAACCTGAGAAAGCGGGAGATATGATGCAATCGCTTGTGAAAAAAGCGGAGCAGGGAGGCTGGATGCCCATTTTTCCGTGCTGGAATCATTATACCGCAGCAATGATCGGCGACCACGCCATGTCAGTAGTCGCAGATGCGTACAGCAAAAACGTTCGCAATTTTGATGTGAATGCAGCTTATACTGCGCTACGGAAAAACGCATTTGAAGTAAACAGTGATGCGAAAAGTTATGCTTCGGGCAAGGGCAGGAGGGCGCTGGACTCCTATCTGAAATACAACTATGTGCCGCTGGAAGACAGTGTGCCGCTTGCATTTCACAAGCGTGAGCAGGTTTCCAGAACGCTGGAATATGCATATGATGACTTTTGTTTGTCTGTGCTAGCCAGTGGAATCGGCAAAACGGAAGATGCGCAGGTATTGCGAAAACGCGCTCTTAATTACAAAAATGTCATAGATCCAGCAACGGGTTATGCGCGCGGCCGCTACGCAAATGGGGGCTGGATTGCAGATTTTGATCCGTTTGCCAAACGGGCCAGCTTTATTACTGAGGGTTCGCCTGCGCAGTATACCTGGTTTGTTCCGCAGGATATCGCCGGTTTGCAGAAGATCATTGGCGGTGAAAATGCCTTTATCAATAAACTGGACACGCTTTTTAATCAGGGGCATTACTGGCACGGGAATGAGCCTAATCACCAGATTGCTTACCTGTACGCATTTGCCGGGCAACCGTGGAAAACACAGCAATGGACACGCAAGATTATCCGTGATGAATATGATACCGGCATGGGCGGGTTGAGCGGCAATGAGGATGGAGGCCAGATGTCGGCCTGGCTGGCATTTAGTATGATGGGTTTTTATCCTGTCACGCCAGGTATTGATCAATATGTACTTGGAAGTCCGGTGTTTGAAGAAATGACAATTCAGGGTGCAAAAGGCAGGAAATTCAGTGTTATCGCGAAGAATGTGGCTGACAATGCACCTTACATTCAATCTGCCACCTTGAATGGAAAGCCATTTAGCCGCACTTACCTCACCCACGAAGAGATCGTCAAGGGCGGTAAGCTCATTCTGCAAATGGGAACAGAACCAAATAAAAAATGGGGCTCGGAAGCGGCGAATGCACCATTTTCTCTTTCAACCAGCGGATTGTAGTCTGGTATAATCAATAGTAATTTTTGGATTTATAAACAGAAGTAAGTGTTTTCTTCTGAATTTCGCCGGGTATGCAGTAGGATATTTGTGATTATTGGTCAATGTCATTAATTTCAGTCAAATCCATTCCTATTTTACACCAACCCAGATGAACCGCAGAAACTTCTTCGAGAAAGCAATTCCCGCCACTTTTGCATTAGGTACCATTGCTGCTTCATGCGCACCCAAAACGCAGCAGTATTATCCTGACAAGCACTTTCATATCAGTGGGGGCTACCATCAGATTCCTAAGCTGCGGCTCTCCATGGACCGGATTGTGAAGGAAACGGTGGGCTTGCGGCCATTCCGGGCGTCGGGGCCGCGGCTCGATGTGGAGCAGCTGGGTAACAAAACGCTTGTACATAATTACGGACACGGAGGAAGCGGCTGGTCGCTGTCTTGGGGTACGGGCAATATTGCGCGGAATAATGTGCTTAAAACCGGCGAGAAGAAAATTGCGGTACTCGGTTGCGGAACAGTCGGCATTGCTACTGCCCGGCTTTTACAGGAAAGTGGCTGCGAGGTGACGATCTATGCCAAAGATGTTCCGCCGAATATTACAAGCAACCTCGCGACAGGTACCTGGTCGCCTGCATCGCGGGTTTGTGACAAGAAAGTAGCCAAACCTGAATTTCAGGCAATCTGGGAAGAGGCGACGCGGTTTTCACACCGCCGCTTTCAGTTTCTGCTAGGAATGAACGATATCGCCTGCTGGGCTGAGGAATACAGTGTTTTTAACCAGGCTCCTGTTTACGCGCCCGGCGCAGGCGGCGAAGATTTTGAAGTGGAAGGGTTGCTTCCGGAGCGGGTGCGGCTTACTTCCAAAGAGCACCCGTTTAAAGCTGACTATGTGACACGCCGCTCCAATATCATGTTCAATATCCCCACTTACCTGCGTCACCAATTGCAGGATTTTACGATGTTTGGCGGAAAAGTAAAAATTCACGAGATCAAGCGATTGGAAGATATTGACGCATTGCCGGAGAAGGTAGTTGTAAACTGCATGGGCCTCGGCGCCAAGCCCGTATTCAATGATGAAGAACTTACGCCGGTTTCAGGCCAGCTTTCCTGTCTGATCCCGCAAAGTGATATCAATTACAAACTGTACACGCAGGGAGCTAATTTTATCTCACGCAAAGACGGAATTTACATCGGGAGCAATGGCATTGTAGGTAACTGGGATACCACGCCAAGCAAGGAGCAAACCGAGAAAACGGTTGGTATTTTAATGAAACTTATGGAGGATATGAAAGGCTAGTGGCCTAATCCTCTTTCACGTGATATCTTCTTCTGATTTCGTTGATAAGAAACTTCTTGTGGGCAGTAAAACTTTCCGGGTGCATTGTTTCAAATATGCTGCGCCACTCCTGAAAACGGGCATTGTCTGCCTTTTGGAATGTTTCCGGGTCTATCTTTTTTGACGTTAAGTACTCTTCAAACTCCATATCTCAGATTTTTGACGCAATATATCGGTTTAAAAGTATTTGCAACTTATCATCACTACTTCCGTTATTCGTTGATATTTGGATTTGCAAAGTTTCAGGCAGCAATACTTTTGATTTAATACTAAAATGAAAATTGACTTACGCAGCGACACGGTCACCAAACCTACCCTGGGAATGCAGCAGGCCATGTGGGCCGCAGAGGTAGGGGATGATGTAATGGGCGATGATCCGACCGTGAATGCATTGCAGGAAAAGGCCGCGCAGCTTTTTGGAATGGAGGAAGCATTGTTCTGCGCGTCGGGTACATTGACGAACCAGCTCGCTATCCGCGCGCATACACAGCCCGGAAGCGACGTGATTTGCGATAAATACTCTCACATTTACCTTTATGAAGGTGGCGGGATCATGCTCAATGCGCTTTCCTCGGTGAAGCTGCTCGACGGCGACAGGGGCAGGCTAACGGCGAGCCAGGTAGCAGAAGCGATCAGCCCGGAGCACGATATACACTCCACAGTAACCCGGCTTGTTTCTTTGGAAAATACGATGAACAAAGGAGGCGGCAGCTACTACGATTTTGAGGAGATCCGTGCAATCAGGCAGGTTTGTGACACAAAAGGAATTCCATTGCACCTGGACGGCGCCCGTCTGTTTAATGCATTGGTAGAAACACGCGAAGAGCCCGCAAAATACGGTTCGGTTTTCGACAGTATCAGTATTTGTCTTTCCAAAGGGTTGGGCTGCCCGGTAGGTTCATTGCTGATAGGTACCAAGGAAGTAATCCAAAAAGCACGCCGTTTCCGGAAAGTAATGGGCGGCGGCTGGCGGCAGGCAGGTTTTCTGGCGGCGGCAGGGATTTACGCATTGGATCACCAGGTAGAAAGATTAAAGGAAGATCACCTGCGTGCCCGGGAGATTGGAGCCATTTTCGCTGCGAAGCCGGAAGTGGAAGAGGTATTTCCCGTGGATACAAACATCGTTATTATCAGGCTTGCGCCGGGGATATCAGAAGCTGAGTACGTACAGCAACTGGCGCAAAGAGATATTCTTGCTGTTACCTTCGGAAAAGGACTGGTGCGCTTTGTCACGCACCTCGACTTTACTGATATGCATCTGGAAGAACTAAGAAAAAGAACAGCCTGAACGATAACGTTGCAGGCTATACTTCCGGGATTGTTTCCTCGTATTCATACTCTGAATTCGGTCCCTGATAAATCACTTTCATTCCCGTGAGGTCGGCTACGTAGGTATGTATGCCTGCGGCGCCTATCTCGCGTAGGAAAGTTGGATAATCCGTTTCACCTTCCTGTGAACGCCTGATCGCATTTTTCACCTCTTCCAGCTCGAAAGCTTCGGCACATTCAAATTCCGGGAGCTCGCCCGGGATCATCAGTTTGTCCCCGTTCGTGGCCGTGTAAGTACGCTGGTAATTCCTCACTTTTACCTCGTAATTATCTACCCCGATCGCTTTCAGGTTCTTTACAAAATAAGGATATGGCTGTCCAGCAGATCGTTGCTCTGCCGACCGGATCAGTTCTTCCGTTAATTCGATCATTTCCATAGCTATGTGTTTTTTTAAATCCCCAAACCCTTAAAATAGCTGTGCCAGGCCCTTATTCCCAAATGTACAGCAACAAAATTCAGGCAATTCTCGCCGTGTTCAGCGAAGGTACCCACTCGTCACGGTTACAAAGACGACAAGTATGTGCCCCCGACTTCAACACTTCGGTGTTGCCGCAAAATGAGCACGAATGATAACCGTCGCTTGAAATCGTTTTGCTTTTCTTGTAATACAAAGACGGCAGCAGCGGCAGTCCGTATTTCACTTCTTCATCCTTGTAAAAAAAGATACTTACCTCGCCGGAAGGTTCCAGCAATGCAGTTCTTACCTGACCAAGATGTTCAATGCTTTTTGACCGCAATTCAGAAAAAAACTCATCCTGCGCCAGTGTTTCCTTCGAAAATTCAGAAATGGAAAAGCGGCCTTCATTGATCAGGCAGACTGTTTTTCCTTCTACTATCTTCTCGAAAAATTTGCTCTTTCCCGTAAGCCAGGTTACCAGCCTGTAAAGCATGATAATCGTGGCAAACACCACCAATGCCGGTATAATACCTACATCTTCATAAAACATCGGATCACCTGCTGCTGAGCCCAATGCGATGATAATGACCGTCTCAAAAATGGAAAGTTGCCTGACTCCCCGTTTGCCTGTGATTCGCAGGGCAACAAGAAGGAAGACAAACATGATGGTCGATCGCAGGAGTACTTCCAGCAGAAAAATGGGAGGGAGTTCGTTGAACAAAACCCGGTCCCATTCCAGAATTTCCGTCATTTAGCAGCAGATTTAGTAGAAAGGTTTGAGCAAATGAAAAGATGTTACTTTACACCTTTCGGGTAAGGTAACATCTTTTTGCACTTGTTTAGTCGAGGTATAGTGTGATTGACGCTTTTAATGCGCTATATCTTCATCATCGTGGTGCACGATCAGAGAACTTCTTGTATCAAGTTTCTTGATCATCTCATTTGTCATGCTATCGGCATAAACCCCATAGCTGCTGATCAATGTGCCTTTCAGACCATCTTTTGACTCAATCGCATAGAGGATCGACATATCGCCCGGGTCAGTCATACCTTCGAATCGGTATACCTGAACAATGTCAAAATCTTCCGGCGAAAGGTTCAGGCAGATACCGTCTTCCTTATGCACTTCCAATGCATGTGCAGTCAGGTTGAAATCGTAGGTAAACCCATCCTCTTTCAGATCTTCAAGTGTTTCGAGCAGGGTATCCGGCTCCGACATGTTTTTATTGGAAGGATTTTCCTTTTTGGTTTGATCCTTATCAGTTCCTTGCAAGTCCATATCTAATTTGTTTAAGGTTATAATCAGGATATCATATCTTCCGATATGTATGTATATAAGCCTCGTTGTGATCGGAGGCAGTTTGTTGTGCTAGTTTAAAAAACGCTACGCTGTTTGAAGGGTGAACAGAAAAAAGCATGCCTTTCAGCTACAATGTCACCAGGCAGTTATTAAGAAACTACTGTAATCTGTTCAGCGCATTTGAAATGTGCATTTTAAAACCGCTGAATGCTGCGTTTCTGCTGTTTTGGAATTCGATATGTGCAGTAATTTCTTGCAAATATTTTAGAAATCATGCGAACATTTTGAGGTGCTTTGACCTCAGTTTGTCTTAAAATGTAGAAAGAAAAATGCCCTGAGAGAGGCAGGAACTTACTTTGGCCGGTAAATCAGCTGTCCGGTGTGGTAAGCGGCAAAGCATCCGAGTCCGCCCTCAATATTGGTGAACACCAGTGAAGGTTCTACGAAGGGATTATCAGCGTTGCGTGCATTGTCCAGAGACTTGTGATACCTGAAATAATTCTCATCCGTATTTAACACCTCCATAGTCATGGAAATGATCTTGGCTTTTGGATAAACCGTAAAATACGATCCGTCACTTGTGCCGAAACCTGTGGGGCCGGGCAGCCTCAATGTACCTGTTGGCGAGGTGAAAACCGTTCCGTCCAGATTGACGTCGCTTTGAAAATTGTCGCGGCCGATGGTTTCTTCCCAGTTCACATTGAAACGGTTCCGCACGCGGCGCTCACTGTATTTACCACCTCCAAGACCGTCGGGAATGCTGTATTCGAGGTCAACAAATGCCCGTACGCGATAGTAATTTCGCTCACCCGGGATGTCAGTCCACTTCATTTTCAAACGAAGTGTCGTATCTGAAAAGCTGGTATATGCAGTGTCCAGTTCGAAAGTCATTGGCACCACCGCTTTTGCCGGTACAGAGCAGGTTGAGGTCACTGTCCGGCCTCCCTGAGATACGGTGATCTTGTAGGTCCGGCCGGCTACGACAGGAAACCGGGCTTTGTCCGTCACGTACAAATCGTTGGTTGAGTCAAATGGAACCGTTACCTCGCGCGTCTCGTCGGAAAGTTTTACTACTGCATTTCGGATAATTCCCTCGGTTGTATTAGGCTCTCCGAACAAGGGACGCGATTGTGTGACTGCTACAATAATGCGTGGATTTTCGGGAGACAGGAAAGCCTGAACCGTCAGTCGCGATTCGGTTTTTGGCAAATCAGCATCGTCGATCTCCGTCACCAGCGACTCGCAGGCCGACAGGCTGATCCATAAAATGAATGCGATTACAATGTTGATTTTCATATCAAAACTTGAAATTGTAGCTGAATGAGGGAAGGATAGGGAATAGTGAATAGCGTTTCAACGTTTTCCTGCTTCTGACTGACGAGCCTTCGGTCACGTTTTCACTATCGATATTATAGAAGAATGGATTGCGCCTGTTATAAACATTGTAAATGCCGAACTCCCAGGTCCGCTCGTGCCTTTTCTTCTTTTTGTGAAACTGGATAGCCACGTCGCCTCTGTGGAAAGGCTCTGCACGAAAGCTGTTTTTCTGGCCGTATTCATTCACTTCCCTGCCGCCCCAGTCGATAACTGTTTGCCCTTCCGGAGTAACACGCGGCACAAAATTGTCTCTGAGGCCGGTGTAAGTCGAGATTGGGAGGGTCAATGCATTTCCGGTTCCGTAAACCCAGGTTGCACTCAGGGTAATGCGCTTGCTTAGCTCATAAATGCCCACAACCGACAAATCATGCCGCCTGTCGTAACGCGGAAAGAAGGTCCGGCCAAAGTTCAGCTCGGGAAATTTCCAGTAAGTCCAGGACAAAGTGTAGCCGATCCATCCTGAAAAGCGCCCAGTTTTCTTCTGGATCAAAAATTCGGCACCATAAGACCAGCCTTTACCGGCAGTAACATTTTCTTCCCAGCTCAGTTCATTTGCATTTTCTCCATTAAAACTTAAAAAAGACGATCCTTCCTTGTAGTTTAAAATGTTGTCCATTGCTTTGTAATAACCTTCCAATGTCAATGTAATGGCAGGTTTTTCGAGGTCTTTGGCAAAACCGACTGCTACCTGTCTGGACTGCTGAGGAGCAATGCGATCGGTGGTAGGTACCCAGAGGTCGGTTGGAAGTCCGAGGCCGGTATTGGAGAGCAAATGCACATACTGGTTCATTTGTGCATAGGAAGCTTTAAACGAGAAATCTTTCGCCAGCCTTAATGCAGCTGAAAACCGTGGCTCCGGCCTGATATAGTTTTTGGTTTCGGTCTGAAATGAGCTTAACCTGAACCCTGCATTTATTTTGAATGCTTCAAGCGCCTGCCAGGTGTCTTCAATGTATAACCCGGCTTCAAGCGAGTTGACGGGCCTGACCGATCTTTCAATGGAGTTATCGATGAATGAACCCTCGATTGCAAGCGCCGAAGGTACAAACCGGTGGAAAGTCGCAAGTCCTCCGAATTTGACTGCATGTTTGGTCGATGGGTAAAAGTCGAAATCGATCTTGCCTCCAAAATCACGTATTTTCGAGTTATAATCGAGGCTGAATTCATCGGTATCATTTGCATTGATTTCTTTGGTGTAACTCGAAACTCCAAAGTCGAAATTGCTGTAAATCAGTGAAGTGTTGACAAAAAGCTTCTGATTCAATACGTGGTTCCAGCGCATGGTTGCGGTTGCATTCCCCCAGGCCAGGCCTGCGCGGGTTTCCGAGTCAGAGCTTTTTTCATTAGCATGAAACTTGTCTCTCCCAAAATACCCGCTCACGTAAAGCTTGTCCTTTGAG
The DNA here is from genome assembly GCF_056895175.1 of Dyadobacter sp. HNCC25DJ183. Lineage (NCBI taxonomy): Bacteria > Pseudomonadati > Bacteroidota > Cytophagia > Cytophagales > Spirosomataceae > Dyadobacter > Dyadobacter sp. HNCC25DJ183. Next base: position 124,674 of record NZ_JBXHAP010000006.1, read on the forward strand.
CCAAGATCATAGTTCATTTTTGCATTCAGATCATAAAAATAATAGCCGGGCTTCACCTGACTATCTGATCCCTGCTGCGATTGCGCGATAAATGGCGCGGCCAGAATATCAATGTAAGTACGCCGTCCCGAGATCAGAAAAGAGGATTTACCTTTTGAGATAGGCCCTTCCAATGTAAGTCGGGAGGAAATTAACCCGATACCACCTTCACCGTGCAATTTTTCTTTGCTGCCTTCTTTCATATTCATTTCCAGAACCGAGGAAAGCCGGCCACCATAACGCGCAGGAAAACCACCTTTTGTGAGCTCCACACTTTTCAGCGCGTCGCTGTTGAAAATGGAAAAGAAGCCGAAAAGGTGGTTTGCATTATATACCACTGCATCATCGAGAATGATCAGGTTCTGGTCCGGTCCGCCGCCGCGTACATACAATCCGGTTTGTCCCTCGGTCCCTTTCTGTACACCCGGCATAAGCTGCAAGACGCGGAGTACATCCTTTTCACCAAAAAATGCGGGTATCTTTTTAAGCTGCTGGATCGGAATCTCGACCTTGCTCATTTGCACATCGCGGCTTACATAATCTTCCTGTTTTCTCGCAGAAACCACTACTTCTTCGAGCTGGGTAATGGTTGCGAGAAAGATATTCAGCTCTGCATCCCGAAGTAAGCTCATGGGGCGGGTTACTTTTTCATATCCGACAAAGGAGAATGAAATGCGGGCAGAGTCGGTTCGGGGAAGGGTGAGCGAGTAAAATCCGTAGGTGTTGGTAACGGTCCCGTAAGGTGAATTTTCAATGTACACATTCACGCCCGGCAATTGCTCCTGGCTCCCGCTTTCCTTCACGAAGCCGCTGATGGTAATCCGGTCCTGCGCCAGCGCAGCGATTGTTACAAGAAAAAGAAGAGGAGTAAACAAAAATCGCATAGTGCGGGAGCTGGTTCGCTTTTGTAACGACCCGATAATATTTATAGTATGATCCGTTTTTCGCGCATTACCAACTCCCGGGGGCATTCTTAATGCATGCTTATTGTATTGTCATCCATGTTGTTGCGGAGCATCAACCCGGAAGATACGCTTGCCAGTACGAGTTTGAGATTCGGGTCAAGCTCTTTTTTAAACCACACTCTCCCATTGTTGATCGTGGATACGGCCGCTACTACTTTTCCATCCCATGTAAATTGATAGCCGTATACGTCATTTTGGGTCAAAAATGAAGTGGAGCCTTCCAGCTCGCGAATGCCTTCAATTTCTATTTTAATGTGGTTGGAGCGGACAAAACCGACAGTGCTGTTCTTGCTTAAACTCCGGCTTGCTCCGTCTACGTTATGAACCAGAAAGTCCCACGACTCACTGGATTCCGCAACTTTGACCGTACCTGCAAAGTAGTTTTTGTATTTGAGAGAAATAGAAAAGTAATCCTCCAAAGGCGCATATTCGGTTTCCTTAAACCGGCTGACAAGCGCCACATCAGCGGTAGTCCCATTTAAGCCAAATTGCTGAAAGCTGATCTTTTCGCGCGCTCCATTGAACTTAACGATAAATGGAAGCGAATAGCTGAATGTCCACCCGCGCTTGACTTTGCTGGTTTTGTAGTCACCAAAAGACAGTACCTGGCCAATCTGAAATCCCTGACGGCCTTTTACCTGGTAAGTTTCAGTATCCGTTTTAAGTTGATTATTAACTGCAACTTCGGCAGTGCGGCAGGAAAAAATGAGAAGAGAAAATGCGGCCGTAAAAAGAAGGCCTTTCACAATGTGTAAAGAGGATTTGAATTGCTGGTTCATGGAAATAAATAGAGTTTTTATTTCCAGAAACAAGAACAGATACGAAAGTTGCAGGCGAAAGAGAAATTCTGTGTAAACGGCAAAGGAGGCCCATTTGAACCTCCTTTAAAGCTGATCGCCGAAAGCCAATAGCCGAAGTTACTTCACCCCCTTAACCCTCATTTTCAAACCATAAACCGCAGTTTCTGCAGTTATAAACAACAGGTCCCGGTTTTTTCCTCCAAAACAAAGATTGGCGGTCCAGCCATTATGCGTTGGAAAGTGCGCGATTTGTTCGCCATTTTTATCGAAAACCGTAACGCCTTTTCCGGTAATGTACAGGTTTCCTTCTTCGTCCAGGATCATACCATCGGAGCCTTTTGACACAAAAAGGGTTCTGTTGGTCAGTGTTCCATCATTCTGAATATCATATTTGTAGGTCTTGTTATCACCAATGTCCGCTACGTACAATGTTTTGCCGTCGGGCGTGCCGATAATACCATTTGGCTTTTTGATCTTCTCGTCAACGCGGGTTAGTTTTTTGTGGTCGGGACTTAGATAATACACGTGCTCACCGTCCTGCTGCATTGCCGGGTCGCGCTTCCAGTAGTCGCGTTTGTAAAGTGGGTCTGTGAGGTAAATGCCACCTTTTGCATCTACCCAGAGGTCATTGGGTCCATTCAGCAGCTTGCCTTCGTAGTCTTTGACAAGCACAGTTGCTTTTCCATTTTTGTCAAAAGACCAAACCTGATTGTCTTCGTCCGAGCAGCTGATCAGGTTTCCCTTGCTATCGAAGTACATTCCGTTAGCCCTGCCTGCTTTATCCGAAAAAACAGAGAATTTGCCTGTTTCTGCATCCCAGCGGATGATTTTGTTGTTAGGCTGATCGGTAAAAAACACGTTACCGTCTTTGTCGGGCGTAGGTCCCTCGGTGAATTTATAACCTTCACCAAGCTTTTCAACCTGTGCTCCGGGAGCTGCTATTGATTTGGAATCCATCATTTGTGCTGAAAGTAAAGCCGGAAAGAGCAAAGCTGTTAATCCGGAAAAAATAGAAAATATACCTGCTGATCGTTTCATAGTAAAAACAGTGCCGGGTTGTGTTGATGCGGCCTTGTTGTAAAAAGCCGGTCAGCCTTGGTTCCTTACTTGTCAAATTCTCGAAGGAGCGACGCCATAGGCTTTTTTGAATGCATAGGAAAAATGGGAAAGGTCTTCAAAACCAATTTCCAGGTAAACCTCAGATGGCGCCTTGCCTTTCTCCCTGATCAAATAATAGGCTTCTTCCAGCCGGCGTTGCACCAGCCAGCGGCTTGGAGAAATGTGAAAAATCTTTTCAAAATCACGCTTGAATGTAGCCAGACTTCTTCCGGTCAGATAGGCAAACCGTTTCAGCTGCACATTGAAATGGAAATTCTGGTTCATGAAGCCTTCCAGGTCAATTTTTCCAGGTTCACTGAAATCGAAAAGAATGTCTTTCAACTCCGGGTTGGTTTGTAACAGAATCAGCAGTGCTTCACGTAATTTCAGCGAAACCAAATCCGGATTATCGGGTTGATTTGTTTCGTAGTAGGGTATAAGCGAGAGTATATAGCTTTTCAGCAACTTGTCAGGACGCAATTCGATTACCGAAGCGTGATTTTGATGCGGCGCTGCAGTGTACCCGTATTCAATGCTGAAATTGCGCAGCGTTTGCTGATCGAAAAAGATGGAAATGGATTTGAAATCGCCGTTTTCCGGCGGATACTTATTGAATTTAATCAGGCTGTTTCTCCTGCTGAGCCTGAAATCGCCTTCATTGCTGATGTATTCGCCGCGCCCATCATTAAGCACAAGCGAGCCGGCAATCTGAAAGCTGAAAGCATGTTCTTCAACAAACTGCTCCCCCTCGCGGCTCCTGGCGTGGTAGCAGGAGTATACAATCTGAGATAACTCGGAGCCTCGAACCGGGTTTGTCATTGTTTAAGCTATTTCAAAGAAACAGCATTGCAGCACTGATTTGTTCTGCAAGCTGTCTCTGATTTCAAAATGCAAAATCTGTTAGATACCTTTCATGATCTGGTAAACCTTACCGGCCTCCGATTCAAAAAAGTTTTCGGATTCGTCGCGATCTGTGGAAAGACTTACCTGCATCCATTTTTCGAGTTCTGCCTGCCTGGTTGCATCGGCGCGTTGCAGAATGCCGATCGCCTCGCTTCCAAGTACCAGATGTAACGGAGGTTCCGGATGGTTGGCTAAGTCTACCATCACCTTCGCGGCTTTATCAGGATCACCTACGGGGACAAATGCCCCGCTTTCCAGAAACTTTCGGATGCCGCCTACCGTTTGCTCGTAGCCTTCAATTTCCGGCGCAAAACTCATGGAGGAACCAGCCCAATCCGTGCGAAAACCGCCGGGTTCAATGCATGTAACTTTGATATCTAACGGTGCTACTTCCTTTGACAATGCCTCGCTGAATCCGCTTAGACCGAACTTTGCAGCCTGGTACATGGTGAGCCCAGCACCGCCTACCCGCCCGCCAATGGAGCTGATCTGAAGAATGCGGCCAGATCGTTGTTTCCGCATGTGCGGAAGTACGGCGCGGGTGACTTCTATGGGTGCGTACAAGTTGGTAGCCAGTTGACTTTGGACCTGTTCGTCGGTAAAAGCCTCTGCTGCACCAGTAATCCCGAAGCCGGCATTGTTCACCAGTACATCGATTCTCCCGAAATGTTGAACAGCGTCAGCTACTGCTGCATGGATTTGCTCCTTGTTCGTTACGTCCAGCCCGATGGGATATACCTGATTGGGATACCGGCGGACGAATTCATCTAATTGTTCCGTATTTCTTGCAGTTGCAGCTACTTTATCGCCGCTTTTCAGTACTGCTGCAGTGAGGCTCTTTCCCAATCCGCGGGAGCTGCCTGTGATAAACCAAACCTTTGTCATCGTTCTGTCTTTTTAAATTACGATAGCAAAGGTCAGGGGAAATGAATGTGACAGTTTTGTTGAAAAGCTCAAATGTGCTTTGTTCAAAAGCTCGCATTGGTAAAATCTGGAGTGATTTCGGAATGCGCCGAATGTTGCGATAATAAAAAAGGTGCCGTAAGTGGCACCTCAATAACTATGGGATCAAACGTTGCTGGCTTTTTTCAAGACCTTCCAAAAACTGCCGGGCCCGGGCTGTTTTTTCTGGAAAGAGATCGCGGTCACCGATTTTTATCAGTAATTGCCTCAGAAATTCAGCTCGCTCTTCCGGGTCATTTGGAATGACAGATGGATTTTTTTCTTTTGTTTCCATATCTTAAAGTTACAACTATTTTCTAAAAAAGAGAATGGCATCATATAACCGCCCTGGTATGTAAAGTTCAGTGGTGAGGCTTCTGTTTTCTCTTAAAAATCCACCTAAAAACCAGTAGTGTAGACCCAGAACCTGGAAGTTTTTCTCAACATAATTGCGATAAAGTGTGATCCGCTGGTTGAACTTGCGGCAAACCTTGGTGCAGCGTCTAATGCATGTTTCTCTGCATTTCTCAGCAAAGTCTGTTCGGCTGTCGCTTCCTTGTACCATAATGATTGCTTCCGGGAAGTTCTCGAAGAATGGTGGAATAGTGGACAAAACGGTGCGAAATACCTTATATGCATCTCCGTTGTTGGACTTTGCCTGATCAATAATGTGATCGAATTGCGGATCATAGTCTCCAAATCCAAGATTGTATACGTTTCTGCCTTCAAACTTTCGAACATAAGTGTACTGCACAGCTTTAATTATATTATCGGGGCCTTCACTCGTAAACATGAGTTTGTATCCAATTGGTAGTTTGATTTCCTGAGTCTTATAAGCATCGGATAAATTTGCCATTCAGAAGATTTTACATGAATGGGCAGAAGTTAGGAAGGCGATTAAACTTCTTTGCATTCAATTAGCAGAAGGCAATTGCTAAATGATCGTTCGGTTTGACACGTTTCAGAACGCACCAAGTTGCCGCAGCACTTCCCTGGTGATGGTCTTGCGGCAATTCCCAAATTCCGGGTTGGGCGTACTTCGCTTTTTGGTTACACGTGTGGCAAAAAAATAGGTGTTGTCTTTTCGTTCTACGTAGCCAACCCACCAGCCAATGTCATTTCCGTCCACCCGCGTCCAGCCTGTTTTAGCGCGGAGCGTATAGTCAGCAGTTTGTTCATTGACCATCACCTTTTTGAGAATATCAATATTGCGTTTTGAAAAGGGTACTTTCCCTGCGTAAACCGCCGCGAGAAAAGTGACCTGATTGCGTGGTGAAACACCGAATGCACCAAAATTCCAAAAGTCGTCGCCTTTTTCAGACAGGTTATTATTCCCGTATTTTGCAGCTTTCAGCTAATGTAGATACTGTTTCCAGCCAATCTTTTTCGCTAGTTCAATAAACGCCCAACCCGCCGACACTTCGAATGCTTCTTTGACCGAAATGTCATGGTATATTTCTGGCCTGTATCCATACAGCGTCGTGTCGGTAGAACCCGGCCACTTGACAATCTCATTTTCATCCTTAATCACACCTGTTTCAAGTGCAATGAGCAGGTTAATGATCTTGAATGTAGAAGCAGGCTGAGTCTCCCGGCGTGAATCTTCCTCATCACTGGTCAGCCATTTCCCTGTTTTATCGTAAATGGTAATGCTGCCTTCGAGGTTGCAGGATTTGAATGGGGTGGTGAGGTCCACCTGAGCGAATGCTGAGGAAAAAGAGAATAAAAAAGCAGTTATAATCTTAACTTTCATTGCTTTGAAGTGGCTGTTCACTGTAAAATAGCAGGGTTTTTTTGAGAGTGAAAATACAGGTAAACCGTCCATAATAGTTGAATAGGGCCTGCATTCTTTACTTTCGTAATTCAAATCGTCACCTGTTTAACTATATGACTTGGATTTCGACTACGAACTCCAAAACAGTATTGTTACGGAGAATAGTAGCTATCATTGTATCTAGGGGCCTCTTCCGGGCGATCACTTCTATTAGTTCCTGTATCGAATTCACAGGCTGGAAATCTGCTCCGATAAGAATGTCATGTATCCGAATGCCCGCAGCATAAGCGCTTCCAGACACGGTGTTATCCAATATTTCGACAAATATGCCTCCTCCGGTGTATGTTGATCCACTCAGACCGATGAACGGGCGCAGAATAGCTCCCCTTGAAACCAAAGCTTCCCCAATTTCTTTATTTCGTCGCCCGAAAGCCAGCTTTGCAGCTGTCCAGCCATTTTTATCTTTGTAGTGAATGTCTGCCCCGCTATCAAGCAGAAGCTTCGTAATGTCATAATTTTTATGGATGATGCTGTACATCAAAATAGTACTGTCCCCGCGCGAGCCCACCTTTTCGTCAATTTGAGCTCCTTGCCTGATGAGAATATCTGCCAGATCGGTTAATCCGTTCATAGCGCACCGGGCCAACGGAGTATGATTGTTCGTGTCTCGCAGGTCGATTGCAATTCCTGCTTTAATCAAAATTTCTGCAATGGTAAGATCCGCAGTAGTCGTCTTGTTTTGGGATGAAAGAAGATGGAGCAGATTGCCACCTTGTAAATAACTATCTTTTGTGAAACGGTGGTTCACAGATGCATGTTTTTCAATGAGGGACTGAACGAGTTCAGGAGATTTTATGAAAACAGCTAATCTTAGTGGAGATTGTTCCTCGGCCGCCAGATGATTATGTGATCGAAAAGACTGAACCTTAATGAAATTTACATCCCGCACCTGATCTATAAATCCAAATAAGGAAGCTTTCCATTGAGAGGCTGACGCGCTATCAGGTGTATCATACTGTTCGAAGGCAGCTCTGTCAGTCAATTCAAAAAAGTGTTCGGGAGAAAGTTCCCTTAAAGCCAACCCGTTAAAGACTGCTCTTACCTTCTCAAGTGAACCGTTGCGAATGGTATATAGAATAATACTATTATGGTTTTTTAGTTTTTCGAAAATCCCAGCTTGGATGAATAGATAAAATATGGTGTCCGCATCACGGCTGGAAATGGATCGCCTGAAGGCGGTTATCGTAAAGTCGATACCCATATTCCGAAGTGTATCTACAGCAAGTGCTTGTGATAGCATGAGATGTGTAATAGTGATAATATCGCCTATAAATTCACTACGAATTCAATTTATACCAGTATTGTCAAAATTAATAAACACAGAAAACCGTGGAGTTCCAATAAATAAATGCTGGTTACCGGTGGTTAAATGTCCCGTTGTATTAAAGAAGATAAAGAATGGAGCAAGCAACTCAACTCCAAATCTCCAACTGCGGATTCTTCCTCAACTCGCCAACCGGTTCAATAATCAACTTCTCTCCTTCCAGCCGCACCGTAATGTGTTCGCCGTAGTCGAAACCCATATCTTCCAGCCATTTGCCACAAAGACGGATTTCGGGAACGAACTTGCTCCTCCACTGGGACGTTTGCTGGTATTTTGGATAAATTTTTAACTGACGTTCCTTGAATATTGGCATACGAATCTACAATTAAGTTTTCGTAAAACTAAAATAAAATTTCGTTTTGCGAAAATTTTGTTTCGTTTTGTACATATAAATGAGTGTTAAGGTTCTCATTATCATTAACTTAAAGTTTTCACTAAGTTTGCGTCAAACGAAATCTCCGGCTCATGCCCAAGCAGAAGTACAACAGAATAAAGATTGTTCTTGCAGAGAAAGAAAAATCGTCGAAATGGCTTGCAGAGGTAACTGGCAAGGATAAATCAACGGTATCCCGTTGGTGTACAAATGATATGCAGCCTACGATTGAGACTTTTTTTGAGATAGCGAAGTTACTTGACGTGGATGTGAAGGAGTTGCTCGTTTCGAGTAAATAAGACATTTAAAAGTTGATTTATTTATTTCTCGTTTTCAATCCCTCAAATTCGACAACGCTTTTGTTAATTACATTTTGCAGAAATCCTCCAATAGGGTTTAGTATTTGGTCGAATTCAGTGCCAATGCTTATACCCTCGCTCCAAGTAATATCATATATTACATTAAGTTGTTCAATTGAGGATCTATCTCTATGTGCTATCGAAACATTTCGAATCTTTTTCAATGAATGCTCCCTGGTCGACTTGAAAGTGTTGAGCCTCGAAACATTTGTATTAAGCTCATCAATAAATTTTTCATGATTTGAAAGTGTTGATCTGGTTCTCCGAAAGGTTTTGCCTAGTAACTCTAGTAGATCATTCATTCCTTCATAGGCGAGTAGTGCTAGTTGTCTGACAAAATATCTTTTTTCCCATTCCTCTTTTGCAAGTACAAGATTCTTGACAACAACTTTAAGGTCGTAAGATAATATGTTCACATATCCTGCAACATTCCAAATTATCTTATTACTGTCAAACCGATTAAAGTCAGCGTGTCGAATGGATTTGGAAATTAGATCCAATGTTTTTTCTTGGATTTCAAAATTTTTAGAAAAGGTAGTGGCTAATGAAGCCCTATCCTTGTTAACCATTTTTTGTAAATCCTTGTCTTCTGATGTGATTTTATACATGTAGCTTTAATTAATTAGCAATAAACTTCGCGAAATTCCTAAAAACATTAAAGTTGTATAAACGGCTTATTACGATCATCTCCCCTTCACCACCCCATCAATCTCCCCCAGCAGCGACTTCACCCCCGTGCTATCCTGCAACAACTGCCAGATCATCACGCCGCCAACTTTGTCTTTCGCCAGCTCTGTTTTCTTCCGGATGGTAGGTAAGCCATTATAGTACACAATCCCGCCATTCAAATGCATTTGATCCTGATTCACCGAGTCGGGATATTGGCGGAGAATGCTTTTGTAGGACATACTTTCCGGAGCATTGCCGCCAAAGCCGTAGCCGTAGAAAGGCACGCCCAGGGTTAGTTTTTCTTTGAGGATTTTGCGGGTGTTCAGCCAGTAGTCGAGGTCTTCCTCAGCCATGGAGTAGGGGGCGTGCGGACCGGGTGTTTCGGGCCGCCAGGGACCGGTGCGGTCGTAGGACATGATATTTACAAAATCGAATTGCGCCAGTGCTTTGTCGGTGAACTGATCCTTGTAAACAGTCGCAATGGCGGCGGTGATTTGTTTGTTTTTCTGCCTTAATGCAACGGCAAGGTCGATCACAAAGTTTTCATAATTTGAGTCAATCAATGCACCTTCCAAATCCACATCAATGCCGTCGAGGTTATTGTCAACTGCCAGATTTACCAGGTCTTTGATCAGCTTATTTTTCTTCTCCCCAACCAAGAACGAAGGATAATACTTAGGAGCACTGCCTCCGCCGATGGAGGCCACGATTTTTACGTTTTTCGAATGGGCAACCACGGCCGTTTCTTTCAAACCTGCGGTTCGTGTAAGATTTCCCAACGAGTCGGGGTTGATAAAAGCAATGTACAAATGTGTGATCTTACCAAAGTCGACCTGGTTGGCAGAAGCTTGTAAACCATTACCGTTTGGTAAATAGCCGATTACTTTGAAGCGGTTGTCTGTGTCACCGCTTTTCGAAACAGTGGTGCTTTTTTTACTGCAACTGGTACTTAATGCAAGAATCACCATGAAAACGGAGATGCCTTGTTTGAACAACTTTTGAGATTTCATGGTAATTCCTGATGATTTTAGATTGCTATTTACCCGCTAACATAATCTTCGCGCCGCCTTTCCGAATGGACTCATAAACCGCATCTACGACGATCATATCTTTCAAACCTTCTGCACCGCTTACATTAGGATCGGGCTTGTTGTTGAGAATAATGTCGGCAATACCGTCCATTTGCAAGGTTTGGTGGGTCACTACTGGCTGGTCCATCGGACCTTTGTGCGTCCGACCTTTGATCGGTCCGTAGCTGAATGCGGGACTGAGTTCCACAAAACCCTTCTCTCCGACTACATATAATCTTTCGTAGTTATTGAAATTGTAAGTTGTGCCGCAGCTCGCGATTACGCCACTTGGAAAGCCCAGCTGGAACATAATTGTTTCGTCCACCTCTTTGAATTTGACAGGATCGGTTTTCGATTCCTGCGCTGTCACCCAAATCGGCTCTTCGCCTGTGCAATACCTGGCTCCATTTAATGCATAAATGCCCACGTCCATCATCGCGCCGCCGCCAGCCAAAGCCTTTTTAAGCCTCCACTGATTTGGATCGCCGGATTTGAAGCCCATATAATTGTTCACATGCATGATCTTGCCCAGCTCGCCTGCCTCACGCATACGGATCAGCTCGCGGGTATGCGGCTCGAAGTGCATCCGGTAGCCAATGTAAAACTTCACTCCAGCCTTTTCACAGGCGGCGATCATTTCACGCGTCTGCTTCGCATTATCTGCGACCGGTTTTTCACAAAGTACATGCTTGCCTGCTGCCGCGATTTGCAGCACATGTTTGTGATGCAGCGAGTTAGGAGTGGTAATGTACACCAGATCAATGTCCGGATTGTTCTTGATCTGAGCGACCGTCTCGTAATTGTACGTGTTCTTTTCAGGAATGTTGTACTTCTTTTTCCATTCTTCCAGCTTAGCTGGTGTGCCGGAAACGGCACTGACCAAAGTTGCCATTTTGCAATCTTTCATCGCCTCAGCCACGCGAGTTCCATAGCTGCCCAGACCCATGATCGCGACGCGCAACTGCTTGTCGGCTTTCGGGCCGGAGTACAATTCCCTTGCTGCGGCAGGCAGGTCTGCCAATGCAGTAGCACCAATTCCAAAACCTAATTTTTGCAGAAAATCACGACGTGAATCCATAGTAGTAGGGTGTTGTTTTTTGTTGATAAATACTCTTGCTCAATTCTTGTGCGAGGATGCGTAAATCGCATTTACCACGATCATGCATAGTTACTTACATGCATAATCTTGCCAAATCCCCCAGCCACGCGCATTCTGGTTGGTTCTTTGGTGTGAGGTTCAAAATGCAACCGAAATTCTGAACAATTAAAAAAGGGGTGTAGAGATTGTATCTCCTTATAAGAAGGCGAGATATGCTTCAGGCGTTACTATTCTTATTTCTGCCAATTTATAATCCTTGAGATTTCTGGTGATCAGCACATGAATGCTATTTTCGATCGCCGTATTATATTGAATTGCGTCTTCAAAGTCGGCAAAACCGGAAGCAATAGCACGATCTATCACTTTGCTGTCCACGGATAATATCGTAACCAGTGTTCTGAAACGCGCAATCAACAACGTCGGCTCTTTAACGCTATACTGGGCATTTAAAACATAATGAATATTGGATATCGAAAGTGCGGAAATACAGATCTCAATCTTTCCTTGCTCTGCCAATGTGAACAGTCGCTCGGCGAAACTATTGAAAGGTTTCCGTCCGGATAGCAGATCAATACAAACATCAGTGTCAACAAAAACCTTTTCCAAATTGCTATTTCGAATATTTTTCTAGTATGTGTTTTTGATATGCTTCCTTTTCGTCGTACTTCTCAGGCAGCGTGACTGCGCCGGAAAGACTTTTTACAAACGGCGTTATATCAGAAGACTGCTCGTCGACAGTTGTTACGAAATTCAAATAATTTTCAATCAAATGCGATAGGCTCACCTTCTTGGTTCTCGCATAGTTCTTTGCACGTTCAATGGTTTCCGTGTCAAGTCTTAAAGTCAGTTTAGTGTCCATATCTTTGAGTCTATACGTCTAAATATAACTTATTTAGACGTATAAACAAAAAAGCTCCCGAGGAGAACCCCGGGAGCCTTTTTGAACCCTAACTAAATGAATTATTTCACAGTAACGATACGTTCTACTTTCTGTTCTGACAGCTGGAAAGTTTTGGATTGAACTTCACCTCCGCTGATCACGTCCAGCTTGTACTGTCCGGCTTCCATGCTGTCGAGATTCAAAGTGCGACCGAATTTTTGTTGTCCTTTACTAACTGTCTCGCGGTAAACAACATCACCGCTCTCGTTTTTAAGCAACAAAATAGTGCTTGATTCTGTGTTTGCTTTGTCTACCAATACATTGATCTTGCCTGCTTTGGTAGGGTAGATACCTGTTCCCAATGCTGCTTTTTTGGCTTCTTTGTCTTCTGCGTTGGCAGTGAAAGATGCAGCTACGAATGCGAAAGCTAATGCGAAGAATTTGAATGAGGTTTTCATGGCTAATTTATGTTTATGGCTGTTGTTTTGATTTTCTTTTTTGTCCCTGAGGACATAACAAAGGTGGTGCAAAACCCAGTACTATGTATTACAAAGTACAGGAATGGTGGTTTAAGTAAATGAGTGGCGGATATCTTTCATGAGTAATTAAATGGTTTGATGTGGTGGACTCAATTTCGGTCTAATGATGGGCGTATGAAGGTGAAAGTTGCTTGGTGGAATGTTAATAACTGTTAAAAAAAATGGCTGCCCGCGGTGCAGACAGCCATTTCCTGGTAAAACAATTAAGAACAGGAACTATTCCTTCTCTACAAAATCCATGTCTTTCGTAAAAGTTTCTTCCAGATAATATAAGGCAAGCAGCGCTACTGCAGACGTAGCTACTCCGATGACAAGCCCGCTTTGGATCACACCAAGGTCCGGTTTGAAGTTGACAAATAGCGCCGCAAGTGGAATAGTAGCTCCCCGTACAAAGTTGGGGACAGTAGTAGCAACAGTTGCACGCAGGTTTGTTCCGAAAAGCTCAGCGGCGATGGTGATGAACAATGTCCAGTAGCCGTTACAGAAACCAAGTAAGGCACAAAGCAGGTAGAATGAGAACAAATCAGTGATCGGAATTAACAGATAACCTACTACCATCGCCAGTGAAAGCAGGATAAATAGCCTGATCACCTTTTTGCGACTTTTCAGATATTGACTTAGTAAACCGCTCACTATATCTCCCCCAACCTGGCCAGAAAATGCAAGCATTACTGCTTTCCCTGCATTGATGCCCTCAATACCTTTTGCAGCACCAAACTCCGGCGAGAACGTAATCAGGATACCTACCACAAACCAGATCGGAAGTCCCACCAGGATCGCCATCATATATTTACCAAATCGTTTTCCATTGGTCAGGATCATCATGATATTCCCCCGGTCGACCGACTTTTCCTTCACGTGCTTGAACATACCGGACTCAAATACATTGAATCGCAGTACCAATAGCAGCAAGCCCATTCCACCACCGACGAAATACGAGATCCGCCACGCAAACAAATCTGCCACAAAATAAGCCAGAATAGCACCCAGCACACCCAAAGTCGCCACGAGCGTAGTTCCATAACCTCTTATCTCTTTTGGCAAAACCTCTGTTACCAGCGTAATTCCCGCACCCAGTTCACCTGCCAGACCCACTCCCGCTATGAAGCGCAGGATTGCATACTGATCAAGTGAAGTGACAAAACCGTTTCCGATATTGGCAAGGGAATACATGATAATCGAGCCAAAAAGCACCGATAAACGGCCTTTTTTGTCAGCTATAACGCCCCACAAAACGCCACCAATCAGCATTCCCGCCATTTGGTAGTTCAGCAGACTGATACCTTCGGTGAGCAGCTGGTCTTCCGGCACATTCAGCGCCTTCAAACTCGGGACACGCACGACGCTAAACAAAAACAGGTCGTACATATCGACCAGGTAACCCAGTGCCGCCACAATAACCGGCACCTGCATTAATTGCGATAAAAGAGAAGGACGGGAAGTAGGAAGTTCGGACATGGAGCGGTTGGTTTACTTCGGCTGTCGGCTATCGGCAGTCGGGTTTTTGTTTTATTTCGGCTTTCAGCTATCAGCGGTTGGCCTTTGAATTTCATTCATCCATTCAAGACAATAAAGCCGATAGCTGATAGCCGACGGCCGAAAGCCAAATCACAATCTATCAATCAACATTCCCCCATCTACACCAATCACCTGGCCGGTGGAGTAGGGGAAGTCGCCTCTTGTGAGGGAGGCTACGGCTTTACCTACGTCGTCGGGGGTACCCCAGCGTGGTTGTAATGCAATACCGCCTTGAAAAAGATTATCGTATTTTTCCTGGACTTTGGAGGTCATATCAGTCGATATAATGCCGGGGCGAATCTCGAAAACGGGGATATTGAACTCGGCCATTCTTACTGCGAAAAGTAGGTTTGTCATCGCCAGTCCCGCTTTGGAGACGCAATATTCTCCCCGGTTGACGGAAGCCACAGTTGCAGAAATGGACGTAACGAAAATGATCGTCGCCTCAAATGCATTGTTATTCTGCTTCGTATGCGCCATTCGTTTGGCAATGGCCTGCGTGAAGAAGAATGGACCCTGCAAGTTGGTGGTCATCACTTCTTCGTAGTTCTCAATGGTAGTTTCAAGAATGTCGAGTCGCACGCGGGGCGCGATCCCTGCATTATTGACCAGCACATTGATCTCTCCCAGGCCAGAATAGGCTTTTTCAATAATTGACTCGCGGTCAGTTGCGGAGGCGATACTTCCCTGGCAGTAAACCACTTCTGCGCCAAGGCTGCGTAGTTCGTCCAATGCTTCGGTTACGCTTTCTTCATCACGCACACCATTGATCGCCAGATTGTAACCTTCTTTCGCCAATGCTTTTGCAATACCAAAACCGATTCCGCGGCTTCCTCCTGTTATCAGAGCGGTCTTTTTCATAGTTCCTCAATGTCAACCCAGGCGCGTTTTGCCCAGCTTTCAAGACCTTTTTCCGCGAGCTGAACACCTCTTGCACCTGCTTTCAGATCCCACGGGAATGGTGTATCTTTTACAATATGTTTTAAAAACAGCTCCCACTGCGCTTTGAATGCATTGTCAAAAAGTTCTTGCTCAGGTACTTTCGCCCAGCCTTCGAAGAATGGGATTGGCTGCGGAATATCCGGATTCCATACCGGCTTCGGCGTATTTCCGTAATGCTGAATATGGCAATCGCGCAAACCAGCTACTGCTGAACCGTGCGTACCGTCGACCTGCAAAGTCAGAAGATCGTCGCGGCGCACGCGCACTGTCCACGAAGAGTTGAATTGTGCGATTACGTCACCTTCCAGCTCGAAAGTTGCATAGCAGGCATCATCCGCAGTTGCCTTGTAAGGGTTTCCGTTTTCGTCGATTCGCTCGGGAATGTGGGTGGCGCCGAGGCAGGAAACCGATTTTACCTTGCCAAAAAGATTATCCAGTACATAGCGCCAGTGGCAAAGCATATCTACGATAATCCCGCCATCATCTTCCTTACGATAATTCCAGGAAGGCCGCTGAGCAGGGATACTGTGCCCTTCAAAAACCCAGTAGCCGAATTCGCCGCGCACAGAAAGGATCTTTCCAAAAAATCCATTTTCCATTAAACGCTTCAATTTGAGCATACCCGGCAGCCACAATTTGTCCTGTACCACACCATTTTTCAAGCCTGCGGCAGTTGCCAGTTCGTAGAGCTCTAATGCTTCCTCGGTAGTAGTACCCGTTGGTTTTTCACAATAAATGTGTTTCCCAGCCAAAATCGCTTTTTTCACGGCAGCAGCGCGGCGGCCGGTTACCTGTGCGTCAAAATAGATCTGGTAGTTAGGATCTGACATAACAGAATCGAGGTCGGTTGTATACTTCTCCACACCCGATTGCTTGCACAGTGCCTGCAATTTCGATTCGTTCCTGCCCACGAGAATAGGGTCCGGCATGATCACTTCGTCTGCCGAAAGTTTTACACCACCTTGTTCCCTGATCGCCTTAATCGAGCGCAGTAAATGCTGGTTCGTCCCCATGCGGCCGGTCACGCCGTTCATGATAATGCCGATGTTATGTGTTGTCATTGTAGTTAGCTGTTAGATTTTAGCTGTTAGCTATTAGCGGTTAGTTTTTTATACTGTTTTTAAGAAAGCTGCCGTAATTTCTTTCAGGAAAATATTCTGGTTTTTGGCCCAATGGATATTTGAAAAGATTTCGACTTCGCAGAAACCTTTAAAGCCCGTTGCTTCCACCCAGCTTCTGATTTTTTTCAGGTCAATGCAGCCTTCGCCCATTAATCCGCGGTCATTTAGTAAGTCGATTGTATTGACTTTCCAATCGCAGACGTGGTAAGCAAACAAATTCCCTTTTGCGCCACAGCGCGCTATTTCTTTTTCAAGATCACCGTCCCACCACAAATGGTAAACGTCTATGGCAACTCCTACGAAAGGTGAGTTGAAATGCTCTGCGAGATCATTTGCTTGCGCCAGCGTATTAATTGCCGAACGGTCGGCCGCATACATGGGATGCAGCGGTTCGATGGCGAGTTTCACATTCAATTTTTCAGCAAGAGGCAATATCGCCTGGATGCCTTCTCTGATCTGCTCCCTCGATTTTTCAAGAGATTGATCGGGTGAGGCACCACAAACGAGTACAAT
Organism: Dyadobacter sp. HNCC25DJ183; assembly: GCF_056895175.1. Classification (NCBI taxonomy): domain Bacteria; kingdom Pseudomonadati; phylum Bacteroidota; class Cytophagia; order Cytophagales; family Spirosomataceae; genus Dyadobacter; species Dyadobacter sp. HNCC25DJ183. The sequence goes on from NZ_JBXHAP010000006.1 coordinate 141,662, forward strand.
CATTGGCGCGCCCAGAGCGGCCGCTTCTTCGAGTAATTTTTTGTTATGATCAATCGCCTGCGCGCGGCCTGCGCTGCTGGTGTGCGGGAAAAATCCGCCGCGTACGTAGGAAACAATTTCAAGTCCGGCAGATCGGATCAGCTCTCCGGCATGGTGAGGACCGATCCGTTCTATTGAATTCTGCCAGACGCTTATTCCTTTGACCCCCGCCGCCGCATACTTTTCCACCGCCTCGGAAAGCTCCCAGGGCTTGGTAGTTATCGTATGAATGCAGCACCGGTCGAGTGTTATGTTTTCCAAGGTTTGTTTTTGTTTTAATGAATGCTTTTGTGCCTGCCCTTCGACTGCCCGGCGGCCCGGTGCGCTCAGGGTGACAAGTGCTTTTGTCACCCTGAGCGCAGTCGAAGGGCAGGTGCCATGCTACCTTACAGCGCCCAAATAAGTATAATAAGGCAATCCTTTATTAATCCTGTCCAGGTAAAGCGCCAGTTCTCTTGCGTGGTAATCACCCCACATGCTCGATTCTCCATTCGGGATTTTTTGGCCTGCCGGGATGTTATCCCAGCCATTCGGGCGATGGTAGATTGAGTGTAAAATCAATCCCTGGTGTGTTGGGTCTGTTGACAGGTAGGGTTCTGCAAAGAGTGAATCCGCTGCTGTGAGTCCTGCCTGCCAGTATTTTCCGCCTTCTTCCTGCTGGCCTTTGCTTTCCAGATATTTACCCAATCTCAATAAACCCTGCGCACCGATGGCGGCAGCTGAGCTGTCGATTGGTTCAAATTCATTGTAAGGATCAGAAGTGCGGCTGGTGTAATCGCCTAATTTATAGAGTTGCGGTGCGCCGGTATCCCAGTAGGGGATTCCATCTGCGGCTGTATTTTCAATGTAAAAGTCACAGGTAGCTTTGGCTGCTTTGAGGTATATTCTTTCAATTTCCTCTCTGCCACCTAGTGCTGCAAGTTCTTCGTCGTTGAAGCTTGAAAGCGATTCGAGCTGTTCGGCGAATCCGAGCATAGCCCAGGCTAACCCGCGCGTCCAGGTGGTAAATCCGGAGAAACCCTGCTGTGAATTTGGGCAGCGGTAATTGCCGTCGTTGGTGTTGAAGACGCTTTCATGCGCAGTGCGGCCCCACAAATCATAACTGTCGCGGCCTTCGCCATAATAAACTGCATAGTTGGCAGTAGCAATGGAGTGCAATGTGCCGCGTTCCAGCAGACTGGTTTTTACATCATTTTCACCCATTAAACTGTGGCCCATTAAATGCGAGACCATCAATGCACGAACCGAGCGGATCGTGTCGACGAATAGGGAATGGGGACCATTGAACGAATGAATAAAACCTTGTCCATTCTTAGTATTTGTCCAGCGTTTGGCTTGTACAGCTCCTGATATTTTCAGGGCAATTTCGTAGAAGTTGCGTTCCCATTCATTTTCAGGAATGCGCCCCTCATTCATCAATCTCAAAAGATTGCCGTAAGTACTTACATTATTAAATCCGTGATCATGAACACCGAAATGGCCCACGTGCGAAGCCATATATCCGACTGTCTTCTTTTTAGCTGAATCCAGAAAAGCGGTATCGCCGGTAGCGTCAAACTGCAACACCTCAGCCCCGTATTGGAAACCCTGTGTCCATTCTGTCCAGCCTCTTAGCGTATATTTACCATTTACCGTAAATACCGGCGTGCCTTTCGAATTGTCATACTCCTTATTAATAAGGTTGATTTTCTCGGCGGAAACCTGCCAGAGTCGGTCCAGTTTGGATTTAAGTGATGCGGCGGTGAGGTCGTTCCTGATCTGCATAGTATCCTTATAGTATTATTTAGTATTTTCTTAATAGGATAATACAAAGATATTATGGCCAAAAAACCGGATCAAGGTACAAATCGGCTAATGGATGGTACTTTTCCGAACTTGCTCGCGGTATTCGTTTGGGGTAAGACCTGTTTTCTTTTTGAAGATGCGGCTGAAATAGGAAGGGTCGTCGAGGTGAATGTGATAGGCTATCTCTTTACTGCTCAGGCCCGTAAAGACAAGTAGTCGCTTGGCTTCGAGCAGCAGTTTGTCCAGTATATATTCCTGAGAAGGTGTTCCGAGGTACTTTTTAGTGATTTTACTTAAATAGTCGGGAGAGACCGAAAGGGCATTGGCATATTGCTGAACTTCATGTATCTGCAGGAAATTTTTCTCCACCATTTCCTGAAACCGGCCAACCAGTTCGGGAATAGGCTGTGCTGCTGATTCTTCCGGCTGCGTATTTTGCTGACTTAGCAGCGCACATTTTTGTAAAAAAACACCGAGGTACCTGCCAATCAGCGCCTGATCTGCTTCATTGCTCAAATGATCAGAAACCATATTTTCCAAAATATTATGGAAATACCGCTTCTCCGATTCTGATAACGTGATAATGGGCTGGCGGCGCGCTGGCTGGAAGAATGTATACTGGGAAAGCGGCTGACTGACCGGATTATAAAACTGGTAGAAGTCCTCGGAAAAGGCAACTATAAAGCCTTGAAACGAACTGGAAAAAGTGAGCAAATGCACCTGACCAGGCGTAAGAAAATGCAGCCCTGCGCCGAATACGTTATAGGAACGAAAATCAATCTCATGAAACCCCCGGCCTTCTTCCACAAATAAAATCTCGTAGTAAGTGTGCCTGTGGGGCGTGTCGGTTGGTAATGGAGTGATCGGGAGCGGAATAGCGAGCTCTTTATTGATCTCCACGCTGTTTTTGAAGCGGAATATTTTTAATGCAGAAACCTGACTGGGTGTTTTCGGCAGGGAATGAACCGGTATTGCGTCTGACACGGGAATCATAATCTACTTTTTCAGTTGCTACAATGTTTTAAGAAGCCGCAGAATCACGAAAACTACCAGCAGAGGGAGTTTTTTGAAATCGTTGGTGACGTTTTTATAATTTACTTTGTTGGTTATTGACACTAGTCTACAACCACAACCATTCCATTACAAGGTGAACCAGGAAACCAAGAGCGGCCAGATATTCGATCTTCCTACATTAAGACGTCTATATGCATTCGTTCGCCCTTACCAGCGCCAATTTTATTTATTGATCGGGATTATCCTGCTCAATGCCTTGCTAGCTCCTCTGACGCCGCTACTCATTAAGTACACCATTGATACGCCCATTGCAAACGGCGATTTTCAGCAACTGACAATCATGCTGGTCGTGATGGTGGTTGTTACTATTTTTCAGGGAGTTGCGCAGTTTTGGAATACCTATATGTCGGGCTGGCTTGGACAGTTTATCATCCGCGATATCAGAGTGCAGCTTTACCGGAAAATAATCGGATTAAGATTAAAGTTTTTTGACAATACCCCAATCGGCCGGCTCGTAACACGTACTATTTCCGATGTGGAAACACTTTCGAATGTATTCAGTGACGGAATGGCGGCAATTGCCGGGGATATCCTGCAATTGATACTGATCATCGCCGTGATGTTTTATACCGACTGGAAGCTGTCGCTTATCAGCTTGTCGATGATCCCGCTCATGCTGATCTGTACCTATATATTCAAGGAGAAGATCAAGGACTCATTCAATGAAGTGCGTGCAGCGGTGTCTAACCTGAACTCGTTTGTGCAGGAGCACTTAACGGGAATGGGCATTGTGCAGATTTTCAGCAGCGAGGATATTGAGTATAAAAAATTCAGGGAGATCAATAAGGTGCACCGCAATGCGAATATCCGGTCTATCCTTTATTACTCCATTTACTTTCCGGTAGCTGATGTGATCGCAGCTGCGGGTACTGGTCTGGTAGTCTGGTACGGATCAAAACAGATACTGGATAGCGAAGTGACTTTCGGTACTGTTACCGCATTTGTGATGTTTATCAACCTTTTCTTCCGCCCGATCCGTCAGCTTGCCGACCGGTTCAATACTTTGCAAATGGGTATTGTGAGCACAGACCGTATTTTGAAAGTGCTCGACAGCGATGAATATACCTCCAACGAAGGCACTTATGATCCCCCGATGATTAAAGGTAATGTCGAATTCAAAAATGTCTGGTTTGCCTACAATGAGGAAGAATACGTTTTGAAGGATATTAATTTTAAAGTAAATGAAGGTGAGACCATCGCGCTTGTTGGCGCAACCGGTGCAGGGAAATCGTCTATCATCAATTTATTAACCCGCTTTTACGACATCAACAAAGGGAATATTTATGTAGATGGCGTGGAGGTGCATGATTATGAACTGAATGCACTTCGCAGGAACATCGGCATTGTATTGCAGGATGTTTTTCTTTTCTCCGATACAATTGAAAACAATATCCGGCTCGGCGACTTTTCCATTACCCACGAAAAGATAGTGGAAGCTGCTAAACTGGTGGGCGTGCACGATTTTATTGAGCGGCTGCCGGGCGGTTACAGCTATAATGTAATGGAGCGCGGTGCAACACTCTCCGTTGGTCAGCGCCAGTTGATTTCGTTTGTACGCGCGATGGTACATGAGCCTAAGATTATTGTCCTCGATGAAGCAACCAGCTCGGTCGATAGTGAAACCGAAGAACTGATCCAACACGCCATTGAAACATTAATGAAAGGCCGCACCGCCATCGTAATCGCGCACAGGCTCTCAACGATTCAGGAAGCGAACAAGATCATTGTCGTAGATAAAGGCCGCATCGTTGAAGAAGGCAACCACGAGCAGCTACTGGAAAAAGAAGGAGCTTACGCGAATCTGTACCGGATGCAGTACAAGGAAGTATTAAAGATCGGGGCGTAGAATTAGGCTTTCCATAGCCTTCGGCTTCTTCCTTATCGCCCATTTTTGTCACCCTGAGCGCAGTCGAAGGGCGGGCGTTATCGCTCCTCCCTTCGACTGCGCTCAGGGTGACAACGTTTAAAATCAGCTAGTTCCTCCCTCCCGTATCCAGTGGAATAGGTGGCGGGCCGATTAAAAATTCATCTTCTGCGCTTCTTCCGGCAGGCGTGCTATCGCCTTCAATGCCCAGCGAATCAATTGAACTTGGCAGGTACAGGGTAGGGCAGTTGTAATTTTTGGTAATCTTGAAGCTCGGTTTCGGGAATGGGCCGGGTTCATAGCCGATCGATTTATCTCGGTATACCTTCTCTAAAAAGCTTCCTACAATCGGTAACGCAGTTTTAGCTCCTTCTCCCAGGTTTGTTGTACGGAAGTGGATACTCCGATCGTCACCACCCACCCAGGCGCCTACTACCAGGTCACGCGTAATGCACATAAACCAGCCGTCGGAGTTATTGGATGTAGTTCCTGTTTTGCCGCCCAGTTCGTTTCCATTACGAGTTACATCAAATTTCCAGCGAATGCTGCCGGAAGTACCTCCCGGCTCTTCCACACCGGCTTTCAGCATTTGTACCATCAGAAATGCAGATTCCGGCCGGATTGCCTCTCGGTGCTCTGCCTGAAATTCTTCAATTACTTTCCCATTACTGTCTTCAATTTTTGTCACCAAAATGGGCTGTGTGTAGGTTCCGTTATTTACAAAAACACTGTAAGCGGCTACCATATCGTAAAGCGAAACATCAAATGGACCCAAACCAATGGACGGTAATCCTTTAAGCGGCGTAGTAATACCCATTTTCTTGGCATACCTGGCCACATTGTCCGCACCAACCTGGTCCGTAAGCTCCGCTGTAACCGAGTTGATTGATTGTGCCAGGGCGCGCCGCAATGTCATGCTTGCATAGGAAAAAGTACCCGTTGCATTGCGCGGTCTCCATTCCTTTTGCTCGCCGTCTTCCATATAAATCTTCTCAAACGGCTTGTCAACAATCTGATCACACGGGGTCATATTGTAAGTAGTATCGTCAATCGCCGTTGTATAAACGAAGGATTTGAATGTCGATCCCGGCTGCCTTTTGCCTTGCTTTACCGCATCGTATTTGAAATAATTATAATCCAAACCACCCACCCAGGCTTTGATCTGGCCGCTCTGCGGGTTCATAGCCATCATACCTGCGCGCAAAATCCGCTTGTAGTAATCCAGCGAATCCATTGAACTCCAGTATTTCTTCATCTCACCACTGTTTTTCCAGTCGTAGACTGTCATGGTGTCTTTTTTATTCAGGTAATAATTGACGCTGTCCGGATTGTTCGGAAATTTGGCGGCAAGCGATTTGTATTTGCTGGTCCGTTTTACCACGTTTTGAAGAAAGTCAGTGATTTCCTTGCCTTGTTCGTCTACCCATGGATTCTGGTTTCGCCAGTGATCTTCAAACACGCGTTGCAGCTGCTTCATCTTCTGCGTCATCGCTTCTTCGGCTTTTTCCTGCATCCGAGAGTCGATCGTCGTATAGATTTTCAGTCCATCGGTATAAAGGTCATAACCATTTTCGTCACCCCACTTTTTAACAAAATCAACAACTGCATTCTTGAAGTAATTGGCATTGCCGTCGTATGGTGTTTCGAACTTGGTTTTTAGCTCAATAGGTAGCGCGCTGATCGAATCCGCTGCTTTGGCGCTGATGTACCCGTATTTCTCCATTTGCGCAATTACCACATTCCGGCGTTCAAGCGACCGCTTCATGTTGCGGATCGGGTTGTAGGTGGTAGTCGCCTTTTGCAAACCCACCAAAACCGCCGATTCCTGCACATTGAGGCTGTCGGGCGATTTACTGAAATACGACTTCGCTGCCGTATTGATCCCGTAAGTATTGTTACCGTAATCAACCGTGTTGAAATACATGGTCAGGATTTCTTCTTTGGTAAAGTTCCTTTCCAGCTTAATGGCAGTCAGCCATTCTTTTGTTTTATAAATTAAAATACTGAAACCGGGAATGTAGCTTAGCACTCCGCGTGCACCCGATTTTCTTGTTTTAAATAATTTCTTTGCAAGCTGTTGTGTGATAGTACTGCCTCCCCCACGATCTGTCGCGCCGGTTACAATGCCCATTGCCACGCTCGCCATTGCTTTATAGTCTATTCCTGAATGTTTGTAAAAACGTACATCTTCGGTCGCGATCAAAGCTTTTACCAGGTTCGGAGAGATCATTTTGAATGTTACCGGAGTCCGGTTTTCGGTATAAAACTTACCGATCATTACTCCGTCTGCTGTGTATATCTCCGAGGACTGGGCAACTTTTGGATTTTGTAGGTCTTCAACACTCGGCATACTTCCCATCAGCCACAGGAAATTGGTTTCCACACAAAAAATGTAAAGTGCAAATGTCAGAAACCCGTAAGCAAAGGTTTTCCAGATAAACATGATCGGCCGGTAAAAACGGGAATTGGTATCCACATTGTTTTCCCACCAGCTGCGCAGGGATCTTTTGTTTTGACGATAGGAATGGAACAGGTTATCAGCGCGTTTTTTGCCGGTAACCAATGAAGTAAGCTTGTATGCGATACGGTTGATGAGTGTGGCAATGAATCTGAAGACTGCCTTTATTTTGTTAAAAAACGATCGGATAACTTGCATCAAACGTTATGGTTCGTAAGAATTCAAAGATAAGAAAAGCCGGACATTTATGATTGTGTCCGGCTTTTACGATTATACTATTCGGCTTTATTGAATTTCAAGGCAGCGCCATTCATGCAGTATCTGAGTCCGGTTGGCTTTGGACCGTCATTGAAAACGTGCCCCAAATGTCCCCCGCAGGTTCTGCAAACTACTTCAGTCCGGATCATACCGTGACTTTTATCGACGATTTCCTCCACACTCTCCTTTGCAACCGGCTGAAAAAAGCTCGGCCAGCCCGAACCTGATTCATATTTCGTTTCGGAGCTGAACAACGGGGTGCCACAAGCTGCACACACGTAGGTACCCTCTTCCTTGTTATCATTATAGGGATGTGAAAATGGGCGCTCAGTCCCTTTTTCAAACAGCACAAAACACTGTTGTCCAGTTAGTTCCTGCTGCCATTCTTCTTTTGTTTTCTGTACTTCTCTCATTTTATCCGGATTTGAAGATATGTTACGTTTAGAAAAATTGTACCACATTATACGTAACGCAAGACAGCCCTTTATCGTTTAGAAAAAATGCGTCTGATCCATGAATCTTCGCGTGGCCAGCACTGGTTGGGCGACTCGGGCGGGCGGCGGAAAAGGCCGGCCGATATCCCGAAATAAAGATTAAATGCTTTTGGATTGCCAATGTTCAACAGTCCTGTCAAATGATCGGTGCCAATCCACAAAGGTCCCGCGCGTCCAGCCAGCCCGATTGCCGGTGATCTGTACCGGTTCATCAAAGATACAGGTACAGACAATTCATACCATTTATGCTCAATGCGCGGTGTTACCGCAAGAAAAGATTCTGCTTTCATACCGAATGCACCCTGACTGATCAGGTTCTGTACCCACAATCCGCTCACATAAATTTTTGATTGAACATGGTAATCAACACTCGCCTGAAACGCCATTGGCAACACCGACTTGAAGTTAGGCGCCATTGTAGGTCCTCCGTCCAGCGATGAATTGATCGCATTAAACAGTCCCTCGGACCCCTGCAGTTTCTGGAAAGAGTTAAAACGGAATTCCTTGTCCCTGGTGTGGGTTTCCTGTTGCAGCAAATAAGCCGGATTTTTGAAATGGACCCGCCCAATATCGGTCAGCGAAACTGCGACGCGGTACAAATACTTATTCTTGGAAGCATCACGTTTTCGCTCACCACGTTCTGTATAAGAGTATTTGTTGATATCCGGCCGGTATTCGTATACGGCGCCGATATCAAAGCCCCACCCGCTTCCCGGAGGCGCACCGCCTAGCAGCCAGGCCGGTGAAGGTTTGATATTCTGGAAACCTTCATCCCGGGTAATCGCATACTTTACATTGATCTGCTGCACATTGATATACTGGCGGCGGTTTTCGTAAGCTTCGTCGGGCAGGATATTGTAAGTCGAATTGTCAATGATCGCATGTGCATTGTACAGTCCTATCAGTCTTTTTACGGTAAAACCAACTTTGAGGAACTCCGTTTCGTTATCCACCACAATGCCGCCCAGCGTCAATGCAATTTCTCCCAATGCATTAAAGTGTAACTGGCCTGACTGGTTCTCGAATGTGCTCCCCTGAAGTTCTTTCATCTGCGCGGTTTTGCTGATCAGTCGGGCAAGTGGCTCGGTGAGCTGGGTCGTATTCAGTATGTACCGTGCCCTCGTTGATATACCCACGCCCATTTTACCTTTCAGCAAATTGAACATCACAGACGGCAGCCGCGTATCTCCGCCTGCGTTCAGATATTTGTAATTACCGTTAAGCTTTTCCTTCAAATAGGAGCGCGGGAACATGAGAACACCGCGTTCATTCCTGTATTGATCCGGCACTGAGTTAGTCATCAGGGAAAGGAAGGAAAATGGCGCATCGTACTTGACGTGGTTGTTACCTGTATAAAACTGGGTACCTACCAGGTTCACGTGGATAGCATAGCGGCTATCGGCGACAAAGGCAGGATTATGGTACAATGCATTGGTACCCGCGTAATTTCCCATCGCAACGCCAGGCAAGTGCTGGGCCGATCCATTCAATGCTATCCCAAGGAAAATAAAGGATGCGAGTATCAGACTTTTGGGCATAGTCACTAGAAAACGTTGAATCGGCGAATTTTATATTCGTGTGCAAAGAAAAGCGGAACTGCACGGAGTTGCAACGAATGTTCTGCGATTCAGAATATTTAATCTTGCGTCAGCGGCATGATTTTAATGCGCTCCAAATCGAACAGAAGTGCTGAATATGCTATTATCCCAAGAAAAAATGTGCGCGCTTTTATAAAATAGTCTGAAAAAGGATGAAGGCTTGTGTTTGCCGTTTTAAGCAATTAGGTACGATCAGGAAGTGAATTCCAGATTGTTTTGTTAATTAAAACATAGACCATATATTGTTTTGTTAAAAACGGATATAGGCTTTTTCAAATTTTGTATTGTATGAATTTCTCTTTTTCAAATTATCAAAGTGAAAATTTCTTCGATGAAATGTTTTCCCCCGACGGACAGACGCGCCCAGGGTACGAGCATTTGAAGAGCAAATTTGAAAATCTGACCCACGAAGACCTTACCAATCGCCAGCTTGCTACCGAGCGGGCGCTGCTTTCGATGGGAATTACTTTCAATGTCTATTCCGAAGGAGAGGGGACGGAGCGAATTATGCCGATCGATATCATTCCGCGCGTGCTGCCCAATGCAGAGTGGGAGTGGCTGGAAAAAGGCTTGAAGCAACGCATAAAAGCGTTGAATATGTTTATCGATGACGTTTACAATGAACAAAATATTCTCAACGACGGCGTCGTACCGCGCGAGCTGATCGAGTCGAGTAAGTGCTTCTTGAAACCCTGTCTTGGACTTAAACCACCCAAAGGTATCTGGTGCCACATTACTGGTACTGACCTGATCAAAGGTGACGACGGTACTTTCATGGTTTTGGAAGATAACCTCCGCTGTCCGTCAGGTGTATCCTATATGTTGGAAAACAGGGAATTGTCCAAGCAGATTTTCCCGGATGTTCTGGCAAGAACGGGCGTAAGGCCGGTTTCCGATTATCCTACTCGCCTGCTGCAAATGCTGCAGCACCTTGCCGACCGTCCTAACCCGACTGTGGCGGTTCTTACGCCAGGCATCTATAATTCAGCGTATTTCGAGCATTCGTATCTGGCTCAACAAATGGGCGTTGAGCTGGTGGATACGCGCGACCTGGTAGTTTCCGACGGTTATGTAAAAATGCGGACTACCAGCGGGTTACAGATTGTGGACGTGATCTATCGCCGGATTGACGATACGTTCATGGATCCCGAAGCATTTAACCCTGATTCGCTGATAGGTATCCCCGGTATTTTCGAGGTTTACAAAAAAGGTCGTGTGGCACTTGCAAATGCGCCTGGTACCGGTGTGGCCGACGATAAGGTGGTGTACGCCTATGTGCCGCGTATCATTAAGTACTACCTCAATGAAGAAGCCATTATCCCGAATGTGCAGACCTACATTTGCGGCGAAGAGGAAGATTTCAATTATGTGCTTGAAAACATCAGCGAGCTGGTTGTGAAGGAAGCCAACGAGGCCGGCGGTTATGGTATGCTGATCGGGCCGAAAGCGACGGAGCAGGAACATGAACTTTTCAGACAAAAAATCCGGAATAATCCGAGAAACTACATTGCCCAGCCTACCATATCTCTCTCCCGCGTACCTTGCATGGTCGACGGCCACGCAGAGGGCAGGCACGTGGATTTGCGCCCGTACATCCTGTATGGCGATGATATCAGCGTAATCCCTGGCGGGCTGACGCGGGTTGCATTGCGTAAAGGTTCTTTGGTTGTTAACTCGTCACAAGGTGGCGGAGGTAAGGATACCTGGGTCTTGTATTGATTTATTACCACAGTTACTGGCAGGCTGTTGGTGATAATTGGTTCGAATATTGAACCGCGTTTGAATCATGCCTGTTAATCGTTAAGTAACTTAAATGGTAAAGAAATGCAACGCGAGGTAACCGGTTGGTATAGTCCGGCGCTAAATGAACATATGGATATTGCGGTTTACGGACATTATGGGTTTGCACTCCTGCTGATCCCGACTGCCGCTTCAAATTATATGGAGTATGAGGAGAATGGCCTGATTGAAAGTATCCGTCCGTTTATTGATTCCGGAAAAGTCAAAGTCTATTGCATTAACAGCATTAATTCAGAAAGCTGGCTAAATCCTTACATGCACGGTTATGACAAGGCAGTAAGGCACCAGTTGTTTAATGATTATGTGATCAAAGAAGTAATCCCATTTATTAAGGATACATCCAGCCAGACTAACGAGATCATCGCAGGCGGCGCATCTTTTGGTGCAATGCATGCAGCTAATCTCTTTTTCAGGCACCCGGATTACATTCACGGGATTATCGCCATGAGCGGTTGTTATGATCTGAGTGTTTACACCGACGGATATTATGATGACAATGTGTACTTCAACTCGCCTGTCCATTATCTGCCGCAACTGAAAGCAGAATGGCATTTATCCATGTACCGCGACAGTCGCCACATTCATTTTATATCGGGCTCGGGTGCGTATGAGGTGCCGGAATATTCACGACAGATTTCGGCTATTTTAACCTCGAAGAATGTTCCGCACGAATTGGATATCTGGGGAACTGACATTCCACACGAATGGTGGTCCTGGAAGAGAATGCTTCCTTATTACCTGGAAACAAGGTTTTAAATATGAAAATGTTTCGGGCAAACAGGCGCTTGCCCGAAACATTTCATTTATGCTCCCTCGAACTGTCTGAGAAAGCGCACGTCATTTTCTGTAAATAAACGCAGGTCATTGATCCCGTATCGCAGCATCGTAATACGCTCGATACCCATTCCGAAAGCGAAACCTGTATACTCCTCACTGTCTATCCCGCAATTTTGCAGCACATTCGGATCCACCATGCCTGATCCTGCGATTTCTACCCAGCCGCTGTACTTGCACACATTGCATCCTTTTCCTTTACATATAAAGCAACTTACATCAATCTCGGCACTTGGCTCGGTAAATGGGAAGTAGGAGGGACGAAGGCGTATTTTTGAATCTTTACCAAACATCTCCTTTGCGAAATGATAAAGTGTGTCTTTCAGATCTTTAAAGCTCACATTCTTATCTACATACAAACCTTCAACCTGATGAAAAACGCAGTGGGCGCGGGCAGAAATGGCTTCATTCCGGAACACGCGACCAGGCATGATCGAGCGGATCGGAGGTTTTTGCCGCTCCATTAAACGTACCTGTACATTAGATGTATGGGTGCGGAGCAACACATCATCCTTCACTTCACCTTCGCTTTTGGATATAAAAAAAGTATCCTGCATTTCACGGGCAGGGTGGTTATCGGCAAAGTTCAATGCGCTGAAATTGTACCAATCTTTCTCGATTTCTGGTCCGTAAGACACATTGAAGCCCATTCTTTCGAAAATTTCGATAATGCGGCGGCGTACAATGGTAAGCGGGTGCAAACTACCCTGTAAGTTGGGCACCACAGGAAGGGTAAGATCGATCACCATTTCAGGATTGGCGTCCGTCGCATTTTCCAATGCAACCGAAAATTCCTGAAAACGGCCCTGCGCAAGGTTTTTCAGGGTATTAAGTTCCTGTCCGACCGCGCGCCTTTCTTCCGGCGCTATATTTTTCAGTCCGTCAAACAGCTCGGTAACAACTCCTTTTTTGCTGATATATTTTAACCTGAAAGCTTCCAGCTGTTCTTTATTTTCAACTGTGACTTTCTCAATTTCCGATACTAGTTCTTTTACCTTTTCGGTAATCATAACGCATTTGATGTTGTTGGTAACAGACTTATTTATCGCCCGTTTTGGCAAAACTGACTGGCGAAATCATGGTAAAGATAATCAAAGTTCAGGCGCGTGTAGACTGGTAATCGTGCTTCATTGCCGATTTCATGCGTTCAGAGCGTAAAATGGTGCTTTTTAGGACTACGTAAAATTACGCATTTTGCTAAGGTCTGTTACGTCATTTCACCTTTCGATCAATGGTAAGTACCTTTAAATCAGTGAATTGAAAAATGACACGTAGTTCTACGTATTTTATTTGAGCTGCACTATTGACTAATTTTGAATCAACAATCAAACATTATTAGTCATACGTTACCATGAAAAATTTCACATCATTTACTCGTTCCAACATTTCTGAAAGAACTTACAACGACAGCCGCAACTCCATTTCGGTACAATCAATGGGGCGGACTATCTTTTTGACTCCCGACGTGATCACCTTCCTGGAAGGTGAAGGCAACTATACATTTATATATACAAACACCGGCAAGAAATATCTGGTGTCAAAAACATTGAAATCACTTGCAGAGCAGCTTAATGCTAATTTCATGCGGGTACACAAATCTTACCTGGTTAACTCGGATTACATTGTAGAGAGACTGGAAGACGATCGTATGCTGAAATTATCCTGCGGAAAAGAAGTAGCGGTTTCACGCAGAAAGATCAAAGAAGTAAGTGGTATTCTCAACCACAACAGTCTGCGCATTACCGCATAACTGTTAAGATTTTGGTGAATTAAATTAGTGGGTTATTCATAAAAACAGCAGCCATCGCTTGATCGAAGGCTGCTTGTTTTGTTTTAATGAGTGAATGATTGAATGAGTGAATGAGTGAATGATTTGTTTTGAGCACGGAATGATCTTGTTTATAAGCTCATTCGCTCACTCATTCATCGACTAATAAATCCTTCATTCTAACATTCGTTCATTCACTCATTCGCTCATTCACTCATTCAAAATTAAAACAGCTTCAATCCCAGCGTTACTTGCCAGGAACTGATCTTCTGTTTTACATCTCCTCCCTGACCATCGGCATTGAATGAGGCCACATTGGTGAAAGATCCTTCCTTGCGCACATCCAGACTAAAACTTCCCAGATCAAGTCCGCCGCCGAGCTGGTACCCGAAAGTCGCCTGTGACAGTGCATTGTTCAGATCAGACGTGTAATACTTGAATGCATCCCGAAGCTTCTGATTATCGCCGATCCGGAATGAGGTAACCGGGCCAGCCAGTATTCGGAAAGGTCCACCCTTTAAACCGATCAAAAGCGGCACATCGATGTTGCTGTATTTGATATTGATTGTCTTGGAAATAGGCTGTTCTTTATCCATTTCAACAATTTGAAATGATCCTCCTTTTGTAGACACCAAAACTTCCGGCTGAATAAAAAGTGTGCGGCCAAAACGTGCATATATACCTCCAACTGCACCTGTTTTTGTGTCAAAACTTTGTTTAAGGTTGTCCCTCACCGCCTTCCCGTCATATCCCAGGTAGGGATTTCCTGCGTCGTCATACCGCGTTGTAAAAACATCTCCCATCGTGAGGCGTGATAAATTCACCCCTCCTTTGATACCGAACGCGAAACCTTTTTTCTGAGCTTGTGCTGATCCAATCGCAACAATGCATAACATACAAATACAAGCTACTTTTGTCAGGATGTTCATGGATAATATCATTTTTTAAGTAAGACGGATAATAACGCCGAAAAACAAAAAACTATACCTTACCTACATTCTTTTTGATTTTGTGGCTTAAACATCCAATTTTCGATTTCGGATCGATATTATCAGCTTAGTTGTTATACACTTACAAATTAGATTATTCTACTTATGGCCAAAGCCAAGACTGCCTACTTTTGTCAGGAATGCGGGTACAATTCACCAAAATGGGTGGGGAGATGTCCATCATGCGGTGAGTGGAACACGTTTGTTCAGGAGGTGATTGAAAAGGAAGATCCGAAGACGGCGGTTTCCTGGAAGTCGGTGAACCTGGCCAGCAGGCCGCGCGCCATTTCAGAAATCGAATATCAGAATGAGCCGCGCATTAAAACCTCGGACGAAGAATTGAACAGGGTGCTTGGCGGCGGTATCGTGCAGGGTTCTTTGGTACTGATCGGAGGAGAACCCGGTATCGGCAAGTCTACCCTGATGCTGCAAATCGCATTGACACTTTCGAATAAGAAAGTACTCTATGTTTCGGGTGAAGAATCCGATCAGCAGATCAAAATGCGGGCCGAGCGAATGGACGCGAAAAGTGACAAGTGCTACATTCTCACCGAAACTCATACACAGAATATTTTCCGGCAGATCGAAGATTTTCAGCCCCAGGTTTTGATCATTGATTCCATTCAAACCATGCAATCGACATACATAGAGTCGGGCGCCGGCAGTGTGTCGCAGGTTCGGGAGTGTACTGCCGAATTTATGAAATATGCCAAAGAAATGGGTGTGCCTGTTTTCCTCATAGGGCATATTACCAAGGATGGTTCATTGGCCGGACCCAAAGTATTAGAACATATGGTCGACACAGTTTTGCAATTTGAAGGCGACCGGCATAATACTTACCGCATCCTGAGAACTGCAAAAAATCGCTTTGGAAGTACCTCAGAGCTGGGCATTTATGAAATGCACGGAACTGGTCTGCGGCAGGTAAGTAATCCTTCCGAAATACTGATATCACAGCGCGAAGAGCCCGTTAGCGGAATTGCAATCGGTTCGATGATGGAAGGCAACCGTCCTTTGCTGATTGAGATCCAGTCCCTGGTGAGTGTGGCCACTTACGGTACTCCGCAGCGAAGCAGCACGGGCTATGATGCGAAGAGATTGCAGATGTTGTTGGCTGTACTTGAAAAACGGGGCGGGTTCAGGCTTGGTACGCAGGATGTTTTCCTGAATGTAGCCGGCGGATTAAAGGTGGAAGATCCTGCGATTGATCTTGCCGTTGTGGCGTCACTTGTATCGTCTTATGAAGACAAATATATTCCGCCGTCGGTGTGTTTTGCCGCAGAGGTTGGTTTGGGAGGAGAGGTAAGGGCGGTGAATAGAATTGAAAACCGGATTTCGGAAGCGGAAAAGCTGGGATTTAAGAAAATGTATATCTCTAAATACAACAGCAAGGGGCTTGAATTGAAGAGAGGAAACATTGAAGTGATCCCGGTAGCGCACCTTGATCAGCTTTTTATGTCTTTGTTCCTGAACGAACATTAACAGGATTTACCGCATTTTGGCATGTTTAACCAGATACGCCATTAGAATGGGATCAAAACCCTGCGCAATGTCAGCTTCAATGAAATCGATTTTGTACTGACCGCATTTGAGTTTGAGTTTTTGGTAAAAGTCACTGACAAACTCTTTGTAAGAATCGCGGACCTGATCAGGCTGGACCTTGATTTTCTCGCCTGTTTCAAGGTCTATAAATTCATAGGGGCGGTTTTCAAAAGCGAAGTTTTCCTCTGTTTTTCTGTCGGTCACATGAAAGAGCAATACCTCGTGTAGATTGTGGCGTAAATGCTGAAGAGAGGAGAATATTTTATCAGCGTTTTCCAGATTGTCGAACATATCACTGAAAATCACCACGAGTGAGCGTTTATGGATCTTTTCGGCAATCTGGTGGAGTACTTCGGATACTGAAGTTTTGAGAAGAGGCCGGCTGCTTGTAAGCTGGTTTTCAAGTTCCAGCATGATCTTGTGAACGTGTGAGGGAGTTGACTTGACAGCTGTCTGCACTTCGATTTGCTCCGAAAATGTGCAAAGACTTACTGCATCTTTCTGACGTTGAAGCAGATACGTCAAACTTGCCGCTGCCATCACACTGAATGTCATTTTACCAAAATTCTCTTCCGGGTAGTACATGGAAGAGGAAGTATCCAGTAAGATATGGCAGCGGAGATTGGTTTCTTCCTCGTACCGTTTTACATATAGCCGGTCGGACTTTGCGAAAACCTTCCAGTCAATATTTCTGGTTGATTCTCCTGTATTGTAGAGTTGATGTTCTGCAAATTCCACAGAGAAGCCGTGGAACGGAGACTTATGCAAACCGGTTATAAATCCTTCAACGAGCTGTTTGGCAAGGAATTCAAGATTTCCGAATTCTCTTACTTTGGCTAAATCAAGCTGCCGGTTGCTCATTGAAGTTTTACATTATTGTTTGCCTCTCATTGCGATCACTTTGCCGGATTTGGGATCAATATGTTCATTGGATTCCAGCAGTACCATTCCCTCCATTCCTACAACGCGTACTGAAACAGCTGCTACACCTTTTGCAACGATACCGAGCAGCCTGGCAGCTTCCTTACTCAGGTCAACGATCCTGTTGCGGGAGAATGGACCTCTGTCGTTTACTCTGACGATCACTTTTTCGTCATTTTCAAGATTCGTGATTTCCAGCATCGTATTCAGCGGATAACTCCTGTGTGCGGCTAACAATTCAGTGCTTTTGTGCACTTCTCCGAAAGAAGTTTTTCTTCCATTAAACATTGACGCATAATAGGAAGCGTGACCTGTTTCTGTTTTGCCTAATTTGACCTGAGCGAAAACTTCAGGCGAGGCAGCGAATGCTAATAAGATGAGAATCAGAATCCGACGATAAGTCATATCTCAGGATTTAAGTGAAACATAATAAGGAAAAAACGCCCTTACTTGATACTTGTTGCCCGGTTCTTCGTAGGAAATGAAAGACCAGGAATTTCAAATGTAATGGAAAAAGATGAGAAATGAACAAATGTTAAGGTTAAAGTACAACTGAAGAGTCGAATAGTGTAGTTGTAGCCCGCGCGCTCTTTAATATGTCTTTGTTTTTTTTGTTCGCAGCAATAAACGTTTTATTTTAGCGTTTGAAAACCTATTTAAAACTAAACATAGTGGAAGACAGAGAGCAAATCTACTCCAAAAGGGTTAGGGCGGGAAAACGGACTTACTTCTTCGATGTTCGCTCTACGCGATCTAACGATTATTATCTCACCATCACTGAAAGCCGTCGCCACCCACAGGGAGACGGATTTACGTACGAAAAGCACAAGATGTTTTTGTACAAAGAGGACTTTGATAAATTCGTGGACGCTTTGAAAGAGGCCGTTGACCACGTGAAGACAGAGTTGATGCCAGAAGTTGACTTCTCTCAGTTTGAAACCAAGGCCGACGAGGTGGATGTGGTTGGAGAGTCGGATCTTAAGTGGGATTAAAAACATTACATGAATAGAAAAGCCTTTGCAATCAATTGCGAAGGCTTTTGGTTTTTGTACTCGCTAAATGGTAATTTTGCAAAAAATTTAATTTAGCAGACAGGAGTTCTTTGCTTTCCAACAAGAAGAATGCCTGCTATTCACTGCATACTTCTTAAAATATGAGTCTTCAATGCGGGATCGTCGGGTTGCCAAACGTAGGTAAATCCACTCTCTTTAATGCGATTTCTACCGGCAAAGCCGAAGCAGCCAACTATCCATTCTGTACAATTGAGCCCAATGTAGGTGTTGTTACAGTTCCTGACGAGCGTCTGGAAGTTCTTACTACACTTGTGAAGCCTCAAAAGGTAATCCCCACAATCATTGAGTTTGTGGATATCGCCGGTCTTGTAAAAGGTGCCAGCCAGGGCGCAGGGTTAGGTAACAAATTTTTGGCCAATATCCGCGAGGTTGACGCGATTGTGCACGTGGTCAGGTGTTTTCAGGATGAAAATGTAGTGCACGTGGAAGGACGGGTTGATCCTGTTTTTGATAAAGAGATTATCGACGCGGAACTGCAGCTGAAAGATCTTGAGTCCATTGAGAAAAAGATCCAGCGTACTGAAAAAGGCGCCCGCGCAGGCGACGCCAAAGCAAAAGCTGAATTGGAGTGGTTGAAGAAATACAAAGCCACGCTTGAAGCCGGTAACAATGCAAGAAGTGTCGAGATAGACGAAGAAACGAAAGAGGCCGTAATCGGCGATTTGCAGCTGTTAACAGCAAAACCTGTTTTGTATGTAGCCAATGTGGATGAAGGCTCGATGCTTACTGGTAATGAATATTCCGAAAAGCTGAGAGAGACTGTGGCCAAGGAAGGTGCGGAAGTGATCGTGCTTTGTGCTGCCATCGAATCGCAGATTTCAGAAATAGAAGATCCTGAGGAACATGAAATGTTTCTGGGTGAATACGGATTGAAAGAATCGGGGTTGAGCAAGCTTATTAAAGCTTCATATAAGCTGTTGAATCTGATAACCTATTTTACTGCCGGTGTGAAAGAAGTTCGCGCGTGGACAATCGTGAAAGGCTGGAAAGCACCGCAGGCCGCCGGTGTCATCCATTCGGATTTCGAAAAAGGTTTTATCCGCGCGGAAGTGATCAAGTTAGCCGATTACGAGCAATATAAGACGGAAGCGGGAGTGAAGGAAGTTGGCAAAATGGCAGTAGAAGGAAAGGAATATGTTGTTGCCGACGGAGATATCATGCATTTCAGATTTAACGTCTAGCTATTTATAAATTCATATAAATTCAAAAGAAAAGAGCAGCCGGATAGGTTGCTCTTTTCTTTTGAATGCTATCTGCGCCGATTCCATTCCACTGTGCGGTAACCTACCAGTAAATCGGCCCTGCCGGCCGGTGGGCGATGATAGATCAGAATATCGTAGTCGTTTTCCGTAGCTCCGTAATTTCCTTCAATAAATGACTCGTCCGGCTTCCCATTGCCTGTTTTCATGATGTAGTCGTAGTTGATTACGCCCTGTTTCAGCATGATTTCCGCTTCGTAAGCCTGCGTGTCCGCATTGTAGGTCATTTTGTTGCGTTCATTCAGCTGCCAAAGATTAAATGCGCCATTTACATAAAAAGCAGCATCAGGTTCTTCGGCTATTTTCAATGTGAAAAATACCGGCGTATAATCAGCCTCCACACTTCCCCGACCAGATTCTCTTTGATCTACAATATAATTTCCGTTAAAATCATCGACCTGAATGTAAGCGCCACTTGACCTTGGTTTATCAGGAAACAGGTGCAGACTTGTAAATTCATTGGTACGCTCCATTTCATTAATCCCGAAACCTCTCGCGGATAGCGTCCGGCTGTCGAAATAACGGAATTCATTACCCCCCGGAAACGTATTTTCAAGATCGAAAAAAGTGTATTCAAGCAGCCGGTCAAAGGGCTTTACGCTAGTGGGTTTGAAGCCGCTTTTCATCTGGTCAAACCGGAAGTTTTTGCGGATAAATACTCTCAGATCAGTCTGTGGGGCAATCAGCTCGTATCCCTTGTAATCTACGGAAAAGTCAATCTGCTGATCAGAAAATTGCTCCTGAATGCCCTGCGAGAACCTTGCTTTTGCATTGATACTTACCCTGTTCTCAAAAAGCATAAATCTCCTGCTCAAAACGGGTTTTCTGTCCCTGTCTGAATATACATAAATCACATAATTGCCTGACAGCTTCAATCGCGGCAATTCGAGCCGGTAATGAAAATAGGGCACTTTGGTGCTGAATGCCTGTTCGGGACTATTGACAGGGTATTCGTTGAATTCATAGGTGAATTCAATATCATTCAAATTCGACTTTGTCCAATCTGCATTGCAATGGACAATTTTGGCCCGGTAACTATTGAACTCTGCGGACAGATCATCAAATTCCAGAACAAACGGCGAACCGCCATTGAGCTGCTTAACCGGTGGCGTGAGCAGGCGCGTAGGGTTCTCGGGATCTTCCAGCGCCGGGTATAGTAAAACCGTCCGGATTTTTTCATCATAGATATAGTCTTCCAGACGCAGCCAATTCGGCTGCGCCTGTGCCTTTAAGGCACATATGGTAAGACAAATTACAAGCAGTAGTCGCATTGGAGATTTTTGAAATAGTAACGTTACTTTTCGGGTCAAGGTACGTATAGTAAGTAAAAGTGATTTGAACATTATTAACTATTTTTGTTTACACACGTATGACAGCACAACCTATCACCATGTATTCAGCAGAAGAGTATCTCGAACTAGAAAGAGCCGCAGATTACAAAAGCGAGTACTACCGCGGGGAGATTTTTGCAATGGCCGGAGCCGGGCGGAATCACAATCGTATTAAGGAAAACTTGTCAATTGAAATTGGGTCTTTCCTGAAAGGCAAGTCCTGCCAAAGTTTTTCCAGTGATATGCGGGTGCATATTCCGGAAAGTACATTGTACACATACCCGGACTTACTGATTTTATGTGGAAAGGCAGAATTTCTGGACCGGCACACTGATACCCTGCTCAATCCGTCTGTAATCATTGAAGTGTTGTCTCCAAGCACCGAAAGCTATGATAGAGGTAAGAAGTTTCGATTTTACCGCGGCATCGACTCGCTGGTAGAATATATCCTGATAGATTCCACCGAGCTCAGCGCAGAAGTGCATCGTAAAGAAACCGGTGATGTTTGGGTTCTTTCGTCTGCTGCATATGATCTAGAAAGCAGCATTGAAATCAGCCAGGTAGGTCTCACGTTGAAGATGTCCGACATCTATTCTCAAACGGAAGGCATATTCTAAGTACAAAAAAGGAGCTATTTCTAGCTCCTTTTTTGGATAAGTTTATTTTCCTGCAAGCTCTTCCACTTCCATCATCAGGTTTTCCCAATCCTCTGTGGTTTTTTCCAGCTTTTGTTTGATATCGGCATAAAAGCGGTTCATTTCGGCCAATGCAACAGAATCATTGTAAATCGTCGGATCTCCCAGCTTTGTTTCTGTTTCCGCTTTGCGGATTTCCAGATTGTTGATGGTCGATTCCAGTTCTTCGATCTGTTTTTGCGCTTTTTTCAGCTTGGCTGCATCCTCACTCGAATGCGGTTTGGGAGCACTCTTTGCAGGCGCAGCTTGCTGTGCAGACTTCTGAGGAGGCGCGCTGCTGACAGTTGCTTTCTCGCTCACAGCAGATTGCAAGCCTCTTTCTTCAACCCATATTTCATATTCCTGATAAGTACCAGGATATTCTTTGATCTGATGATCTTCAATGTACCAGATCTTGTTTGCAATGTTTTCAACGAAATACCTGTCGTGGGAAACGACAATGTAGCTGCCTTCATATTGCTGCAAAGCCTGGATCAGGATATTGACAGACTGCATATCCAAGTGGTTGGTAGGCTCATCGAGCAGCAGGAAGTTAGCCTGTGACAACAATACCTTCGCCAATGCAACCCGCGATTTCTCTCCTCCCGACAATACTTTGATTTTCTTGAAAACATCGTCCCCGGTGAACAGGAAGCAGCCCAGTACAGTCCTGAGTTCGGTTTCTGTTTTGGTAGGGTTCGCATATTTCAGCTCCTCGATCAGGTTGTGTGCAATATTCAACGATTCAAGCTGGTGCTGCGCGTAGAATGTAAACGATACATTGTGTCCCAGCCTTCTTTTGCCTTCAATAGGTTCAGTACCTGCAACAACGCGGAGTACGGTGGATTTCCCACGACCATTTGCTCCGATCAATGCAATTTTATCGCCCCGCTCCATACTGATGTTGGTGCTGTCCAAAATGACCTTCTCTCCGTAAGCTTTGGACGCGTCTTCCAGCTGAAAAACGTGCCTGCCGGGTTGGGTAGTGAATTGAAAACGGAAATGGACTTTCGCATTCTCGTCAACCACCGCATCCACAACTTCCATTCTGTCCAGCGCCTTTACACGGCTTTGTACCTGACGCGATTTGGTCGCTTTGGCTTTGAACCGCTCGATAAAACGCTCAGTCTGGCGGATTTTAGCCTGCTGGTTCTCGTAAGCGCCCCGCTGAATTTCATTACGCTCTTCTTTTTCTTCCAGATAGTAAGAGTAATTCCCCGCATAGTAGATCAGCTTTCCACCTGATACTTCTATGGTCGTGTCGATTGTATTATCAAGAAATTGCCTGTCGTGGGAAACAACGATCACAGCTCCTTCGTAAGACTGAACATATTTTTCAACCCATTGAATCGAGGGTAAGTCAAGGTGGTTGGTTGGCTCATCGAGCATGAGCAGCGAGGGTTTTTGCAAAAGCAGTTTCGCAAGCATTACACGCATTCTCCATCCACCCGAAAATAACCTGAGCGGCTGGTTCAGATCGCCGGTGGAAAAACCAAGTCCTTCGAGTATCGCTTCCGCCTTCGATTGAACAGAATATCCGTCGAGCGCCTCGAATTCGTCCTGCACTTTCGCCAGCTTGTCTACCAGCGCATCTGTATAATTATGCTCCATATCGTGCAAAATCTTGTCGATCTGCACTTGCAATTGATTTTGTCTTTCGAAAGCCTGCATAGCTACCGAAAGTATAGAATCGTCACTTTGGTAGGAAAGCAGGTCCTGGTTCAGAAACCCGATTGTGCAATCACCTGACTTGGAAATATGTCCCTCGTCGGGCTGGAATTCTCCATTGATCATTCGCAGGAGTGTCGATTTTCCTGTTCCGTTCAGACCAATGAGGCCAATTTTCTGTTTCGGCTTTATATGCAGCGATGCACCGTCGTAAAGTGCTCTGTCGCCAAGGAAATAACTGATGTTGGTAATTGCGATCATAGTACAAAGTTACACGGAAAGAAGCAGATAGTAAAAGTAGGATTGTTGGAATAGTTATAAACCGGACCCGACAGGTAGAATCCAAACTTATTTTATAGTAAATTTGATTATAATCCATTCATCCAAACAACAGGCCGTGAACGAGCTTTTCCCTATTTTTATCAAGCTTGAAAACCTGCATACATTGATTGTAGGGGGAGGTTACGTGGGGCTCGAAAAGATCACCGCAGTACTGGACAATTCACCCCGGGCTACCATCACACTTGTAGCGCCCGAGATCCGGCAGGAGATTGCCGACCTGGCTGCGGAAAATGCAAGAATCACATTGATCAGGCGCGTTTTTGAAGATCAGGATCTTGACTATAAAGACCTGGTTATTGTGGCTACGAACGATAAGGAAGAGAACAAGCGTATCTGGAATACGGCCCGGGCGCGGCATATACTCGCCAATGTGGCCGATACTCCCGCTATCTGCGATTTTTATCTTTCTTCGGTTGTCAGAAAAGGGAACCTGAAGGTCGCTATTTCAACCAATGGAATTTCGCCTACTCTGGCCAAAAGATTAAAAGAAGTGCTGGGAGAGGCGCTTCCAGACAACTTGGAAACAGCAATGCAGCAATTAAAGGAAGTCAGGGATATGCTCAAAGGGGATTTCGCCTATAAGGTCGACGAGCTAAACCGCATTACCTCTGTTTTGACAAACCCGGTAAAAAGTGCTGAAAACAATTTGGAAAGCGATAAATAACGCCTCTGATGGTTACAATAAATCTTGCGCTAAATTGTTTTAATAAAGATCTTTATACCAGTACTTACCGCACCCTCTAAATCAGTTTCAGTTTCTGCGTACCCCGGATTATTAACTCCGGAACTGAAATTCCATTCATCGTTTGCATACTCTTGCCGAAAGCGAAAAATTGAGTTCGTTTTTTAAGACTATAATATGTATTATTGAACATACTAATTAACCAACGCCGAGCAGTCGGAAGCCCTTAATTTTTGAGATAGACTTATACACAAACATATGGATCGTTTTTACCGGAACAGTGGCCAGGGTCGGCTTTCGTTGTGGCTTCTTGGTGTTTTCTTCTTTTCACTCTTTCTTTTTTCCCATTCATCGTCTTCTGCTGCGCTCGCTTTTGAAGTGAGAGGTATTGTCAAAAGCAGTACCGGTGAAGTGTTGATCGGTTCTACGGTGCGCGTCAAAGGCACTCAGAAAGGGACGGTTACCAATGAAAGGGGCGAGTTTGTTATTTCTGATGTGAATGAAGGTGCCACGCTGGTCGTGACGATGATCGGGTTTTTACCAAAAGAACTTCCTGCCGCACGTAATATGACGATTGAGCTGGCTGAGGATGCAGTTGGTTTGCAGGATGTGGTCGTAACCGGTTTTCAGCAGATCGACAAGGATAAGTTTACGGGCTCGGCGGTTACGCTTAAAACAGACGATGTAAAAATCGACGGACTGCCTGACGTGAGCCGGATGCTCGAAGGCCGGGCTGCGGGAGTTTCCATTCAGAATGTATCAGGTACTTTCGGAGCAGCGCCCAAGATCAGGATCCGCGGCGCCACTTCTTTGAATGGAGATAATAAGCCACTTTGGGTGATTGATGGTGTCGTTCAGGAGGATATTGTGAATATTTCAAATGACCAGCTTTCCAGTGGCGACCCTACTACATTGCTGGGTTCGGCAGTAGCGGGACTTAATCCCAACGATATTGAAACCTTTGACATCCTGAAAGATGCCGCTGCGGCTGCATTGTACGGAGCCCGCGCAATGAACGGGGTAATCGTGATCACTACCAAAAAGGGAAAGAGCGGCAAGCCGGTGATAACTTATTCGGGTAATTTCAGCACGCAGCTTACGCCTTCCTACCGCAATTTCAACATCATGAATTCTGCCCAGCAAATGTCGGTTCTGGGTGAATTGGAGCGCAAAGGATACCTGAATTCGGACATTCTTTCCAAGCCTGATTTTGGTGTTTATGGCAAATATTACAACTCGCTGAATGGAGACAGTCAGGGTAATTTCCCGATCCCGAATACGCAGGATGCCAAGAAAAACTACCTGCTGAGATATGCCAAAGCCAATACTGACTGGTTTGATGTACTCTTCAAGCAAAATTTCATCCACGAACATTCGCTCAGCGTTTCATTTGGAACAGATAAATCAAGTTCGTACGCATCAGTAAGTTATCTCGATGATAATGGCTGGACCATCGCCGACAAGGTGAAACGCTACACATTGAACTTCAATAATACATACCAGCTTTCTGACAGGTTAAGTGTGGGCCTCACGACCCTCGCTTCCGTGAGGAGGCAGCAGGCGCCCGGCTCGCTCAGCCGCAGAAGTAATCCCGTGGAAGGTAAGTTTGACAGGGACTTTGATATCAATCCATTCAGTTATGCATTGAATACCAGCCGCACCTTAACTGCATACGACGAGAATGGCGATCTGGAATACTTCCGTAGAAACTTCGCGCCTTTTAATATTGTATCCGAGCTCGCCAATAACAGGATCAACCTGAACCTTGCGGATATCAAACTTCAAGGGAACCTATCCTACAAGCTTACAGACCATATCAGCTACGATTTCCTGGGTGCATTGCGCTACATTCAAACGGGCCGCGAGCATATTATTACCGAACATAGCAATATGGCGAATGCCTATCGCGCTGCTGATAACTCTACGATTGCTCTGGCCAATAAATACCTGTATACTGATCCTGATGTGCCTAATGCTTACCCGGTGATTGTGTTGCCAAGCGGAGGTTTTTACAACCGGAATGAAGATCAGATGCTGTTTTACAACATCCGGAACAATTTCAGGTTCAACAAAATGCTTGCGGAAAGGCACCAGATTGACCTGCTCGCCGGTCAGGAGATCAAGTACACAAACCGCCAGAATTCAAATAATACGGGATATGGATTTCAGTATGACCAGGGAGGAACTCCATTCGTAGACTACCGCATTCTGAAACAAACCATTGAAACAAACTTCCAGTACTACGGAATGCGCATGGATTATGAGCGTTTCGCCGCATTCTATGGAAGTGCGGGGTACACGCTTGACGATAAATACAACTTTACCGGATATATCCGCTACGATGGTTCCAATGGTTTTGGTAAATCGGCAATCGCACGCTGGCTGCCAACCTATACCATCGCGGGATCCTGGAATTTTGACCGTGAAAACTTCATCAAAGGCTTCAAATGGCTAAGTATGGGGAGATTGAGGGCCAGCTACGGACTTTCAGCGGATACCGGCCCTGCCACAAACTCTGCTGTTTTGTTCCAAAGCATTATCACCAGGCGACCTTATGCTGATGAAAAGGAATCGGCTATTGCATTGTCTTCACTTGAAAACACCGAATTAACCTGGGAGAAATTGTACAGCGGGAATGTAGGACTTGATCTGGGGCTGTTTGCCAACCGTGTTAACCTGACTGTTGATGGTTATTTCCGGAACAGCTTTGATCTGATTGATGAGATAAAAACATCAGGTATCGGCGGACAGATTTACAAAGTCGCCAACTATGCGGATATGCAGTCTTACGGCGTTGACTTTTCCCTAGACGGGGTTTTGTACAAAACCAAAGATTGGGATTTCAGATCTAGAATCACAGTGGGTTATGCCAAAACCCACATTACCAATGTTGATAACTCGCCCGGTATCTTTGATTTGGTAAAATCAGAGGGTGCAAATGTAAAGGGCCGTCCCGTGAGGAGCCTTTTTTCCATTGACTACCGCGCATTAAACCCGGAATCGGGTGTTCCGATCTTTGTGAACGAAAATGGCGAGGTCAATTCAGATGTTTATCTGCAGGATCAGAATGTATCTTATCTGAAATACGAAGGCCCGGTGGATCCACCTGTAACTGGCGGGTTTAACAATACCCTTGCTTATAAAAACATTACGCTCAATGTGTTTTTAACCTATCAATATGGTAACAAAATACGCCTGAATCCATTGTACAAGGCTGCATTCAGTGACCTTGATGCAATGCCCAGAGAGTTTCTGGATCGCTGGCTGATTCCCGGTGAAGAAGGTGTGACGCCAGTAGCGTCAATTCCTGACAAGTTAGAAGCTCAATATCTCGCAGGTACCTATCCTTATAATATTTACAATTACTCAACTGAGCGCGTGGCGAAGGGAGATTTTATCAGGTTGAAATCCGTTTCACTATCCTATAAAGTTCCCGTTTCCGTTGCCGGCAGATATGGTCTCAAAGGAGCAAGTATCCAGCTGTCGTCGATCAATCCCTGGTTGATTTATGCCGACAAGAAGTTAAAAGGGCAGGATCCCGAATTCTTTAACTCGGGCGGGGTCGCTCAGCCCATTCAGAAGCAGTTTACAGTTGCATTGAAACTGACATTGTAACGGGGACTTAGACTAAGATTTTGATTCAAGATATTTCATATGAGCACATACAAACTTTTCAAATACCTGAGCCTCGTCTTCCTGGTCATTATTTCGGCTGGTTGTGAAGACTTCCTGTCTACCGAGCCGGATAGCACGCGCGCTTTGATCAATACGCCAAAGCAAGTGTCACAGCTGCTTACTACTGCTTATCCGCAGGGTGGTTATGTGGTGTTTGCGGAAACAATGAGCGATAATGTAACGGACAAGGGAACAGGACAGGATGACAAGGTCAACCGGTTTTCGTTCCTGTTTGAAGAAGTGGAGGCAACTGTTGATGATCAGGATTCACCCGACCAGTACTGGGCAGAATGCTACCGCGCCATTTCCGTAGCAAACGAGGCACTCGACATTATCAGCAAGGCTGAAAACCCGGAAGAATACAGCGCGCAAAAAGGGGAGGCGCTGGTCGCACGTGCTTATGCGCATTTCATGCTTGTTAACTTTTTCAGCAAATTTTACGATCCTGCCCAACCAAATACCGACCCGGGGATTCCTTATGTAACCGAGCCCGAGCGTGTGGTGTTGAAACAATATGAGCGGAAAACGGTTGCTTATGTTTATGAAATGGTAGAAAAGGATTTGCTGGAAGGGTTGCCGCTGATCAGCGACGGATCTTATACTGTACCTAAGTACCATTTCAACCGTGCAGCTGCCAACGCATTTGCAAGCCGGTTTTATCTTTTCAAAAAAGACTACCAAAAAGTAGTACAATATGCGAATGCAGCGTTTCCGGGAGGGAATATTGGTGAGAACCTGCGGCCGTGGAATACGACCTACAAAAGTTTGTCACCTGCTGAGCTGTACAACACCTACTCCCGCGCCAGCCAGAATGCGAATTTGCTGCTGGCAGAAACCTCGTCTTTGTACGGCAGGTACGTGGCCCAATATCGTTACGGTATGAATTTCAGGAAGTGGCAGGAAGTTTCAGAAGGGGAAGGTATTATTGGCGGCAATGCAAGCTGGGCTTATCCATTGTACACTCAGGGCGATAACAACTATTTGATCCCGAAGCTGAATGAGTATTTTGTACGTGAATCCGTAAATGCGGAAATTGGCTTGCCTTACGTAATGCTGCCGTTATTTACAGCAGAGGAAGTTTTATTCAACAAAATTGAGGCAAATGCGTATCTCAATAATACAAACGAGAGTATTGCCGACCTGAACCTGTTTGTGAGCAAGCGGGTAGCTAACTACAATCCCTCTACGCATACGGTAACAGCTATAAGAATGCGCAATTTCTTCAATGTGACTTCTACGCGTTCAGCGATCGTGAATACGGTCCTGGCTTTTAAAAGGGTCGAATTTGTACAGGAGGGAATGAGGTGGTTTGATTTGCAGCGATATGCGATACCCGTGGAGCATGAAACATTCTCAGGGCAAGTGATTGCAGTTGCCGGCAATGATCCGAGGAGAATTTTGCAGATTCCGCAATCGGCAACTTTGGCAGGTTTAGAACAGAATAGCAGATAATTGACACATACAATGATCACAAAGGTATTATCAAAAATATCCCTGGCCGGAATGCTGGCGCTCAGTACGCTGCTTACCTCGTGTAAGGAAGAGGAAATCGGCGAAGTGGAAGATATTCCCGGACTGGGCGGTGACGAATGGGTTCAAGGGCCGGTGGACAAGTGGATACTTGATAGTCTTACCACACCTTACAATATCTCTGCGAAGTATAAGTGGGACCAGTTTGAGTTTGGTAATATCACCAAAACGCTCGTGCCGCCAGATGAAGCCCAGGTAGTTCCGCTGTTGAGCACAATCAAGAAAGCTTGGACGATTCCCTATGTTCAGGAAGCCGGGAAAGTGTTTTATAACCGGTTTTCTCCCAAGTTCTTCATTTTGTCAGGCAGCAACGAGTACAATGCAGAAGGCTCTGTCACGCTTGGTACCGCGGAAGGTGGTCGCAAAGTGGTTTTATTTGGGGTTAACCTCTTTAAAATAAAGGGAATGCAGGGGTACAATGCAGCCCGGGATTCATCTTTTGTGAAAGACTGGTTCCTGCATACGATCCACCACGAGTTTGGTCACATTCTTCACCAGACCGTACTTTATCCCGTGGAATACCGCAATATTACGAAGTCGCTGTATCAGGGAGGAAACTGGATCAACTGGTCGGATGCCGATGCGCGACGCGACGGGTTTGTTACTGCTTACAGCTCGCTTAATTTTGATGAAGATTTTGTGGAAATGATTGCGATGATGCTTACGGAAGGAAAGGCAGGTTTCGACAAGATCGTGAATTCCATTCCCGAAGGAACAAGTCCGCACGGAGTGACCAAGGCGCAGGCACAAGCTTCACTCCGGCAAAAGGAAGCGATTGTGGTGGCATATTATAAGAATACCTGGAATATAGACTTTTACAGCCTGCAAAAAAGGGTGCGGGGGTCGATGAACCAACTTTTTTAGGATTGATGAAAAAAATCGTTTTATATCTTCTGGTTGCGTCGGTGGGCCTTTTTTCCTGCGAGAACAGCGACGATACATTGTTTGAAGAATCAGCCGATACACGTCTGAATGCAGCCCTGGCTTCTTACCAGAAAAAGCTGGTGGAAGCGCCTTATGGCTGGAATGCTGTGATTTACCCGGCGGGTGGAGGCAGTTACGGATTTTACTTCAAATTCAATGATCAGAACAGGGTAGTCATGTATTCGGATTTTTCAGCTGCTTCTGCCGCAACTGCCAAGGAAAGCAGCTACCGGCTCAAAGCAATGCAAACGCCTTCGCTGATTTTTGATACCTACTCATACCTGCATGTCCTGGCTGATCCTGATGAAGAGGTAAATGGCGGAACAAGGGGCGAAGGATTACAATCTGATTTCGAATTCAGCATATTCCCGGACTCGCTGGGGGAAGATCGGGTTGCATTTGTAGGTCGTAAAAACCAAAGCAGGCTGGTTCTTACCAAAGCTACGCAAGCCCAGGCGGCCGCCTTTACCAATGGAGATCTTGCCAAAGCATTGCTTTTCAATAATATCGCCAAATACCAGGCCTACTTCAAAAGGATCATAGTAGGAAATGTCACTTACGAGGTGACACCCAATTTGAAAGCACGCACCATTAAGCTGACCTGGCTGGATGGGAGTACGCCAAAGAATTTTACCACTGGCTATTATTTCAGCGGAGGCAATCTTGTCTTCCTTAATCCGCTCGTAAATGGATCGCAGACGATTAATGGATTCAATAATTTCAGCTGGACCGAAAGCACAGTTCAGTTAAAGTTTAATGCGGGAAACGTAGCTACAACCGTGCAAAGTGCTATCAAACCGCTCGCGGTAGATCTGGCAGCTTCAAGAAGATGGTGGCAGGAGCCAATCGAATCAGGGGGCGACTGGCGGACCAGGGATGTTTTCCATGTTAACGGTGTAGATGACGCACTTGGAGTAAAAGATGTAAAGTATGGAGAGAGTATATATGCCTATTTCACTTATCAGCCCGGGGTTGACAACAGATATGATATTTTTGGGCCGATTTTTCTTGGCGAAGAATCGTACATTTTTGATTACGCCTTTGCGCCTGCCAGACCTACCTTTACCGCTGACGGCCGGATAATATTCAAAGAATATGCGAAGTTTGGAGCGGTTCCCGCAACTGGTCCAATCGCCAAAACGGCTGAGCTGTTATACGAGCCAAATGGATTCTATCTCATTCAAACTTCGGAAACAACTTATGATATGGTAAGTGCAAAGGATGCGAAAGCCTGGATCAGCTGGCAGTAAGATATTCAGTTTAGAGGACCAACAAAAAAGCACTTCGTTGAGAAGTGCTTTTTTGTTGGTAGGTGTGGCTATTCGGGATTAATATCCTTCGTTTTGCACCAGCTTTTTATTTACATCGATCTCGCGCTGCGGAAGCGGCAGGATCAGCCTGGGTGAATCGTAAGGTAGCGCGCCTACATTGCCTTTGTTACGTTTGATATCGTGCAGCATGTGGCCTTCAAATGCAAGTTCCAGGTGTCTTTCCTTCAAAATGGCAGGTAGAGTCAATGTTGTCAAATCCTTTATACCTGCACGTTTGCGAATCCGGTTGACATCAGCAAGCGGAGTTGCGCCCACAGCTGTTCCAAGACGGAAATTCGCTTCCGCGCGTGTCAGGTACATTTCTGCTGAACGGAATTGCAATACATTGCCAAACTGATCAATGTGCTTCTGCGTGTAAGTATTAATGGAGCTTACAAAAAACTGACCGCGTACATCGCCTGCTTCGTACAGGTTGCGGTGCCGGGGAAGTACCCTGATATCACCACGTCCGGAGCTGCCCGGAATATCGTCGATCGTAGCGCCGAAGTAGGTGTTCAGGTCATTGATCCCGTCCTGCTGCGTTACAACCATCGAGAAAATGTACTCTCTCGGATTAGCTCCTCCATTTCTCATGAAAGTGTAAAACAATGAATTAAAGTCAGTTGCAAGAGGATACTCACCTGATTCAATGATTTCATTCGCTTCGTCACGCGCCTTTGCAAAATTGGATTGCATTAAATACACACGGGAAAGCTGGGCTGCCGCGACATATTTATTGGCGTAAATGGTGTTACCCTCAGGGAGAAGCGACTTTGCCGCATTCAGATCTTCCAGAACCTGCTGGTAAACTTCCGCAACTGAATTCCGCGCAATCTGATCTGCTTCTGTTACCACGCGTGTTGGTTTGAGTACAATCGGTACACCTGGATTTTGGGCTGCATCTCCATCGCCCCAGGCTCTTGCAAACAGCCTTACGAGATCGAAATAAACAGAGCCACGGATAAACCTGGCTTCTCCTTCAATGCGTGCACGTTTGTCTTCATCCACGATATTCAATGCAGAAAGCACATTGTTACACCGGTTGATCGTCACATAGGAATCTCTCCATGTAGCCAGTGAGGTTACATTCTGTGTGGTAATTTGCTTGTTGTACATTTCAAGCAAATTTTGGAAAGTTCCACCAAAACCCAGCTCATCACTGTTACCAAGCAGTTCGGAAGAATATTGGAAAGCACCTCCGTAAACATCAGGATCCTGCAATGCATCATAGGCGCCGATCAGCGTCACCTCTACGTCGCGGGAAGTACTTAGCGCAGCTTCCTCGTCAATACTTTGAGTTGGGGCAACGTCGAGTC
Source organism: Dyadobacter sp. HNCC25DJ183 (assembly GCF_056895175.1). Classification (NCBI taxonomy): domain Bacteria; kingdom Pseudomonadati; phylum Bacteroidota; class Cytophagia; order Cytophagales; family Spirosomataceae; genus Dyadobacter; species Dyadobacter sp. HNCC25DJ183. The sequence continues at coordinate 174,870 of NZ_JBXHAP010000006.1, forward strand.
TGTTGTCACAGGCTGTCAGTAGAAAAGATCCCGCGGCAAATACCAGGGAGTATATATATGTTCTTTTTTTCATAATTCAGATGAATTGATAAGCTGAATGCGATTAAAAACCGACGTTGATACCAAACATGATCGTGCGTGGCTGTGGTGCTGTATAAAAGTCATTTCCCAAAGCAAATTTTGTATCTGCCTCGGCCAGATCGTCCGTGTTAACTTCGGGGTCCCAGCCTTTGTAGTTGGTAAATGTCGCCAGGTTAAGTCCTGATACGTAAACACGCACACGCTCCATTTTGATTTTGCTTGTAATGCTCGAAGGCAGGTTGTATCCCAGTGTCACCGAGCGCAAACGCAGATAAGATCCGTCAAGAATGTAGCGCGTAGACGCCTGGTTTCCATTTCCACGATAAAAACGCGCCTCAGGAACATTCGTGTTCGGGTTTTCAGGAGTCCATGCATTCATCTGGTCGGCAGTCTGGTTATCCTCATAAATCCCGTTTGCAGAAGAATACTGGCCTACTCCGTAGAAATTGATCTTGTTACCTGCAACTCCGTTAAAGAAGACATTCAGGTCCAGCCCTTTGAAAGAGAATGTATTGGTAATACCACCCACAATTTTAGGGTTTGGACTTCCTGCTGCAATCCTTTGAGCGCTGTTATACAGGTTGTTGGTAACTGTGCCGCGGGGGTCGTTTTCTGTATTTTTGTAAAAAAGGGCATCGCCGTTTGCAGGATCAACACCAGCATATTCCACTGTGTAAAAAACGCCAACCGGCTGACCTTCCATGACGCGGTTCATATTGCGGATACCGCCTTCAATAATCTGTCCCTGAATGTCAGTAACCTTGTTTTGGTTGGTCGCAAAATTGAGCGAAGTATTCCATTTAAACTTGCCGATCAGGTTTTGTGTGTTCAGTACAAATTCAAAACCTTTATTTTGCAGCTTGCCTACGTTGGCCACCTTGGTAGAGAAACCGGTTGTTGCAGGAACGTTCACCGCAAGCAATAAGCCTGTGGTTTTCTTTTCGTAATAGTCAATCTCTCCATTGATCCGGTTGTTGAAAATACCGAAGTCGATACCCAAATCAGCTTGCCTGGTTGTTTCCCATCTCAGGTCAGGGTTTGCCAGTTGTGAAGGACGCTGTCCGGCTGCTCCTGCATAACCTGCATCACCCGAAAACAAACCCAACTGCGGAAAGTCGCCGATTTCAGAGTTACCTGTTGAACCATAGCTCCCTCTCAGTTTCAGGAAGCTGAGCGTAGCATTATCTTTCAGGAAGTTCTCTTCTGTAAGCACCCAACCCGCAGAGACTGACGGGAAAAATCCATAACGTGAATTCACACCGAAACGGGAAGAACCATCTATCCTCGCGCTGGCAGATAGCAGGTACTTGTCAGAGAACTTATAGTTTACCCGGAGGAAGTACGAAAGGAAACGGTAGTTGGTTTCGGATGAGCTACCGCCTGATTTCGTAGCCGCACTCGCGATCTTTTTGTATGAATTGGAAGGGAACTGGGTTCCTTCGACAAAGTTCTCCCTGCTTTGTGATTGCTGGTAAGACATACCTAATGTACCGTCGAAAGTATGGTTGTTCACCACCTTCTCGTATGAGAAGAAGTTGTTGGTATTATAGTTGGTGATAAACGTTGCAAAATTCTCACCCAACCCGGCAACCGCTGTACTAACGTTTCTGATATTCTGCGTTTGGTAGTAACTCTCTTCGTTCTGGTTCAAAATGTCAATTCCCAGCTCACTTCTGAATCTCAGGCCAGGTACCAGGTTAATCTGCGCGTATGCATTGGTCAGGTTCCTGGAAGTGGTCGCAACGAAGCTCGCATATTTGATGGAGATCATCGGATTGAAGTACAGCGGCACACCAACTTCTCCAGGAGGCGTACCCGTAGGTAAGCCCGTTTCAGGGTCATTAAATGGTGTCAATGGTGTTAATGCCGCCATTTGCAATGGATTAGAAAACGCATTGTCACCCGGCAGGCGTTTGTTTACCGTTCTTGCCAGACCCATTGAAAGTCCTACCTGTAACCATTTATAAGCCTGGTGGTCAAGGTTGATGCGACCTGAAAGGCGATCCAGCTTGTTTCCTATGATGGTTCCTTTTTGATCAAGGTATTGGCCGGAAATGAAGAATTTGGTTTTTTCATTACCTCCATTCATTTGAAAATCGAGCTGCTGCTGGGGCGCTTTCTGGAAAGCCTGATCCTGCCACAGGTATTCTTTCTGATCAGGAGTACCGTACGTTCCAAGGCTATAATTATCTAAAAATCCACCTTCACCCAGCATGTATTGCGTGTACGAGTCAGGATCATTCGGGTCCACACCGTCAATGCGGTCGCGGTTTTTAGCCGCCATTGTATAGAATTTCACATACTGTTCCGCATTCAGGAAGTCAACCCGGCGGGTGGCTTCCGAAGAACCGATCTGGTAATTAACACTTACATTGGTTTTTCCAGCCTTCCCTCTTTTGGTCGTGATAAGTACCACGCCGTTTGCTGCACGTGAACCGTAAATAGCTCCCGCAGAAGCATCTTTGAGGATTTCGATGGATTCAATATCGTTGGAGTTGAAGTCTGCGAGCGGGTTGGTTGCCCCACCGGTGCTATTGCTTACATCGGAGGTAGTTACCGGCATTCCATCGATCACATAGAGTGGCTGGCTACTTGCGCTGATAGAAGAATTTCCACGCACCCGAACATTGATCGCCTGTCCAAGCTTCCCTGTTCCGCTGTTTACATATACACCTGCTGCTCTTCCCTGCAATGCAGCGTCGACACTTGCAACAGGCATATTCTGGATTTCGGTACCCTTCACCTGGGCGATATTTCCCGTCACATCACGCTTGATCTGTGAACCAAAACCGGTAACAACCACCTCGCTCAAATTGCGGGTATCGCTCACCAGCTTTACATCGATCACACTTTGGTTACCAACAGCGATCTCCTGTGAGGTCATTCCCACAAAGCTGAAAATCAAGATGGATGAAGAATTTGGAACACTGATGGAATAATCTCCCTGTGCATCTGTCTGCGTCCCGTTGGTGCTCCCTTTCACCTGTACGGACGCCCCCGGTAGTCCCGAGCCGTCGTCGCTTGTTACTTTTCCTGTGACTCTAACATCTTGGCCGTTTGCTGACACCCATGCAATCACACAGAAAAAAAATGCAAATAGCAGAATTTTTTTCATAACGATAGGTTTGGTTATTTATATAATTGATAAAACAAATATATCGTTAATGAAAGTTGTACCAAATTTTGTTAGGAAAAATATGGGATTTTAAGCAAAATTTGCATATTAGGATTTTGGTAAAAAATAGGACAACAGCTAGTCTAAACCCGTTTTCCGGGTCCAATTTGCTAGAAATGAAAAATAGGAGTAAAAAAAGAATGAAGCTTACCAGTACCTGCCCCTGCGCATCGCAAAAACGGCCCCGCGCCAGAAAATGCGGAGGTGATTGAAGCTCGCCTGGATCGTTCCGAAATGTTTTTGCAAGACCAGAAAGCGGTCGACAAGCGAGCGGCGGTGATTTTGAACGGAGGTGCCGCCCATCAGGTACCGGCATAGAACGAACGGCAGAAATTGCACTCGGCCAGCGCGTTTGAGACACGTAATTTCCCAATCAATATCTGCACTCAGATTGGAGATATCATAAACAGGAGCGACTTGCTTCCTGGCAATAAATGCCTGGTGACAAATTTTCATCCCTAATGCAAAGTCCGTCCATTGAATGTTCTCCGGCAAGGAATGCGGTGTAAACTGGCTCCGCAAACCGTGTTCACGGTTGCTTTCATCCACCATCATTGCGTCGCTATAATATACATCGGCTCCCGTGGCAGTTGCCGAAAGCAAATCGGCGAGTACCTTGCTATCGAAAATCTCGTCACCGGCATTAAGGAACCAGAGGTACTGTCCTGCCGCCAACTGCATTCCTTTGTTCATCGCATCATAAATCCCCCGGTCTTTTTCTGAAACAATCCGGGAAATAATGGACGAATACTGGTGGCAAATCGACAGCGTAGTATCCTTTGAAAGCCCATCGATAATCAGGTATTCGATCGGTGAGGGATCAGCAACTTGTGAAAGTGCCGCTTGTACGCTACGCAATGTGCGCTCCACGTACTTTTCTGCATTGTAGGTTACTGTTATGATCGTTATAATCGGCTGGCTATCCATTCAATAATGAATTGTAAATAGCCTGGTAGCGCGAAGCGATCAGGCTTTCTGAATAATGATTAACAACTTTTTCGCGGGCGGCCGCTGACAAGGCAGGCGATCCGTTTTGTTCCAGCACCCAGCTGATCCCGGCTGCAAGTGAATCGGCAGACCTTTGTTCAGCAACAAATCCATTTAGCTGATGATCGATCATTTCCGGAATTCCCCCGGTATCAAATCCAACCGCAGGAGTGCCGCAGGCCATTGCCTCCATGATTGTATTCGGCAGATTATCTTCCAATGATGGTACTACGATCAGGTCAGCGGCATTATAAGCATTCACCATCGTTTCTGTATCGCTGATCTTGCCTATATAATGTACGGGAACGGGGAAATCCGAGAAGCCGGACACATCTGCTTTTCCAAAGAGCATCACCTCAATTCCTGCCGAAACGGACTTCATGCGCTCCAAAGCTTGTTTGAAATAAACGAAGCCTTTTCTTTTATCCTGAATGTTTGCTCCGGTAAACAGGATCAGCTTTTTATCAGCAGGCAACCCGAATGCGTGGCGCGCTGCAAGCTTGTCTACCGGCCTGAACAAGGTAGTGTCAATGCAGTTTGGAATGCAAAATGAGTTGAGATTCCTGGTAAGCGCCGCTTTTTTGGCGAGTGTATCCAGCCACAAGCTGGGAGAGATCAGGGCTGTTTTGGCCTGCGAATAAAGTGCCTTTTTTGCTTCAAATTGTGTAAAGGAAATGTCGTAAATGTCGGGCTTTGCCAGATAAGGACAGTATTGGCAATGTGACAGAAACCGCTCGCAGCCGCGGTTGTAATGGCAGCCACCGGTCATTGTCCACATATCGTGCATTGTCCATACAATGGGTTTATTTAATGCAAAAAGCTTTTCGAGAGATTGGAGTGAAAGAAACCCGAAGTTGATCCAATGCAAATGCAGGATATCTGCCTTTCTGACTAATGGATGTGCGCTAATATCTGCTCCAATCCCAGCAGGGGAGAACGCAAACCTCACTGACTGATCTGCTTCCTGCGGGTAAAAAAGGAGCCGCTCGGCGGTAAACCGGGCCCACATTTTTCGCAGGTCCCATTTTGAATTGCCTAATCCATAAACATTTTGCTCCTCTTTTGAAGGAAATGCAGCAAGCAGACTGGATTCGATACCCGACTTTAATAATGCCTGATGCAACCGGGCAGCTGCCACTCCTGCGCCTCCTTCCAAATGAAACGTACTTAAATGAAGTACCATGTAAATGAACTTTGCCGACGGTTTCCGAAGGGATGTTAATGTTTGATAGCGGTAAAATTAAACAGTTCCTCGCTTAAAAATTTTATTCGTTGATCTATCTTTATCCTGAACTAAGTAAACTGACGATAATGTCTAATGAAAAGCGCAGCCACGAGGCGCATTCGGAATGGTACGATGTCCAATACGCGACAAGGGAGGCGAAAGACAGGGCCATTGAGCTGTGGGAGTATGATAATCAGCATAAAACCATCAACCACTGGATCCACCAGCGGATGCTTACATTGACTGATCCTTTTGTAACAGAGTCCAAAACATGGCTTACAGTAGGGGATGGTTATGGTTTTGATGCCAATCACTTTTACAAAAAGGGACTGGATGTGACTGCTACCGACATTTCAGAAGCTTTTCTTCCATTATCCAGATCGCGGGGGTTTATTGAAAAATATGCTGTCGAGAATGTTGAAAAACTCACTTTTCCCGACGGTAGCTTCGATTATATCTTTTGTAAAGAAGCCTATCATCACTTTCCCCGCCCGTATCTGGGTGTTTATGAAATGCTCCGCGTTGCCAGAGAGGCGGTTATACTGGTCGAGCCCCACGACCCGATTTCTAAAATGCCCCTGTTATTGGCGCTACGAAATATTTTCGATCGTTTTGATACAAATGCTTTACAAAAATATTGGAAGAACAGGTATTCGTTTGAAGAAGTCGGCAATTACGTTTTCAAGCTCTCGGAGCGTGAGATGGACAAGCTGGCAAATGGTATGGGTCTCCCGATGGTTGCATTTAAAGGCATTAACAATAACTATTACCACCCTTCATACAGCCAGGAAAAGGCAGATGATTCGTCTCCTGCTTTCAGGAAGATAAAGCGCAAGCTGGCATTTCACGATTTTCTTACGAAGGCTACATTAATGCCCTCACAGGTACTTTGTGCAGTCATTTTTAAGAAAGTTCCCTCTGCACAGGTTTTAAGCGCCATGCAAAGAGAAGGCTTTCAGGTCCACGTTTTTCCACCAAATCCTTACGCCAGGTAATCACTCGCCTGACTTAAAACCAATGGTCGCGCGTGGTGGCTGCGGCGGATCAAGCAGGTATCGCAATGCCTGGTGTATATCCTCAAACTTTGTCTCCATTTCGAGTTCAATGGCTTCAATCCGCTGCCTGAGTTCGGCAGAGTCCAGGTAATTCTGCCGCATTCTAACGAATGCACGCATAATCGTAATGTTTACTTCCAGCGCTTTCGTGCTTTTCAACACGCTGGAAAGCATAGCGACACCTTGCTCGGTGAATGCAAATGGCAGGTACCTGTTACCGCCTGGACTTGAGGTCACATTTTGTGACCTCAAAACCTGGTACTCCTTTTGCGTCAGCTCGAACATAAAATCGGGCGGGAACCTGTCCATATTCCTTCGGACGGCCTGTTTCAGTGCTTTGGTTTCGATCTTGTACATTTCTGCCAGATCGTAGTCGAGCATTACTTTACAGCCGCGAATAACAAATACTTTGTTTTGAATGATTTGTAAATCCATAAACGTATTTAAGATGTTCTATACAACCAATACGTCGGTTTTTAGCTTTGGTAACGGGGTAAATTGAAATTTTTTGGTAGGTTGAAATATGCATAGTTTTATGCCCGACATTAAACATGCACACAGAATGCTTCCTGAATTTGAAGGTAAAATCGCGGTAATAGGATTGGGTTATGTAGGTCTGCCGCTGGCAATCGCGTTTAGTCAAAAATACGATGTACTGGGTTACGATATCAACAGCCAGCGGGTAGCTGAGCTGCGTCGTGGTGACGATGTAACAAAGGAGATTTCTACGGAAGATTTAGCAAATGCGTCCAAGCTGCGCCTTTCAGAAAGTGAGCATGATTTAATGGAATGCAATGTTTTCATTGTAACAGTTCCCACTCCGGTTGATAACAACAAAAAGCCGGACTTGATACAGCTGCTCGCAGCAAGCAGTACCATTGCAAAGTACCTTAAAAATGGCGATATCGTCATTTATGAATCTACGGTGTATCCGGGTTGTACGGAAGAAGACTGTGTTCCCGTGCTGGCTGCGCATAGCGGACTCAGGTACAATGTTGATTTCTTCTGTGGTTATTCCCCCGAGCGGATCAATCCGGGAGATAAAGTGCATACGTTTACCAAAATCAAAAAGGTAACTTCGGGCTCAACTCCTACCACAGCGCGTTTAGTTGATCAGCTTTATAATTCTGTGATTGAAGCAGGAACGTATCTGGCACCAAGTATCAAAGTTGCGGAAGCCTCCAAGGCGATTGAAAATGCGCAGCGCGATGTAAATATTTCCTTCGTAAATGAGCTTGCACTGATATTTGACAGAATGAATATTGATACAACGGAGGTGCTTGAGGCTGCTGCGACCAAATGGAACTTTCTTAAATATAAACCCGGGCTGGTTGGCGGGCATTGTATCGGAGTTGATCCTTATTACCTGGCTTACAAAGCGGAGTCGCTCGGCTATTATCCGCAGGTAATTTTATCGGGAAGGCGTGTTAATGATACAATGGGCGTGTTTGTCGCCAATAAACTGGTAAAGCTCCTGATCAAAAAAGGCCATAAAGTGGAGGGGAGCAGGGTACTGCTGCTGGGTATCACATTTAAAGAAAATTGTGCGGATATGCGTAACACACGCGTTGTTGACGTGTATCGGGAGCTGTCTGACTTTGGCTTACAAATCGATATTTACGATCCCTGGGCTTCGGCAGAGCAGGCACTGTCAGAGTTTGGTATCCAGCTTGCGGCTGAGCCTGAGGGGAGGTATGAGGCAGTTGTACTTGTGGTGGCCCACGACATTTACAATCAGCTTGATTTCAACAGCTTTACGAATGCCGAATCCGTCATATTTGATCTGAAATCGGTATTGCCGAGAGAAATGGTTGATTCCCGGCTTTAATCCAACTTATTCGCGCCAGCCGAAAATGTTTAGCTGCAGGTCCATGATCTCGTTGCCGCGGTACTTGTGGTTTGTAAATGGTTTAAGGCGGTGCTGATTAGTATCGATGTAGTACCTGAACCCGTTTTTCTCGAAAACAGTAATTACTGCCGCCAGGTCTTGCGGATTGTTGACGTAAGAATGGAACTCTACGAATAAGTTTTGAACATGCTGCAAGTGATCCTCGCAATCGTTTAAAACTTCTTTCTCTGCGCCTTCAATATCTATTTTAAGAAAATCAATGTGCTTTTCAGCAAGTAAATAGTCGCGCAAACGGATAGACGCAATCTTCTTTTTTGCGGATGTGGAGTAAATAGAGGACGAATCAGCGGACTCGCTGCCAAACCAGATACCTTCTTCATCGGTCCACACAGCTTTATCCACGATTTCTACATCACCTATGGAGTTCGCCGACAGGTTATTCCGGAGCAGCAATGCAATTTCCGGCTCGGCTTCAAAAGCAGTGATCCTCGCATTTGGATAAAGTTTCTTGAAATACAAAACACTCATACCGACATTAGCACCGCAGTCGAATATCACGGGCGCAGAGTTTAGTGTTTCGAAGTAGTAGAATTCGTCAGCGAAAATTTCCTTGTGCTGCCAAAGAAATGACATAGTATCCGGCACTGTCAGCTGGTATTTTCCGAAACTGACCTGCGTGCGCTTGTGTCTCGGACTGTTTCCATATTTAAACAGCAATCCGACAAACTCCCGTCCGGCAGGTGTATGGAGTGAATTGTAAGGTTCTTTTAGCAGATAGCGCAGCCAGTACATATAAGTGGGATCAAATGCGGTATTTGATCCAGTTTTTGATTTTGACAGAAAACGGTAGATTGTAATACTTCCGGAACTGGTTGATTAGCAATTCGTCAGGTTCCAATTGTGGGTCCATACTTACGTTCCCTGTTTTCAGTTCCTGTCCGTACCCGGTGGATTTGAATGTAAAATTAGTGCCGCTGCCGTCTGTTCCAATGTTTTTTATTTTTGAATGGACCGGATAGAGCCCGTAAGCCTGATTTCTGGCCTGCGCCAATGTCCATCGGATCGCCCAGGAATCGATGATACCTTTCTGCTGCTTGATGAGCATCGGCCAGAGATCGTCCCCGCCTTTAATCAGCGCTTTTTTTAATGCGGCTGTTTTTTCAGGATCAGAAAAATCCTGCATTCCCCAATCTGCTTTCTCCCATTTATGTGCCCACGTACCCCAGCCCCAGGAGCTCGCGCGCGCCACCAGGAACAGATCATTCCGGTAAGTTTCGGGAATTGAAATTGGGGGCGTGTAGCCCGTAACAGAGAAAATATCGTGACGCGCTTCAAAGACATTCAGCGCCTTATTCATGAAGTCCAGGAAGTCGGGTGTGGTGAGCATATCGTCTTCCAGCACGATTACCTTGCGATATTGTTCAATCACTTCGGTAACTCCCTTGATGACCGAAGCAGCAAGTCCCTGGTTGTGCTCCGACCTGATAATGGTAATTTTCCTGAACCCGTTTAGCTGGTCGAGATAGGCTCTGATTTGCCTGATTGCATTCTGGTCTTCTTGATTTTTCGGACCGTCAGAGTAAATAAAAAGCTCACTTCCGGTCGCCAGCGTATTTGCCTGTAACGATCTCACTGTCTGTTCCAGGTGCCAGGGGCGGTTGTAGCAGAATAAAACGATGGGGGCAAGCTGGTCAGGCAGATCCATTAGTTTTTGAATGCGTCGATAATCAATGAGGTATAACCAAGCTTTCCGCCTTTGTTGCGGTCGTCATGGTCGGCGGAGCGTCGTACCATTCCGTCTTCCACCTTCCAGGGATTTTTATGAAACTGACCGTGCTCATCGAAATATTCCAGTGGCTTAACTGTGAAGCCGATCTCTTGCAGGAAGCCGGACATCAGCTGGTAATTATAAAGGATCTTATGATCATCGGCACCTTCGCCGGTCCCGCCAGGTCGCACGTAGTTGATATAATCGGGATCGGGATGATAACCGTCGGGCACGGCTACACGAAGAAATCCGCCTGGTTTCAGGAACTGATAGCAATGCAGGAATGCCAGTTTTCCCTCTTCAGGTGTCAGGTGTTCCCAAACGTGTTCAGCCAGGATCCTGTCAATGGAGTTTTCGTCAAAATACTTTTGCCAGTCGCTTTTCTTCAACAGATTCAATGTCTCGATATCAGAATGTATCCAGCCTTTGTAAACGGAATACATAGAACCGACCACCATATTAATGGGTTTGCTGCGGTCGTAAGTAGTTAATTGAAACTTGCTGAAAGGCTCTTTCAACAGGCCGGCTACTATTTTTTGTTTAAATGACATTGAGAAGCTGAAATTTTAAATGTGCCCGAAAGCTCAGGCGGCTGATAGCCAAAGATAGCAAAGTTAAAAACACAAATGCCAGAAAGGAAAAGCACATGCCAGGTGCGCGGGCGTCTGCAACAAGGTTATTTTCTCTTCAAAACCCCTGTTTTTACAAAACTCCAACCTGTTCCGATGCCGGTCGAAATATCCTCGGAAACCTTCCAGGCCAGAATTCCTCCCCCGAAAATAACCGTCACGATAACGGATCTCAGCAGTACGTCGATGATCACCGCACAGAGGTTTTTCTGGTCAGTCGGATGGGGGATAAAGTAAACTGCCAGGTAAGCAAGCGCCGCCAGTACAGCCACTTTTGCAGTGCCGGCTGTAAAGGGTTGGATACCCATTTTATGCTTGATAAAAAAGAGCTTGATAAAGTTGTATGTAATCGTGGAAAACAGCGCGGCCGCAGCAGCTCCGTTGTAGCCAAACATCGGGATCAATATCTGGTTACTGAAAAGCAGTAAAATCGTGAAGAAAAGCATGAAGACGATATCATACCGGTAAAATTTCGAATTGGTAAGTATCTCCGAGTTCAGGCCCGTCGCCATATCCGCAATGCGGGATACGCCCACCATCAGTACCACCCACTTTCCCTGCGCATAAATGTCAGATTTGGGGATCAGTCCGAAGATAGAATCGATGTTGCACCAAATCCCGAGGAAAAGGAAGGTGCCGATAATGAAAAGATTCAGCGAGGATTTTTTGTAAATACTGTCGATGTGGCCGATATCATTTTTGGCGTAAGCTTCTGAAATAATAGGCGCACTGATCATCACGATACTGTTCCGGGGAATGGAGATCACGAGCGCGATTCGGGAGGCAATATCAAATATGGCAGTGTTCCCAAGTCCACCTTCGAAGGCGGGCAAAAGCACTTTTTCGATGTGCGGGAGCAATGCGGCACTGGCTCCTCCAAGTAATACCCAGAGCCCATAGCGATACATCTCGCGGAATGCAGGATGCTTGATAAACCCGAAATCCAGCGAAGTGTAAAGTCTGTTCTGAAAATACAGATAGACGAGCATCGCAGTGATTGCGAGTGCGTAGCTCAGGACAGTGAGCCACACCATTGTATCAAAAGTGATGATTTTGAAACCAAATAAGATAACCAGCAAACTATTCGCCAGCCTCAGGCCCACTTCGCGGATCAGAGAAGGTACAGCAATGCGCAGGTTAATGCGTGAGTAGGATTCCAGCGCCAGTAAATAAACCATCCCGACCGTTAGGGGAATAAAAACGTAATAGTACTTAACCAGCAGAGGAGAATGGTCGAGGTAAAACTTTAAATAGAGAGGTTTGAAGAGCAAGTATAGCGATACAAATGCTGCCAAACCCACCAGCGGAGTGACAATAATGAATGTAAAAAGCTGCCGCCGGGCCACTTCATCCTGAAACCGGCTGTGAAAACGCACCGCCACAGAAGGCACACCAAGCAGCGCGAAAGACATATAAATCACGGGGAAGGTGAGCAGGGTAGAGGCATAAAGGCCAAGCTGCTCCTGCGTCATAAACTGGTTGTAGAGGATCAGTATATTGAAAGTCCCTATGATTACTCCGACATAAGAAACAATAGAACTTTTAAATCCCTGACGAACAATAATCCCCATTTGATGAACTTGATTGGCAGGACGAAATAAGATAAAATGCAGCAGATAGCCTATGAAAATACTGATTGTCGCAGGTGCGCGGCCCAATTTTATCAAAATAGCACCTCTGTACCGCGCTTTCAATGCATACCCTGAATTTACGACGCAACTGGTACATACCGGGCAGCACAGCGATTTTTCAATGTCGGGTATATTCTTTCGCCAGCTGGGTTTACCGAAGCCTGATTATTTCCTGAATGTAGGGGCAGGGACCCAAACCGAGCAGACAGCGAAGATCATGCTGGCTTTCGAGAAAACTGTGAAGAAGCAAAGGCCAGACCTGGTTGTTGTGGTAGGTGATGTAAATTCGTCGCTTGCCTGCGCACTTGTCGCTGCCAAACTGCATGTGCCCGTGGCGCATGTCGAAGCAGGGTTGCGCTGCGGGAATCGTCAAATGCCGGAAGAGCTGAACCGCATGATGATCGATGCGATTTCAGAGGATCTGTTTGCAACGGAAGCAGCTGCTGTTGAGAATTTGCGCAAAGAAAATATTCCCTCAGAGCGCATTCATTTTGTGGGAAATGTGATGATCGATTCTTTGGTGCATTGCATGCATGAAATAGTTCGTGTCAAGCTGCTGGAATTGCAGGGTATCACAAAGCCTTATCTATTGCTCACCATGCACAGGCCGCAAAATGTTGACACTAAGCCGGAGCTCGAAAAGTTGCTGGACCTGATCCGGGTATTGTGCAGCAGGTATCACGTAATCTTCCCGGCGCACCCTCGAACATTTAATAATATCAACCAGCTCAATCTGTTATCGGCATTCACTGAAATCAAAAATTGTAGTTTACTTCTTCCGACGGGATATTTTGAGTTTACAAACCTGATCAAGAATGCGAGACTGGTTATCACAGATTCGGGTGGGGTACAGGAGGAAACTACATTTTTGCGCATTCCCTGCATTACGCTCCGCAACGAAACCGAGCGACCGGTCACGGTAATGGAAGGCACAAATCACCTTGTCGCTGATTATACTGCGAAGAAAGTCGTAGCTGTGATGGATCGGATGCTGTCGGAGCCGATGAAAGAGATTCCATATCCTTTTGGTTGGGACGGAAAAGCAGCAGAGCGCATTGGGGCAGTTTTAAGAGAAAAGTACATTAATTCGTAGGTTTGTGGCAAACAATGCCTAGCAGATCGATCAATGTTAAAACAAATAAAAAATAGCGCGTGGGGTTTATTGAATAAGGTAGGTCTCGGCGGAGTTGTTCAGCTTCACCTTGACGGGGCCTTAAAGCAATACGGCTGGTTCAAAAGCTTTCATTCAAAACAGTCCGTCGACGCGAACGGAAAGCCGCTTCCCTGGTACACTTATCCATTTATACTTTTTCTAAAACCCAGGCTGAAACCAGAGTTTCGTGTTTTTGAATACGGATCCGGTAACTCTACAATCTGGTATGCAGGTTTGGTAAAGCACATCACAGCTGTGGAACATGAAAATGCATGGATCAGACAAATTGGTCCCCGGCTCCCTGTAAACACAACCTTGCTGGAAAAACCGCTGGGCGATACTTACATTCAGGCAGTAAAATCTACGGGTGAATTATATAATATCATTGTTGTTGACGGTCGCAACAGGGTTAAATGCGCCATTTTCGCCTCCGACTTTCTTGCTCCGGACGGTGTGATCATTCTGGATAATTCAGAAAGGGAATGGTACCAGCGCGCAAAAGAACATCTCGCACAGAAAGGGTTTCGCCGGCTTGATTTCATAGGTATGACGCCTATCGTAGGTATCGAAACTTGCACGAGCGTGTTTTACCGGGACGGAAATTGTCTGGGTATCTGATTAAATCTCGCAGCGATAAGTGATTTTCACGCATTCCCTCGCTCCAAGATTGCGCTTAAACCGGCTTAAAGATTCTTTTTCATTGCCAAGATGATCAAGGGAAGTCCCGAGGTCGAGGATTTGGCAATCTTCCTGCTGGCAGTGTTCGTATAAGCACTGCGTGAGAAGAATAATGGGACTGAATGCAGCATATGCATTGTCGTAGTCGGACAGGAAAAGATAGAGTACGTGTGGTGCTACACGTACGGCGATGATGACAGCTACGATCACACTTTTGTGGGAGGCAGTGAATGTCAGGAAGTGGTTGGGGAAAGTTTGCGTCAGTTTAGCAAGCTCCTCCTGCGAAACCGGGAGCGGGTATCCTTTTTGCGTATGACACTTACAGATAAACGAGTATATCTGTTCAAAAGGAGTGTTCATGTTTAGTGTGGCTGTGAAACCTGCGTTTAGAGTTTTTCGTAATCTACGCGCCGCAGTACTGCTGATTACGGTTGTGAATTGTGTTTCGGTTACAAGAATATATTGGTTTATAAGGGTACGAAATGGATTGAAACCAGTATTTATATAATTCCAATGCGTTTTCTCGTGAATTTTGCGATAATAACAGGAGGGAGGGGTTTTGATAATTAGAGTTTTACACGAACTTCGTGCAAGCCAGTCCCTGATCGAATGCAGCATGAAAATCAGCTCGCTGTTTGTGCAGTTTTCCTGAAAGGTAAGTCCTCCAAACGGAGCTTTCAGCAGTGAAACCCAGCAGCCGGCAACGTCTACATTACAGTGAAATTCGGCTATGATCTGATGAGAATAATTTCTAGCCAGTAAAAAGGTCTGAACAGGGGCGTTTGTCAATTGAATGTGAGAACCCTTGAAGAACAGAAAATCAGAAAGTGAGGTCTCGTGACTGCAAAGGGGGTATTCGTCAAACACCATCATAGTTATTCGACCATTGTCACAAGAAAAAATAGGTGCCTTTTGTAAATCCCGAATGAACAAGCGTGTGTAAGCGTTATTTGGAAATAAATGGTATACTAATTTGATATTTTTTATGTTTAATACAATGCAGATTACTATTTTTGTTAATTATTCAAACAGTCCGGTTCGAGTGTACGGTAATTGCATAGGTTGGTAATCAGGTCTTTGAATTTAGTTGTTAGGTGTACATAAGCGACGCTTAGCTTTAATTTAATCAGATTTCATACATATAATTGGCCCGAGCCCATCCATGAAACACATACTTATCGCCGAAGATCATGCAGTAGTGAGAATCGGTACGAAGCACCTCCTCAAATCATTGATTCCGGACTCTACTATTTCGGACGTTGACGATTTTGATAAGATACTTCAGGAAATCGAAGTAAAAGCATACGACCTTCTGATCCTGGATATCAATATCCCAGGCGGCAATACAACTAAAATGGTTGAAACCATTCGTCAGAAATCCCCGGGAACGAGGATCCTGATGTTTTCCAGCTACGATGAACAGCTATACGGCCTGATGTACCTTCAAGCAGGTGCAGACGGTTATCTGTCCAAAGATGCGCCGGAAGAAGAGTTTAAAACAGCTGTAATGAGCGTTTTGAACAATAAAAAATACATGAGCGAGGATATGCAGCAGATGAATATCAACCGCCTCATTAATCCGAAAGAGTATCTTCCGGACCCGATCGTAAGTTTGTCACCCCGCGAGACGGATGTGATGAACCTCTTGAAAGAAGGCTTGGGAACAGCTAAAATTGCTGAAAAGCTCAACCTGCAACTTTCAACGGTAAGTACCTATAAAGCAAGGATTTTTGAAAAGCTGGGTGTTAAAAACATCGTTGAGCTGATCACGAAAATCAAGTAAGAACTCAAAAAATTCAATGCGGCTCCTGGATCTGATTCAGGAGCTTTTTTATTTATGTGCGATATTGCGCATTCAGAATAAATGAAAAATATGCGAAAGCTGGAAGTTGAGGAAATGAACCGCCTGACGGTCGAGGAGTTCAGGGAGGCTGAGAAATTTCCTTTTGTGATTGTACTTGATAACATCAGAAGTTTAAACAACGTAGGCTCCTTTTTCAGGACTGCGGATGCATTCCGTGCCCAAAAGATATTCCTCTGTGGCTACACACAGGAGCCGCCGCACCGTGAAATCACCAGAAGCGCGCTGGGGGCCGAGCTCTCTGTAGAATGGGAGAAATGCGCCAGTGCAGTTGAGACTGTAAGACAACTGAAAGCAAGCGGGTATCAGGTGTGGTGTGCCGAGCAGGCAGAAGGCAGTACCTATCTGCAAAATTTCGAACCATTAAATGGAAAACCCTGCGCCTTTGTATTTGGTAATGAGGTAGAAGGCGTAAACCAGGAGGTGATTGCGGAAAGCGACGGCTGCATTGAAATCCCGCAGTTTGGTACCAAACACTCTTTCAATGTATCGGTCTCTGCGGGGATCGTAATTTGGGAATTTGTAAGAAAAAATTTAACATAAATATAACACCAAATATTTGGTCATTGTCGCCGAATAAATGCTAATTGCAGGTTCAGCATTGTTCTTTGTCTACACAGAAAATTAGATTTATGAAATCGGCTACAAAAAAGTTGTCAACTGAACTTGCGGAAACGCTTACAGGTAAAATCGAAGCAGTTTCGGCAGGATCGAAGAAAATAAAGAAGTCCATCGAAAAGGCAGCCGCTAAACTAGCGAAGAAGGTTGCGAAATTTGAAAAGGAAACTCAGAAGAAAAAGGCAAAAGAAGCGAAGAATGCAGAGAAGAAAATAAAGCAGAAAACAGATAAAAAAGAAGGCAAAAAGGAGAAAACGGAGAAAATTGCGGCACTCGTAGCGGCAGCTTCTTCGAAAGCACCGGTTGCTGCACCTGTAAAAGCTGTTAAGCCTGTTTCAACCAAAGTGGCACCTGCCAAATCAGCGGCAAGGACCGCTGCTCAGAAACCGGCTTCAACACAGCCAGCTCCTGTACAAACGGAAACTACTTCTGCTGATCAAGTCTAGAAATTGCATGAGCCGGCCTGAAAGCCGGCTCTTTTTTATTTAAGCTCTCCGGTTGTAAACCCGATCGTAGCCAGCATTCTGCCGGTTACCCCATTTTCGTTCCGGTACGAAAAATAATCATCGTTGTTCAAAACCGTTGAATAAGGCGATATTTCGATGTTTTCAGCGGGCAGACCTACTTCCAGTAGCTGGGCCTGATTGCTTTTTTTGAGATCAACAAAGAATTTACTTTTCTCATCGTCCCACCTTTTGCAGGTATCGTCAAAATGCTGCGCGACATCTTCGCCCACTTCAAATGAGCACTCGTCGATACAAGTACCGATGTAAGCAAGGCAATTTTCAGGTTTGCTACCGTATAACTCCTGCATTTTCAAAACCGTTTTAGCAACAATTTTCCCTACTGTTCCCCGCCAGCCCGCGTGAATCGCCGCAGCCGCATTGCCTCTGGGATCGAGTATCAGGATCGGCGTACAATCAGCTACCGTTACCGCAAGCTGGATCCCTTTTATTTGCGTGATCAATGCGTCGTAACCTTCAAATCTACCGGGTTCTGTCACGTTTAAAATCTCTGTCCCATGTACCTGGTGCGATTTTGCTACTGTAACAAAAGGAATATGCAAAGCCTCAAAAAAGAGCTTGTTGTTTTCAAGTACATTTTCATAACTATCCTGCGTTCCGCCCAGGTTAAGTGAATGGAATGGCGCGGGGCTCACACCTCCGTGCCTGGTACTTTCAGCCGCTACCACATTCGTGAACTGACTGAAAATTGCAGGTGTGCGGAATAAAGGCTTGGTTTCAGATTGTGTGGATTCGATCATACTGCTTGTGTTTGTTCAAAAATAGAGCATTCCGGTGAGCAGGTTCGCTGTTCTGAATTTATTTTGAGTATAAAAGGTTGCTTGAACAGCCGACGGGACGTGAGTATGCGTTACCGCCGCTAAATCGGCAGGTTCGGCGATTGATAAATAAATGCGCTAAATTTGCCCCCGGTGAATGCCCAAATTGATGATGAAGTGACTATGATAAAAGTAAGCGTCTGCGTTGTTACCTATAACCACGAGAAGTTTGTAGCCCAAATGCTGGATTCTATTCTGATGCAGCAAACTACATTTCCCTTCGAAATTGTGGTGGGTGATGATAATTCGAAGGATAACACAGCGGCTATTTTGAAGGAATACCAACAACGTTACCCCGATCAAATCAGGCTGTTGCTGCACCCGAAGAATATGGGCCTCAATGGTAAATACAATGCACTGTCCACCTTCGCTGCCGCAAAAGGGGAGTATATCGCCCAGTTTGACGGCGACGATTATCTGATTTCGCCGTTCAAGCTTCAAAAGCAGGTGGACATGCTGGATGCAAATCCGCATTACTCCGCTTGTTACCATAATGCCCGCGTCATTTTCGACGACAATGCAGCGCCGCCTTACCTGGTGAATACCCTGAAAAAACCTGAGATAACAGTAGACGATCTGATCGGGGAGGATGAACTTTGTTTCATAGCGACTTCCAGCCTGATGTTCAGGAGAGAGGATTTTGCGAAAAACCCTGATCCGGAATGGACTAACCTGTCAACCAGCGGAGATATCCCGCGTAATATCATGTTCGCAACACGCGGACCGATCGGCTATATCGATGAAGTAATGTCGGTTTACAGGAAAAACAGGGGAGGGGCCAGTTTTGCCGACAACCATTACGGTGCCGATTTCCTTTTCAACCGCATTCAGCTGTACGAGAACATCAACAAGGAGCTGAACTACAAGTATGATGATCGTATCAAGAAAAACCTGAGCGTATATTATTACAAGCTGCTGTTTTCAAAAGAATACGGCAATACATACTGGCCGCGGTTGAAATATGCGCTGAAATATCTTTCCCTGGCCGAGCCGGCCCCTGAAAAGAAAAAGGAGGTGATACGTGACTTCGTCGTACCGGGATTTGCCATGAAAGTTTACAGTTTCATAGCACTCAGCCTTTATAATCTGAAAAGCAAGGCAAAAGCTTAATGCAAATAGATGGTACAAAACAAGAGGGTCGGCATGCCGACCCTCTTTGTTTTTAAAATAACATCTCCTGCGGCGGAGTTGCACCTTTCATCCGAATGTAAGGTGTGGTTTGTCCGCGATGGTGGGTTTGGTGTTCAAATGCTTTCTCGAAAGCCTCTCCCAATGTGATATCCCTGCCAAAAACCTTCACGCTTTTGTTCCAGTCAGCTTCGGCTACACCTTGTAAAGATGTAATTACAAAATCGTAGCTCGCCATTACAGCTTTGGTGACAGACGCTTTTGATTGGTCAGCCATTTTCTCTGCAGATCCTTCAAGTGGTCCTTTTTTGCCGGTTGCTGATGCTATAAATCCAATGTTGGCGTCGGCCAGGTGGTCCATTTGTCCGGCGAAGGAGCGGATCTCAGGCGTAGGTTTGAATGCATAACCGTCTTCCGGCATGGCGTCCAGATATGCTTTCGTGTAGGCTTTGGCTCTTTCCCAATCCTTAACCTGCTTTGTGATGGTACTTTGCGCGAATACTGAGCAGGTTGTCAGCAGCATTAAACAGATGATAGTGATTTGTTTCATTCGATTTTGTTTTGGTGGTTAAAAAAACGCCCGAAAGGTAGCTTTAAGTGGTACGATTGTCAACAAGAGCGGAGACTAATTAACTTTCGGCAGGTTTCGGTGTCCCAATGCCGTTCCTCAGGTGCATTTTCACCGATTAATCATTTTATTGCGGGATAAAGGCTGGTATCCACCGGAACGGATTTTTGAGATACTGCAATTTGCCAATTGTATTTACAGATTATGCCTGAAACTCCCCAAGAGCGTGCACAAAAATACCTGGACCTTGGTCACAGCGAGGCCGAAAACCACGCAAAGGTCCAGCTTGAACTTTATGAAAAGCGGGTCAAAGACACAGCTTCGGCAACCAATGTGATCTCCGAGTTTTTCAAAACAAACCTGATCGATTTCGCCTGGCATTACCTTAAAAGCCGGTTTGGACCGCGCCACCCGTACCAGGCATATCCCAAGAATGGCGACACCGGCATATATCCCCTGCAATCCTCCATTCCGTCCCGCGAGGGGATCAGCATTGCATTGATGTCCGACTGGGCGAGTGATACTGCTGAGTCTGACAAAGTAGCCAACCTAGTTTCGCGGTACGCGCCTGATTATACCATTCACATGGGGGATATCTACTTCGTAGGAACGCCCAAAGAAATTGAAGAGAACTTTACGGCACCGCACGCTTCCTGGTACTATGGTGCGTCCGGGAGTCTCGCATTGTCGGGAAATCACGAGATGTACTCCAATGGAAACGCCTACTTTCAACACCTGCTGCCGGCCATGTATGCGTTGGACGGAGAAGTGAAGAAAACACAGCAGGCAGGTTTCTTTTGTCTTGAAAATGCGCATTGGCGGATTATAGGGATTGATACCGGCTATACTTCGGTAGGGCGGCCGCTGCTGGAAATCATTTCGCCGCCTGATTGTCACCTGCGAAAAGAACAGCTCGCGTGGCTGCGTGACGTAGTCAGGCTGGGTGATGTAAATGACAAGCGCGGATTGGTTTTTCTGAGTCACCATCCTTATTTATCTGCATTCCGGGAGGAGTATGTAAAGCCTGGTGAACAGATCAGGGAGTTACTTGGTGAAGCGGAAAGGCCGGTGATCTGGCTGTGGGGCCACGATCACAGATTGGTTATTTATGAAAAAGTAAAAAATGGGAACGGACCTGTCGCCTACGGCCGGTGCATTGGGCACGGTGGCTTGCCGGTAGAGATCAAAATGCCCGATCCGAAGGATATCGGTAAAATCAGTCTGTACGATCGCCGCGTAAGAACTGTGATCAAAAGGCATTCACTCGGCTACAATGGTTTTGCGAGAATGCAGTTGAAAGGCGAAAACCTGAATATAGAGTATCGTGATCTGGAAGATACCTGTGTGTACGAAGAGTGCTGGACAGTGGATAAAGAGAATGGCCAGCTCTCGTGGGAAGTGATTCAGGCACTTCCGGAGCTGGCCATTCGGTAATGTTGCTGTTATCAGCCGGCAGTATGTCAGTGGTGCCCGGCGTCGTGGCTGTTGTCACGGTAGAATGCGGCAAAAGTGACCACAAGCCCGATTGTTCCGACGATGAAAACGAACAAATCTGCAAATACTGCGAGGATAACAAACAGGATTACAAATGCAGCAACGTATGCAAAGCTGGATAATCCGGTGGTTTCGGTATGTGGTGTTTCAGACATTTTATAAAGCTATTATTGAGATCGATTCCTTCGCGAAAATAATAATTACTGCCCAAGTTTCTGGTTTTTGGGACTGTTTTTTTGATAACAGTTGTTATTCCATAGTTTTGCTTGAGTAAAATTTGCGGCTAATCCGATTCAAAAACTGATCCTGCTGCTGCTAAAATGACGTGCAATGCCCTACATGATCGGTTGTGATATCGGCACAACAAACGCCAAGTCCGTTGCTTTTGATTCAGTTACGGGTAATATCCTGGCTGTTCACAGTGAAGGTTATGAAATGAACCATCCCAAGCCGGACTGGAGTGAAGAAGATCCTGAGGAGATTTTTCAGGCTGTTTGCAATACATTGAAAAAAGTTACGCAGGAGGTTGGCAAAAGCAATGAGCTTCTTGGAATCTCGTTCAGTGCTGCCATGCACGGTGTTCTGGCATTGGATGCAAATGGAAAACACCTGACCGCGCTGGTTATCTGGGCCGACAACCGGAGTTCCGATATTGCCGTCAAATTGCGCGCTTCGCAAATCGGAAAGAAGATTTATAACAACAACGGTACCCCCATTCACGCGATGGCGCCGGTGTGTAAGTTGTTGTGGTTCAAAAAGAATGAGCCGGAAATATACCGCAAGGCAAAACGATTTGTAAGTATCAAGGAATACGTGATCTATCGCCTCACCGGCGCGTTTCTGATCGATTATTCCATTGCATCGGCCACGGGTATGTTCAATATCCGCGAATTGCAGTGGGATGCTTATACCTTGAAAAAGTTGGGATTGAAGACGGAGAAGCTTTCAAAAGCAGTCTCGCCTTACCACATTGAAGAAATCCCAGGCAAAAATTCTGCGGGATTGCCGGCGGGCACCAAGCTCATCATGGGCGCGAGCGACGGCTGTCTGGCAAACCTCGGCAGCGGGGCGATCAGTCCCGGCTCAATGGCAGTTACGATCGGTACCAGCGCGGCGGTTCGGATTTGCTCCGATAAACCTTATTCAGATCCGTTAATGCAGACTTTCTGCTATTTGCTGGATGAGAAAACCTACATCGTAGGTGGGCCTTCCAACAATGGCGCGGTCATTTTTGAGTGGCTGGTTAATACATTTTTCCCAAATGAAGAGTTTGATGCAGTGATCAAAGAAGCTTCCGAAGTATCGGCCGGGGCTGACGGGCTGCTATTTTATCCTTACTTACTGGGAGAGCGGGCGCCGCTGTGGAGCTCTACGGTGAGAGGCGGGTTTTCGGGCCTTGATATATCGCATACACGCGCCCATTTTGCGCGTGCTGTTATGGAAGGGATTATGCTAAATCTTTATGGCATTGCTAAAATCCTGCCTGATATGCAGACTATTAAAACCATTTACGCCAATGGTGGATTTGCCAGGAGTGCGGTTTGGGTTCAAATGCTTTCTGATGTTTTCGGGATCAAAGTAAAGCTGAATGAAACTGTGGAAACCGGAGCAGTAGGCGCGGCGATGATCGGGCTGAAAGCGCTGGGCATTTACGAGCAATTCTCAGATATGCAATCTTTTACAACTGTCGGTCAGGAATTTGATCCCGGTAAAACGGCGCACGATGTTTATGAAGATCTGAACACGCAATTCAACAAAGGCGCGCAGCTCATGCTGTCTCACGCGGTTTGATCGCTACAATTGAAGAGCCTTCTTTTTTACAAATCCCCCTTGCTCTCCGGCCTGCGCCGGAATTTTTGCTGGACTGTTATGCATCATTCCGGCGAGTGCAAGTGACGTAATTCCTGTAGCAAGCCAGAATAGGTCTGTAAAAGCTACATACAGATTGCCTTCGCCCAGCATTTTCCAAAACCAGTCTTTAGTTGTAATGCCATTTACAAATGGTATAAGAACCGAGAATGCGCCTCCCGCCAGTAAATTGAACCAGGTAAGCCGGGCTTCTGTCCTGAAAAGCAGGCTGACTACCGCCAGTACCAGCCACGATACGAAAAAGGTTGTATTAACCAGGAATACATGATTTTTCAATGCAGGCATCAGCAACTCACTGTTAAATAAGATTGCAACCGCCGGAAAAAGGGAGAAGCAAATAGCCAGGTAGACCATGGTAACCCGGTGATGAAAGCGCTTTTGTTCTGTGGTATAATTCTTCTTGTTACGTGCTTCCTTCCACAACAATATGCCGCTGATAATTACAAAACAGGTAAAAAGTGCCAGCAGGAAGTAGATGCTTTTCAATAAAAATCCACCGAATGTGGCGAAATGCAGTTTGGCAATGCCAAACAGTACCGACTGTGTATAGTTTTTCTTTCCGGGCAAAAGATCAAGTTCTGTTTGTCCCGTTTTTAACCTTACGGAAATGTAACCGTCGCTTGTGAAGGACCGGTCATTGGACATGGCGAGGGTAAGGAGCGCGTCTTCCCTGTCGTAGTTTTTAAGTTGTAAAAATCTGAAATGCAGGTCAGGATGCTTTTGCTGAATATCTTCCAGGATTGCTGAAATACCTGGTGTGAATGTACGGGTCGGAGCATTCGCATTGATAGCGATACCTTCGCTTGGTCTGATCATTTCAAATACCTTCTTCTGGTCGCCGCCATAAAACACCATCACCACTGGTAGTAAAATCAGGATGGAAAGCATGTAAAAGGCCCCGGTCACTGCGTACATCAGCTGAAAGGGTAACCCGATCATCCCGAATACCGTATGTGCATTGGTCCAGATCTGTTTCCAGGTTCCTTTGACCGAAAACCCGTAAAACTTGGAGAAGATATTACGCCAGTGCACCAGTACCCCGGTGATCGTGGCGAACAGGAAAAACAGCGCAACGAAGCCAGAGATATATCGGCCGATGTAAAAAGGCACCTGATCAAAAAAGTGCAAGCGGTAAAGCGTTTCACCTGTTGTTGATGTTCCTTCTTCGCTGAATGTTTTAGTCTGCGGCGAGTATGCGGTGCTGTAATGCTCTTCCGGTTTACCTTTTGGTACAGTTAAATGTCCGTAGATCATCATGTGCGGTTCTTTCTCCGACGGAATGCGCACGGTGATATCTTCGGTGAAGTCAAACCGCGGATTGTTTTTTTTCAATGCAGAAAGTACCTGATTGTAATCGATAGGTTCAGTTAGCTTCTGCCTCGCGACCGGATTTTCCCATTGATAAAATTCACTCTTGAAAAGGGAAAATGCCCCTGCAAAGAATATCACATACAACCCAAAGCTCAGTACAATGCCCGACACGGTGTGCGTGTGGAAAAATATGTTGTACAGCCGGTTTGAAAGACCTTGTAGCTTCATAACTATCGGAGAAAATAGGTGAATGCGGACAAAACAGAAATCGCAAGCAGGTAGTATCCCCACACTTTTAGGCCGCTCCTGGCAGCAAAAGCCAGTACCATAAACGCAACCCAGAGAATGAAAAGGGAGAAGGTTGCGGTCATCATCACTTCGGATTTGAATGGAAGCAATGCGGCAGCAAACAAATGGATGGCGAGAGAAAGAAAATAGCCGCCGAGCAGTCCGGCCGTGATTTTCAATGCGCGCTGTCCGCGGGTGGTCAGGTATTCCTTTTTAGCTGGCATAAGTGAAAATGTCGGCGACTAGCAGGATGTGGACGAGTACCGTTAATATGATAAAATAACGCTTTCCTAAAACCGCTGTAAACGGGATCAATGTCATCGCAAGTCCGCAGGCCACTAGTGAAAGCAATAATCCGCTCGCCCATTCTTCGTGGTAAACAAAGCGCACAGTTCCGGCCAGGAGCAGCACATTACCTGCTATCCTGGCGCTCTTTACCGGAATTTTGATGAGGTAGGAGGGACAATACTTCGATCTGGAATAATGGAAGTACACGCCCAGCAGGATCAGGTAAAATGCAACCATAACAGTGTTTCAAATCAGGTGAGGATTCTTTATAAAAACAGTTCAGGCTATAAGCCCGAACCGTTTTTGCAACTTCATGAAATTCACTTAAAACTTATAGGACACGCTCAGACGATAGTTTCTCGGTGGCTCAGCCTGCCAGTAATACGAGGTAATCGGGTCTCCTTCGGAGGTTGAAAAATTGTAAGTACCACCCGTGTACAGGTATTTGTCAAGGATGTTGAATACATTCAGTGTAAGGCGGATCTTATCTTTTTCCCAGAATAGGCCACCATCCAGTTTGAAGTAATCAGGAAGGTTGTAAGTAGCGTCTGTATTGCTCCACGTGGAGGTAGCACGGTCGACCAGGTAGGTGAAGCCGCCGGAAATTCCTGCACCTTTCAGCGCTCCATTCTGAACTTTATAACCCAACCATCCATTGGCAGTATGTTTTGCAAAGCCTGGAACCGGATCTCCCACTTTGGCCACTTCCACGCCGTTTGTCACTTTGGTCACCTCGGAATTGGTATAAGCGTAATTGGCAGTCAGGTTCAAGCCCGGCAGGATCGTTCCGCGAAGGTCAAATTCGATTCCCTGCGCTCTTTTCTGACCAAGTTCCACGCTGAAACCTGAGTTGGCGGGCTTGGTAGGGTCGCCCGTCAGCTCATTGCTTTTAAGAATGCGGTAGAATGCAAGCGTCGTGTTCCAGCGCCCATTGGCCCAGTCTCTCTTCAAACCGAACTCGGTATTATTGCCGGTAATCGGCTGTACCTTCCCGCCACCGCTCAAACGGCCCGACTGCGGCAAAAATGCCTGGTCGTAAAGTGCATATACCGACGTGTTTTTACTGATTGAAATACTTAACCCGAGGCGGGGTGTGAAATGCTTGGCTTTATCCGGCGCAGCGCCCCATTGTGCCTGGCTCAGATTGGTGTAGCGCCCGGCAATCGTCAGCCTGATCTTATTGTCTATAAACCCGAGCTCATCCTGCAGGTACAAGCCCGTATACTTTTGGTCCATTAAACCACCGGCCGCAACAGCCCGCGCTTCCAGGTTCAATGAGCGGTCAAAAACAGGATAACCATTGTTGGGAACTCCGTAGAAAGGATTTTTCTGATCGAAAAGCCCGTTCAGTTTATCAAGTGCGAGCGACTGTGACCAATCTGCAAAATATTCCTTCGTACCTACATCAATACCTCCCAGCAGGCGGTGTACCACGCCTCCTGTATTCACTTTACCATTTATAAAAACCTGTCCGAGCGTCATTTCGCTCTTGGCGTCCCACAATCCTACACCACGCTGAATGGTCGCGTCCTCATTGACCAGCTTCGGCCACTGGCTGCTGCCGGCCATTTTGTAATTCAGGTAAGCCAGCTGACCGGTGATTTTCCAGTCTGCATTGAACTCGTGCTGCAGATTGACAAAAATGCTGTGGTCTGTGATTTTGGTCGGATTGAGTCCGGTGGGCGTTGAGGTATATTCCCTTGGCAGGGTTGCATATCCTTCGGGAGAGAATACGTAGAAAGAGCCTACGTCCGTCATTTTGGCGTATTGCAATGCGTACTCTGCGGTCAGCTTCGTTTTCTCGTCAATCTGGTAAGTAATAACAGGTGCGATGCTGTAACGGTTATTGTATTCGTTTGGCCGGAAAGAACCTTTGTTCTGACCAGCGAGATTGAGGCGGTAAAGGAATTTCCCATCCTTGCTCAGCTTCCCGTCAAGATCAAGCGTCGCGCGGTACAGATCGTAGCTGCCGATTGTAAATGAAGCTTCTCCTTTCGTTTCGCCGGTAGGCTTCTTGGTTACTACGTTATACAAACCACTCGGGTCGCCGTTTGCCAGCATGAACCCCGCTGGTCCTTTTACAAATTCAATGTGGTCTACAAAACTCATATCCTCGGTCAATGGCCCCCAAAACGAGTTCACTACATTGAATCCGTTGCGAAAAGCCTGTATCTGCGAGCCACGCATAACGATATTGGTATACATATCACCCCAGTGTTCGAGGCGCGCCGCACCACTTACGTTGCGGATCAAACCATCACTCATACTGATAATCTGCTGGTCTTCCAGCACTTTGGAAGTGACTACCTGAACGTTCTGCGGCGTTTCGAGAATGGGTGTGAGCAGTTTAAGGCTGGACGATAAATTATCGTTTTTGTAGGTATTACCCCCCTTTACAATCACCTCCTGCAACTCGTTTGCACTTTCGGCCAGGGTAAATGATACTTCCGTGGTTTCTCCGGCGACAACATCAACCGGTTTTTCCTGAGTAGCCGATCCCACAAAACTGATCAGCAGAATATGCGAGCCTGGTTTAACGCGCTCAATTGTGAATTTTCCTTGAACGTCCGAAACCGCGCCTTTTGAAGATCCTTTGATGCCGACCGAAACAGACTCGGCAGGCTGACCGTCGGAGCTCAGTATCTGCCCTGAGACTCTGCCATTTTGCGCAAACGCTACGGCCGTCGACAATAGAAATAAGATAAGAATGTATACCTTTTTCATCTAAGTGTAATTGGACTTTTGAGTTAATGAGTCGCAAAGATGAAACGCGGAATTTTTCAACACAAGTTTTTATTTAGATTTATTTAAAATAATAAAGTGCGGCTGCGGAAGGTGATATCCTGTTTTTTTTCCAAATAAAAAAGCCGCACAGTCAGGTCGACTGTGCGGCTTTGTCCCATTCGAAGGAAGAGCTACTTTTTCTCTTCTACCTCTTCTACCATTTTCTCGGTAACCATCTTTTTGTCAGAAGAATTGCCCCAGGAGTTCATGATGTAGTTCATCACGTCGGCAATCTCGTCGTTGCCGAGCCCGGGGTTGGGCATCATATTGTCGTATTCCACTCCATTCACCTTGATTTTCCCCATTAACCCAAACTTGACGGCTTTGATCCCGTTTTCAGGTGTTTTCATGAAGTAATCCGACTTGGCCAGGGGAGGGAAAGTGCCTGTAACACCCTCACCGGTTCCCATGTGGCAGGTAATGCAATTCTCGGAATAAACCATTTTACCACGCTCAATGCTTTTGGCAAGCTCGTCATCCTGCTGCGGGAAAACGGCTGAGCAAAAGATCACTGCCGAAAGTAATGTCAGGATAATTTTCATGTATTAACTAGCTTTTCGGACTGATACGCACCACTTTACCGGAGTTTTCAAGAACGACATAGATATTGCCATCCCAACCCTGGCGCACGTCGCGTACCCGGCCAATTTTGTCAAAAATCACTTCACGTTTGGTCACCTTGTTGCCTTTGATGGTCAGGTGGTGCAATTGCATGAATTTCAATGAGCCCACGATCAGGTCACCTTTCCAATCCTTGAACTTATCGCTGGTCACGAAAGTCATTCCGCAAGGTGCGATAGACGGTCTCCAGAAGATAACCGGCTGCTCCATTCCTGCTTTTGCAGTATCTTTTGAGATAATGCTGTTGTCGTAATCGATACCGTAAGTAATGAGCGGCCAGCCGTAATTTTTGCCTTTTTCAACGATATTCAGCTCGTCACCACCTTGTGGTCCATGCTCGTGCTCCCAGATTACGCCGGTAGTAGGGTGGATCACCATTCCTTGCGGGTTACGATGTCCGTAGGTCCAGATCTCAGGTCTTGCGCCTGCTGTTTTTACAAACGGGTTATCAGTAGGAATTTTACCATCTTCAAACAGACGAACTACTTTTCCCTGGTCCTTACCCAGATTCTGAGAGTTTTCCTTCTGGCCTCTTTCGCCCAAAGAAAGGAATACGTAGCCTTTTTTATCAAAAACAATGCGACCACCGAAGTGTACATTACCCTTTACATTCGGAATCGCCTTGAACAGCTGCTGAATGTCTGTCAGTTCTTTCCCTTTCAGTTTCGCGCGCATTAATGCGGTATTTGCTCCGCCATCGTCACCTTCTTCTCCATCTTTTTTAGGAGAAGAATAGCTGATGTAAATCCAGCCGTTTGTTTTATAGTCCGGGTGCAAAGCAATGTCAAGCAAGCCGCCCTGGCCTTTGTACCAAACTTCCGGGATACCTGATATAGGTGTGGCATCCAGCTGTCCTTTCGAAACGAGCCGCAATTTACCGCCGCGCTCTGTTACCAGAAGGTCACCGTTTGGCAGTAAAGCAGAAGCCCACGGCATAGTAAGCCCGGTTGCAACAGTGTCCACTTTCAGGTCAGACTCAGCAATACTTTTCTTCGGGCTGTCAGTTGCATTGTTGTAGCTCATCAGGCCCACAGAGGCCGTCATTAACAAACCTCCCAGTGCGACAGGGAGGTACTTTTTTAGAATAGAAGTTTTTCCGTTCATAGGTTATGGTGAATAAAAAGCTTGGTTTTTGGGGTTAACTGTTGGATAATAAATGTAGTGAAAAAGAAGCGCGCTGTGAATGCAGCGCGCTTGCTCTTATTTAACTAGTTCCAGCTCATTTAAGTGTGCTGTAATGGTATTGATTTCGTCAGTACTCAGTACAATGTCAGCCGCAGCGGCATTTTGAAGTGCCTGCTTTGCATCGCGTGCGCCAGCCAGTGCGATGGTAATGCCAGGCTGCTGAATGGTCCATTTCAGAACAAGCTGACCAAGCGACACGTTCTTATCATCGGCGATCGGTTTGATCTTCGCCAGGAATGAATCTACGCGTTTCAGGTTTTCGTCTTTAAAAAAGTGCAGGGAAGCGCGGTGGTCATTTTCAGCAAATTGGTGGCCGGGCTTCATTTTGCCGGTCAATAAGCCACGTTCCATCGGGCTGTAAGCCAGAATCGCTTTTTCATGTTCAATGCAATAGGGTACAAGCTCCTTCTCGATCTCTCTTTTGACCATACTGTAAGGAACCTGATCAGAAACGAGGTTAATGTACTTCGATGCTTCGCGCATGAGCTCCACATCATAGTTACACACACCTGCATAACGCACTTTTCCCTGCTGGATCAGCTGGCTTACCGCCTCCATTGTTTGTTCAATGGGTGTGGTTTTGTCGTGCCAGTGAATTTGGTAAAGATCAATGTAGTCTGTGCCGAGGCGGGTCAGGCTGTCTTCACATTCTTTAATAATACTGTCTTTTGCAGCATACTTATAAATGTCAATATCTTTTCCCTCATTGTTTTTGCTGTGCATGGCAAAATCGCCTTGCGCAACATCCCAGCGCATACCGTATTTGGTAAGTATCTGGACTTTGTCACGGGGAATGTCCTCAATTGCCTCTCCAACAATCTCTTCGCTGAGACCTTGTCCGTAAACGGGCGCTGTATCAATAGAGGTAACACCTACGTCAAACGATTCGCGGATAGCCTTCACGGCATCGTTCCGTTCAGAACCGCCCCACATCCATCCACCTGCTGCCCAGGCGCCAAATGTGATCACAGACAATTCAAGATCCGGTTTTTCAGGATGATCAGAGTTTCCAACTTTGCGGTATTGCATGGTTTTTGGGGCTATCGGCTTTCGGCAGTCAGCCGTCGGCTTTTCAGCGTTTAGTTAGGATGAAAATATTTTGGCTGTCGGCTGTCGGAAATCGGCTTTCAGCTTTTTTTAATTTAGAAAATCATAGCTTTCAGCATTAGTTTGAACTTCTTTAAGCGTATCCAATTTTGATAACAGCTAACAGCTAACAGCTAACAGCTAACAGCTAACAGCTAACAGCTAACAGCTAACCGCCGAAAGCCGACGGCTGATAGCCGAAGTCATTTCGTCAACGAAAACGGTGCTGCTTCCGGCTTGGTTCCCCATGTTTTGGATGGTTTGCTGCCCATGTTAAACTGCACTGTGCCTCCTTTTTGAATGTCAGCGTGTTCCAGATAGGTGTTCCCATAGCTTTTTCCATTGAGGTTAGCTGCCTGGATATAGATATTGGACCCGCTGTTTTCAGGTGCCTGTATCGTAAACTTCTTTCCATTCTCCATTGTCAGCGTAGCTTTTTTGAAAAGCGGCGAGCCGATTACGTATTGTGTTGTGCCAGGTGTTACCGGATAGAAACCAAGTGAAGAAAAAACGTACCAGGCAGAAGTTTGCCCATTATCCTCGTCTCCGCAGTATCCGTCGGGCGAAGGCTGGTACAACCTGCGCATTACCTGCCTCGACCAGTACTGAGCCTTATCCGGCGCGCCGGCATAGTTGTACAGGTAAATCATGTGCTGGATCGGCTGGTTGCCGTGCGCATAGTTACCCATATTCATGATCTGCATCTCACGGATCTCGTGGATCGGGAATCCGTAGTAGCTGTCGTCGAAAATAGGAGGTAATGTGAAAACGGTATCGAGTTTCTGCACAAAAGCCTCACGTCCGCCCATTAGTCCGATCAGCCCCTTCACATCCTGGAACACAGACCAGGTATAGTGAATGCTGTTTCCTTCGGTAAATGCATCGCCCCACTTGAACGGATTGAAAGGTTTCTGAAACTGACCGTCCTTGTTTTTACCGCGCATCCATTTGGTTTCGGGATCAAACAGGTTACGGTAGTTCTGGCTTCTTTTCAGGTACAGATCTACCTCTTTCTGAGGTTTTTTCAATTCTTTTGCCAGCTGCGAAATACAGAAGTCAGCGTACGCATACTCCAATGTACGTGCCGCATTTTCATTCACTTTTACATCGTAGGGCACATAGCCCAGCTCGTTGTAATATTCATGTCCAAACCGGCCCACTGAACTTACCGGTCCTGCATTTTCAGTGTTTTTCAGGATCGCTTCATACAGCTTATTGATATCGTACCCACGGATCCCTTTCACGTAAGAATCGGCAATGAGCGAAGCCGAGTTGGATCCTATCATACAATCGCGGTGACCAGGGCTGGCCCATTCAGGCAGGAAGCCGCTTTCGTCGTATGCATTGGCCAAACCTTCCATGATCTGTCCGTTCAGGGTTGGGTACATCAGCGTAAAGAATGGGAAAACCGCCCGGAATGTATCCCAGAAACCATTGTCTGTAAACATATAACCCGGCCTTACCTCGCCATTGTAAGGACTGTAATGCACTACTTTGTTGGCTTTATCCAGCTCGTAAAACTTCCTCGGGAACAAGAGCACCCGATAGAGGCAGGAGTAAAAAGTCCGGATCTCGTCTATATTGTCACCCTCCACCTGAATCCTGGAAAGTTCATCATTCCAGATTTTCTCGCCTTTGGCTTTTGTAACGTCGAAGCTGTCATTTGCGAGCTCGCGTTGCAGGTTGAGCTCAGCCTGTTCGGGACTAATGAAAGACGAAGCTACTTTGAGGACTACTTTTTCACCTCTTTTGGTTTTAAATCCGATTACTGCGCCTACGTGATTTGCTTTCAGCTCCAAAGTATCCTTCGCCAGTTGCTTGCCGCGGAAGGCAGAAGAAAATGTAAATGCTTTGTCAAAAACCAGAACAAAATAGTTTTTGAAATTGGCAGGAACACCGCCGCTGTTTTTGGTGGTATAACCAATGATTTTACGTTCGCCAGGGATGATTTTTACATAAGATCCTCTGTCAAATGCATCAAGCAACACATATGAACTATCCGATTCCGGGAATGTAAAACGGAACTGCGCAGCTCTTTCGGTCGGAGCAATTTCAGTGGTGACGTCGTAATCGGCCAGGTACACTTTATAGTAATGCGGCTTGGCTGTCTCGGCTTTGTGAGAAAACCAGCTTGCGCGGCTCTCCTCGTCGATCTTCAATTTTCCGGTGATCGGCAGGATCGAAAATTGGCCGTAATCATTGATCCAGGGACTTGGCTGGTGCGTTTGCTTGAATCCCCTGATTTTCTCGGCATCGTACATATAGCTCCATCCGTCACCCATTTTGCCGGTCTGCGGCATCCAGAAGTTCATCCCCCAGGGAAGTGCAATAGCAGGGTAAGTGTTACCGGCCGACAAGCTGAATTTAGATTGGGTACCCATCAGCGGGTTTACATAGTCAACAGGCTTTGGCTTTTCAGCCGATTGTCCGAAGAGCACGGAGGCATTTAACAGAAAAAGTAAAAGGTAATAGCAGTTTTTTTTCATTGAGCTGATATAAAAGAATTCTTTGATGCGAAACCGTGACAAATGTAATGGAAGGGCGTCTAAGAAGAACAGAATCAATCAAGAATTGCAAATGACCGCAGTATGACATTTTGTACCGGCATAGTTCTTTTTGCATCCAGGCAAATGCATCAGGTTTGGCGCTAGTCGACTTTTGCCATTTTTATGCTGCTTTATTCCTTTAAACCAGCTTTTATACTGACATTATTATAACAATCGATACACATTAAAATGACTGAACACTTAAATCGCCTGACTCCCAGCCAAATCGTTTTTGAGCTTGACCAGTACATAATCGGACAAAATGACGCAAAGCGGAACGTTGCGATCGCATTGCGGAACAGGTGGAGAAGAATGAACAGCCCTGCAGATATTCAAAAGGAAATTATTCCGAATAACATATTAATGATCGGGGCCACCGGGGTAGGAAAGACAGAGATAGCACGCCGGCTCGCGAAAATAGCAGATGCGCCCTTTGTGAAGGTAGAAGCTTCCAAGTTTACCGAAGTAGGTTACGTGGGCCGCGACGTGGAAAGTATGGTGCGCGACCTGGTGGAGCAGGCTGTTGGAATGGTACGGATGCAGAAGAAAGAGGAAGTGAAGATCAAAGCCGAACAGGCTGTTGAAGACATTATTCTTGATGCGCTTATTCCGCCGGTGCACGGCTCCGGCATACCCCGCGTACGCCCTGAAGGCGGCGCAGACGATATGCCGGAAGACGATGGCGAACTGAACCAGCGTACACGTGAACGTTTCAGAGAAAAGATCAGGAACGGTGAGCTGGACAGCCGGAAAATCGAAATTGAGGTACAGCAAAATCAAATGCCGAATGTAGGTATGATCGGAGGTACTGTCGATGACGTGTCGATGATGAATATCCAGGAAATGATCGGTAATATGATGCCGCGCAGGGGTAAAAAGCGGAAGGTAACCGTAGAGGAAGCCCGTAAGCTGCTGCTCGATGAAGAAGCGTCCAAGCTGATTGATATGGACGAGGTGAAGCTGGAAGCGATCAAAAAAGCCGAGAATCTGGGTATTATCTTTATAGATGAAATTGACAAAGTCGCTTCAAGCAGATCAAATGGCGGCGGTGGGCCGGATGTAAGCCGCGAAGGTGTACAACGCGATTTGCTCCCCATCGTGGAAGGCAGTGCGGTGAATACAAAACATGGTGTTATCAATACAGACCATATTCTGTTTGTAGCAGCCGGTGCATTTCACGTTTCGAAACCTTCGGATCTGATCCCCGAGCTGCAAGGCCGGTTTCCGATACGCGTAGAGCTGAACAGTTTGACAGAATCAGATTTCTACCAGATCCTGAAAACGCCCAAGAATGCATTGACAAAGCAGTATGAGGCGATGATGGAATCGGAAGGAGTAGAGCTGATTTTTGAAGATGGCGCGCTGCGTGAAATGGCGAAGATTGCTTTTGAGGTGAACAGCGAAGTTGAAAACATCGGAGCAAGACGCCTGCAAACAGTAATGAGCCTGCTTTTGAATGATTTTATGTTCGATATCCCTGACGTGATCGGCGCAGACTCTCAAATCACTGTTACCGCAGAAATGGTGAAAGAAAAGCTATCGCATTTAGTAAAAAACCGCGATCTGAGTCAGTATATTCTTTGAGAAGGAGAATGGAGGAAGGGGCGACTTTGTCAGTCTGAGTGGAGTCGAAGACATCTTGCACCGTGCCTTCGACTCCGCTCAGACTGACAAGCGCTTTCCTTCCTCCATCCTCCCTTTTCTCCTTCCTCCTTCTTTCTTACTCTCCAAAAAAAAGCCACTTCAATGCGATTGGGAATTCTTTGCTCCAATGTTTTTCGCTGTGATCTGCTTTGAGATTGGTGCTGGTTTTTATCTGTACCCGATCGTAGCCAAATCGCTGATTTTCCAGAGCTTCTGTTAACTTATTGAAGTTCGGGATCATGTTGGAGCCTTCTTTTCCACCTGCGTATAGGTAAATGCGTGTGGCAAAAGGCTCGAAAAAGTGGATTACGTCAAAATAGATGCGCTGGGAAATCCATAAGGATGGTGAAAATGCCATAATTCTCCCAAAAAACTGCGGAAACATCAATGCAGCATAAATACTCAGCAAGCCACCTACCGAACTCCCGCCGATGCCTGTATTAAGCCGGTCGGGCTTGGTACGGTACTTCTCGTCGATGTGCGGTTTCAATGTTTCAGTGATAAACCTGATAAATAGCTCGCCTTGTCCCTTCCCGAGTTTCGGATTGGTATAAGGTGAAAATTCCATGATACGGTCTACATTGCCGTGGTCGATCGCCACTATAATCACGCCGGCTTTATCTTCCCCGGCCAGTTTGGTCAAGCTCTTATCGATACTCCAGTTGCCATATTCTGATCCTTCGCCAAACAGGTTTTGCCCATCTGTCATATACAAAACAGGAAATGATAGATCAGGGCGGTCGTAATAATCGTGAGGGAGCAGGATCTGTACCCGGCGCGTTTTGCCGAGCTGAGGAATTTCAAATGCTTCGGAAACAAGCTCAACAATGGGAGATATATCGGTTTTTTTCAAAACGTCAGTTTGCCAGCGCAGTACTGTATCCTGTATTAAGGTATCTTTTTCCGTAATCACCCGGTTTCCGTAGGGATTGCCAAAGCGATCAAGTTCAACCTGGTCCCAACCTCCGCGGGTGTATTTGTATTCAACCGGGAAAATCAACTCCGCGTCTTCGGGAAACTGAAAGGTATATTTACCCGGCGACACCAGCATCATTCTGTATTCTTCGAGGTCCGGCAGCCATTTGCAAAAGTTACCGGTAATGTAAACGGGACGCTTGTCAACAGGTGTGGTACTTAATTCGATAGTCAGGGTATCAACTAATACTTGCATTTTTATAGAGTCACATGGGTTACGTGACAGCAAAAATACTTATTAATCAGGTCTCTTTGAATAATTAACGAATTCAAATTTAAATGCGTGCTTATCGTCGTGCTCGTGCACAGTACGTTCCGTTTCGATCCAGGCGGAAGGATCGTTAACATGAAAATGGGTGTCGCCTTCGATCTCCGTATGCACTTCGGTTACATACAAGCGGTCGGCAATGGATTGCGCCTGCTTGTACAATTCACCTCCGCCGATGATGAATGCTTCCTCGTTTTCGATTTGCCGCGCAGCTTCGAGTGCTTCATCCAGGGAGTGGACTACCATAATGCCGTCGGAAGCGAAATCTGCATTGCGGGTCACAACTATGGACGTGCGCCCGGGGAGCGGTTTACCGATCGATTCGAATGTTTTTCGTCCCATGATCATCGGGTGACCCAGGGTCAACTGTTTGAACCTTTTCAAATCATCGGGCAACCGCCACAACAACTGATTATCTTTTCCAATAACGCCGTTATCGGCTACTGCAACTACGATCCCTATTTTCATCTACCAATGTTTTATCGCTCTGCGATTTTTTGTTTGTACCATCTTTTATCGCTGCGCGATTTGTTTTCTTTGACACCTTTTAGGTGTTTTATTGCTAGGCGATTTTTTGTTTGTGCCTTCTTTTATTGCTGCGCGATTTTGTTTTCTTTGATACCCTTTAGGTATTTTATTGCTACGCAGTTTTTGTTTGTACAACACTTTTTAGGTGTTTTTTGCGCTACGCAATCTTTGTTTGTGCCTTCTTCTATTGCTAGGCGACCTTTCTTCTTAGCTTTCATCTTGCTTCCTGCCAGATGATCGACGCAAATAAATCGCGTAGCGATGAAACCTCGGTAACAAGCAGGCTCTCGATCCCGCCACCAGTCGCGTAGCGACGCCACATCGGTAAAAGGTGTGCTGAGTCCCCTCAGTCGCGTAGCGACGCAACATCGGTAAAGATGTGCTGAGTCCCGGCAAGTCGCGTAGCGACGTAATATCGGTGGCACCTGTCGCTACGATGGTGCTTTGAAGATATATGCTTCGTTGTAGTCTACTTCAAACTTTTCCAGGATCGATTTGTATTCGTCGAGGAAGCCTACTTTGCGATGATGTTCTTTTTGTCTTTGAATATACCGGATTACATTGCTTACTGCCGATTTACTATATGAAAATACACCGTATCCTCCCTGCCACTCAAACCTTGAATCACAATATCCCCGGCTATTGATCCATTGTGAAGAATCAGCTTTGACATCCTGCATTAATGCTGCGATACTCTGTGTCATCTGAAGTCCGATCAGCATGTGCACGTGGTCGGAAGTTCCGTTAATCGCAAGCATCTTGTGCTTGTTCTTCTGGACTATGCCGGTGATGTACCTGTACAAATCATCTTCCCAATCGGGATCAATCAGTGCTGCGCGGTGCTTTGGCGTGAAAACGAAATGCAGGTGAACCTGGGAGTAAGTGTTGGCCATGATGATAGTGTTGTAGTGTGTAAATATTTCAACTAAGCTGCTCAGAGCCGGTAGCCTCTGAGGAAATCGCCGATTTGCATTTTCTTTTTTCCTTCCAGCTGTAAAACCTCAATCCCGATCCAGCCGTCACCTGTTTTGATATGAAGAAAAGATTTCTGGTCAGTCCTGAATTCGCCTGCTTCTCCCGGCTCGTCTGAATGGATCAGGGTCGTTTTGAAAATCTTGCAGGAGAGTCCGTTCAGGGTAGTCCAGGCGGCGGGGTAGGGTGATAAGCCTCTTACAAAATTGTGTATGGCAACGGAAGGATTGTTCCAGTCGATCTCGCAGGTTTCACGGAATATCTTTGGTGCCAGTCTGATATTTTCAGGTTCTTCCTGAGGCACCTGTGGGTAGTCGCCTGCTTCGATAGCTTTTACCGTTTTCACGACCAGCGCAGCTCCTTTTTCCATTAATCGATCATGCAAAGTTCCTGCATCATCTTCAGGAGAAATGGGCTCTTTGTCCTGGAAAATGATTTTACCCGTATCAATATCTTTTTCGATAAAGAAAGTCGTGACGCCTGTTTCAGTTTCCCCGTTGATCACCGCCCAGTTGATCGGTGCGGCGCCGCGGTAATGCGGTAGCAGCGAGCTGTGCAAATTGAACGTTCCTTTTGGCGGCATATTCCAGACCACCTCGGGCAGCATCCTGAATGCGACCACCACCTGCAAGTCGGCATTGAATGCACGCAATTGTTCGAGAAATTCCGGGTTGCGAAGCTTTTCGGGCTGCAAAACAGGGATTCCCTGCTGCTCAGCGTAGATTTTGACCGGCGAAGCTGTCTGCTTCTGGCCACGGCCCGAGGGTTTGTCGGGCACAGTAACCACAGCTACAACATTAGAATTGCTTTCGACCAGACTTTGTAAACTTGGAACCGCGAAATCGGGCGTTCCCATGAAGATTATCCTTAGTGATGTTGACATAGAGACCTGCTGCTTTTGCAGAATTATGGTGTTACCATTCACAAATATTGTTATTTTTGTCGTTCTTAAAAGCAAAATATGGTGTACTCCAAATCACATAGTAACCGAAAAGACGAGGTCTTCTAGCCTTTTTCTACGAGTGTAGTTACTCTTGTAGAGCGGTCTTAGAGCCGTTCTTTTTTTTTATCTGACAATTCAAAAATTTAATAAGACTTAAAACCAAAATAAGGTCATGGCTAAAATTTCATACTATACGGAAGAAGGATTAACAAAGCTGAGGAATGAGCTGAATGATATGAAAACCAAAGGCCGCACGGCCATTGCTGCACAAATCGCAGAGGCTCGTGACAAAGGAGATTTGAGTGAGAATGCTGAGTATGACGCAGCAAAGGATGCGCAGGGAATGCACGAAATGAAAATCGCCAAGCTGGAAGAAATCCTGTCTAATGCCCGGGTAATTGACGAATCTGCAATCGATAACTCCCAGGTTTCCGTTCTCTCCAAAGTGAAGATTAAAAACCGTAAGAATGGAATGGAGGTAACATACACGCTGGTATCAGAAGAAGAAGCCGATCTGAAAGCAGGCAAGATCTCGGTAGGTTCCCCGATCGGAAAAGGATTGCTGGGCAAAAAGGTAGGCGAAACAACAGAGATCAAAGTTCCAGCCGGTTTAATGGAATTCGAAGTACTGGATATTAGCCGGTTTTTGGAGTAAGTATAATTGGTTAAGGAAGGATCGCCATGGTTGATTAGCGTGGCGGTCCTTCTTTTTTGCTATTAGCTGTTAGCTATTAGCTATTAGTCCTTCTCTATAAAGTCATCTGCTTTCTTGTATAGAATTAGCTAATAGCTAACAGCCAATAGCTAACAACCCACAGCCCACAGCCGAGTCTCTCCACGCCATGACCCCCAAAGGCATTATCCTCACTGTTTCCTTCCTCTGGGTTGAGGCTATGGCCTTTTTTCCTTTTATTTTTTTAAAACATAAATCCCCCAGCCGGTTCCTAATCAATCATGAGCGCATTCATTTGAAGCAACAAATCGAGCTTGGGCTGATCGTTTTCTACCTCTGGTACTTCACCGAATATTTTATACGGCTGGTTCAGTACAAAAAACATTATTTAGCCTATCTTCATATTTCCTTTGAACGGGAAGCTTTTCAGCATCAATCCGATCTGGCATATCTTGAAAAAAGGCGTTTCTGGGCTTTCTTGAAGTATTTGCGGGATTAATAACGTACTCTGAAAGCCAATCCGCTTCAAGGGAAAACGTACATTTTAGTCGCAATTTTAAAATCAAAATATGGCAGACAAGAGCGTAGATTTTCTTTATAAGTATCTAAACAATGCATCGCCAACCGGCTTCGAATCAATCGGTCAGCAAATCTGGCTTGACTACATCAGGCCCTATATTGAAGAGGAAATAATTGACACTTATGGTACCGCTGTCGGTGTAATCGGCCTTGGGCAGGATTACAAAGTAGTGATTGAGGCGCATTCCGATGAAATTTCCTGGTTTGTAAATTATATTTCCGATGACGGCTACATTCACGTTCGCAGAAACGGCGGTTCGGATGCAGCTATCGCGCCTTCCATGCGGGTTAACCTGCATACTGCAAAAGGTGTTGTAAAAGGGGTATTTGGCTGGCCTGCCATTCACGTGCGCGATGTTGCCAAAGACCAGGTGCCCAAAGTACACGAGCTTTTCATCGACGTAGGTGCTGCCAAGAAAGATGAAGTTTTTGAAATGGGCATTCATGTCGGTACCGTGGTAACCTTTGCCGACGGGCTCGATGAACTGAATGAGAAATACTATGTAGGCCGCGCGCTCGATAACAGAATGGGCGGCTACATGATCGCCGAAGTGGCGCGCATGCTGCACGAGAACAATGTGAAGCTTCCGTTTACATTGTATGTTGTAAATGCAGTACAGGAAGAAATCGGTCTGCGAGGTGCAGAAATGATCGCCCGCAGGTTGAAGCCCGATCTGGCAATTTGTACGGACGTAACCCACGACACCCAGTCGCCGATGTACAACAAAAAGGAGCAGGGCGACCTGAAAGCCGGAAACGGACCGGTAATCTGCTACGGACCGGCGGTACAGAACAATGTGCGCGAGCTGCTCATCAACGTTGCCAATGAGAAAAGCATTCCGTTCCAGCGCCAGGCAGTGAGCCGGTCTACCGGGACAGACACCGATTCATTTGCATACTCAACAGAAGGAATTGCGTCTGCATTGATTTCACTGCCTCTGAAATACATGCATACTAC
Source organism: Dyadobacter sp. HNCC25DJ183 (assembly GCF_056895175.1). Lineage (NCBI taxonomy): Bacteria > Pseudomonadati > Bacteroidota > Cytophagia > Cytophagales > Spirosomataceae > Dyadobacter > Dyadobacter sp. HNCC25DJ183. Next base: position 215,630 of record NZ_JBXHAP010000006.1, read on the forward strand.
CGTGGAAATGGTGCATAAAGAAGACGTGAAAAATGTAATTCAGCTGATGTACGACGTGCTTTTGTCCCTCAAAGGCAACGAGGATTTCAGGTATATTAAATAAATTAATTGTCACACTGAGCGCAGTCGAAGGGCATTGTGCACGTGGCTTCGGCTGCGCTCAGCCTGACAAGCCACGAAGTAGCGTTGGCTGCGCTCATGTGACAAAAGTTAGTTAGGTGGCTGCTGCCACACAAGGACCCAAACAACCCATTTAAACATCAACAACTATGCAAATCATTAACAAATGGACAATCGTGTTCGCGGCAGGGGAGCCGCCATCAATCCCCACAACAAATTCTTCAAACAAAGCACGGAATATACTTCCGAAGACTGGCAGCAATGGGAAGAGCCAGAGGTAAATCCCAAAACCCAGTTCATTGAGGAGCAATCCAAAACTTTATTAAGCGTATCAGACAGTCCCGATCTGGGGGCTTTCCATTCTATTAACCCCTACCGGGGTTGTGAGCACGGTTGTATTTATTGTTACGCCCGCAACTCGCACGAGTACTGGGGCTACTCCGCAGGACTTGATTTTGAAACCAAGATCATTGTCAAGAAGAATGCACCCCAGCTGCTGGAAAAGCTTTTTAACTCCAAAAAGTGGGAACCTAAAAGTATTCACATTTCCGGGAATACAGACTGTTATCAGCCCGGCGAGAAAAAGTACAGACTTACCCGGCAGTTGCTGGAAATATGTCTGCGCTACCGCAATCCGGTAAGTGTACTGACCAAGAATGCATTGATCCTGCGGGACCTGGATGTTCTGGAAAAGCTGGCGAAGCTGAACCTGGTCCACGGCGCCATTTCCATTACTTCGCTGAATGAGGACCTGAGACACAAGCTGGAACCCCGGACAGTAACCGGAAAGCGCCGCTTGCAGGTGGTGAAAGCCCTTACCGAAGCAGGAGTACCTATGGGGGTGATGACTGCGCCGATCATTCCCGGACTAAATGACCATGAAATTCCAACGATCATCGAAGCTTCTGCTGACAGCGGTGCATTATGGGCCAATTATACCGTTGTGAGGCTGAACGGAGCGATAGCGACTTTATTTGACGAGTGGGTTCACCATCATTTCCCTGATCGCGCGGTCAAGGTTCTAAACCAGATCAAAGAATGCCACGGCGGACAGGTGAATGATTCCAGGTTCGGGCTGAGAATGGTAGGAGAGGGTAGTTTTGCCGAACATATCCGACAATTGCACAGCCTTGCTTGCCGCAAGTATTTCAAAGGCCGGGAACTCCCGCAGGTGGATACCAGCCAGTTTATGCGTGCCGGACAAATGCGCCTATTCTAAATTTATTGCCACGAATGCACGAAGCAGGCACGAATTTTCGTGATCCATTCGTGCATTCGTGGCAATAAAAGACTTAGTTTTAAAGCAATCAATCCTGATCCCATGAAAACCCTTGTAACCGCATTTAGTCTGACACTGACCCTCTGCTTACTGGGCAACTGCGTCAATTCCTCCGCTTCCAAAAGCCCGGTACTTTCAGCAAATGATTCCATTAACACCGGCGGAGTTGAACAGGCAGCCAAGGCACCGGTGACTGCTGCCGACCAGATTTCACAATATATCGGTTATCTCAAAGGTAAAAAGGTAGGGATTGTGGTAAACCAAACTTCCATTATAGGAAGCAAACCGATGGTGGACAGCCTGGTTGCGCTTGGCGTCAACATCGTAACCATTTTCGGACCTGAGCACGGCTTTCGTGGCTCAGCCAGCGCTGGGGATAAGGTAAGTGACAGTGTAGACCCGAAGACGGGGATACCCGCGATTTCATTATACGGAAAATTAAAGCGGCCGACTAACGAACAAATGGCGAAGCTCGACCTGATCGTTTTCGATATCCAGGATGTAGGCGCTCGCTTTTATACTTATATCAATACGCTTGGTCACGTTATGGAGGCTTGCGCCGAGAACAACAAGGAAATGCTGATCCTCGACCGCCCGAATCCAAATGGTTTCCTGATCGACGGACCTATCCTGGAAGATCATCTGCATTCAGGAATAGGTATGTACCGAATCCCGATCTCAAATGGGCTGACAGTGGGCGAGTTTGCGCAAATGATCAATGGAGAAGGCTGGCTGCCGAATAAAATGCAGTGTAAGCTTAAAATCATCAAAGTAGCCAACTATACGCACGATACGCCTTATACTGTGCCGGTGTTTCCATCACCCAACCTCAATACGCAGCAATCGGTGATGCTCTATCCGCATATCTGTATGTTTGAAGGTACCATTGTTAGTCAGGGGCGTGGAACTTACATGCCATTTACAGTGCTGGGCGCGCCTGCTTTGAAGGGGAAATACGAGTTTTCGTTTAAGCCGCAAAGCATTAAAGGAATGAGCGAAACGCCGCTGCACCAGGATGTGGAATGTTACGGATTGGACCTGCGGAAATATGATATGTCTTCAATTAGAAAGTCAGGCAAGCTTAACCTGGGCTGGTTAATGGATATGTACAAGGCTTATCCCGATAAAGCACGTTTTTTTGACAGGTCACAAAGCAAGCAAATGAACGATTTTGATAAGCTTGCAGGTACCGAAAACCTGAGAAAGCAGATCATCGCGGGGGCTTCCGAGGAGGAAATCCGGAAAAGCTGGGAGTCCGGACTTTCACAATTCAAGGAAGCCAGAAAGAAGTACCTGCTTTATCCCTGAGCGTGCCTGTACTTGCGGTAGAATTTGACCGACTGCATGATCGCCAGCAGCACGAATATCAGTGAAAATATGTGAACCGAAAGCCAGGGGCTAAACCTGGATGTGCGGGTGAGCACTTTTTGCAAAATCATTACAAAAATAAAAACGCCCGTAAAAGTGCCGGCAGAAGTGCCCGACACGTAGGCGTATTTTCGAGAGCCGGAAACTTCAATGTAACCGGCATTGATCAGGTATAAATTCCAGCCCATCCAGAAAGGCACCTGCACCAGGTTAATGCAGTTCAATGCAAGACCAAGAACAAACGGCGAAAAGCCCGTCATAAAAGCAGGAATACTGTTCTCACTTTTGGTTTCCGTTCCATTGTAGAAGGAAACCGCAAGTGCAAGCATAAAAACGATCGAGAGTATCTCGGTTGCTTTAGTAAAACGCTTATGGTTGTGTAGCCAGTTGGCAGCTTTTAACGTGAGCAGGATCAGCAAAAATTCGATAATCACCACACCGAGCAGGAACGAGGTAAGGCTTGCAATGCCTTGCGACTGGTACATTTTCAATGCAATGACATTGATGTAACCCAGCGGCATTGAGCCTACCATGCTTACTATAAAACCCACCAGAATGTTCTTCAAATGCACCATAGGTTAAAATCTTTCCAGCTTTTGAACATGGAGCTTATTTTGCCTTAACATCCGGATACCTTCCGCAAAGGTCAGGAACCGGTGCCCTTTGCTGTGATTAATGCGGCTGATCCGGAACAACATCGAGAAGTGCCGCACGATCTCCTTCCAGGCTGTGAAAATGGACTGGCCAGGGTCGTAAATGTGCGTTGGTTCGCTGCCAGCGCCATTAAGCTCGATGATCGACAGGTTTTTACCTGCCCGCAATTCTTCCAGCGTGTTGTACTTCATATCAATGCGACCGTAGTAAAAATCAGGTACCTGCAGGCAAATCCTGTTGATTACTTCTGTAAGCTGTTTATCAGCCCAGGAAGTCGCATTGACAAACCTCGACCCGCGCGCGTGATTTCCGTAAGGTACCAGCATCACCCGCTCTCCGGCAGCCGGCACTTCCAGCAAACGCTCCCTGTACATTTTCCGGAGTGCATTCAGTTGCAGGTGGAAGCGCGGATTTCGTTCGATGAGGTCCAATATTGATGAATTTCCGTCGCCCGTAATGGTCAGGAATTCCTTCGCTACAATGCCGGTAATTCTTCCGGTAGCCTGGTTTGGAAAACGGACGTAAAACACGCCCATTTCGTTAGGTAAGTCGATATACTCCTGAACCAGGAATTCGAAGTCGACTTTTTCGATGTAGGCTTTAAGATCTTGTTCATTCTCGATCTTTTGGACAGCCATACCACGCATGCCGATATCGGGTTTGGCGATCAGCGGGAAAGTAAGTCCGGCCAATTTGCATTGCTGCTGAACAATGGAGAAATGCGCACCGGGTTTACACAAAATCGTTTTCGGATAAAACTGATGCGGTATCAGATCGTAGATTTCCTTTTTTGACTCCATTAAAAATCCTCCATTCCGGATCAAAGGATTAGAAGCATTGAAGAAGAAAAACGACCGCGCCCGCAGCGAGTAGTAAAACCACACGAAGTACATCGGGATATACACAATCCCGAAAGGCCAGTATTCCCAATGTGTGACTTTGTGAAACAGGAGTGCAGCTCTTTTCAAGACGGTTGCATTAAACGGTGGTGAAAGAGTTGGCGCATGTTTGTTCCTGTAAAAGATCCCGGTGGAACATTTCAGTGTTGTTACGCAGCGTCACAGCTTGTGTAATGCTGAATGTCTTCATGATATCTCCCCTGTTGATGACCAAACCGTTTTCACGATTGTGCCTGGCTGTATTGGAGTGGAAAAAACGCAAATCCTCCGGGTCGGGTCGCGGGTTTTGTCCCAGAAAATCCCTGAACCATAACTCCCTTTCCTGCCGGACTTCGGGTGCATACAGCGTGCTCGAAGACCAGATATAATGCGCATTTACAGAAAGCTCCTGTGTTTCCTTTTTCAAACCATCCCAGCGCAGCTGATACAGGTTGTCCGTCAGGCTCAGGATAATTGTAAATGGCTCAATTTCATCCAGATCATAATTGGCCCAGGTAGTAACCGGCGATTCCGCAGCAACAATATCGAGCAGTACCAGGCCGCGGCTTTTGCGGTAAAATGGCTGGGGAACGTGCCGGTCCGCAGCGCCATTCAGAAGTACGCCAACAGTTGCATTTCCATCTATCGCAAACCAACTGCCGCCTCCGAGCGGATCTTTCGGGAAAGTAATCTCCTTATTACCGATCAAATAAGCTTGTGGATAAATCGCCGCCGGCCGGTTTTTATGTTCGTCGCGGTTTGAAGTCAAAATGGTACATTCACCATGCCTCACGTAGGTTACTGTGCACATTGTCTGTATTTAATGGTGGAGGGAGCTACTCCAAAACTTTCGTCCACCTCCACATTGTCCATATCCATGATCGCAACGCGGATCAGGGCCTGGTGATGGATGCAATGTTCAAGATTGTAAAGCAGCTCTCTATAATAATTGGTGTCAATGGAAATTTCCCTGCCCGCCGTATGGTGCAGGAGGGCAAGTCTTTTATCAGCTTTGTCAACACTTTCGCGGATCCTGTGAATACACCCGCGTGCGTATTCGGGCAGTGTTTCGATCAGGGTATTCCTGGGGCGACTCTCATAATTGATCCTGCCGCATTCATACTGGTTGATCAGGCATTGAAAAAGCTCGATAATGTGCCGGGTATGCTGGCCAATGCTCGCACCGCTAAGTTCCCGGCAGGGGAAATTGTACTGTTCATTTGTCAACTGACTCAAAAAGGTATCTACTTCGCCAAGGGTGTGCCTTACGGATTGAACGAGCATATCAAAAAGTCTTTTTTTTCGGCGGTAAAAAATTGTTCCAGCTACCTGCCCGAATTTGACGAGGTGCCGCAGTTTCCTGGCGGCGAGCTTTCCGGTACCAAAAAAAATATAGCTTGTTTGACAAGGCAAACTGGAAAACGAAACATCCCGGGGATAGCTTCCCAGGGATGTTTAATTATTCTCAACGATATTTAATTAAAGGCGCAAATAGATTTAGTTTAGGTTATAAGCTCTTGGTTAATGTGTGCATAATACAAAAAAAATGTCATTTAATGCCATTTCGTATAGATACGATAATTGGGTCAAATCAGATCTGTCGCGTGCATTTATTTTTGAATTTCTTCGACAGTATTATTTGTGTAAAAAATAAAACTATAAATGCTTGTTGGTGCTCTATGAAAATAGTTCGATACCATCGATCTCCCAAAATTTTGGGACAATCCCGAAGTTTTTAGGGGTGTAGTCCCGGAATTGTTGGGTGAAGCCCGCTAAGACTTTAATGCTGGTCAGGAGAACGTTTTAACCCTGCTGAGCAGATCGTTCCGGTTGTCGTTTGTAATCGGAATCTCGATCTCGTTGATCATCACATGCACATAGTCAATCGCGGTAATTGCATTCAGATTGATGATGAATGATTTATGAACCCGGAAGAACACGTTTGCAGGGAGCTGCTGAAGCATGTTTTTGAGTGTTTCCCGGATCGTGTATTTTTTGTTCTTTGTGTGCAGTTCAAGGTAGTTATCGTCGCTGCGGATGTAGAGTATATCTGCAAGCTGGATCTTTGTGAACATCTGTTTTTCCTTGATAAACAGCGCATCCTTGATCACAGTGGTATCCTCTTTTTCTTTGTTTTTACTTTCGCCGGCCAATGCAGCAAGGCGGTAATTTTCCAGCGCCAGCTTCACGGCTGTATATACGGTGATTTTCTGAAACGGTTTTTGCAAAAATGCGTGCGGTGCGGACTGCAGGGCTGCATTTACTACGGCAATGTCGTCGTGGCTGGACAGGAAAAGAAATGGTATGCCGAGATTTTCCCGGATGTGATCAGCAAGATCGATACCGGTCTGGTACCCATTCAGGTTAATGTCAAGAATCGCAAGGTGAAAGATTCTGGAATTGAGCATTTCTACCGCAGTAGCATAGTCGGAAGCAATGTCATTGGCCTCATAGCCAAATCCATTCAGGAGAAATTGGAGGTGTCTGGCAATAATAAAATCGTCCTCAACAATTAGAATGTTCATTTTGTCAAATTGTACTCAACGCACTTGGCGAATCGTGACCGATAAATCTTTAATAGACAGGGCTTACTCGCTGGACTTGAAATAGTATGCATTCAAGTACGAAATAACTTGTGATTCGGATTCCCCAATGCGTACTAGTCTTACAATTCTCAGCTTTGCAAGATATTAAAATAAATATAAAATCGATTCTCGCACAATGACTTATAAATTTTGTAGAGATATTTCGAATAAATGGAATTCAGTGCGTTTTATGGCGACCAGTAAGTATGAAAAGCAAGGTTACCAAAGCGAGTCCGCCGAAGAACCAGAGACTTAATGCAGGATTGTAATAGATGATTGCCACAAGGCAAACGCCCGAAAGCAAGAGCGCGACCGCGGGAAAATAGGGGTATGCAGGTACTTCGAAAGGTCTTTCGAGCGCAGGTTCTTTTCTCCGCAATGAAAACAATGCAGCCATACTGATCATATACATAACCACTGCACCTAATGCTGCCAAAATGATTACCTGATCCGTCGTCCCCAGCAGCAAAGCGGCGCACCCGGCCACTCCCCCGGCGATCAGCGCCCAGTGCGGCGTTTGGAAGCGCGCATTTACCTGGCCCAGAAAAGAAGGGAGATACCCGCTTCTGGCCAGTGCGAAAATTTGCCGAGAATAGCCGATTACCGTTCCGTGAAATGAGGCGATCAGCCCGAAAAGACCAAGGCTGGCGAATAGCTGCGTGAGCCCGCTGTCACGACCCAGGACAATGCCCAGGGCGGCAGGCAACGGATAATCGATCTCACTCAGCGACTGCCAGGGAGCGATGCCGCCGGTTACGATCATCACTGCCAGCGCAAGGACCACAAGCGTAAGGATGCCATAAATGTAGCCTCGCGAAATGGTGCGCCTGGGATCTTCCACTTCTTCGGCTACCATTGCCACGCCTTCAATCGCCAGGTAAAACCAGATCGCGAATGGAAGTGCGGCAAAGACGCCGGGCCAGCCAAACGGCATCGGGTCTGTGACGTAAGTCTCGTAAGAAAAGTGCGGGGCAATAATGCCGATGTAGATCAACAGCTCGGCAACAGCGAGCAGGGTTACTACCAGAGAAAAGGTAGCCGATTCTTTTATCCCCAGTAAATTGATCATAATGAAGATCAGGTAACACGCAAATGCAACGTGCAGCACTTCCAGCTGCGGGTACAGGAAGTGGGAGTAGCTGCCCAATGCAAAAGCGATGGCGGTAGGTGTTACCAGAAACTCGACCAGCGTGGCATAGCCAGCTATCAGCCCGCCCCACCAGCCAAATGCGCGGTGTGCGTACGAAAACGGCCCGCCAGCCTGGGGAATGGAGGTTGTCAGCTCGGTGAAGCTGAAAATGAAGGTAACGTACATCACTGTTACCACCAATGTCGCGATCAGAAAACCGATCGTTCCTGAAACTCCCCAACCATAATTCCAGCCAAAATATTCACCTGAGATAACCAGTCCGACCGCGATCGCCCAAAGGTGGATTGGCTTTAAAACTTTTTTAAGAGCAGCACTTTGTACGGAGGTCATAGGGTTCAGGTTAGTTGTTCAGGAGCTATCTCGGGGCATTGCGCAGGTAGTCGCCCATTTTCCTGACCTTGTCGGTGTTCAGGTAGTCGACATGCATGGACATGAGCGTGCGCCAGGAATTGATATTGTCTGGTGTGGCCCAGATCCTTACTTTTTTGCCCATATCGTGAACCTGGCTGATCATTTTCATCAGGTTTTTCTTTTCTTTTTCCGGAAGCGGGCCTTCGCCATTCCAGCGCGAATATTTCTGGAATGCCTGACTGATCAGTCCGATTCTCCGCAGCTGCGCAGGCGTATAGGTAATTTCGGGCCGACCGTCGAAATAGATAAATGCGGGATAGTTTTCGAATGTGGCGGGATCAGGCACATTTCCGCTGATCACAATTTTGACAGAACCTTCGGGCGCAAAAATGGCTTTATGCGGTTCCAGCTGCCTGATCAATGCGGCCAGGGTTTCTTCGCCCGGCGTTTTCAGGTCGATGAGCAGTTGCATGGGCATATCCCCGGGATAGATCTTACCCCCGTTTTTGCCAGCCTGTTCCAGAATGGGTTGAAGGTAAAGCGCTGCGAATGTTCTTTTGGGATTGATCTCCTTTATCTCATGCGCTACGTAAAGGCTGTCCCGCACAAGATACAGATCCGCCTCGATAGAGCCGAACTGCTGTTCATAAGCATCGAAGAAGGGTTTACGGCGCGTGTAATCATTGTGTGAATGCGCCTGGGCGGTGGTGTAAGCTTTGTTTTTTTGTGCGAATGTAAAAGGGGCAACGAATGCAAAAAGCAGGAACGTAAAGGTCAGTTTCATGTGGCTGGTGCGGAATGGGTAAGCTAATATCAGATCGAGAACACAATCTTCTTCGGTTTGATTTATAAAGCAAGAATTTTCTTCTGAAATAAGGGGCTATTTCAAACAAATTTGCAATGAAGTGCGCAGATGAGCTGAGAATATCTTTATTTTAGCCCAACTTATCGCATTCCGATATAGGTAAATCAGCTCCTGCATGAAACAAAATTCTTCTCTATTCCGGAAAAAAACGGTTGAACAAATTCTTAAAGACGCACATACCAATGAAGGTGGATTAGCAAAAATCCTGGGAGTGAGGGACCTGGTATCGCTTGGAATTGCAGCAATCGTGGGAGCAGGGATTTTCAGTACCATTGGTCTGGCCAGCTTTAATGGCGGCCCCGCCGTTTCACTTCTTTTTGTTTTCACTGCAATTGCATGTGTATTCACTGCATTGTCTTACGCACAGTTTGCAAGCACGGTTCCTGTATCCGGTAGTGCCTACACGTACGCATACGTCGCTTTTGGCGAGCTCTTCGCCTGGATTATCGGCTGGGCGCTTATCCTCGAATACGCGGTGTCCAATATGGTCGTCGCCATTTCGTGGTCGGAGTACTTTGTGAGTATGCTCAAAGGTTTCGGGATTACGCTGCCGGGCTGGCTCACGATCAATCAGGAAAGTGCGTTTGAAGCATATACCAAGCTGCAAACTGCCGGAGCAGCGGAGTTGTCGAGCTACGAACAATTTGCTGCTTCTGCCTACGAGACTGCCCCACGCATCGGCGACTTTGCGATCATGCTTAACCTGCCCGCCGGACTGGTTACATTGCTGATCACCGCGCTGGTTTACATTGGTATCCGCGAGTCGCGCACAGCGAGCAATATTATGGTGGTGTTGAAGATAGGAGTAGTGCTTCTGGTGATCCTGGCAGGTGCGTTTTATGTGAAACCTGAGAACTGGACTCCTTTTGCACCCAATGGAGCGAAGGGTGTTTTAAGCGGAGTAGCCGCCGTTTTTTTTGCATTTATAGGTTTTGACTCCATTTCCACCACCGCGGAAGAATGTAAAAATCCGCAACGCGATATGCCGCGGGCGATGATCTACTGTCTGGTGATTTGTACCATTCTATATGTACTGATTACACTGGTGCTGACGGGGATGGTCAATTACAAAGAACTGAAAGTAAGTGATCCGCTTGCATTTGTTTTTCAGCAAAACGGGCTCGACTTCATGGCGGGGGTTATATCAGTGAGTTCTGTTATCGCAATTACAAGCGCATTGCTGGTGTACCAGCTGGGCCAGCCGAGGATCTGGATGACCATGAGCCGCGACGGTTTGCTGTGGAAACGGTTTTCCAAAATCCACCCGAAATACCAGACACCCTCATTTGCCACGATTGTTACCGGCTTTGTAGTGGGTATCCCTGCATTGTTTTTCAAGATGGATTTCTTCGTCGACCTGACCAGCGTGGGTACATTCTTCGCATTCATTCTCGTTTGCGGCGGCGTTCTTTACCTGGATCATAAAGGCATTTCGGCGCAATCTAAATTCAGGGTACCTTACCTGAATGGAAAGTACCTTGTCGGGTTGTTGTTTGTGATTGCAGTAATTGGTCTGGCGTTATACGGACAGGAAGTAGTTGCAGAATGGGACACACTTTCCGGCGCTGAAATCATCGAGCACAAGCTGCTGACGATTATTTTCTGGATTACCTGGGCGGTTTTATCAGTGATGAGCTTCAAACATAATTTTTCAATACTGCCGGTAGCAGGTATCCTGACAAACCTGTACCTGATGACCGAACTAGGCTCTTCCAACTGGCTGATCTTCGTGATCTGGCTGGCGATCGGGCTGGTGATCTATTTCAGCTACGGATACCGCCGGAGTAAACTAGCCGCTCAGTAACTTTATAGTTTTTCTACTTTCAGCTTGATCCGGTGAACTTCTTTCTGACGCATGCTGTCGAGCGAAGGTCCGGGCTCCAGTGCTGAAAGTATGAATCTGTATTGCTGGCCGGCGAAGTTTTTGTCAAGTGTATCCGTCAATACAAAAGGCGTGTTAGTGCTGTCTTTCCGGAAAAATCTGCAATCTCCGAGACACATCTTGACGTGCTCACTGATCCCACCTTCTGTCGTCACGCCCGATAACAGCAGGTCTACCTGCGCATTGCCCGCCCAAACACAATTTGCGCCTTCGGGACAGCGGCTGTCTTCGTAAGCAAAGAAAGTCAGGGTAGCCTTCGGTACATTGTTAATCGTAATCGTTTCCTTGTACGAGATGTACTCGTCTTTATTGATGGAATTATCCTGGCAGGAAAGGATAGTGACTAAACCGGCGATCAGGAAGAGAAGCTTTTTCATTATAAACCACATTTAGTTTTCTGAAAGACCTGCAAAACCTGTAAATGGTTGGAAGTAAATGGCGCGGCGTCCGGTTAAATAATGAGTGTGAAAGTAGTCCCTTTTCCCACCTCGGAAGTCACATTGAGCTGACCGTTATGCTGCTGTAAAATTTGGCGCGAAAGACTTAATCCAATACCTGATCCAGTCTTTTTGGTTGTGTAAAAAGGAATGAAAATGTTCTCGATCGCCTCTGGTTCGATACCGTCCCCATTATCAGCTACCTCGATCATCACGGTATTGTCGGTCTGGTAGGCGGTGAGTGTGATGAGCCGGTCGGTTTGGGCCGAAAAAGCCTCCGAAGCATTTTTGACGAGGTTAATTAAAACCTGCTGGATCTGATCTGCATCGGCTTTGACCATCAGGTTCTCCGGCTTCACAGAAAGTTTCCATAAAACACCCGACTTGGTGAGGTCTGTCTGGAGCAGCTGCAACACTTCCTGCAAAAGCTCTGCAACACTGTGGCTGGCGAAAACAGGTTTGGGCAGCGTTGTAAAATCGCGGTAAGCATTTACAAACTGCATCATACCCTTGCTGCGTTTTTCGAGCGTAGATAATGCCTCTTTCAAGTCATTAACTGCCTCCTGGTCGCTGGTCGATTTTTCAATATCTTCATTCACAATCAATCGCATGGTACCTACCAGCGATACGATCGGCGTCATGGAATTCATGATCTCGTGGCGTAAAACGCGCGTCAAGTTTTGCCAGGATTCAACTTCCTGCTGCTGTAATTCAGTTTGAATATTTTGTAAAACCACAATCCTGACCCACATACCGCGCAGCTGGATCGCCGCACCCTGCAATGCAAGAGGTTGGTCTGACGGAGTACGGTACAATTCCCGCACGCCGCTGTTCAGGTTGGAAAGCAGCTCGTAAAGGCGCGGATGCTTGTCTTTCAGCTCCACAAGCTGGTGTAGCCGGTAAATACCGAGCATGCGCAAAGCTGCATTGTTGATCAGGTTCACCTGCCCCGTACTGTCAAAAGTGATCAACCCCGTACCGATATGCTGCACAATGGTATTCAGGTATTGAAGGTTCGCTTCCTTTTCTGCCCTTGCCTGACGAAATGCGTGCAATACCTCATTGAACTGCTGGTTGAGCTCCTTGAAAGTACGCCCCATCTTATTGTCCGACCTGAAATTGATCGTAAAGTCAGAGTACCGTACCGATTCCAGGAAATAGGTGAGCTTCCTGTTTACATTGGTTACATACTGATACAATAGTGAAGCCTGCACAAATATGAAAATGGTTCCGAGCACATACACGAGCATTTCATTGGTATGCCTGGCAGCAAGCCACGCTAGAGCAATCACGCTCAGGATAATGATCGCTATCCTGATCATGATCATAATACTAAAGTGCCGAAGTCCGATCATTTTGTAGGGCCGGGGTAGGAGGGTTAATTTTCAAGAATGTTCTGCGGAACACCCGACATTTCGCTCAATATATATTTTTCCAGCGAGCTGATTTTATAATGCGCCATATCAAATTTCGGATCTTTGAAAACTTCCGCAGCAGGAACCGAAATGGTCACCATTCCCGCAGCATGCGCCGACCGCAGCCCGGCGTGAGAATCTTCAAATGCAATGCATTCTTCCGGCAGTACGCCCAGTTTTTTGGCGGTGGTCAGGTACACAGCCGGGTGTGGTTTGGTGAATTCTTCGAGCTCTCCTGAATGCCAGGTATCAAAGTATTCCGTGATATTCAATCTTTCCAGTACGCCTTCGATCAGGTCCATGTGTGAAGCGGAAGCTACTGCCAGCTTCAAACCTTCGGCTTTAAGCGTTTTGAGCAGTTCAATCGCGCCAGGCATTGCCTTTGCATTGTTGAGGATCAGCGTATGTGCCTTTTCCAGGATCTCTTTTTCAAGCTCTTCGAATGAAGGGGTGTTCCAGGGTTGGATTTTGTGACAAAAATCAAGGAAAAGCTTGATCGACAAACCTGTGGTCTGGAGTTTAAGTGCGTCAGTAATTTCAAAATTTACTTTTTTCATTACTTCATGGGCCGCCTGGTGCCACATTGGCTCTGAGTCGATCAGGAGGCCGTCCATGTCAAAAATTGCTGCTTTGATCATATTTGGGTTATTGTAAATGCGAAATCGGGTTGGTGATTGGTTGAGAATTGTTTTTTAATAACTCCTTAAAACTACTACTTTCGTAAATAAGAATGGCTTTGGGGGTGTCCAAAATAAGGACTGAGATTTATACCCTTTGAACCTGAAACAGTTGGTACTGTCGTAGGAAAAAGCGTGCGCGATCATGTGATCTGCAATACCTTACAAAAAGCCCGCCAATGCGCGGCCGCTCCCTCCATTTGCCCATTCGTTTTTTAACAAACACCGTGCTATGGACTTTCATCTTGAACAAAATCTCACTCAGCTGAGGAATACTGCGCCGCTCGTGCACAACATTACCAATTTCGTGGTGATGAACTATACAGCCAATGCATTGCTGGCAGCAGGTGCATCGCCGGTAATGGCGCATGCAGTTGAGGAAGTGGAAGAAATGGTGTCGATCGCCGGCGCGCTCGTTGTGAATATCGGTACCTTATCGGCACCGTGGGTGGCAGGTATGAAACTGGCGATCCGAAAGGCTTCCGAACTGAACAAACCCATTGTGCTGGACCCCGTGGGTGCAGGCGCTACCGGCTACCGGAATCAAACTCTTACAGAATTACTGGAACTCGCATCTCCTGCCATTATCCGCGGAAACGGGTCTGAAATACTCGCATTGGCAGGCGCTAACATCCGAACGAAAGGCGTCGACAGTACCGCCAGTTCTATGGACAGCTTCGAAGCAGCGCGCGCATTGAGCCGTCAGTTTGGCTGCGTCGTCAGTGTGAGCGGCGCCACCGATATCATCGTTAAAGGAGAACAAACTGCCTACATTTCCAACGGCGTCGCGTTGATGACGAAAGTAACCGGAATGGGCTGCTCCGCCTCTGCGATCGCAGGCGCCTATGCGGCGATTGCTGCCGATCCTTTTGAAGCAGCTGTTTCTGCTGCAGCAACAATGGGCGTTTGCGGCGAACTTGCTTACCGCCATGCAAAGTTGCCCGGCTCTTTCCAGATTGCTTTTCTGGATTGCTTGTCAGATATTACGCCGGCACACCTGGCTGAGCTGGCCAGGATCAAATTTTCTGAATCATAATAAAAACAATGAATGCACCTGAAGAAAACGTACAGCTTTACCTGGTCACAGACGAGGCCGCCTGTATGGGACGCGATTTGTACTGGGTAGTGGAAGAAGCGGTACAAGGTGGAGTTACAATGGTGCAGCTGCGGGAGAAAACGCTCTCTACGCGTGCCTTTATCGAACGTGCCAAAAGGTTGAAGGAAGTTTTGCAACCCTATAATGTACCGCTGATCATCAATGATCGGGTAGATGTTGCCCTTGCAGCCGATGCAGACGGTGTGCACGTGGGACAAAGTGATATGCCCTACGAAATCCTGAATCAAATGCTGCCCGCCAGCAAGATCATCGGGCTTTCGGTTGAAAGTGAAGCCGATTTGATCGAGGCAGCGCAATGGGATCTATCATACCTCGGATTAAGCCCGCTTTATGCAACTCCCACCAAAACGGATACAAAAAGTCCCTGGGGAATAGAGGGGCTGCGCCGGGCCGTCACGCAGAGCAAACATTCACTGATCGCGATCGGCGGTATTAATTTCATGAATGCAGAGGAGGTGATCCGGAATGGTGCGGGCGGCATTGCCGTAGTATCCGCGATCTGTAGCGCGACTTCCCCTTACGAGGCCGCATTCCGGCTCAAATCGATCATTCTGAATACCACAGCAGGCGCACCTGAACAAACCTGACGATACCTACCAAATCCACAACCACCAAATGACCCGATACCCCACAGTCCTCACGATTGCCGGCTCCGATAGCGGAGGTGGCGCCGGAATCCAGGCCGACCTGAAAACAATTGCTGCATTAGGCGCCTACGGCGTATCCGCGATCACCGCACTCACTGCCCAGAATACGCAGGGTGTAAGATCGATCCACGCAGTACCGCCTGCTTTTCTGAAAGAACAGATCGAAGCGGTGTTTGACGATATTGCTGTTGATGCGGTGAAGATCGGGATGGTCAATACCATTGAAGTGGCGCAGGTAATTGCAGAAATGCTGGAACGTTACAAACCCGGGTTTGTGGTTTTTGATCCGGTAATGGTCTCCACAAGCGGTTCCAGGCTGATCCGCGAAGAAACGGTGGCTGTGCTCTGGGAAGAACTATTCCCGCTTGTCCATTTAATCACCCCTAACCTCGACGAAGCACGTATTCTGATTTCGGAAAAGATCGATTCTGTTGAAGCGATGAAAATGGCGGCCGAAGAAATGGTGAGCAGAGGCTGTAATGCGGTGCTCCTCAAAGGCGGGCATCTTGTGGCGCCCGTTTTGTCAGACATTTTTGCCCGGAAAGATCAGGATACCCTAATTCTCGAAAGCAGCTATATCGACAGCCGGAATGTGCACGGGACAGGCTGTACTTTGTCTTCGGCGATTGCCGCATTTGTTGCCAATGGGAACTCTGTTCCGGAATCTATCATTTTTGCCAAAGAATACATTTCCAGCGCGATCGAAGCTGGTAAAGATGTAACCACAGGCCATGGACCCGGTCCGCTTAACCATTCTTTTTCTCCCATTCCCATGCAGTTGATATGATCAAGTTTACCGACCTGCTCTGGGAGCGTGCATTGCCCATTTACGAGCAAATACAGGCACACCCGTTTAACCAGGAGCTGAAAGCGGGGACTTTACCGCTGGATAAGTTCAAATATTACATTTACCAGGATTCACTCTACCTCGCCGATTTTGCCAGGGCGCTCGCCGCCACAGGCGTGAAAGCAGGCAATAGCCACGAGCTGCTGGACTTTCTGGAATTTGCACAAAACGCGATCCTCGTCGAACGTGCGCTTCATGTCAGCTATTTCAATGAATACGCGATCGATTACCAGAGCGGAAAAGGGCCGGGCTGTTTTGCCTATACCAACTACCTCCTGGCGACCAGCGCATTTGAACCTTACGAAGTATCAGTAGCTGCATTACTGCCTTGTTTCTGGATATATAAAAAGGTCGGTGACTACATTTACGCCAATCAAACCACACCAAATCCTTACCAGAACTGGATCAATGCATACGCCGGCGAAGACTTCGCGCACTCGGTCCAGAAAGCACTCAACATCTGCAACCAACTGGCCGAAAACGCCTCAGAACAAACCCGCAAGCAAATGATGGAGGCATATCTCACAGCAACGCGGATGGAGTTGGAGTTTTGGGCGAGTGCTTATGGGGTTGGCATTTAGGTGTATTTGGGGGAGGAAGGATGAAGGAGGAAAGGGAGGAAGGCTTCCCTTTCCTCCCTTTCCTCCTTCATCCCTTTCCTCCACTAAATCATTTCTCTCCCAAAAAAATAGGGTAACGCTTAGCCTGGTTGTCAATGCTGAAACAACCAGCTATGAAAAAGTATATCTTCACGATGATTGCCGCTGCTTTTGGGGCGGGGGCTTTTGCGCAGCAGCTTGCGCAGACTGTCAAAGGACGCGTTCTTGACACTGAATCACAGCAGCCTGTTATAGGTGCCAATGTGATTATCACCTCACTTAATCCCGTACAAGGTGCAGCCACCGATGCAGAGGGGAACTTCCGGATTGAGCATGTGCCGGTGGGAAGGCACGCATTCAGAATTACTTCTGTGGGGTATGATGATGCTTTTTTGCAGGAAATAGGAGTAGGGTCCGGGAAGGAAGTGGAGCTGAATATCAGGCTCACAGAATCTTTCCGCGCATTGGACGAGGTCGTTGTAAAGGCACAAAAGGAGACCGGCGCCCCATTGAATGATATGGTGAGCGTGAGCGGAAGGTCGTTTACAGTTGATCAGACTAAAAGATTTGCTGCTTCCGTCAACGATCCGGCAAGAATGGCGCTGTCTTTTGCGGGCGTATCCACCACAGACGACGGCGGCAATCTGATTATCATCCGCGGTAACAGTCCCAAAGGTTTGTTGTGGAGAATGGAAGGGGTTGAAATTCCGAACCCCAATCACTTCGCTTCCGAAGGTACCTCGGGCGGCGGCGTAAGTGCATTGAGCGCGAATGTGCTGGGTAACTCCGACTTCCTGACTGGTGCATTCCCCGCTGAATATGGCAATGCAACGTCCGGCGTTTTTGACCTCAAACTCAGGAAAGGCAACAACGAAAAGCGCGAGTATGCATTACAGGCAGGTGTACTAGGTCTTGATTTTGCTGCCGAAGGTCCGATCGGGGCAAAAGGCGGTGCATCTTATCTTGCCAACTACCGGTATTCAACGCTGTCTATCCTGAGCAAGTTGGGTGTCACGATGGGCGATGCCGTCAATGATTTTCAGGATGGGGCATTCAAGGTATACCTGCCTTACGATGAAAAAGCCGTGGTTTCGGTCTGGGGAATGGGGGGTATCAGTACTTCCACGGTTAATAATGACGATATCAAAGAAAAGTTTACCTCCAACCGCGGGATGCTGGGGGTGAATTACCTGCGGTATCTCAACAGCCGGTCTTACATGGAAACGATTGTTTCCTACGCGGCTACCAGGCAGACCGGCGATTTTCTGGATAAGGAAAGTCAGGACGTTTATCAGCAGAACTTTATCAATCAGACCCTGCGCGTGTCTTCCTTATTCAATGCAAAGCTGAATTCTCGGAATACGCTCAGAATCGGTGCGATCATCAACCATCTGGACTTCAACCTTTTTGACCAAAATAATGAAGACGGACCTTTTGTAAAGAACCTGGACCAGAAAGGAAATACGCAATTGTTCCAGGCTTATGCACAGCTGAAATCAAGGTTATCACCCAATGTGACTTTGAATGCAGGCTTGCATGGTATGTTACTGGGACTGAACAACCAGTACGCTATCGAGCCGAGACTTGGGATGAAATGGGCAGTTGCGCCCCGGTCGACAATTAGTTTAGGCGCGGGGCTGCATAGCCGGACAGAGTCCATTTCCACTTATTTTGTGCAGGTAAAAGCGATCGACGGACAAAGTAACCTGGTGAATAAAAACCTGAAACTGATGAAATCGGCGCATTTCGTTGCGGGTTACGAATTCAGGCCATCGGTAAGCTGGCGCGTGCTCGCGGAGACTTACTACCAGCACCACTACCACATTCCGATCGGGCCGCCTAACACCAACTCCCCATTTCTTTTACATAACTCCATGCTCAATGAGATAGACGGGTTCGTAAACGATTCGCTGGTAAGTGCCGGAAAGGGCAGGAGCTACGGGCTGGAAGTGACGATCGAGAAATCTTTGACAGCCGGCATTTACCTGATGAGCACTACTTCCCTTTATCAATCCAAATACACCGGACGTGACGGCATTGAGCGCAGTAGCCGTTTTAACGGACAGTTTGTTCAAAACCTGCTCGCAGGAAAAGAGTGGAAAGTGGGTAAAAACAAAACCAACATTTTTGCAGCAAACATCAAGCTGCTGGCCGCCGGTGGAAATATGACCACGCCGGTTGATCTTGAAAAGTCAAGAAAAGAAGGCCGCACCGAGCGTGATTGGTCGCGGAGTTACTCCGAGCAGCTGCCCCATTATTTCAGGACCGACCTGCGCGTGAGCTATACTAAAAATAAAAAGCGCACAGCTTCCACCATTTCGCTTGATTTACAGAATGTAAGCAACCGGTTAAATGCATTTGACAGGTATTATGATAAAAAGGAAGACCGTGTGAAGCTGATCACGCAGGTAGGTTTGATCCCGGTGCTCAACTACCGCCTCGAATTCTAGTAAAAGAGTCAGCAGCTTCCCATGCAATGGAACGGTTGTTTTAGTTTTTTGTAAAAAATGATTTTGATAGACAAACTAAAACAATCATGGAAAAGGATTTTGAAAATAAGGATGCAATAAAAAAGCTTAAATCACTGGCCGAGGATATCCGGTTTTGTATGTACACCACTTATAAAAACGATAGGATTGACTCCCGTCCGATGACCACGCAGCAGATTGACGAGCAGGGAAACGTATGGTTCTTTACAAACCGCAATTCTGAACTCGGAGATACATCCAACCATGGAGAAGGCGTTACGCTGATTTATGCGGACCCTAAAAACAACACTTACCTGAGCATTTCAGGGAATGCAGAGCTGGTCAACGACGAGCAGAAAAAGGATGAACTCTGGAATGTCATGTCCAAAGCATGGTTCCCGGAAGGAAAAGAGGATCCGGACCTGGTATTGCTTCGGGTGATCACGGAGGAAGCTGCCTATTGGGATGCAACATCTTCGAAAATGGTCGTATTCTTCTCGATGCTGAAAGCGGCACTTACAGGAACAACGCCCGAAGGTGGCGACCACGGAAAGCTGAACCTGGCTTAATACCGTATATCTTTCAAAAAGAAGTGCTGACTGGCGTTAAGCTGGCCAGCATTTCTTGTTATCTATAAGTAACCTCAAACACCCATGAAAAACAACAAAATCCTCGTCTATATCCTTGTTTTTGCACTCTTGATCGCTGCCGGCTGGGCTGGCTGGCATTTTTACAAAAAGGAAAATGAAAATCCGGTTTCCGGTTTGAAGCCGCGGGTTGAGATGGGAATCGGGCACATTTCCAATATTACGGACAGTACGATTGACCTTTCATTGCAATTGCTGGTACACAATCCATTGCCCGTCGAGCTGGACATGAAGGGTTTCGAGTATTTTGTTGAAATGAATGGGGTCAAGATTATTGAAAACGAATACTCCAAGCCGTTACTGATCAAATCCCGCGACAGTACGATGGTAATGCTGCCTTCCCAGCTGAAAATCAAAGCACTCAAACAGGAAGGTAACTCGGAAGCAAAGCGTGGCGAAGACAGCGCCGACTATCATTTTGAAGGTACTTTTGCATTGAACAAGCCATTTTTGGGTAAAGATTCGGTTACACTTTCAAAGGATAAGAGACTGCCTCTTTATCGCCTGCCCAAAGTGGAAATTGTCGATTTTGACATTACTAAATTCCGCCTCGGGAACTCAGATGTGACGCTGCAATTGAAGTTTTCAAACCAAAATCCCTTTCCCGTTCAGTTTGAAGATCCTTCCTATGTAGTTAGTCTGGGCAGTCAGGAGCGACTGGCTGAGGGTAGCGTAAAAGGAGCGACCAAGATCAAGGGAAAAAGCAGCGAGATCTATCAGATCCCGCTTTCGGTAGATATGGGTAAGTTTTTGAAAGCAGTAGGGCAGGTGATTACGAAAGGCAAGTCAATCCCTTTTACACTTTATTTTAAAAGTAAGCTGGTGTCCGATAACGAAATTTTCAAGAAAAGTGACGTGAATGTCGTCGTTGACGGAACCTTGAAGGATATTGAAACCGTAAAGAAAAACCTGTCCAAATAGCAAGCGCTATTTGGACGCGGTAAACCAGACGGTCATTTCATTCGCGCCGCGGTTGGCCCAGGCGTAATACGGGATCAGCGTTACATTGTCCTGCGACTTCAACACATTCAGTCCGCCCAGCATATCCTTCCGGAACTCGGGAGTAAATGCCTGGTCGGGCTTGATTTGCAGAGAAAGTGCTTTGCCATTGTTATCGTGGCCTTCTGCACAGTAAAGTACCGGTCCGCGCTCAATAGCCACTTTGCCCTGATTTGATTTGATATTTTCGTTGGATACCACTTGTCGCACAGGCATATCCATCGTCACCTCTATCACATCGCCTTTTTTCCAGGTTCTGTCGAGCTTTACATAACCGTTTACAGCAGCTACTTCGCTCTTTTTGCCATTAATCAAAATGCTGACAGGCTGCTTTGCAGGTGAAGTGTAGGTATATAAGTTACCCGGAATCGCCCGTCCGGTTGCCCAGCCCGGAATACGTACCGATATCGGAAATGCGGCTGCTTTTTCGGGAGATACCGTAATTTTTACTTTTCCTTCCCAGGGATAATTCGTTTCCTGCACCAGCTTTACGGCAGCTCCATTTACGGAGAGCGTCGCGTCGTTCCCCGCAAAGAGATTTACAAAAACCTCATTGTTCTTCACAGCATATATGTAACCCGGCATAGACGGGAGGAATCGGGATACATTGCTCGGGCAGCAGGCAGTGCCAAACCATTCGCTCCGGATCGCCGCGGTACCTTTGCCAAAATCGTTTTTTCCATTGGATGACATCGGATTGACGTAGAAGAACTCATTGCCTTTGACCGATATCCCACCCAGAAATCCATTGTAGAGCACACGTTCGAATACGTCCATGTACTTGCTGTCACCCGAGTTAAGGTACATTTTGTGGTTCCATAGCATATTGGCAATTGCCGCGCAGGTTTCCTGGTAAGCATTGTCGTTGGGAAGCACATAAGCTTTGTCAAATGCTTCGCCATCCTCGCGCGCCCCCACGCCGCCGGTGATATACTGCTTTTTAAAAGTAGCATCTTCCCAGATCGTATCGAGCGCTTTGCTATACGCAGGCTCATTCTCGACCATCAACATATCCGCCACGGCTGCATACAGGTACTGCGCGCGCACCGCGTGGCCCACAGCTTCGCGCTGCCTTACAAATGGTACCTGGTCCTGAAAATAGGAGGGGCCGAGCTTGTGTTCGTCCAGAAACAATGTGCGCTTATCTGAGCGGCCGCGCATTGCGATGAAAAATTTGGAGAGTTCGAGGTATTCTTTTTTGCCGGTCGCGTGGTACAGGCGGATCAGTGCAGTTTCCGTTTCCTCGTGGCCAGGGACTACAACCAGCTGTCCGGGTTTTGGGCCAATGGTTTTGACAAGGTGATCAGCATTTTTAGTAGCAACATTCAGCAGGTTTTTCTTGCCGGTAGCCTGGTAGTGTGCAACAGCCGCTTCATAAAGGTGCCCCACATTGTAGAGTTCGTGGCTGCCATTTTCAAAAGAATAACGGTATGGTCCCGCGATCCAGTCGTAAGAGCCCGTCGTGTCTTTGTTGATTGTACGTATAGTGTACAAATAACCATCAGGCTCCTGAGCAGCTGCGAACAACGTGATCAGACTGTCGAGATAATGGTCTAGTTTGGGATCGTATTTGTTTTGTAAAACGTAGGAAGCTCCCTCCACCACTTTAAAAACGTCGGAGTCGTCGAACCTGGCGCCCCTGAATTTTCCCTTCTTCAAGCCGCCTGCAACTGCAAAATTGTCAAACCGGCCTGATTCTTCGCATTGGTGTAATGCATGCGGGATTGTGGTATTCCGCGCTGTTTCCAGCCTTTCATGCCAGAAGCCGGTCGTTGTTTTTACATTTTTAAGAGGGACCGGTTTGAGCTGGGTAGTTTGGGCAAAAATGGATATGGATAAAAAAGATAATAGGACCGTCGAGAAGTATTTCGTCATTTTTGGTGGTTTTGAAGGTAGTTTTCTTCGTGGATTCATTTACCAATTCTGTAAATAAACATACCAGCAATGGCACGAAACTGCTCTGTTGCTTCCTTCAAACCCGTCTGACCAACTTACAATCCGTACTTCTCCATTCTCCGGTACAATGCGGCGCGGCTGAGGCCAAGCTCGCGGGCAGCATCGGTAATATTTCCATTGAAACGCTTCATTGCTTTCACGATCATCGTCTTCTCCATGTCTTCGAGATCGAAGCCGGTAGCGGTTGTGGGTTGTCCGGCTGAGCTTTTCAGGAAGAGATCGTCGGGCTGTAATGTTTTTTCCTGCGACAAAATCACCGCCCGCTCAACTGCATGCTGCAACTCGCGGATGTTACCGGGCCAGTTGTACTGCTGCATTTTCTTGATCAATGCACTGCTGATATCGTTAACTGGCCGGTTGTACTTTTTAGCGTATAATTTAAGGTAATAGTCAGCCAATGCGCTGATATCTTCCGGACGTTCGCGCAATGGAGGAAGGTCGAGCTCAATGGTATTGATCCTGTAAAGCAAATCCTGGCGGAATGTTTTTTCAGTAACCATTTTCTCGATATTCATATTGGTAGCGCATATCAGGCGCACATCAAGCGTAATGGGCTTGTTGGAGCCCACGCGCGTCACCCGCCTTTCCTGGATTACAGTCAGCAGCTTCGCTTGCAGGGGTAAGGTAAGGTTACCTATTTCATCCAGGAATATAGTCCCTCCTTTTGCCTCTTCAAATCTTCCTGCCCTGTCCTCCTTCGCATCAGTAAACGCGCCTTTCACGTGACCGAAGAGCTCGCTTTCAAAAAGAGTTTCACTTAATGCACCGAGGTCAACTGCTACAAAAGGTTTGTCTGCCCGCTTGGAATGCTGGTGAATATGCTTGGCAAGCTGGGTTTTACCAGTTCCGTTTTCACCGAGAATTAACACGTTTGCATCCGTTCCGGCCACTCGTTCCGAGGTGCTCAGCAGCTGGCGCATGATTTCGCTGGTCGCTACAATGTTATCTGACGATGATTTTGCCTTCTTGGGATCTTCCTTGGATTTTTCTTCCTGAACAACAGCGGGCTTGTCTTTCCCGCCTTCGAGTGCCACGGCGATCGTCGCGAGCAGCTTATCGTTTTCCCAGGGTTTGAGGACGAAATCAATTGCGCCGGACTTGATCGCGCGTATTGCCATTTCAATGTCGCCGTAAGCAGTGATCATGATCACCTTCGCTGCCGGGTTGATATCAAGTATCCTGTCGAGCCAGTGAAAACCTTCGCGGCCACTGTTCACGTCACGCGTGAAGTTCATATCCAGCAGGATGAGGTTATAGTCACCGTTGGTAACCAGGAACGGCAGTTTCTGCGGATTTTTTTCGATGTCTACTGCTTTTGCGTGGCGTTTTAGCAAAAGTTTGGCGGCACTGAGTACGTCCACATCATCGTCAATGATCAGGATTTTGGCTTCGGAGAGTTGCATGGCTGTGCTAATTGCCGTTGACTTAAGTCGACGGTTATGGATTAGTTTGCAGTTGCTTTTGGCAACTGATTTTTATTGTGCGGTAAGTTAGTTGATACAATTTAGAATTCTATTTCCCGGCTTGCCAAAAACTCAGTATTTTGAGCTTTAACACTAAAAAACAGGCTTGTCCGCAGCCGAACAAAAATGTCCGATAACGAACATTGGAAGTACTTCATTGATATGTAACTGACTTGAAATTGAGCGTGTTATCCTTATTTCCCTTCTTTGGCACAGCGATTGGATAATCTAGGGAAAACTATCACGGCGAATTTTCAATAACACATATAATGGAAGTCAGGACACCTAACTCAACAAGCACGAGCAACAACGGTTTTTCCGGAGGATCATCAATGGACAAAATTAAACCAAAGAAATTCTGGACTACCCAGCGCATCGGTATCATTGCCGGGAGCACATTGCTGGTCGCTTTTCTGGTTTACCAGTTTTTCTTCGCAGACAAGCGGAGCAAGCTGAATGTAGAACAGGACAAGCTTACTGTATCAACCGTAAAAACCGGGCGTTTCGACGAGTTTATCGTGGTAACCGGTGTGGTTCAACCACTCAAAACCATTCAGCTGGATGCAATTGTGGGCGGATATGTTACCGAGAAGCTGATCGAAGGCGGTAACATGGTCAAGCAGGGAGATATCTTGTTGAGATTGGAAAATCAAAACCTGAAACTGAGCTTCCTGCAATCTGAAACGGAGGCAAGCCGACTGGTTAACGATCTTCAAAATACGCGTCAGAGCTTGAAAATTGCGCGGTTTAATCTTCAAAAGACATTAAGTGACCTGGATTTCCAATTGGACCAGGCCAAAGATGCGCATGACCGGAATGTCAAATTATATAAGGATAAGGTAATCCCGGAGGCTGATTTTCTCAAAACAAAAAGAGAGTATGAGAAGCTGGTGCGTCAGCGCGAGATTGAGATAGAATCGCAGAAATACCAGGAGGAAAATGCGCGGATGACGATTAATCAGCTGGAAGGTACCCTTGCAAATACACAGAAAAACGTGAGCCTGTGGCGCCAGACATTGGATAACCTGGTTGTGAAAGCGCCGGTGTCGGGTTTGCTTTCTTCCATGAACGTTGAAGTGGGTTCCAACATCAACCAGGGCCAGAATATTGGTCAGATTGATGATTTGAATGGATTTAAAATGCGCGTCAGTGTGGATGAGCATTACATTTCCCGGATTTTCGCCGGGTTGCAGGGCTCGATGGAGTTCAATGGGAAAGATTATGGTTTGAAGATCATTAAAATCTATCCTGAGGTACTCAGCGGCCGGTTTGAGGTGGATATGCAATTTGATAAAGGAGCGCCAGAGCTGATCAAGAGAGGCCAGTCGGCACCGATACGCCTGCAACTGGGCCAGCCTTCGCAAGCGACATTGCTGCCGGTAGGAGGGTTCTTCTCTGAAACAGGAGGTAACTGGGTATATGTAGTAGGCGAAGACGGCAAAAGAGCAGCCAAACGCAGCATCACCCTGGGCCGCAAAAACCCTGAGTATTTCGAAGTGCTGGAAGGATTAAAACCAGGCGAAAAAGTAATCACAAGTTCCTACGAGAACTTCGGGGATAATGAGGTGTTGGAATTTTAAAGGATACTTCGGCCGTCGGCTTTCGGCGGTCGGCCTTTTTGGGACTCTATTAGTAAATAATCAAATTAACAACAACCCTGGCCGACAGCCGACTGCTGAAAGCCTATAGCCAAGAAACCAATGATCAAAATCACCAACCTGCACAAGGTCTTCTCTACAGAGGAAGTTGAAACTACTGCGCTTAATGGCATTGACATGGATGTGAAAGATGGCGAATTTGTCGCTATCATGGGTCCGTCCGGATGTGGAAAATCCACTTTGCTGAACATCCTGGGTTTGCTTGACAACCCGAGCGAAGGCTCTTACGAGTTCTACGGCACGGAAGTAGCAAAAATGTCAGAACGTCAGCGTGCGCAGATCCGCAAGGGGAATATCGGTTTCGTATTCCAGAGCTTCAACCTGATCGACGAACTGACAGTTTATGAAAACGTGGAGCTTCCATTGCTGTACCTCAAAACACCTCCTGCCGAGCGCAAGGAAAAAGTAGAGGCCGCACTGACCCGCATGAACATGATGCACCGCCGTAACCACTTCCCGCAACAGCTTTCGGGAGGTCAGCAGCAGCGTACTGCCATCGCCCGCGCCGTGGTAGCAACACCCAAGACCATACTTGCCGATGAGCCGACAGGTAACCTCGACTCCAAGAACGGGGAAGAAGTAATGAACCTGCTCAGCCAGCTGAATGCATCGGGAACCACGATTTTAATGGTAACCCACTCGCCTTACGACGCAGGTTTCGCCCACCGGATCGTGAATTTGTTTGACGGCAAAATCGTGACGGAGAAGGTGCATGTATAGGCTGTCAGCTTTCGGCTATCAGCCTTGTTTTACTGATTTTAAGTAGAATTGCTGATAACCACTTTTTCAACTGCCGACTGCCGACTGCCGACTGCCGACTGCCGACTGCCGACTGCCGACTGCCGACTGCCGACCGCCGACCGCCGAGCGCCAATAAATATTTAGCCAAATTTACCTCATGAAAAAAATCCTGACCATTTTGCTGGCTTGTTCCGGCACATTTGCTCTGGCCCAGAAAAAGTGCCATTTGAGCAGAAGTATTGACGATGACGGCAAGACAATGTCGATCCGGGTAACCGGTACAATTGATGGTCGGGAAATCAACTTTTCACGCTCTTTTGACGTGGCCGAATTGAGCCGCGATGAGCGGATGGAGTTGCGCGAGGAAGTATTGGAATCTATTGGGAGCGGAAAGGTGGATGTTCCTGAACCCCCAAAGCCTCCGATGGCACCTGCTCCTGTAGTCGCCCTGACGCCGGAAGAGCCTGTTATTTATTCATCCGCTAGTCCGGAACCTGAATTCTCGCGCTCACGCGATCCACACAGAAAGGCTTTTGACGGACTTGAATCGACGGGATACCGGAAGCATGTAAAGTACAATCCGCAAACCGGCGAGCTGTTTTTGCAATATCATTTCAAGAAAAACGAGGAAGAGTTCGTCTTTGAGAAAACCGTGAATGCGGAGGATAAATCAGAGTCGGAACGCCAGCGTATTATCGACAACTTCGAACGCGAAATCGAATTACCTGGCAAGGGAGTGGACATGTAAACCGCCAAGATTATGCTTCAAAATTACCTTAAAATAGCCTGGCGGAATCTCCAAAAGCATAAGTTTTATTCATTCCTGAACATTTTCGGGCTCTCGCTCGGTCTGGCCAGTTGCCTGCTGATCACATTGTACGTGATTGATGAGCTGAGCTACGATAAGTCATTTGATGCTGCCGACCGGATTTACAGGGTAAATTCGGATATCCGCTTTGGTGGTGCAGATATGACGCTGGCCGTCGCACCGGATCCGCTTGCATTTACATTGCTCAAAGATTATCCGCAGCTGGAATCAGTGGCGAGGCTGCGGGACGACGGAAGCTTTCTTGTACGCCGGAAAAACGCAACGGAAAGTTTGAAAGAGGATGTTGTATGTTATGCTGATTCCACCTTTTTTGACGTATTCTCAATCCCTCTCGTCGCAGGAGATCGTAAACGTGTGCTCAGGGAGCCTTTAACAATGGTGATCTCCGAGCGCGTTGCGAAGAAGTACTTCGGCTCGCAGAATCCTATCGGGCAAATTTTGGTGCTTGATAACAATCTTACCTATACCGTAACCGGGGTGATGAAAAACATTCCGGAACATTCGCATTTGTCAGCGCTGAATGTACTGATGGCTATGAGTGCTTATCCGGAGAGCAGGGAAGATAAATGGGGTAGTCACAACTTTGTGACTTATCTCAAATTGCGGGAAGGGGTGGAAGCGGCGCAGTTCGAAAAGAATTTCGATACCATTCTTGAAAAATATACGAGCAGCTGGTTAAAGCAGGTCATGGGCGCTACGCTGGGCGAAATGCGGAAGTCAGGAAGTAGTATCAAATACAGCCTCATGCCGCTAACGGACATTCACCTGCGCTCGGATCGCAAAGCCGAAATCAGTGCGAATGGTAATATTCAGTATGTGTACATTTTTGGAGTAGTTGCAATTTTCCTTCTTGCTATCGCGTGCGTCAACTTTATGAACCTGGCAACGGCACGTTCGTCAAACCGGGCTAAGGAAGTAGGCGTGAGAAAAGCGCTCGGCTCGAAGCGTTCATTTTTGATGAGCCAGTTCTTGACAGAGGCTATTTTACTCAGCCTTTTATCCCTGGTACTGGCACTGGTTCTTGCATACGCCGCATTGCCATTTTTCAATAATCTGGCCAATAAGCATATCAGTTTTCCATTCGAGAGCTTACTATTCTGGATTTTGGCTGTTTCAACGGCAGTAGCAGTAGGAGTATTGGCGGGAAGTTACCCGGCTTTTTTCCTGTCCGCATTTACACCTTTGAAAGTGCTGCGGGGCGCAATTGACCAGAACGGCAAGGGAGGCTATCTCCGCAATGCGCTGGTAGTATTCCAATTTGTAGTATCGGTGATGCTGATTATCGGTACGGGCGTTATTTACAACCAGCTGAACTACATCCAGACCAAAAAACTCGGTTACGATAAGGAGCAGGTCCTTATTATCAAAAATACATATGCACTTGACAAAAAAGCCCGTGCATTCAAGGAAGAAGTGGCTCAGCTGCCGAATATTCAAAGCGCCACACTCACCAGCTTTTTACCAACTCCCTCGGCCCGTACCGACAACACCTTCTTTCCAGAGGGCGAGATGCAGCAGGAAAAAGGGATCAGCATGCAGCGCTGGACAGTTGATCACGATTATATCAAAACACTTGACCTGAAAATGAAATCAGGCCGTGCTTTTCAGCGGGATTTCCCAAGCGATTCTTCCGGTATCATTATCAATGAAGCAGCTGCCAAGATTCTCGGCTATGCAGATCCGGTAGGGAAGCGGATATACGATTTGGTACTGGACTCGGCAGGGACGCGGCGGACGTATACTGTATTGGGTGTAGTAAAAGATTTCCATTACGAATCGCTGCGGAAAAACATCGGCGCGCTAAGTATGATCCTGGCGCCAAGTAACGGGCTTGTAGTTGTAAGACTCAAAGCAGCCAACTATACACAGACTGTCGACCGGATTGAAGCACTATGGAAGCAAATGGCTCCCGGACAACCCTTCAACTATGGTTTCATGGATGAGGATTTTGATCAGGAATACCGCAGCGAGCAGCGTGTGGGCCAGATTTTTATCACCTTTGCGGTAATCTCCATTATCATAGGTTGCCTGGGTTTATTTGGTTTGTCTGCCTATACTGCCGAAAGAAGGACGAAAGAAATTGGCGTTCGCAAGGTACTAGGCGCAAGCGTGCCGAATATCATTGCTCTTTTATCCAAAGACTTCCTGAAACTGGTACTCCTATCCATCCTGATCGGAAGTCCGGTTGCCTGGTACGCAATGAACAGCTGGCTGAAAGATTTCGCTTACCATATCGACATATCCTGGTGGATGTTCGCCGCCGCAGGCGCATTAGCCATCATAATCGCATTATTGACAGTAAGTTTCCAATCTATAAAAGCCGCATTGATGAACCCGGTGAGGTCGTTGAAATCGGAATAGAAGAGGAGGAAAGGGAAGAAAGGGAAGAAGGGGAAGAAGGGGAGGAAGGGGGCATTGTCAGTCTGAGCGGAGTCGAAGACAGTGCACCATGTCTTCGACTCCGCTCAGACTGACAATACAAGTAAAAATTTTTCATCCTCCCTTTCCTCCATCCTCCCTTTCCTCCACCCAACCACTAACAATCCCCAAATCCCATGCTAAAAAACTACCTGAAAATCGCCTGGCGGAACTTGTGGAAGAACAAGACTTTCAGCCTGATCAATATTCTCGGACTGGCGCTGGGAATGGGTTGCAGCCTTTTGATTATGTTATGGGTTCAGGATGAAGTGAAAATGGACCGCTTCCATGCGAATGACGAGCGCCTATTTTCAGTCATGGAAAACCAGTTTTACTCCGGTACTATCAGCACCTTCGCAGCCACGCCCGGCGTGCTTGCAGAAGCGATCGTAAAGGATATTCCCGAAATTGAAATGGCGAGCCAGGTACTCTGGGAAGAAGAGCCCGTGATGATGGTGAAAGATGTTTTTGATAATGAAAAAGGAAGATATGTGCAGGGTGATTTCCTGAATATGTTCTCTTTTGAACTAGCGCAGGGCGACAAGTCGACTGCATTGAAACGACCAGATGGTGTTGTAATTTCCAAAAAGCTGGCCGACAAATATTTCAAAGGGCAGGACCCGATGGGCAAGACCATTCGGGTAGATAACAAGGATGATGTAATTGTAACGGGTGTCTTAAAGGGAATTCCCGCCTATGCTTCGATGAAGTTCGACTTCCTGATGAGCTACGATCGCTGGCTGAAACAAAATAAATGGGCAAAAGAATGGGGCAATAACGGTCCCCGCTGCGTGGTGTTGCTCGCCAAGAATGCAGATCCCGAGCGGGTAAGTGCCAAGATCAAAGGATATATCAAAACCAAAAACAAGGATAGTAACGTAGAGCTGTTCCTGGTTAATTATGGCAAATCATATCTGTATTCTAATTGGGAATCGGGCAAGCAAAATGGCGGCAGGATCGAGTATGTGCGGATGTTCACGATCGTGGCGATTTTCATTCTTGTAATTGCCTGTATCAATTTCATGAACCTTGCTACCGCGCGCTCGGTAAAACGGGCCAAAGAAGTAGGTCTCCGGAAAGTAGTTGGCGCTTACCGCACGAGCCTGGTGGGGCAGTTTATGGGTGAATCTATCCTGATCACTTTTCTCTCGCTGCTATTCGCATTGCTGATCGTACTGCTGCTGATCCCGTCCTTTAACAACCTGACCGAAAAGAAACTTACACTTGATTTCCTGAATCCGTTCCTGTGGGTGCTCCTTTTTGCGCTGACGATCATTACAGGCATTGTTGCAGGTAGTTACCCTGCCATTTTTATGTCTTCTCTCAATCCGGTTACCATTCTCAAAGGCGCATTGAAGTTTAAGCCGAGCGCTACTTATTTCCGTCAGGGACTGGTAGTGTTTCAGTTTGGCCTTTCCATTCTCCTGATCCTCGCGATGATCGTGATCTACCGGCAAATTGAATATATACAAACGAAAAACCTTGGTTTTGCAAGGGAAAACCTGTTGTATATACCTGATATAGAGAAAGGAATGGAGAAGAATTTCACTTCATTCAAGCAGGCGCTGGAAAACGAGCCCGGGATCAAATCAGTTACAAATGCACAGTCGAGCCTGCTGGATATCGGAAGTTCGACCATGGGTGTATCGTGGCCGGGCAAAGACACGACGCAGCAGCTGCTCTTCAGTGTAGATCCTGCGGGTTATGATTTTGTAAAAACAATGGGCATTCAGTTGCTCGGTGGCCGCGATTTCAGCCGTGACTATGGTACCGATTCACTCAATTACCTGATCAACGAGGCGGCAGCGGCGAAAATGGGTTATAAGGATCCGGTTGGAAAAGAACTGACGATGTGGGGGAAAAAGGGGGTAATCATTGGTCTGATGAAAAACTTCCATATGGGCTCACTCCACGTTCCCATTGAACCGCTGATTGTGAATTTGCAGCCTGCCAAAGCTGTCTGGGGAGTCGCATTGATCCGCACGGAAGCGGGACAAACCGACCTGGCAATCCGCAACATTGAAAAACTATTTAAAAGATATAACCCAGGGTTGCCATTTAAATACCAGTTTGCCGACGAGGAGTTCGGTAATCAGTACAAAGCTGAAAACGTAGTCAGCAAGCTCTCCAACTACTTTGCATTCCTGGCCATTTTCATTTCCTGTCTGGGTTTATTCGGATTGGCTGCATTTACTGCCGAGCAGCGCACGAAGGAGATCGGAGTGCGTAAGGTGCTGGGAGCGAGTGTCAGTAATCTGGTCGGAATGCTGTCCGCCGATTTTATCAAACTTGTAGGGATAGCCGCATTGATCGCGTTCCCGATCGCTTGGTATTTCATGCAATCCTGGCTGGAAAAGTACGCCTACCGCATTGATTTAGAATGGTGGTACTTCCTGGTCGCAGGGATCGCAGCATTAATCATAGCACTGTTAACAGTCAGTTTTCAAGCCATCAAAGCCGCGTTAATGAACCCGGTGAAGTCGTTGAAGAGTGAATAATGATGGGGGGCTGTCGGCAGTCGGCAGTCGGCTTTGCTGTCGGCAATTGTTAGAGATTTTATAAAATAGATTTAGATAACTAGTTATAAAAAGGCTGAGATATCAGAGCCGAAAGCCGACGGCCGATAGCCGAGAGCCACTAAACTTCCCACTATGCTCAAAAATCAACTCAAAATCGCGTTCCGGAATCTGTATAGTTCCAGGCTGTTTACTTCACTTAATATCATCGGACTTACCGGTGGAATGGTGGCGGGTGTTTTTATTTTGTTGTGGGTCCAGAATGAGCTGAGCTTTGACAGCTACCATAAAAAGTCGGACAGGATCAGCCGCATTATCACACACCTGACGCTGAGCAAGGAAGAAACCTGGCATTGGGCTACCACGCCGCTGCCGCTGGCCGAGCAGATCAAAACACTTCCCGAAATTGAAATGGTGACCCGCGAAAACTATGTCGGGAACCTGCCGATCAGGGTAGGGGAGCGGAAGATCAGCGGACAAAATGCAGCTTACGTCGATACCAACTGGTTTGAGGTTTTTGATTACGAATTCATAGCAGGCTCACCGGCTACATTCAAATCGGCTGTAAGGAATATTGCCATGACCGAGGCAAAAGCCGAAGAGCTTTTCGGACAGACGGACGTAGTAGGCAAAACAGTCCGCATTGACTCGCTTGATTATGCAGTTGCGGCGGTTTACAAGAATAATCCCGCCAATTCGAGTTTGCAGCTCGATTATATGCTCCCGATGTCTGCCTATCTGGCTGATGACGCGGTACTCAAAAACAGCAATAACTGGAACAACTTCAACTTTCAGACATTCATTGTCCTGAAAAACAAGCCAGACCTCAAAAAGCTCAGCAAGAAGCTGACGGGTATTATTTCTCTTGCAAAAAGAGACGATAGCGGAAAGCCTTCCACGAACACTGCACTGGAAGCAGAAATGCTGACTGATGTTCATTTTAACAATGAAATCCAGCACGCAAATACTACCAATGGCGACCGCAGGACGATTTACATTTTCTTTGGGCTGGGTGTTGTAATTATCCTGGTGGCGTGCATTAACTATGTGAACCTTACCACCGCACGCGCCAGTGTGAGGTCCAAGGAAGTTGGCGTGAAGAAGTTGCTGGGAGCAAGGCACGCGCACCTTTTTGGCCAGTTTATGACGGAGTCGGTGGTTACCTGCGTGACAGCCTTGCTCTTGTCTGTGCTGTTTATTTATCTGCTGCTCCCCGTTTTTAATTCAGTTACGTCGAAAACATTCACGCTTTCTTTTACCAATCCGGCAATCTGGATGATTTTGCTGGGTACCACCTTGCTGGCCATTGTTCTGACAGGCGTTTATCCTTCCATTTTGCTTTCATCATTCAAGCCTTTCGACACGCTCCGTGGTACCAATGTACTTGGGTCAAGCAGTACAGCTTTCCGCAAAGGATTGGTGGTAGTACAGTTTACAGTCGCCATTGTTTTTCTGATCGCGATGCTGATTGTGAGGCAGCAAATGGATTTTATCCGGAACAAAGAGCTCGGCTACGACCGTGCGCATACGTTTTCATTCAGTCTGCCGTGGGGCATGAAATCCAAAGTTGATGCGGAAACTGTCAAGGCAAAGCTGCTAGGCGAGTCCAGCATTGCTGACGTGACAATCGCCAGCCAGAGCATTGTGCAGATCAATAGCAGCACGTCGGGTTCTTATGACTGGGACGGCCGCCCGAAAGATTTTTCTCCTACTGTAGCACAGATTGTGGTGGAGGAGAATTTCCAAAAGATGTTCGGCCTGAAAATGGCGGAAGGCCGCTGGTTTGAGGCGAACCGCGTAACGGATCAGGGGAATGTCATATTAAATGAGACCGCTGTTAAGAAATTCAATTTCAAAGAACCTGTTATCGGCAAGCGATTCGACTTCCAAGGTAACAAAGGAGTGATCATTGGAATAGTAAAGGATTTTCACTTCAAAAGTCTACGCGACAAGATTGAGCCGCTGGTGCTTTTCAAAAGCAAAGGCTGGCAATCTGCCCTTTACGTGAAAGCTCATCCCGGCAAAGATGCCGAGGCAATCAGGGCGGCAAACCGGATCTGGGACGAATTTGTACCGGATTATGCAATGAAATACACTTTTTTGGATGAATCTTACGATATGCTTTACAAGAATGAGCAGCGTACTGCAACGCTTTTCAACACATTTACAATCACTGCACTGCTAATTTCCTGCCTGGGATTATTCGGTCTGGCCACATTTACAGCAGAGCGGCGCATTAAAGAGATAGGTATCAGAAAAGTGCTTGGTGCGTCGGTTGCCTCATTGGTTTCTTTGTTATCGGCAGACTTTGTCGTGCTGGTATTACTGTCCGTCGCGGTCGCCTCGCCAATCGGGTACTACGCCATGGACAAATGGTTGCAGGGATTTCAATACCGCATTGAGATCAGCTGGATTGTATTTGCCGTGGCGGGAGCTGCATCAATCATCATTGCATTGCTGACGATCAGCTACCAGAGTGTGAGGGCCGCATTGATGAATCCGGTAAAAAGTTTACGCAGTGAATAGGGAATAAGAAAAAACAGGAGGGCTCTCCATTCTTTTTTTTGTTTGAAAACGTTAAATCAATGCTTAGAAATTATTTCAAGATCGCGTTCCGCACGCTTTGGAAAAACCGGCTTTTTACTGGGATAAACTTGCTGGGACTATCCCTTGGGCTCGCCAGTGTAGGTGTGCTGATCCTGTTTGTTCAGCGCGGGATCACTTTCGATACTTTTCACGAAAACACCGATCAGATCTACCTGGTACAAACCGAAACCCGCGACGGCAGGTACAATCAAACTGTACATCCGATTCTGGGTCAGCTGGTGAAAACATATCCTGAAATAGAGGACGGGACGCATTTTCAGGGTTGGTACGATTTGTGGATCGGCTACAAGGGAAAAGATGCGCAGGGCGATACCAAGTTTGTGGATCCGGGCTTTCTCAGCATTTTTACTTTCAAACTTAAATACGGAAATCCTCAAACGGCTTTGAAAGACCGGCAGTCTATCGTGATCAGTCAGCAAATTTCTGAGTCGCTTTTTGGTAATAAAAATCCTGTCGGCGAGACAGTTTCAGTAAACGATACGCTTAATTTCAAGGTAACAGGTGTTTTGGAAAAAATACCTGAAAATTCGTCGCTGCAATTTGATGTACTCGCGCCCATCGCTTTCCTGGAAGCTGACAAGAGCTTTGCAAGCAATGCAGATTGGTACAATACCTTCTCAAACGTATACCTGAAATTGCGGAAGGATGCCGATGTCGCCAAATTTCAGAAGCAAATGCCCGCTTTTGCAAAAGCACATTTCGGCACTGCAGATGCTGACCGGGGCGTGCATATCGCTCCATTGAAGGAATATATTCACACAGAAAATCCGGGCTTCAAATGGATGATCTATGGCGCAATCCTGATAGCAGGCTTCATTTTGCTCATTATCAGCATTAATCTGCTGAACCTGAATACTTCCATCGCTTTTACACGCGCCAAAGAAGTGGCTGTGCGGAAGGTAACCGGGTCGACATTGAAACAGATCCTGTTCCAGTTCTGGACTGAGTCGGGAATCGTGCTGATTGCCTCGCTGCTACTTTCCATTGTATTTGCAGTAACCTACCTGGTGCCCGAATTCAATGAATTCAGACAAGGTAGAATGCAGCTGGTACTCAGCTGGGAACGCGATTATGTGACGCTTGTTGTACTTGCGGCCGTTATCAGCCTTATCGCTGTAATTGCGGGCACCTATCCCGCGCTTTATCTGAACAAGCTGGACCTGAGGGATACCATCAAAGGAAAACTGTCCAACAAGGCTGGCGGCCGGGGCTGGACCCGCAGTACGCTGATCGTCGTGCAGTTTGTGATTGCATTTGCACTGGCCATCGGCGCGATTACTGTAAGAAAGCAGGTAAGCTTTATGCGGCAGGCCAAGCCCGGGTATGAGCACAGCAATGTGGTAGTAGTCTCCACGGACCTGCAATTCAAAAATGAAAAAGCGGCCAGAAGTCAGTTTAAGTCAATTCTCGACGGTCTTAATCAGGATTCGCGGGTGCAAAGCTTTGTGACTTCAAGTGTAGTACCGACCAAATACTGGGGTAACTACAACATGTACCTGCCAGAAAAGGAGACCAGCAAGGAAGTGCGGTTCAGGCATTTGGGTTCTGGCGCACGCTATGCCGAGACGTACGGGATACAAATCGTCGAAGGCCGGGAGTTTTCGGATGAGATTGACAAGGATGGTAAAAATAATCCGGTTATTATCAATGAGTCGGCGATGAAGGCGCTGGGCTGGAAGACGGCGGTGGGCAAGCGCCTGCGCCAGAAAAATAACACAGAGGTTTATACGGTAGTGGGCGTGATGAAAGACTTCCATTACCAGGAGCTGAAAGACAAGATTGAGCCGCTGCTGCATTGGTACGGAGGCCCGGCTGGCATAAATAATTACCTGAGCATCAGGCTTCATGACATTGGTCAGGCAAAGAAGGTACTGTCGGCGGTGGAGGCCAAAATGAAACAGATTCCCGCGCGCAAGCCGTTTTCTGCATTTTACGCCTCTGATGCGTTGAGCAGTCAGTACAATCACATGGACGGGATCTGGAAGATGGTCAATTTTGTCAGTTTGTTGTCGATTATCATTGCATTTGCAGGCGTTTTTGGTCTGATCACACTGGCGGCCAATCAGCGTACCAAAGAGGTGGGTATCCGCAAAGTACTGGGTTCCGGCGTTTGGGAAATTGTTTATTTGCTTTCAAAAGACTTCCTGCTCCTGGTGGTAATCGCCGTGATCATCGGTTCGCCGCTGGCTTACCTGTTTGAGAAAAACTATCTTCAAACATTCGAATACCACATTAGCATTGACTGGTACATTTACGGATTGGTAGGGCTATTCGCGTTGCTGTTAACCATGCTCACGGTCGGCTTTCAAAGTGTCAATGCAGCATTGACAAATCCGGTGAAGAGTTTGAGGAGTGAATAGAGGGGGAATTGGAGTTTAGATTATGTATGATTAAATTGAAGTAGTTAATAGAAAAAGCGGAAATGATGGAAGCTAAAACAATTGACTCGGAGATTTTACTTTACCTTCCTTTATTGGAAGATGAAGAGAAAAAATCTTTATTGAGCGTAATTAAGTCCTTTCTGAATCTTAAAAAGGAGCATAGCCGGGATTTTGAAAACTCCCTGGAAGAATATAACATGGAACTTGATGACGCACTTAAACGCATTGACAGTGGTTCCTTTATAACGCATGAAGACGTGGAAAAGCATTCCGCTAAATGATCGAGCGGTTCTACAGGGCATTTGAGATTAACAAAATACGCATTTCATACTATATAGACGAAGCAGCAAAAGCAGTAAAGATCATCCGCGTAAGAAGTACACATCAAAAGCCGTTTTCTTATTAGAAGTCAAAGTCTCGAATTTATGATCGACTTTGAGAAGTGAGTTGGCGGAGTTTATATCTGACATTAAGTACTTTTTTTAATTAAAATAAATGAGGCTGGGATGTATTTAGAGAGGATTACATTTGACCCCAAAATCATGGGCGGGAAGCCTTGTATCAGGGGAATGAGGGTAACTGTTGGTACAATTGTTAATCTGGTTGCATCAGGAAGCAGCTTTGCAGAGATACTGCATTTTTACCCATATCTTGAAGAAGAAGATATCAAAGAAGCATTAAGTTACGCCGCCTGGCGTTCTGAGGAAATGGAACTCCCTTTTCAGGTTGCATGAAGGTTCTCATCGATATGAACTTGTCGCCAACCTGGGTTGCATTCTTTGCTTCCAATGACATCGAGTCAGTGCATTGGTCATCTATTGGGAAAGCGACTGACCAGGATGTAACTATTTTTGAGTATGCGAGAGAGCACGACTACATGGTTTTTACGAATGATCTCGATTTTGGATCTATCCTCGCAGCGACAAATGCAAACTTTCCCAGTGTCTTTCAAATCAGAAGTCAAAGCTTATTGCCGGACGTAATCGGTTCCACTGTACTGACGTGTATGGAGCAATATAAATCGTACCTCGTGGAGGGAAGTCTTGTCACGCTCCTTGATCAGAAATCGAAAGTCAGAATTCTGCCTTTAAGGCCTTGACAGCCAAAGTCCAATACCGAACAAAAGTGTCCGAAAGCGGACACTTTTTTAGTTTAAAACTGGACTTATCGCATTGTGAATCAATATGTTGTAGTGTGTTTAATTGCTTTGGTATAATAATTCACTAACGGATAACAGAAGTTTGCAAATCTTCCAATATCCGTTAGCCATGATTAGAAATTATCTGAAAATCGCGTGGAGAAATGTGCTTAAAAGTAAGCTGTTCTCTTCCATTAATGTATTTGGGCTGTCCGTCGGCATGACTTGCTGCATGCTCCTGTTGCTGTATATACTCAGTGAAGTTGCTTTTGACAAACACCACAGGAATGCGGGTGATTTGTATCTTCTCAGGAGCGAGAATGTGCAGGCAAATGGTGAGAAAATGGATAATCCGCGCGCGCCTTCGCTTTACGCACAGGCTGTAAAATCCGAATTTCCGGAAGTAGTAGAGGTAACCCGCCTTTGGCAGAACTTTCTGGAAGACAAAACACTCCTTAAAATTGAGGAAGCCGGCAAAACAGTCCGGTCTTTTTACGAAACAAAAGGTACGCACGTAGATCCGGCATTCTTCGATATGTTCTCTTATGAATTTACCGAAGGCGATCCGCACACCGCGTTAAAAGACCCGCATTCCATTGTGCTTTCCGAGGAAGTAGCTGCAAAGCTGTTCGGCAATGGACCGTTTTTAAACAAGAACATCAGAGTAGGAGGTCGCACGGGGAATAATGAGGTTTTCAGGGTTACCGGGGTCTATAAAGACGAAAGCCGCAGGTCACACATCGACGCGCGCTACTTTTTGTCGCTGCAGGCAGGTTGGGTAGGAGATTACCTGCGGGAGTCGAAGCAGGATTTTACGAATAACAACATGTTTTACACTTACCTGCAACTGAAACCAGGGACAAGCGCAGAGAAGTTTGGACAAAAGCTGCCTTCCTTCATAGACAAATACGCAAGAGCGGATTTGAAGCTCGCCGGCTTTGAGAAAAAGCTGCATTTGCTTGCTGTGCCCGATATTCACCTTTTCAATGTTATTGATAAAATTGTAACTCCCACTACCAGCACTACGTATCTTTACATTCTGGGCTGCATTGCACTATTTACGCTCCTGATCGCCTGCATCAACTTCATGAACCTTGCTACTGCACGCTCAGCCAAACGCGCTGCCGAGGTAGGGATGCGGAAAGTAATGGGCGCGGGAAAAGCTGGGTTGGTAGGTCAGTTCCTGGGCGAATCGATGGTGCTCACTTTTCTGGCGCTGATCATCGCTGTGCTGGCTGTGGCGCTTTGTCTTCCGTTCTTCAACCAGCTGGCCGATAAAACCTTGTACATCAGTGACCTGCTCAGGCCTGAGATTATCCTCGCATTCATCGCCCTGGCATTGATCACCGGACTACTCGCAGGCAGTTATCCTGCTTTTTTCCTTTCGCTCTTCAATCCACTGGATGTTATCAAAG
Source organism: Dyadobacter sp. HNCC25DJ183 (assembly GCF_056895175.1). Lineage (NCBI taxonomy): Bacteria > Pseudomonadati > Bacteroidota > Cytophagia > Cytophagales > Spirosomataceae > Dyadobacter > Dyadobacter sp. HNCC25DJ183. The sequence goes on from NZ_JBXHAP010000006.1 coordinate 255,737, forward strand.
GCAAATTCGTGAATTCTGTATCTGCTACCGCTTTGCGTCGCGGACTGGTGGTATTTCAGTTTGTAATTTCCATTGGTCTGGTAGTTGGCACGATCGTCATTCAGCGGCAGATCAAGTTCATGCGGGAACAGCCTCTTGGCTTTAATAAAGACCAGCAGATTGTAATCGCATTCAGAAGTGAGGATTCCCGCAAAGTGTATACAGCGTTGAGAAACGAGCTGCTGCAAAACAGCCAGATCAGCGCGGCAGCGGGTACCTCTTATTATCCTGGTATCCTCAATCCAAGCGATATGAAGGTGTATCTGCCTGGTCAAAGCGCGGCGACTGACAATACCGTTAAAACAAACTGGGTTGCACCGGAATTTATTGAAACAATGGGCTTCATTCCGCTTGCAGGAAGGATGTTCTCAAAGGAATTCCCGAGTGATACTAACATGAAAATGGTCGTAAACGAGGCTACGCTGCGGAAGTTCGGAGTTCCGTTGGAAAAGGCGGTTGGTCAGAAACTGTTTTTCGACGACCGGTTTGGCGGGAATGTACCTGTTCCGATCGAGATCATCGGTGTAGTGAAAGACTTCCATTTCGCGGATATGCACCAGGTGATCGAACCTTACGCGTTTTTTCTGCAAAGCAATACTTACTTCAATTATCTCATTGCACACGTCAATACGAATGAGGTGACCACCGTGCTGCCGTTTGTGGAATCCAAATGGAAAGAGCTGGTGCCGGACGAACCTTTCAGTTTCAGTTTTGTCAATGAAGATTTCCAGCGCAATTATGCCGCCGACGCGCGCACAGGGCGCATTGTAAATTCTTTCACGATCATTTCCATTCTGATATCCTGCCTCGGATTGTTCGGGCTGGCGGCATTCGCGGCGCAGCAACGGATCAAGGAGATTGGCGTCAGAAAGGTACTCGGCGCCTCGGTAACAAGCATTGTAGCGTTGCTTTCGGGTGATTTTATCAAACTGATCCTTGTCTCGATCGTAATCGCCACGCCATTGACCTGGTACCTGATGGACAAATGGCTCGAAGACTTCGCTTACCGGATCGATATCAAATGGTGGATGTTCCTGGTTGCAGGTATCATGTCTATTGTGATCGCATTGCTGACAGTAAGTACCCAGGCGATCAAAGCAGCAATTACAAATCCAGTGAAATCTCTTAAAAGTGAATAGGGGAGAGGATGGAGGAAAGGGAGGAAGGACGAAGGAAGCGTTTTTCTTTTTCCTCCATCCTCTTCAAAACCAATAACGCTATGTTCGAAAACTACGTCAAAATCGCAATGCGGAACCTTTGGAAGAGCAAAGGTTATGCGCTTATTAATGTTACCGGGCTTTCTGTTGCTTTTTGTATCAGTGCTTTTTTGTTCCTCACAGCCTACTTCGCGCTGTCGTTCGACGATTTCCACAAGGATAAGGAGCGCATTTATCAAACTTATTTTTTCTCGAATGAGGCGGAGAAAGCGCGTAAGTCCGGCTCAATGCCGCTGCCGCTTACACCAGCGCTGAAAGCGGAGTTCCCCGAAGTGGAAGCCGCCGCGCGCATTCTGAATGGAAGCGATGTGGTGCAGTATAACGGGAGGTACTTCGATAAGCAGATCAAGTTTACAGATGCAGATTTCTTCAAGATCTTCACCTTCCCGCTGATGCAAGGCAGCCCGGCAAGCGCATTGAGCAACCTGAGTAATATCGTTATCACCGAGGATATGGCGAAGGATGTTTTCGGGAAGGAAGATCCCATCGGAAAGCAGTTGGAGGTAGGGCTCGACGGAAGCAAGAAGCAGTATATCGTTTCAGGTGTTTTTAAAGATTTTCCGGAAAATTCGACGATCAAGTTTGATGCATTTGTCAGGATTGAGAATGCAGGTGGTTACCAGCAACAAAAAGATCAATGGGACGCGCATTCACATCCTGTTTTCGTGAAACTCAAACCCAATGTTGATCAGGTTGCTTTTGAAAAAAGGCTGCGTTCGTTAACCCCCAAATATTTCAGCGACAACATTACAAGTTTGAAAAAACAAGGAGCCAAGCCGGACGAAAGAGGCGATCTCTTTGCATTGCGGCTCACCAAATTGGAGGATGTACATTTCGATTCTTCACTGGCGGGCAGCTCGCCCATTGCATTGATTTATGCATTGATGGCAATTGGGGTTTTCATTCTGCTGATTGCCTCTTTTAACTTCATCAATCTGAACGTAGCGAGGTCTTTCATCCGTGCGCGGGAAGTAGGCGTAAGAAAGTCGCTGGGCGCATTAAAACAACAGCTTTTCCTGCAAATCTGGGCGGAAGCGGGTATCATTTGCTTTTTCGGATTTCTGGTTGGTATCGCACTTACCGTACTGCTCCTGCCTTCTTTCAATGCAACTTTCCAGTCCAAACTAAGTCTCGGCTACATTTTCGAGCCTGATAAGCTGGCGCTGATCATCGGGCTGTTTGTATTTGTTGCATTGCTTGCAGGAGGCTATCCCGCCTGGCAAATGTCGCGGTTCAATGCAGTAGAGGTTTTGAAAGGCAAAGTATCTTTGAAAAAACCAGGTATACTACGCAATTCACTCATTGTTGCCCAATTTACCCTGTCAAGCCTGCTGATCTGCTGTACCATCATCGCCGTGCAACAGGTTAATCACTTACGCACAGAGCCGCTCGGGTTCAAAAAAGAAGAAGTGATCAGTATTCCGGTGGGTAGCAAGGTGGACGGGCAGGTAGCATTGCGCCGCCTGCGAAATTTGCTGAAAGATGATCCCAATGTACTGAGCATGACCGGCAGCGGAGTTAACCTCGGTATCGGGCTCGACAGAAGCACTTCCCGCAGCGTAATCGGTTTTACTTTCAAGGAAAGGGAAGTCTCGACCGACTGGCTGCAGATCGATTACGATTATCTCAAAACATTGAATATAAAGCTGCTCGCAGGTCGCGAGTTCGATCCGGCTTACCCGACAGATTCGCTGGACCGCGTTATTATCACCGAAAGTATGGCCAAGATGATCGGAGAGAAAGATCCGATCGGTAAGTTTTTCCAGACAGATACAGCCGGTGTAAAGTATCAGATCATCGGACTTGTTTCTGATTTCAACCTTTATTCTTCCAAAAACGAGAAGAAGCCGATTACCATGCATATTTCACCTTCGGGCGGCATCAGCTACATATTTGTGAAGGTCGCGCCGAATAGCTTAAGAACCGCAATGGATAAATTGAAAGCGTCGTGGAAGGAAATCTCTCCTGAATCGGATTTCAATGCTTCGTTTGTGGATGAAAATACAAATGCCTGGTACAAAGAAGAAGAACGTATGTCGCAAGTGTTCAGCCTGGCTTCGGTGGTGGCGATTATCCTGTCCTGCCTTGGCCTGTTTGCTGTGGCGCTGATTGTAATTGAGCAACGTACAAAGGAGATCGGGGTACGGAAGGTGCTCGGGGCGAGCATTGCCAGTCTTGTTCTGGTACTGTCCAAAGACTTTGTCAAGCTCGTGCTGGTAGCAATTCTGATCGCAACTCCGCTGGCGTGGTTTGCAATGCAGGCGTGGCTGGACAATTACCCTTACCGGATCAGCATCAATCCATTGATCTTCATTTTTGTAGGTCTGGCAGCAGTGATCGTCGCAGTAGCAACGGTGAGTTTCCAAAGTATCAAAGCAGCATTAATGAACCCTGTTAAATCATTGAAATCGGAATGATGGAGGAAGGAGGAAAGGGAGGAAGGAGGAAGGACAAAGCCTCCCTCGTCCCTCCTCCCTTTAATTCCCTTTCTTCCCCTTCCTCCCTTTCCTTCATCCCAAAACAGCCATGATAAAAAACTATGTAATTACTTCACTGCGCAACCTGCGCCGCAACTGGAATTTTACGGTTATCAACATTGTCGGGCTCACACTCGGGCTTGCTTGTTGTGTGCTGATCTTTTTTACGGTCCGGTTTGAGTTGAGCTATGACAAGCACCACAAGAATGCAGATCGCGTGTTTCGTATCCTGAACCACAGCATTGCCGACGGAGACAAGGGATTTAATACAGGTATGCCAATGCCGGCAATCGGTGCGCTCGGAAACGATTTTCCAGAGCTAAAAAAGCAGATTACCTGTACTTATGCATTGCGCAGTGCATTGATCACGATTGGAACGGGCGCAGAAAAGAAGAAATTTTCAGATCCCGGAAATACGGTTGCATTCATCGGTCCTGAGTATTTCAACCTGTTGGATTATAAGTGGCTGAAAGGTTCTCCCAAAACCTCACTGCAAAATCCCGGCTCGGTTGTTCTTGCCAACTCGGAAGCTAAAAAGTTCTTCGGCAATGCAGACCCGATGGGGAAAACAATCCTGGTTGAAAACCACCGAAGCTTTACTGTAACAGGTATTATTGCAGATCCGCCTGTGACAACCAACTTCCCGTTCAAAACCATGCTTTCCTTTGCTTCTCTGAAAGACTATGGGGCATTTACGAACTGGGATGACTGGATTTCGAGCTATGGCGGCGGACAGATCTATCTGCTTTTGCCGGACCATATCAGCAAAGAGCAGTTTGAAAAACAACTTGATGCTTTCAGCAAGAAGTACCGTGACCCGGAAGCAGCTAAAAAGTCCAGATTTGTGCTTCAACCACTGAATGAGATCCATTTTGCAACCAAAATCGGCAACTACTCCAACCGCACGATCAGCAAAGGAATGATCTGGGCAATGTCGCTCGTGGGCATATTTATCCTGATTACTGCCTGTGTCAACTTCGTCAATCTGGCAACTGCGCAGGCATTGCGGCGGTCTCGTGAGGTAGGTGTGCGTAAAGTGCTGGGCAGTACGAGAGGCCAGCTTTTGCGTCAATATTTCTCTGAAACAGGGCTGATCACCACATTGTCTGTTTTACTGGCACTGCTTTCTGCCCAGCTGGTTTTACCCTATATCTCGGATATCCTGGACATCAATGCAGAAGGTGCGCTGTTCTTTGCCGATCCCAGCATTCTGCTGTTCTGCCTGGTTCTGACTGTAATTGTTACATTACTGGCGGGATTTTATCCGGCGCTGGTGGTATCCGGCTACCAGCCGATCCTTGCATTGAAGGGGAAAGTATCCAAAGGCGGGAAAGGACAATCTAATCTCCGCCGGGGATTGATCGTGCTGCAATTTGCCATATCGCAGGTTATCCTGATTGGCACTCTGATCGCGAACAGTCAGATGAACTACTTCCGTAATCTGGACCTTGGTTTTAGCAAAGACGAAATCCTCACGATCGGCATTCCTGATGTGGACGCGGGGAAAGTCAATGCAATGCGATCAAAGCTGGCTGAAATGCCGGGTGTAAAATCATATAGTTTCAGCGCATTTACACCTATGTCGCGAAGCAACTGGCAAACCGGTTTTACCTACGAAAACGATCCTGAGCCGCTTGACTTTGGGGTCGTGATGCGGCCGGCGGATACGGCATACTTCAACACTTACAACCTCAAAATGGTAGCTGGCAGAATGTACCAGCCTTCGGATACGATCAGAGAGTATGTGGTGAATGAAGCTTTCGCAGAAAAACTGGGTTTCAAAAATCCTCAGGATATACTTGGAAAACGGTTGACGATAGGTGGAAGCGAGTTCAAGCTGCCTATCGTGGGTGTTGTTAAAAACTTCAATACGTTTAGTCTGCACCGTGAAATCATTCCCTGCGTAGTTACTGCAATGGGCGGGTACAGAACATTAAGTGTGAAGCTGGACAAAAGCGCAGGCCCGCAGCAGATTGACAAGATCAAGGCGGAATGGACAGCATTGTATCCCGATTATCTGTTCTCGTACTCGTTTTTTGACGAAACACTCAATAGTTTTTACGACAAAGAAAACAAGCTGTTCCAGCTATTCAGGATACTCTCGGGGATTGCGATTTTCATTGGCTGTATGGGACTTTACGGCGTAGTGGCTTTCATGGCTGAATCCCGTACCAAAGAAATGGGGATCAGGAAGGCAGTAGGTGCCTCGGCCTTGAACATATTCGGACTTTTTTCCATGGATTTCATCAAGCTCGTGATTGTGGCATTGGTCATCGCTTCTCCGATCGCCTGGTATTTCATGAATGACTGGTTGCAGGATTTTACCTACAAAATCAGTATCAGCTGGTGGATTTACGCGGTCGCCGGGCTTAGCGCCGTAGTACTTGCATTGATTACGATCAGCTTCCAGAGTGTCAAGGCTGCATTGACTAACCCGGTTACCGCATTAAGAAGTGAATAATTTTCTGGATTGGCCTGCTGCATGCAACTTTCAAAGCAAAGTAAGTATCTGTTGTGCAGCAGGGCCCATCCATTTATCCAACTAAACCCTAACAATCAATCCAAGTCGGCATGATCAGGAATTATCTAAAAATCGCGATGAGAAACCTGCTGAAAAGCAAGGTTTACTCTTTAATTAATATTGTCGGACTGGCGGTTGGAATAGCAGTAGCCATGCTGATCGGCTTATGGGTTTGGGATGAGCTTTCTTACAATAAATACCACAAGAATTACGACCGGATCGTGCAGGCCTGGATCAGCCAGACATTCAATGGACAAACGGGCACAGGTACTGCGGTATCGATCCCGGCTGTTACAGAAATGGCGACCAAGTACGGATCTGATTTTAAATATACCTCACTCGCTTCCTGGAACTTCGGGCACTTATTGGCCAACGGGGATAAGAAGATCAATAAAACGGGCATGTGGGCGCAGCCTTCGCTGCCTCAGATGCTGTCGCTTGAAATGGTGCGCGGCGACTACACTGCATTGAAAGATCCGGGCTCCATCATTATCGCCGAGTCTGTGGCGAAGGCGCTTTTCGGGAATGAAGATCCGCTTAACAAGACCCTGAAAGTGGATATTAAGAGGAATGTAAAAATTACGGGTGTGTTTAAGGATGTTCCGTTCAACTCCAACTTCAACGAGCTCTTCCTGGTGATGCCGTGGAGCGATTATCTGCAAGCCGAACACTGGGTAAAAGAAGCCGAAACGCAATGGGGTAACCACTCCTGGCAGTTTTTCGCACAGGTAGCCGATCATGCCGACATTGAAAAGGTATCACGCAAAATCCGCGACGTAGAGCTGCCGCACGCATTTTCGAAGACCGACAAGCCACAATACATGCTCCACCCGATGAGCCGCTGGCATTTATATTCGGATTTCAAAAACGGAAAAAATATAGGCGGCGCAATCCAGTTCGTCTGGCTTTTCAGCATTATCGGCATTTTCGTGTTGCTGCTGGCTTGTATCAACTTCATGAACCTCAGTACCGCACGTTCTGAAAAGCGTGCAAAAGAAGTGGGGATACGGAAGTCGATCGGATCGTTGCGGAGTCAGTTGATTTTCCAGTTCCTGAGCGAATCGTTTTTGGTGGTGTGCTTTGCGCTAGTCCTGGCAATAGTGATTGTATTGATCTCACTACCTGCATTTAATTCACTGAGCGGCAAGCAGGTGAGCTTCCCATTTTTGCAGCCGCAATTCTGGCTGCTACTCATTGTATTCTCGTTGGTTACGGGCTTTGTATCGGGCAGCTACCCCGCATTCTACCTGTCTTCCTTCAATCCGCTCGCTGTGCTCAAAGGTACGTTCAAGGTAGGCAAATGGTCGGCGGTGCCGCGGAAGGTTATGGTGGTTATGCAGTTTACAGTGTCCATTACCCTGATTATCGGTACAATTATCGTCTTCCAGCAGATACAGCATGCAAAAAACCGGCCCGTAGGCTATGACAGGCAGGGGCTATTGCAGATAAACATGACGCCGAACCTTTATGGAAAGTACACCACACTGCGCGACGATCTGCTTAAAACAGGCGTGGTTTATGAAATGAGCCAATCGTCCAGTCCTACGACAGGTATCTACTCAAACCAGATCGGTTTTGAATGGGAGGGAATGGAACCTGGTTCTGTGCCACTATTCGGTACGATTGCCTGCACGCATGATTTTGGTAAAACAATCGGCTGGAAAATTGTGAAAGGCCGCGATTTCTCACGTAAATATTCCACGGATTCAACCGGATTTATCCTGAATGAATCAGCTGTGAAGCTTACTGGCATTAAGGATATTATAGGTAAAACTATCCGGTATAATGGAAAACCCCGGCAGGTGGTGGGTGTTGTGAAGGATATGGTAATGCAGTCGCCTTATGAACCTGCTGTGCCTACTATTTTCCTGATGGATTATGGCTGGGGTAGCCTGATCAATGTCAAACTGGCTCCGGGCAAGCCGGTAGACGAAGCTTTGAAGAAAGTAGGTGACGTTTTCCGGAAGCACGATCGGGATTCTCCTTTTGAGTTCAAATTTGCAGACGAAGAGTACGAGGCTAAATTCCGCTCGGAAGAGAGGATTGGTAAGCTGGCGCGGGTGTTTGCGGTGCTGGCTATCTTTATCTCTTGTCTTGGACTGTTTGGATTGGCGGCTTATACGGCCGAGCAGCGGACGAAGGAAATCGGGATCCGCAAGACGCTGGGGGCGAGTGTGGGACAGATGTGGAGTTTGCTTTCGAAAGAATTTGTATACCTCGTGCTGATTTCCTGCGTCATTGCTTCGCCCATCGCATTATACTTCCTGGCTGACTGGCTCGACAAGTACGAGTATCACATTGAGTTGAGCTGGGTTGTTTTTGCAGTATCTGCATTGCTTGCAGTCGTAATTACACTGATCACAGTGAGCTTCCAGGCAATTAAAGCTGCGCTGATGAACCCAGTGAAATCTTTAAGGAGTGAATGAGGTGGGGATATCCGGGATTTTTTACCAGACCAGCTGTACTAACTTATTATATAAACTGAATTTGGGATCAGCAGAAATCAGCGCGTAGCCTTCTGTTAGTGCGGTCGCGAGAATCATTCTGTCAAATGGATCTTTATGGTTATCAAAGACCGGCAGTTGTCCGTATGTGACTGTATGATTTTCTGTGATCCCTATTGTTTCAATTTGACTGAGCGTCGATTTTGAAATGGTTTCCCGTAGCGAGTCTGGTAATTCGAGCTTTCCGATTGAGATCTTCACTGAGATTTCGAACCAGCTGGTAACACTTACGTAGATGTCGTTCTCGAAAGTTTCAATCATCTTTTTGGTCCTCTTCGAGAGTCTTGGACTGTCTTCTAAAAACCAAAGTAATGTGTGTGTGTCTAGTAAAATTTTCATTTAGCTATATGCATTAAACGCATCAATTGGGTCATCAAAATCGTCGGACATCTTTATTTTTCCACTGAGAACGCCTGCTTGTCGCTTTTTTGCGGGTGCAAGTGTTTTCTCAGGGATGAATGTCACGAGTACAGCTGTTCTCTTCTCAACAGGAGGTCTTTCATTGAGGGTGATTTGCCCATTCTCGAAAATTCCTTTAATCACATTTCTCATCGCGCAAGGTATGTTTGGCTATAAACAAATATACAAAATCGCGGCAATCACGCTTTTACTTCAATGCGGCGGATGTGCGAGCGGTCAGTTTGAAGTAACCATTCGTCGATTAGAATTAGCAGGTGGTAGGCAAAGGTCTTTGCGAGCGAGTGAAATAGGATGCACTCATATCGATTTTAGAGGATGTATGTGCCCAAATGGTTTAATTTAACCCAATCGGGTACAGCATCCTCAGCAGTTAATTCCGTGATTGCGTAGTAAGTAACATCGACCAGTCTTACATCCTGAAATAGTATCCTGTTCTCTTGAAACAAAGGCATTGTACTGTGATACATTGTTTCAATCGTTGCAGGAACTACCTCGTGACCTCCGTTGAGGTGGCGGATTTTTGCGCGGTCAAGACAAAGGTTGATATCGTCCGTATAGAAAAGGATAAGGCTGAGGTGACAATCTGGAGTCAATGCCAGAATTGAGCGCAGGTAAGTGTAGTGTGACGGAAAGCCAAGATTTAATTCCAGGGCGAAGTCTGCTGAATTGAAGACAAAATCTCGGATTAACGCATTGGTTGCAATCGAGGCAATGTCTTTATAGTTGTCAAACCCTTTCTGCTTATACTGGTAGGCTGCAAGATCCTGATCAATGATGGGCACGCCTTTCGGAATTAATTCTTTTGCATTCGTGCTTTTTCCGATTCCGGGAGGACCTGCGATCAGGAATATATTCACCGGACAATCAGGATTTTTCCGTCTTTGTGTTCAGCAACAACACGGCCATCATCACGCTTGTATACCAGTGGCTGACCGATTGAAAACAGATATTCCTTCGCATTACCGGTAATTTGCCGACGCCAGCTTTCTCTTTCATGCGACGACATAGCGCGTGGCTCTTTCGCCATCTTCCCAGTTTGAAATTTTACGTCCTCTGCCATGATGTAGTGTTTTTACAAATATACAAAATCGCGGTAATCAGACTTTTACTTCAATGCGGCGGATGTGCGAGCGGTCAGTTTAAAGTAACCATTCGTCGATTAGAATTAGCAGGTGGTAGGCAAAGGCGGGGCTTTGGCAGATTGGGTGTTTGTGTCGGTTAAACTTAGTTGCCAAAATGGCTTCTAACCTACATAAACGAACAATTTAAACATTTGGAAACCATGAAAAAGACCATTTTAGCCATCGCGACAATCATAACGTTGACAGTAGGAAACAGCTTTGCGCAACGCTACAAAGCCCACGAAATTCCTGCGATCAAAAACGGTAGTTCGAGAGTGGATAACTCCTATGAAGAGTTTCAGATCAACCGACTTGACAACATCGTAAAACTGACCCGCAAGCAGGAAAACCAGATCAAGAAGATCGAGAATAAATACGACCGCATTGCCGCAGGCAACAAACGCAGCCGCTCTTACCAGGGATTGAGAAGATTGGAAGAAGAGAAACAGAGAGAAATCGTTTCCTTGCTCACCCCGGTGCAGCGCCAGCGACTTTTCGCCTACCAGCACGCAGGCAAGCGCAGCAATTGGAGAGGATAGTTAGCAAAGGTTAGATAGCCATGAAAAATTGAAAAGGCCAGGTCGCAAGATCTGGCCTTTGTTGTTTCTGTTTAACAGCTTCATAAGTTACAATGCCTTGCCGTTCAGCTTGTAAAATTAACCACTTATCCTGAAACAATGAAATTTTCATATAGTACCTTGCATCACAAAGTACCTTAGTATACATTTGCTTCCATATTATTGATCTCGAATGCCTTGGTCTGTGCATTGAGTCAATAAACAACTTCCGGTACATCCCAATCATTTTTAAAAGAGCTAAAATCTCTTGCTGGAATTCCATTGCCATTTTGAATCTATTAGCCATTTAAAAAACTCATGATGAAAGCGTTACTTCTTCTTCTCCTATCCCTGCTGGTCTCCGGCCTGACCTGCGTTACGTCCTCCGCACAATCAGCCGACGGGGCCAGGATACTCGGCATTGTGGCTGACTCGGCAAGTAAAAAGCCGATGGATTTCATTACAGTGAACCTGATGATCAATGAAACAACGCCGGTAAAGGCGGATTTTACCAAAGCAGACGGATCATTCCTGTTCGTAAACCTGAAACCTGCCAAATACACCGTGGTGCTTGTGGGAGTGGGATACAAAACCAGGATTATGGCAGCAGACCTGAGCGACCCGGCCAGGAAGGAGCACAATGTAGGTACAGTTTACCTGGCTGCCTCCACGGTGGGGTTAAAAGAGGTAACGGTAACCAGCGTGAAGCCGATCGTAAAGCAGGAGGTCGACCGCATTACTTACGATTTGCAGGCCGATCCTGAAAGTAAAGTGTACAGCGTGCTTGATATGATGCGCAAAGTGCCTTACCTGTCGGTAGATGGGGATGAAAACATTCAGCTGAAAGGAAATGCGGATTTTAAAATCCTGATCAATGGAAAACCGTCGAGCATGATGGAGCGGAGCTACAAAGAGGTACTCCGGAGTATGCCTGCCTCTTCTATCGAGCGCATTGAAGTGATCACGACGCCGCCAGCCAAATACGATGCAGAAGGTTTGGCGGGGATTATCAACATTATCACGCACAAAAAAGTAGATAACGGTTACAGCGGCTCGCTCAATGTGAGTGAGAAGTTTCCGGTTGGCGGTCCGGGCTTTGGAGGCTCTTTTGCGGCAAAGTTTGGAAAGGTCGGTATGACAGTACTGGTGGGAGGAAGCCAGTATAATACGCCATCAACGCGCAATATGGTCAGCAGGAGCACATTTGGTGAAGTGAAGTCGGATTTGAATCAGGATGGTTTTTCCAGATCGGGAAACAACAGCGGGTACCTGGGCTACGAAATTAGCTATGAAATTGACACCCTTAACCTGCTCAGCGCTCAGTTTAATGTGAATGGGAGCAAGTCAACGGGCTCAGGTTTTCAGACCTCGGCTTTAAGCCAACAGGGCGAAACGCTGGAAGGATACCGCATTGAGAACGACAACCGCGGAGATGGAACAGGAATGGACGCTGCGCTCAATTTCCAGCGGACTTCCAGGGCTGACAAAAACAGGCTGCTTACATTTTCGTACCGCTATTATGGCTTCAATAACACTCAAAAGAATAACCTGACTGTCTCGGAAGAAATCAACTTCAATCTGCCCGATTACCGGCAGGTCAACGATCAGAGCTTTTCGGAACAGACCATTCAGGTAGATTATGTTTATCCCGTCAAAAAGCTCAGCATTGAAGCGGGGTTGAAAGGCATTATGCGAACCAACCGGAGCGATTTTCAGTATGATACGTTTGATCCTGAAAGCGGGCGGTATGTGGTGAACAATGAAATGAGCAACAAATTCAATAACACCCAGAATGTATTTGGCGCATACAATACCTACCAGTACAATCTGCAGAAATGGAGCCTGAAAGCAGGTGTGAGAGTTGAACAGACCGTAGTGGATGCAGATTTCATTTCTACGGACTCGAAAGTGAAACAAAACTATTTCAATGTGATCCCGTCCGTTTCGATCAACAGGAAACTGAAAAACAACAATGCGCTCAACTTCGGGTACTCACAGCGCATTCAGCGGCCGGGTATCTGGCAACTGAACCCGTTTATTGATCGCTCTAATCCCAATTTCGAGCGTACGGGAAATCCTAACCTCCGTCCTGCTTTTGTAAATGATGTGCAGCTGACTTACAGTATATCAAAGAAAGGGTCGATCAACTTTGGCGGGGGACTCATTGCATTCCGCGACCTGATATTCGGCGTTGCCGTGTACGATCCTGAAACTGATATCACGCGCACATCTTATGCCAATACCGGAACCGCTCGCCTGATTATGGGTATGGTAAATGTCAATTACCCGATTACTAAAAAGTGGAATTTCAGTTTGAATGCAAGAGCCGCACACGGTAAGGTTCGCGGGGTTGTCAACAATATACCTGTTACAAATCAGGGGATTATGTCGCAGGTTTCCGTGTCAACAGGTTACCGGCTGGAAAAGGACTGGCGGGTGAATGCCAACCTGAACATCAATGGACGTAACATCAATTTGCAGGGGATTAACAATGCGATGACAAGCTATTCTTTCAGTGTCAATAAAGATGTTGTGAAAGACAAGCTCTCCCTCTCGGCGGCCGTAAACAATCCCTTTACCAAATTTCGTCAATGGCGGAGAGAAACATCGGGACCGGATTTCGACCAGGTTGATTCCCGCAGGGACTACTTCCGGACATTTAATATGAGTCTCAACTACAAGTTCGGGAAGCTAAAAGAGGCGATCAAGAAAAATAAAAGAGGTATCCGCAATGACGATGTACAGAGCGGTAGTTAAACGTGGTAGTCAAACCCGGCACTTCGCATGAGGCTGCCGGGTTTTATATTAAAAATTGAGGTGCCGGGATCACGTGAACCACTTTTCCGTCACGCTCTATTTTGTCAGACTGGTGAAAGGTGACCAATGTTCCGGCTGTCAGGTTAAAAAACGCCATTGCTTCAAACAGGCCATTCAGCTCCCTGTCGAGGTTATCTGGTGTAAGTTCATAGCAAACCTGGATTACCTGCTGCACTGTGCCTTTGTTGACAACTACAAAATCGCATTCCCCTTTTTCAGCGAAATAGTGAATTTCCTTGTAACTCCTTCTCAAATGCAGGAATATCATATTTTCAAACTTTCGTCCAAAATCGTCGGAAAACGAGCCGGAGTTTGCACTGATCAGTCCGGTGTCGGCTGCATATATTTTCCTGGGGTTGACCAGCTGCTTTCGTGCCGAGTAACTGAATTTTGGTATAAAATGAAACAGGTAAGTGTATTCCAGGTGAGACAGATAGTCCATTATCGTATTGGTAGAGCCAACTTCAAAAACGCTTTTCAGCCGATTGCCTGTCACCATTTTACCCACATTTGATATGAGGTATAAGGCAAGTCTTTGTAGCGTTTTTACATCCCTGACCCCATACCTGACAGCGATATCCCTGATCAGTATATCTTCGAAAAGGTGATGCAATACTTCTTCCAACCCGGATTTGACATACTCAGGAAAGCCGCCTTCCTGCAGGTAAGCCATGACAGTTTCTTTCGAAGGTTTTTGTTTCCTAAAAGTCAGAAACTCGCTGTAAGAGAATGGAAAGAGTTCCTTCGTGATGTGCCTGCCCGTTAGTTTGGTGCCCAGCTCGCGGCTGAGCAATGACGCATTAGAACCGGTAATTACCACTTTGCAGCCTTCGTCCAGCTTTTGCCTGACATAACTTTCCCAGCGGTCTATGATTTGTATTTCATCAAAAAACAAAACTTTGGTGTTCGAGTCTTTAACGATTGCATCAACCCTTGCAAAATCATTAGGTTCGAAATCGTATAGCCTCGTATCTTCAAAATTGAGGTATAGTGCTTCCGGGTGTTTTTCTTTTAGCAGCTGGTACAACAACGTACTTTTCCCTGACCGCCTTATACCTGACACGATCAATGCGTGTGACGATACATCGGGTAATGTGGTAAGAGTATGCCGGCGTAACCCTGCATCAAGCTCGTCAAGGTTCGCTTTCTGCGCGTTCATCACATTCAGCAGTACCGATTGAAGTATCATTCCTTTACTTTTTGCAGATATATAGATTAATACAGTGCTAATATACAAATTTAATCATTGCTAATGCACAAGTTTATGTACTACTAATGTGCAAGTAATTTCAGCGTCAACCCGCGGAATAAAGTAACCCGATAGAATGCACGTTCGACCTCATAAGTAACTGTCCGTTTTCGAACGCAGCAGGTATGATAATGCTTTGAAAAACAGTTCGTTAGCAAGGTGGCATAAATTTGTTAACCACCCTCAAATTAATCCCAAGCCAAAATACTAACAGCCAACAGCTAACAGCTAATACCTAACAGCCAACAGCCAACCACCAAAACCTAACCAACATGCTCCGCAACTACCTCAAAATCGCTTTTCGCAGTCTGTGGAAATACAAGACGAACTCTTTTATCAGTATTGCTGGTCTTGCAATCGGGATAAGCTGTTTCCTTTTGCTGGCGACCTACGTGCTGCATGAGCTGCGTTACGATCGTTTTCAACCCAATTCGGACAGGATTGCGCGAGTCGCATTGTTTTACCAGCCTGGCGAGGGTACGGCGGAGTACATTGCCATGACACCTACGGCCATTGCGCCGCTGTTTGCGCGGGAGTTTGAAGAAGTCGAAAAAGCGGTACGGATATATCCTTACAGTGGCAATGGAGCGGTTTCTGTACAATATCAAAATACTTCATTCAACGAGCGTAAAGTAGTATTTGCCGATTCTTCTTTCTTCGGCGTATTACCATTTCCATTCATTGAAGGCAATGCAGCCACTGCATTATCTGCTCCCAACTCGGTCGTGATTGACGAGACCACAGCCAGGAAGGTTTTCGGAAGTGAAAGTCCGCTTGGAAAGTCTATCAAAATGGATGAGCGGCTCACCTTGCAGGTGACGGGCGTGATCAAGGATGTACCTTCTTATTCGCACATTAAATTCAACTGGGTCGGCAGTTACAGTACGCTTTCCCGCTCTAAAAACGAGGTATTTGATTCAGCCAACGATTTTTCCTATGTTCTGATTCGTCCTAATGCCGATCTGAAAGCGTTACAATCGAAAGTGGATAATTATGTAAATAAAAACATCAATAACCCGCAGAATGCAAACTTTAAACTGAGCCTGGTACTGGAACCTTTCGCTGATATCCACCTTTATTCCAAAGCAACAAACGGTCCGGAACCTGCCGGCAATTACAAATACATTTACATACTCTCTGGCATTTCGGTCCTGATCCTGCTGATTGCCTGCATTAACTTTATCAATCTGGTTACCGCGCGCTCGGCGGTGCGGGCGCGCGAAGTTGGCGTGCGTAAAGTGATCGGTGCTTTAAGAATGCAGTTGTTCCGCCAGCATCTTTTTGAGAGCGGCATGATCACCTTTGCAGCCACCATTATCGCATTACTGGCTACAATCCTGCTACTGCCAGGACTGAGCAATCTGACCGGCAAAGTACTCGATCTCGCAGTGTGGCCGGGTTACAGCTTTGAGCTCGTCGTGCTTTGTTTGGTATTGCTGGTTACCCTGCTCTCGGGCGCGTATCCTGCTGCAGTACTCTCAGGTTTTGAGCCCGTGAAGGTTTTGAAAGGAATGCCTCTTTCCCACACCGGAAATGGCGGGCTGCGGAATTTCCTGGTGGTTTTTCAATTCACGATATCGATGCTCTTTATCATCGCCACCATTATTGCCAATCAACAGCTTAACTACATTCAAACCAAAAACCTGGGTATCAATCCCTCCCAGATTATCGTGCTGGATATGAGTTCGGGGTTATCGGCCGGCAAGCTGGCAGCTATGAAGAGCGAGCTGCTCAACAATGCCACTGTCCAGTCGGTAACGGCTTCATACGATTCGCCCCTCAATGTGCAGGGAGGATACTCGATCACAGCAGCGGACAAACCGGCAGGTTTTAACATGAACATTACTGCAATACCTGTTGAAAAGGATTTTGTGCCTACAATGGGAATGAAGCTCGTTGCCGGTGAAAATTTCAGTGATGCCGACGTCGCACAGGCCAGTCTGGATAGTGCCGAGCTGCGGTCTTATGCATTCGTATTAAATGAATCGGCGGTAAAAGCGCTCGGATGGACACCGGAGAATGCAATCGGTAAGCTGGTTAATCTGAATGGCCGCCACGGAAAAGTTAAAGGAGTAGCGCAGGATTTCCATTTCCGGTCGCTCCACGAAAAGATCGGACCGATCGCAATCATGCCTGAATACAGCTATTTCGGTAAAATGCTGGTCAAGGTTTCAGCCAGCAAAGCTTCCGACGCCATTGCCACACTGGAAAAAAGCTGGAAAGCCAATTTCCCTCTCCGGCAGTTTGAATACCATTTTTTAGACCAGGAGTTTGACGAAATGTACGCAGCCGAAAACAAGGTATCCACGATCCTGCAAGTGTTTTCTTTGGTAACAATCCTCATTTCGTGTCTGGGCCTGTTCGCATTGATCGCCTTTATCTCGCAGCAACGTACCAAGGAAATCGGCGTGAGGAAAGTGCTGGGAGCATCTGTGGCAAGTATTGTCCTGCTGCTTTCCCGTGATTTCATCAAGCTGATCGTGATCGCCATCGTACTCGCCTCGCCGATAGCCTGGTACTTCATGAGCGAGTGGCTGAAAGATTTTGCATACCGCATTCAGATCAGCCCCGGCGTATTCGCGCTGGCAGCACTTATCGCCATGATCATCACGCTATTGACCATCAGCTTCCAAAGCATCAAAGCCGCATTAATGAACCCGGTGAAAGCACTGGGGAGCTAGTGGTGAAGGGGAGAATGGAGGAAGGGAGAATGGAGGAAGGGGATTTTGCCATCCTTTTTCATCCTCCCTTTCCTCCTTCCTCCCTTCCCTTCCAATATTAAAACGAACAAGAAAATGATCAAGAACCATCTCAAAATCGCGCTTCGCAACTTGTTCAAGCATAAGGCTTTCAGCTTTATCAATGTTGCCGGCATTACTATTGGACTTAGCTGTTTTTTGCTGCTTTCGCTGTATGTGAAGGATGAGCTGAGCTATGACCGGTTTCATGTGAATGCAGACCGGATCTACCGGCTTTCAAGAACGTTTTTGTCAAAAGACGGGACTGAATCGCTGCGTCTGGGTCACGCAGCGCCGCCTTTTGCCCCGCTGCTCAAACAGGATTTCCCAGAGGTAGAGGAGGTAGTCAGGCTGTTGGATGTGAGTTCCAATGTTCGCTATGGAGAGAAGAGTTTTAATGAAGACGATGTATTTGCAGCCGAGGCCAATCTGTTTAAAGTATTTACATTCCAGCTGCAACAGGGTAACCCGGCAAATGCATTGGTAAACCCGTTCTCCATCCTGTTTTCCAGGCCAATGGCGGAAAAATACTTCGGGAAGGAAGATCCGATGGGCAAGATCGTGCGACTGGATAATCAGCTTGACTATACGATCACAGGTGTTTTTGAGCCGCTGCCTTCCCAATCCCATTTTCATCCCAATTTCCTGATCTCGTTTTCAACGCTCAATGACGACCGCGTTTATGGCGCAGAGGGACTCAGGACCAACTGGGGCAACAATTCATTTTCTACCTTCCTGCTTTTACCCGCCGGCTACAATCCTCAGAAGCTCGTAAAAGCATTCCCGGCTTTTCAGAACAAACACATAGATCCGCGCGCGTCGACCTACTCCCGGCTGGACCTGATGAAACTGACAGATATCCACCTGCATTCGCACATGGATTCGGAAATTGAAGCAAACGGTGATATTCAATACGTGTACCTGTTTTCTGCGATTGCGCTTTTCATCCTGCTGATCGCCTGCATTAACTACATGAATCTGGCTACTGCCAAGTCGGCTACCAGGGCGAAGGAAGTGGGAATGCGTAAGGTGATCGGCGCAGTAAGGCACCAGCTGATCAGGCAGTTTTTAAGTGAATCGATGCTGCTGGTGACCATATCGCTCATTTTTGCATTGGTTACCGTCACGCTTTGCCTGCCTTTGCTGAACCAGTTTACGCAAAAGCAGTTAACATTCACAGCGCTTCTCGACCCTGTTTTTGTGTCGGTGCTCATCGCCATTACCTTGTTTACCGGACTGATCGCTGGCAGCTATCCCGCGTTTTTCATGACTTCTTTCCAGCCGCTCAGCGTGTTCAGGGGAAAAGTGTCTTCCGCATTAAAAAACGGAAAATTGCGTCAAATCCTCGTTGTAACGCAGTTTTCCATTGCTGTTGTGTTGATTGTGAGCACTACTGTAGTTTACAATCAGATGCGCTACGTGCAGAATTACAATCTGGGTTATTCCAAAGACCAGGTGGTGCTCCTGCAGGCAGGTAGCGATTCCAGTACCAACTATGAGAGTATCAAACAAAGGTTAAAATCGGGCAGTAACATCATTGAAGTGGGACGCTCGTCGCGGATACCCTCAGGCAGGCTGCTCGATTCCTGGGAAGCGTACGTGATGAAGGGCGATTCGATGGCACCGTCGGATATTAACATCAAATCACTCAGTGTGGATGAAGACTTTATCCCTGCCTACCAGATCAGAATGGCAGCCGGAAGGAATTTCTCGCGCGAGTTTCCGACAGATCGCACCAATGCATTTGTGCTCAACGAGACTGCCGTGAAGCTACTGGGCTGGAAAAACCCGCAGGAGGCAATTGGTGCCAGATTTGGATATGGTGAAATCCGTGGACAGATTATCGGCGTTACCAAAGATTACCACTTCGAGTCCCTGCATCAGAAAGTTGCGCCCATTGTAATGTTTTGCCAGCCGGACAGGCTGGGCTGGATGTCCGTCCACATTTCTGGCGGCAATGTGAAGCAAGCGCTCGCGCATATCGAGACAGTATGGAAGCAACAATATCCTGAACTGCCCTTTTCTTACGAGTTCCTTGATCAACGTTTTGGAAACCTGTATGCCCGCGAGCAGACACAGCAAATGCTCTTTGGCATTTTCGCAGGTATCGCAATCCTGATCTCCTGTATGGGCTTGCTGGGACTGTCGATGTTCATGGCTGAGCTGCGGACCAAGGAAATCGGTGTGCGGAAAGTACTCGGCGCGTCGGTATCAAGTCTGGTGATTATGCTTTCCAACGATTTCCTGAAACTCGTAACCATCGCTATCCTGATTGCCTCGCCCGTTGCCTGGTGGGCAATGAACAACTGGCTGCAGGAATTTGCATACCATACAAGCATTCACATAGGCGTATTCCTTTTTGCAGCCCTGATATCGGTTGGGATCGCATTGCTGACCATCAGTTTCCAAAGTGTGAAAGCAGCATTGATGAACCCTGTGAAATCTTTGAAGTCGGAGTAATGGAGGAAAGGGAGAAAGGAGGAAGGGGAGGAAGGGGAGGAAGGGGAGGATGGAGGAAGAAGGGAAGAATGTAAGAAATGGAGAATGGTAAGAAATGGAGGATGGAGAATAGACGAATTTAAGTTAATATAAATCCCTTTCCTCCTTCCTCCCTTTCTTCCCTTTCCTCCTTAAAAATAAGAACTATGCTGAAAAACTATCTGAAAATCGCTTTCCGGACGCTGGTACATAGCAAGACCTACTCGGTGATCAATATTGCCGGGTTGGCTTTGGGAATGGCCGTTTCTGTTTTGATCCTCATTTTCGTCATGCACGAGCTGAGTTTTGATAAGTTCCATGCAAACCATGAACGCATATTCAGGCTTGTTGCCAAGATCAGGATAGACGGCAATGATCTTCAAATGACCGGATTTAAGCGGGAGGTTGGTCCGGCATTGAAAAGGACGGAGCCGCACGTAAAGGATTTTGTGCGGATTAAAGAAGCTTATGACAAAGTGGTAATGAAATCGCCGGCTACCGGCCAGCTTTTCTACGAGGAAAATTTCCTTTTTGCAGATCCTTCTTTCTTCTCCGTATTCTCATTCAGGTTCAAGGAAGGAAGCAGTCGCGCGCTCGACAAGCCGTTTACGCTGGTGATTTCCGAGCGGGCGGCGCATAAGTACTTCGGCACAGCCGATCCCATTGGAAAGACGATTTTGTACGATGGAAAACATCCGATGCAAATCACAGGAATCATTGAAAATGCGCCTTCCAACTCCACATTTGACCTTGATTTTATTACTGCTGCCAGTACTTTCCCACAGATAAGCGAACAGAACAAAGCGCTTTATGAAAATGAAGGTGTCTTTACCACTTACCTGCTGCTTGACTCGGAAAAGTCGGCGCGCAATGTGGAAAACCGGATTGGAAAGCTTAGCAGTACTACCGATTTTTTTGATAAAGACTCAAAGTATGTGCTCGATCAGTTCAGCACAATCCATTTGGGAAACAACTTTGAAGGGATAGGAGCGGGCAGGATGATACCGGTTTTTGCAGGAATTGCATTGCTGATCCTGTTTCTCGCACTGTTTAATTATATGAGTCTTACCACAGCCCGTTCCACTTTACGCGCGAAAGAAGTGGGTGTGCGGAAGGTAGTAGGCGCAGGTAAAAAGGGCCTTGTTACACAGTTTTACATGGAGTCGGTCCTGGTTTGCACGATCGCATTCCTGCTGTCTTTTGTGCTCGTCAACCTGCTGATGCAGCCGTTTTATAACCTGCTTGGCCTGCATATAGACGCTGCATTCCTGCTGTCGCCGCCCTTTATAACTTTCCTGATTGTGCTGCTGGTAATCACCGCAATCTTCGCGGGCAGCTATCCAGCACTGGTACTGTCGGGATTTGCTCCATTGGAGGTACTAAAAGGCCGCCTCTCTGGCGGACAAAGTGGTGCGGCGGTCAGAAAGACGTTTATGGTTTTCCAGTTTACCGTTTCAATTGCATTGATCGTGTGCAGCCTGGTTGTGAAATACCAGCTTACATTCCTGCAAAACAAAGAGCTCGGCTTCTACAAAGATCAGGTGCTTGCCATTCCTATTACCCAGTCACTTGCCGGTAACTACTTTCCATTGCGGAATGAGATCCGCGGGCGCGCCGGGGTAAATGGCGTTTCGGCTACTAACTCGGGGCTTTTTAAAGGTTACAATATATGGTTCCTGAAAAATTTCACAACACAAAAGGACGTGGGACTGATCACGATGGTGGCCGACAAGAATTTTGTAAAAACACTGGGCTTAAAACTGAAAGTGGCCCCGCAGCCGGGCACGTATAACAACCGGAACTATGTGCTGCTCAATGAAGCCGCGATCAAAGAGCTGGGGATAAAAGGGGACCCCGTAGGGCAGAAGCTGGGTGACAAGGATGAAATTGCCGGAATCGTCAAAAACTTTCACTATAACTCACCGCGGGAAGGTATACGCGGGCTGGGACTTTATGTGATGAGCGATACGACCAATATCCTCAAATACTCCAATTCCAATGGAATACTTTATGCCCGCCTTGATCCCAAAGCCGATATCAAGGCAAATGTGGAAGCGATCGGTCGGATCTTCAAAAAGTACGAACTGGACAAACCATTTGAGTACTACTTCCTGGACGATGCATTCAACGAAACATTCCAGACGGAGGTACGCATGTCAAAAATGTTCTCGCTGTTTACCGGCGTAGCCATTTTCATCGCCTGCATGGGACTTTTCGGGCTGGTTACATTCACTGCCGAAACGCGCACAAGGGAGATCGGGATCCGGAAAGTTCTGGGCGCGTCGGTGGCGGGGATTGTTACTTTATTATCAAAAGATTTTATCAGACTGGTATTGTTGTCGATTGTCTTTTCCCTGCCGATCGCCTGGTATTTCATGGAAAAATGGCTGGAAGATTTCTCCTATCGCATTCAAATCCCGGTCTGGATCTATCTCACCGCCAGCCTCGCCGCCATCATCATCGCCCTAATCACGATCAGTTTCCAAAGTATCAAAGCAGCCTTGATGAACCCGGTGGATTCATTGAAGCGGGAGTAAAAGAGAATGGATTAACGGAATATCGAACAACTTAACACACTACATTATGATGCTGAACTATTTGAAGATTGCGTTTCGCAATCTCATCAACAACAAGACTTATTCCCTGATTAATGCCGCCGGACTTGCAATAGGACTGGCAGTTTCGTTCCTCATCTTGCTTTTTGTAATGCATGAGCTTAGTTATGACAGATTTAATAGCAAGGATCATCGATAAGAAAACTGTTTATGGTATTTCAGTTTGCAGTTTCAACTGCACTTATCATTTGCAGCATGATAGTTAAAGATCAGGTTTCTTATATGCAGAATAGAGAATTGGGTTTGTACAAGGATCAAGTCTTATCTATCCCTGTAACGAATGACAGCATACAGCATCTTTTTGCATTGAAGGATGAACTGGTCCAACAAGCCGGGGTGCAGAGTGCATCCATTACTGATCTCGGGCTTTTTCGGAGTTATAACATTTGGTCTATCAAGGATTCACGTACAAACAAGAAAGTGAATTTGTATTACATAGTAACTGATCCTGGATTTATTAAAACGCTGGGTATTAAATGGAAAATGCTCCTGCATCAGGGACATTTACCAGCAGAAAACATGTGTTGCTGAATGAGGCAGCTGTAAAGGCATTTGATATAGAGAAAAAACCGATAGGGAAGTCTGTTAACGATTTGGATGAAGTCGCTGGCGTTCTGAATGACTTTCAATTTACATCTCCTCGTGACGGCATTAAGCCGATGGCTTTGATGATTGAAACCGATCCAGGCAGTTTTGATAAAGCAGCTGGCTCTAACGGCGGCATACTTTACGCCCGGCTTGATACCAAAGCAGATGTGAAAAGTAGTATTCAGGCAATTGAACAAAAATTCGCGAAGTATTATCCCGGAAGACCATTCGAGTACTATTTTCTTGACGACGCGTTCAATCAAACCATTAAGACGGAAATAAGAATGGCGAAGATGTTCGCTGTATTTACAGGACTTGCGATTTTCATCGCCTGTATTGGTCTTTTCGGTTTGGTAACTTTTACGGCCGAAGTACGAACAAAAGAAATCGGAATACGAAAGGTGCTTGGTGCTTCGGTAGCAAGGATTGTTGCGTTGATAGCTCAGGATTTTGCAAGATTGGTAATGATCTCAATTGCAATCTCCATCCCTGTGGCCTGGTACTTCATGAATAAATGGTTACAGGATTTTCAGTACCGGATCGAAATAAGCTGGTGGATGCTCGCAGGTGCCGCAGCCCTTGCTATTGTTATCGCATTCATTACTATAAGCTTCCAAAGCATCAAAGCAGCCTTGATGAACCCGGTGGATTCATTGAAGCGGGACTGACGTCAAAAAACAGATATAACATGTTAATCAATCATCTCAAAATTGCATTGCGCACTTTGTTGCGGTACCGGAATTATACGATCCTGAATGTAATGGGCCTGTCCGTAGGCGTAGCTGCCTGCCTGCTGCTGTATGTTGTTTTTAATTACGAATCAGGCTTTGATAAATTCCATTCGAAACACGACCGCATTTACCGGATTGTGAGAGAAACGCAGTATCCCAGCGGTCAGACAGACTATTCTCCCGGTAACCCGCTGCCTTTTTCAGCTGCATTGAAAGTGGATTTGCCGCAGCTCACAAAGATCGTCCCGGTAAATGGTACCATGGACGCGCAGGTTACGGTTTTAGGGAAAGATGCCAATAACCAATCGCAGCATCAAAAATTCAGGGAAGACGAGGAAGGCCTCATGACGGAGCCGGAGTTCTTTGATATCTTTGATTTTGCCTGGCTTGCGGGCTCAAAAGAAGTATTAAAGGGTCCCAATGTGGTCGTACTCTCCAAAAGAAGAGCCGAGAAGTACTTCGGGAGCTGGCAGGAAGCGGTTGGCAAGTATTTGAAGATCAACAATAAGGTGGTAATGCAGGTTGGCGGCATACTAGCTGATCCACCGGTACACACCGATCTGCCCGTAGATATGGTGGTGTCCTACGAGAGCAAGCGGCAGCAGCCATTGATGTTCGGTCACGGAGATTTCAGTAACTGGGGCGCCACCAGCAGCGACGATCAGATCTTTGTTCTTTTGCCTGAAAACATGACGGTAGCCTCGGTTGAAAACCTGCTTGCCAAATTCATAGTCAAACACTACGATAAAGAGAATCACCAGTCGAGGATAAAGCTGCATTTAAGTCCCCTCGCCGACCAGCATCACGATAGTCGCTATCTTAATTTCTCAAATCACCAAACCAGCAGGGGAGTGCTCTTGACGCTCGTTGTCATCGGGTTTCTCATCATTTTTATGGCCTGCGTGAACTTTGTAAATCTCGCAACAGTGCAATCGGCGAGACGGGCAATGGAAGTGGGTGTGCGGAAAGTGCTGGGCAGCAGCCGGCAGGAACTCATGAGCCAGTTCCTGAGTGAAACCTTTTTGGTCGTGAGCTTTTCAGTGGGGCTGGGCGCGCTGTTGGCCACGTTTTGTATGCCGCTTCTTGGCAAAATATCCCAGGTACCGGCCGATCTTCCCGTAGTAAGCAATCCGCGGATCTGGTTGTTTGTCGTCATTCTTTCTCTTGCGATAAGCATGATCGCGGGATTCTATCCAGCTATTGTTATGTCAGGCTTCAAGCCCATTGAGGCTATCAAAAGCCGGGCAGCAACGCGGTCTATCGGAGGTATTTCGCTTCAAAAAGCATTGATCGTGATCCAGTTTGGTGTGTCTCAAATCCTCGTGGTGGGTACAATCGTGACGATCACACAAGTGCATTTCGTGCAAAACCTGGATATGGGTTTTACCAAAGAAGGGGTTTACTCGGTTACACTCGATGATGCTTATGGCAGCCGGTTTCAGACTTTTAAAAATGAGTTGCTGCAAAATCCGGAGATCAATGTGGTCAGCTTTGCTTCGGATGTGCCTTCGTCTGACAACAAATGGTCTGGTAACTTCGCATTTGACAACAGGGGTAAAGACGAGGATTTTCAGATATTCAACAAGTTTGCCGATGAGGATTATTTCAAAACATACGGACTGGAATTTGTTGCCGGAAAGCATTACGAGCGGGGAGATTCGGTTGGCTCGTGTGTGGTGAATGAGACTTTGCTGAAAAAGCTGAATATCAAAGATCCTGCTTCGGTAGTCGGTAAAAACATCAGACTGGGCGGAGGAAGCTGGCAGCCAATCGTGGGTGTTGTGAAAGATTTTAAGACCAGCTCGGCGCGCGAAGCAATGACGCCGGTACTGATCCTGCCTATGAAGCAGTTTTACTGGCAGAGCGGCATTAAAATCCGCACGCAAAACCTCTCCAAGTCAGTTGCGTATATTGAGCGTGTTTACGGCAAAGTGTTCCCCGAAGTAGCTTTTCAGGGTGAGTTTTTCGACGAGTCGATCATCGATTTTTATAAACAGGAAAGACAAATGAGCCTGCTCTATCAGATTTTTGCAGGATTGTCGATCTTCATCGCCTGTCTCGGGCTGTTCGGTCTTGCTACATTCATGGCGCAGCAGCGGATGAAAGAGATTGGTGTCCGTAAAGTACTCGGCGCGTCTGTTTCCAGCATTGTAACGCTGCTATCCAGAGATTTCCTCACCCTTGTTGCGATTGCCATTTTGATCAGCTCGCCCGTAGCCTGGTACTTCATGAATAAATGGTTACAGGATTTTCAGTACCGGATCGAAATAAGCTGGTGGATGTTCGCCACCGCCGCAGCCCTCGCCATTGTCATCGCATTCATCACTGTAAGTTTCCAAAGTATCAAAGCAGCCTTGATGAACCCGGTGAAGAGTTTGAAAAGTGAGTAGGGAGAAGGAGGAAAGGGAGGACGGGGGAAAAGGAGGAAGGGGCTGGTATTTCGCCGTTAATCCGAACAAAAAACGTCCGAATGCGAACAGTGGTTTTCTGTGTTTAAATTGTAAATACCTTATTTTGAGCTTCTTAGGTAGGTGTTCTGGTGTTGGCGCATAATTTGTATCACCGCCAATAGCTAATAGCTAACAGCCAAACCCCATTCTCCATATTTACTTTCCTCCATACGTTTAACCCAATAAGGAATGTTAAAAAACTATCTGAAAATCGCTTTTCGAAACCTTTGGAAGCATAAGGTTTTTTCTTTTATCAATGTAATGGGACTGACCGTAGGGATGTCGGCTTGCTTCCTGATTTTCCTGTATGTCAGCTTTGAGCTGAATTATGATGCTTTTCATAGCAAGGGAGATCGTATTTACAGGCTCGTTACCGACATTAAAACGCCCTCCGAAACCATTAACACCAGTTCTACCTCGTGGGCTTTTGCTCCGGCTATTGCTGCTGATCTTCCTGAGGTGGAGGCTTTTACGCGAGTTAGCGGCGGTAGTTTCCTTGTCAGGAAAGGCGATATCAAATTTCAGGAGGAGAATACGGTTTTTGCGGATTCCAGCTTTTTCCGTGTTTTTGATTTTAAACTGTTAAAAGGAAATCCAAAAACGGCATTGAAGAACCAGCTCAGCCTGGTACTGAGTGAAAAGGCTGTGGAAAAGTATTTCGGCAATGCGGACCCGATCGGACAAACGCTCCTGCTCTCAGGTGACGGGCTGCCTGCGGTGGTAACGGGCGTTTTGCAGGATATTCCTGAAAATTCGCAGATCAAGGCGGATATGATTATTTCCATGTCCACGCAAACGCAGCGGTTTAGCAAAGACCTGGACGAACAATGGGGCAATTTCGGCGCTACTACTTACCTGCTGCTCAAACCCGGAACTACCGGGGCTGCACTGGAAAAGAAGCTGCCTGCTTTTTTGAAAAAACGGGCTGGTAAGCTGATGGACCAGATGCAGATGCATTACACCCTTTTTCTGGAACCGCTCAGAGATGTATACCTGCATTCGACACGCGGCGGGCAGGAGACGGGGAGTATGAACAATGTGTACATATTTGCGGCAGTTGCGATCTTTATCCTGCTGATCGCGTGCATTAACTTTATCAATCTCACTACCGCGCGTTCCGTTGAGCGGGCAAAAGAAGTGGGAATCCGCAAAGTGGTAGGAGCGCCTAAATCCCTGGTGGCGCGGCAGTTTATCAGTGAATCGGTGCTGCTTTGTCTCATTGCATTCATTTTATCCATGCTCCTGTCGGCTGCCTTGATGCCGTTGTTCAATACGCTCGCCGGAAAGATCATCAGCACGGGTATTTTCAGTAATCCTTCTTACGTATTGATCATGTTTGTGGCGGCATTGTGCATTGGTGTGCTGGCGGGGATCTATCCGGCTCTGGTACTTTCGTCATTTGAGCCGGTGGTTGTATTAAAAGGCAGGTTTACCACGAGTGTGAAAGGGATATTGCTGAGAAAAGGGTTGGTAACAGTTCAGTTTGCGATTTCAATTGCGCTGATCATTTCAACGATCGTGGTTTATACACAAATGAACTACATGCGCAACCGCGACCTGGGTTTTGCCAAAGACCAGATGCTGATCGTGAACTCTCAGGGAGATCCTAAAAAGGAAGCATTCAGGCAGTCGCTGACTAATCTGGCCGGCGTGAAATCGACTACCATTTCTTCCAGCGTACCTGGTAGCGGCAATCCCGGCGCCTATTCAGAGATCGAGAACAAGAGCGGGGATCTGCAGATCGCCAACCTCGATCTGTACTTTGTCGATTTTGACTATATCCAGCATTTTGGCTTGAAAATGGCTGCGGGCCGGCCGTTCTCAAAGGAATTTGGAACAGATACCACACAGGCAATGGTCATGAATGAAGCGGCGGCTAAGCTTTTTGGGTACAGCAAGCCGGAGGAAGCGATTGGGCGCAGGTTCAAGCAGTGGGGCAGGGAAGGCAAGATTGTAGGTGTTGTCAAAGATTTCCACTTCCGTTCATTGCAGGAAACGATCAAGCCGCTTACCATGCGCATTGAACCCAATGGAACCGAGCTGATTTCCGTAAAAATGGAAGGCAAAGATGTGAAAACCACATTGGCGGCAGTAGAGCAGAAATGGAAGCAAATGATTCCGGAGCGACCATTCAGCTACTATTTCATGGATGAATTTTTCGACCGGCAGTACCGGGCGGAAGAGCGTTTTGAAAAGCTGTTCTTCAACTTCGCCATACTGGCCATTTTCATTTCGTGCCTGGGACTGCTCGGCTTGGCTTCTTACAGTACCATGCAGCGCACGAAAGAGATCGGTGTGAGAAAAGTAATGGGCGCGTCGATCGGCAGCATAGTCGGACTGCTTTCCAGGGATTTTCTGAAACTGGTATTCATCGCATTCATTATTGCCTCGCCGGTGGCCTACTTTGCGATGTACAAATGGCTCGAAAACTTCGCGTACAAAACAGATATATACTGGTGGATATTCGTACTCGCCGGCATTCTTTCCACCGCCATCGCCTTCCTGACCGTCAGCTTCCAAAGTATCCGGGCAGCAGTCATGAATCCTGTGCGGAGTTTGAGAAGTGAGTAAAAGGGAGGAAGGAGGAAAACCCAAAAAACTATGTTCAACAATTATCTTAAAATTGCGTTTCGTAACCTCTGGAAAAATAAGGGTTACTCAGCTATTAACATTGTCGGGTTATCGGTGGGGATGGCGGTGGCTGTGCTGATCGGGCTCTGGGTTTTTGATGAGCTTTCTTTTAATAAGTACCATAAAAATTACGACCGCCTCGGCCAGGTCTGGCAGTTTGTCAAATTTGATGTCGAGAAGTCGGCGTACAATGTAGCGCCGGTTCCTTTGGCAGAGGAGCTGCGAAGTAAGTATCCCGACTTTGAAAAGGTAAGCCTTTCTGGATTCAAATCAGCGATTTTATCGGCCGGAGAAAAGAAGTTTGAGCAGACCGGCCAGTATGTCGAGCCTGATTTCATCGGGATGATGGGCGTGAAAATTGTTGCAGGTACCGGCAGCAATTTTGCAGATATCAATTCAATTCTGCTCTCAGAATCGCTGGCCAGATCATTTTTCGGAGCTGAAAATCCGCTTAACAGAATGATCAGGATCAACAACAAGGAAGAAGTAAAAGTAGCGGGGATTTATGAAGATATGCCGTCGAGCAGCAGTTTTAAGGAAGCGTCTTTTCTTGCTCCCTGGAAGTTGCTGGTTTCAATGGATAGCTATGCCAGAAGCGCTTCCACACAATGGGACGAAAATTCATTTCAGGTATATGTACAGCTGAAAGAAGGAGCTGATTTCGGTAAGGTATCTTCCAAGATCAAAGAAACGAGAATGAAAAGGGATGATCCGCCTGCTTACCATCCCGAGTTTTTCATTCATCCGATGAGCAGCTGGCACTTGTACTCGGATTTTCAAAACGGGATCAACACAGGCGGGATGATCACGTTTGTCTGGCTGTTTGGTACAATAGGTGTATTTGTGCTTTTGCTTGCTTGTATCAACTTTATGAACCTGAGTACGGCGCGGTCAGAGAAGCGGGCGAAGGAAGTAGGTATCCGGAAGGCAATTGGCTCGTTGCGGCAGCAGCTGATCAGTCAGTTCTTTTGTGAATCGTTCCTGGTGGTATTTATCGCGTTTTCCATTTCCATTCTGTTGGTCGCATTGTCGCTGCCGATGTTCAATCAGGTGGCAGAAAAGGAAATAACATTGCCTGTGGCAAATCTGCGTTTCTGGATCGCCGGACTTGGTTTCAGTGCAATAACTGCATTGATCTCGGGCAGTTATCCCGCGTTTTACCTCTCCTCATTTCAGCCATTGAAAGTTTTGAAAGGGACCTTCAGAGTTGGCAAGCTTGCATTGATTCCGCGCAAAGTACTGGTGGTGCTGCAATTTACAGTTTCAGTCACTTTGATAGCAGGTACGATCATTGTTTTCAGACAAATAGAATTTGCCAAAGACAGGCCGGTGGGTTACAACAGGGAAGGTTTGATTGAAGTGGAGATGAGCACTCCTGACTTGTACAACCACTATAATGCACTGAAAAACGAGCTGCTTGGTTCCGGCGCAGTTTCCGCATTCTCTGAATCAAGCGGCTCTTTGACAGTACAGTATGGGGGTACCACCAATATTTCCTGGGCTGGTAAAGCATCCGGGTCTCAGCCGCTGATTATGTCCAACTCAGTAACGCACGATTACGGTAAAACGGTAGGATGGAAGCTAAAAGCCGGAAGGGACTTTTCCCGGGATTTCTCAACAGACTCCTCCGCCATTATCCTGAACGAAACCGCTGCAAAACTGATGGGATTCAAAAAGCCACTTGAAGCCGTTGTTAAATTGAACGGTAGAGAATTCAGGGTGATCGGAGTGATTGAAAATATGATCAAGGAATCACCTTTTTCGGAAGTAAGTCCATCATTTTTCGTGATTAACTATACTGGAGTGAATATGATCAATATGCGCTTATCAGGCACATTGGGCATAAGCCAGTCACTTGCACGTATCGAAAACGTATTCAAAAAGTTCAGTCCGGGCAGTCCGTTTGAGTACCGCTTTGTGGACAAGGAGTTTTTAAAGAAGTTTGGCGAAGAAGAGCGGATCGCACGTTTGGCTTCATTTTTCACATTGCTCGCAATCTTCATTTCATGTCTCGGACTCTTCGGGTTGTCTTCGTTTGTAGCCGAGCAACGGACCAAGGAAATAGGAGTTCGAAAGGTGCTAGGTGCTTCCGTGGCGAATCTTTGGCAACTGCTTTCTCGTGATTTCGTCTTTCTGGTTATGTTATCCTGCCTTATATCCTGTCCGATTGCAGGGTATTTCATGGAAAGCTGGCTGGACCACTACACGTACCGCGAGCCGATCTCCTGGTGGGTATTCGGATTAACAGGCTGCGGTGCGCTCCTGATCACACTGCTGACAGTAAGTTACCAGGCAATCAAAGCCGCACTTGTTGACCCTGTGCGGAGTTTGAGAAGTGAGTGAAATAAAGGAGGAAAGGGAGGATGGAGGAAGTCCCTTTCCTCCCCTTATTCCCTTTCCTCCTTTTCCTAAAACCTATAGGAGTAATTAGGGCTTTTTGAGGCTTTGCGCATAGATATACATTGCAAGCTCTTATCTTGCAGTATATTACTTCATCTAGCAAGATGCCTCTGCCCAGAATATTTACAATCACATTTATAGCGATCGCAATGCTGTGGTCGGTCTGCTCATACGGGCAAAGAAAACCCTTACCAGCTCATTTGTCGGCACAGGCAGAGCTTGGCGTGATCGCCGCCTCCAATGAAACTACACCGTTCTGGCTACGTACCAATCAGTTTGGTATCATTCCTACTGACGCTCCGGCGGCATTGCTGTCTGCTGCGCTGCGCAGGAACTATGTTTTTTATGATAGCCTCAGTAAAAAGGCACGCAAGTTCGACTGGAGTGCCTCTGTAAAGCCCGTATTGGTTTATTCCAAAGCAAACGACGCCAAAGTGCTGTTGCCCGAGGCTTACGCCAGTGTGCGTTTCAAAAATGTTGAGCTTTATGCCGGCAGGAGAATGGAGCTGATGGGACTCGGGGATTCTACGCTGAGTATGGGCTTTTACTCCGGCTCCGGAAATGCATTGCCGATACCCAAAGTGCAGATTGGTACCATTGGTTTTACACCTCTCAAATTCACGAAAAATTTCCTCGCGATCCACGCCGGCTTCTCACACGGCTGGTTTGCTACCAACTACCTTGAAGGTGTGCGTTTGCACCAGAAGTTTATGTATTTCCGGTTCGGAAAGCCCAAATCGAATGTGAAGGTATACGCCGGTCTTAACCACAACGTGCTTTGGGCCGGGCAGGCCGATTATCTGAAAAATGAGCCAGACCTGGCCAAAGACGGCAAATTCCCATCTTCATGGAGCCTTTATCCGAACATTGTATTTGCCTATACTCCTAAAAACTGGTACGAGAAAAATGGTTACGGCGCATTTGACAGTTACCGCCTTGGTAACCACCTGGGGAGCTATGATTTTGGTGTGGAAGCAAAGGTGCTTGGCTATAATATGTTTGTATACCACCAGCACCCGTTTGAGGATGTTTCCAGTATGATTTTTAAAAATGTTCCTGACGGGCTTTATGGGATCAGCTTTAAATCGAAGAATGCAGTTGCCGGAAATATGTTCAGACTTACGCGGCTTACGCTGGAATTCCTGACTACCAAAGATCAGTCCGGGTCGACATTCTATATACCTGGCAGCAAATTCCAGGGAGCTGATAATTACCTGAACCATAGCCAGTATGTACAGGGATGGTCTTATCAGGGCAATGCGGTGGGGACACCTTTCATTATCCCCGGCAAAGATATGGATCAAAGCAGGCCGAAAAGCGGACGTTTTTATCCCAACAATCGCGTCAACGTATGGTATGCAGGGGCACAGGCTATTTTAGGTAAATCCTGGCAATTTGGAGTGCGCGGTTCGTTCAGCCGGAACTTCGGAACCCCCGGCGACAGCTTTGAGCCTCCGCGCAGTCAATTGTCACTTCTGGCATCTGCCGGGTACAAACTTCCCAAGCTAAGAAACACCAGCCTTACAGCCCGCCTGTCGACCGATAGCGGCGAAATTTTCAGGAACAGCACTGGCGGTTTCCTCGGCATTTCAAGGACCTGGTAGCGGGCCGGATTGTCACTGCAATTTACAATGTTCAAAGGTGGACAAGCCTGTCCGCTTTTGAACATTTTTTTTGGTTTATAGTCGCGCAGGCAGTTGTATATGAGGTATTTACAGAGATTGGCATAGGTTTGTTGCAAAAGGTTATTTACATGAAACAGCTTCCCGAAGCGTCACTTTAATCATGTGAGTACAAACCCTTTTTCCTGACAGGCAGATGCTTAAAAACTACCTCAAAATTGCATTTCGAAACATCTGGAAAAACAAGGTTTTTTCTGCGATCAATATCATCGGTCTGGCAGTAAGTATGGCGGCCTGTATCGTGATCATGCTATTTGTGGTTTACGAAAAGAGTTTTGACCGGCAGCACTCAAAAAATATTTACCGCCTCGACGAAGTACAGAAATTTGAAGGAATGGTGGCACCGCAGAAAGTGGCACTTTCTATGTTCCCGATGGGCCCGACCCTCAAAAATGAATACCCGGAGATCCGCAACTACACACGCGTCAACGCAAGTACCGACATGCTCGTTATGCGGGGACAAAAGAAGGTGGAGCTACCAAGAATCCTCTGGGCCGATCCCAGCTTTTTCAGCCTGTTTGATTTCAGGCTGCTGGAAGGAGAGCGCGAAAATGTACTTAAAGAGCCCAATACCGTGGTGTTGTCCCGGGAATATGCAACCAACATTTTCGGGAACGAAGATCCGATCGGCAAGACGATCAACCACTACGGGAGCGATACACTTGCTTTGAAGGTGACCGGAATCATAGAAAATGTACCTGCCAATTCCCACCTGCAGTTTGACGCATTGTTCTCGTTCAGTTCAATCACGCGCCCCGATTTTATGGACAATTGGGGCGGCAACTGGCTGGTCACTTATCTTGAACTTGCACCTGGTACCAACGTCGCCAGCCTTGAAAGGAAGTTCCCTTCCTTTTTGCAAAAGCACATGAAAGGGGATAACTGGAAGTTCTACGAGCTCTTTTTACAG
Organism: Dyadobacter sp. HNCC25DJ183; assembly: GCF_056895175.1. Taxonomy (NCBI): domain Bacteria; kingdom Pseudomonadati; phylum Bacteroidota; class Cytophagia; order Cytophagales; family Spirosomataceae; genus Dyadobacter; species Dyadobacter sp. HNCC25DJ183. The sequence goes on from NZ_JBXHAP010000006.1 coordinate 289,882, forward strand.
CCGCTCGCCGAAGTGCATGCGAAGTCCACCGACATTACGCATGATTACATCAATTCTCAGAAATTTGATCAGAAATACACTTATATCTTCTCATTGATCGCGCTGATCGTACTGGTTATTGCGTGTGTGAACTTCATGAACTTATCAACCGCACGGTCTACCGGCCGCGCCAAAGAGGTAGGTATCCGTAAGTCCATTGGCGCGCAGCGGTTGCAGCTTTCCGGTCAGTTTTTGGGTGAATCTATTCTGCTATGCATGATTTCGCTGGTGCTAGCTGTATTGATTGTCAAGCTGCTGCTTCCATCCGTCTCGGATTTCAGTCAGCGAAAGCTCGATTTTTCTATTTTCACCAATCTGCGCCTGTTGCTGATTGTACTGGGCGGAACGGTGCTGATAGGTATTTTCTCCGGACTTTACCCGGCCGCATTCCTCTCGGCGTTCGAGCCGATTAAGGTTTTAAAAGGTACTTTACGCACTGGCAAAAGCACATTCAGGAGTGCATTGGTGATCACGCAGTTTACCAGTGCCGTTTTCCTGATTATCGCCACCGGCTTCGCTGTGCGGCAGCTTCGTTTTATGGTTACAAAAGATCCGGGTTTTGATAAGGAACAAGTAATTATTATCCCGCTCGATTCGAAGTCAGGTCCCAAATACGCCTCGCTCAAACAAGAGCTGCTCACCAGTACTTTCGTGGAGTCTGTCACAGGTTCGCAGCAGCGGTTGGGCAACAATTTTCATCAGACCGGGGTAAGGTTCCAGGGCACGGGACCGGTGAAGGAAATCGCATCGTCACAGGTGATTGTGGATAGCGACTATCTCAAACTGTACAAGATCAAGCTGATCGCCGGCCGGAATTTTGAAGATACGCCGGGTGATAATGCAAAAACCTACATTATCAACGAAGCACTTGCCAAGAAGCTGCTGCAGGAAGAGCCGACTTTAACCGTGCAATCGCTGATTGGAAAACGGTTTGGTTTCGGCGGAATGGATTCGCTTTCTACCATAGTTGGCGTGGCGGAAGATTTCAATTTCAATTCTCTTCACCATAAAATAGAAACCTTGTGCCTGTTCAACCAAAAAGACTGGGGCTATTCCGAAATGTCCGTGCGGATCAAAGGTACCCAGAATGAGCAGGCTATATCGGCTATCAAAGCGCAATGGACGCGGATCGTACCCGACCAGCCTTTTACGTATTCATTCCTCGACGAACATTTCGCCGAACTTTACCGCGCCGATACGCAGGTGAGCGAAATCGTAGGTATACTGGCTGGCTTGGCGGTATTCATTTCCTGTCTGGGTCTGTTCGGTTTGGCTTCTTACTCCGCCGAGCGGCGTTTCAAGGAGATAGGCGTACGGAAAGTAATGGGCGCTTCGGTCGCAGGTATCGTGGCGCTGCTTTCGGGTGATTTTATCAGACTGGTGATTGTGTCAATCCTGATCGCCTCGCCGCTCGCCTGGTGGGCTGTCTCCACGTGGCTGCACGATTTTGCTTACCGCATCGATGTGGAATGGGGCATATTCCTGAGTGCTGCGGTACTCGCCGTGCTCGTTGCATTGGCGACGATCAGCTTCCAGAGTATCAAGGCCGCATTGATGAACCCGGTCAAGTCGCTGCGTTCGGAATAGTGTTCCGGTACAAGTAAATGTTGGTTTGAACTTAAAATGAACATTAATATAGCAATCTCATGAGCCACATTGCCATTCCAATCCCACCGCTTCAGGGGAAGCAGGAGATTAAAGTTGAAGTGACGATCAATGGAATTAAACAAAACTTATTTTACCGGGTCGAGCTGTTTTACTGGGAAGATTGCTCCAACCCCGTAGCGCATCGCGCCGACTGCATCAGTGAAATGCTGTCGCACCACGATCCCGACTGGACGGTGTACTACATAGGCGCGCCCACCGACGAGTTTGTGCCCATTACGTTTGTTAAAAAAGAAAGCAGAAACCTGTTAAGAGAAGCTATCGCGTAAACACTACATCTTCCAGATTAAGAAAATCTTTATTTGCATCATTGTTGCATTTGTGGTTATCGAACTATATTTGCATCATTGTTGCATTTAAAGATTTTTTTATGAAAAAGGGTTTATTCAAAAGTTTGTTGATCGCTGCGGCACTGCTGAGCTTTACTGCCTGCGATAAGGACAAGGAAAAAGAAGTGGAGCCGGAGCTCGAAATGGAGCACCGTTTTGTGCGCATCCTGGTCAATGATGAGGTTTCAAACGAGCTTTCACTGGTGGATCCTCAGAAGCTGACCGCCGAAAAGTTTACGGCCAGTTTCCCTAAATCAGCATTGTACCGCACCGCGGCGGGAAGGTTTGGAGCGCTGGTGAATGGGACTAATAATCATGTGCAGCTCTTTGACACCGGTTTGGAAGGCCACGGCGACCATGTAGATGTGAAAGGCACCCCCAAGTTTGGCGCGCTGACAGGCGACGGAAATAAGCCCACACACTTCAAGAGCAAGGGTGACGAGATTATTACATTCAATGACGGTGACGGTACATTGAGCATTGCGCAGCAGGCGGATTTTCATACAACCGGGGCCAAAATGAAGCTGATCAATGCAGGGAATGTGGCACACCACGGCGCTATGACCAAGTTTGACAATGGAAATTATGCAATCACCGAAAAGGACGGTTCAGTTGCCGGGAGTTTGCCGGAGCGTGTAAAAATCATCGATGGTACCGGTAAAGCCGTACATCCGTCCAGCATTCAGACGAAAGGGATTCATGGAAATGCGTCCAACGGACAGATTTCTGTTTTTGGCTCCGCGAGCGGGATACTGGTTGTCGACCAGTCGGGTGCACAAAAGCTGATCCCGCACCCTGCTAACTTTGGCGATGCCTGGTTTGGCAGCATTTTCGAGGCAGCGGGTGTTGGCAAGTTTGTAGGCTTTACGGCTGCAAAAGGCGCTTTTCTCATTGATGTTAACAAAGGCGAAGTAACGCCGGTGCTGGCCAGCGCAGATATTATGCAGGCAAAGATCGACCTGGCTGGCAAGAACCTGGTCGCATTGATGTACAATGGAGAACTGAAGCTGTTTGATCTCGCGACGGGATCAGAAAAGGTGAGCGGAATGGTGATTTCTCCGGTTGCAAGAGACGAAGCGCAAAAGCCTCAGGTAGAAGCGACAGCCAGGTACATGTATATCACCCAGCCCAAATCGGGAGAGCTTCTGCAGATCAGTACTGCAAACCCCGCCCGCATTCAGCGTGTCAAAGTGTCGGGAACACCTTACCGGCTCAGTATTCTTGGATTTGAATCCAGCGAAGGACATTGATAATGTTGCAGGCTGTCGGCAATGTTAATCACGCCGACAGCTTGCAACTTTTTACATTCGATCCCTCATTTTGCCTTGCTTACCGGCTGTGCATGGAAGGTCAGCCGGCCCCAATACTCAGGGTAATGCATATTAATAATTCCCTGCGGCGACCATACCCAGTTGTATTCAGGAAGAATCTTCTTTGTGCCGGGATCACGCTTTCTGGCGTATTTTCCATCACTGTCCACTTCATGCTGCCAGTTAACGCGTGAAAAGTTAATCCGCCATTCAGATCCGTCTCCGGGCATTACTGCTGCCACCTGGCTGGTAGATAATCCTGTAAACGGAATTGCAATCTCGACAGTCCATCGCTTGTCTCGGTCGACTGCATTGTTGATCGTTCCGTCAATGGAAACGGCGGTTAGCAACCCTTTGATATCCCACCTGATGTCAGCCTTTCCGCCGCTGCGATAAGTTTTTGCGAGGAAAAGATCAAAGATGTTGTTGAGCGCGTTTACTTCCAGCTCATAGTAATTGTCGGTATCTCCGTCGGGATCGATGAAAACCTCGAAATCATTTTCCAGGTAAACAATCTGGTCTTTCTTGTTCTGATAAGCCCAGATATGCTCTTCCTCGATCACTGCCGCGATGTAGAGGTAGTCTTTGTCCCAGAGCATTTTTGCGCGCGTTTGCTGCAGGGGCTTAGGCTTTTTATCTCCTTCTATATCTTCAAAAAGCAAAGTCCACGCGGCTTTTTTCCACGAACTCTCATTGAGCTTGCCGTCAATGATGATTTTCTTGCCGGGCTGGTAACAATCATAGCTTTTTGGCTGTGCGGGAGCCTGTGCGAGATTTTCCTGAAAAAAACCGAATAGTACCGAGGCAAAAAGAGACAGACAGGTTCTGGAAAGCAATGTTGAAACATCTGTAACCGAAATGCCGCTCATATTTTTTTCTCGAAATAGAGTACACCTTCGTAGGGATTATAATTGTAAGGCGGCGTTTCCACGAACCCGAAAGATTTATACAACTTAACCGCCGCCGGCATTTTGGGACCAAGTGTGTCCAGCTTGATGGTTTTGTACCCCAATACTTCCGCCTTGTCGATCAGTGCGCCCAAAAGTGCCTTTCCAATGCCCATTCCCTGAAATTCGGGTTTGATATACATTCTTTTTACTTCGCAGGTGTGGTCATTTTCTATCCTCCGCAGCCCTGCTACTCCGATAGCCTGGTTCTCGGTTTCCACCAGGAACAAGGCGCCGGTGGGTTCGCCATACATTTGCGGGAGAATGGTGAGTTCGTCGTCAAAACTCTGAAAGGAGAGGGTAAAATCCAGGGAGTTGGCGTATGCGCGGAACATGGCTGCGCCTGCCTCGTATTCGGATGCTGTACTGGCTTGTTTAATGTGAAAATTCATACTATTTCGTTTTTTCTAAAAGTCTTCCCGCGCGCATCTGGTTGCTGAGTAAAGTCTGAAAAAGTTTCCAGCGGAGCTCAGGTGCATTCGCGGTGCCGCCCTGCGATTCAATGTAATTTTTGACAAGATCCTGTCCGTAATTATAGTTGATCACATAGCTTCTGTATTTCCGGATAAAGCGGATATAATCTACCGCGCCTTTTGGTGGAAGCAAACAATAGGCTTCCAGCCAGCGCTGAGCCTCTTTTTCATCCATCTTTCCACCCAGCAAGCCACGCGCAACTTCGTTTCTTGCATAACCAAGCCGGGATTTGAGTGATAATGCATTGAAATAAGCACTTGTGCCCGTAGTATCCAGACCGGCCACCGGCAGCAGCACATTCTTGCAAAATTGCTCCTGCTCTTTTCCGGGGAACGCAATGGAGATACCGTAGTTGGCGCTGCCTTCTGCAATGAGCGATTGGGGACTGAAGAGCGGATAAAGGGATACTTCAAGCCAGCCTTTGTCACGGAAAAGGTTCTTTTCCAGCAGTGCATTGTACACGTGGTGCCCGGGATAACCTTCGTGGCAGGCGAGATCTATCGCACGTTCAATGAAGATCGGCTGGCTGATATTGATCTGGATCAGACTGTGAAAATTGCCTTTGTACCAGTTGTAGCCCGACCAGGGTTTGTCTGTAACATATTCCAGCTCGAAGGTTTCGTTTTCAGGTAATTTGTAATGGGCCAATGTTCTCCTGCGTGCTTCGGCAATGGCGGTTTGAAAAACGGTATCGATTTTATCTTTCGGAATAAGAAAACGCCCGGCCATTTTCTGGTAGCGCTCCTGGATGCTGCCTTTGCCGGGCAGAACACGGTCCAGCTTGGAGATCAGATCCTGGAAATGCTTTTCATTATAAACCGGCGCAGTGGCGTCAAAAAGTTCTTTGGACTCCGTATCAAAAGGAGCGAAATCCTGGGTGAAAACCTTGATCCGCCGCTCAAATGCCGTCAGTTGGTAAATCAGCCAGTCAGCGCGGGTGGCGATTGTGTCATTGGAGGTACCTTTCTGTAATGCTTGCAATTGCGTTTTCAATGCAGCTGCTCTGGACAGAAATGCTGCTTTTGGAAAGGTATCGGACTTGCTTTCGGAAGGTTTCAAAGAATCGGGGCCATAATATGCATCTACAAAGTCGGTATCATAAGCTCCGATCGCGAGCCCCAGTTTGACATATTCCTTCCCGATCTCGCCAAGCTTCGTCTTATCATGCTCATTTTCAGAAGAAGATGAACACGCATAAAGAATAACGGAAAGAAAGAGAGTAATGCATTTTTTTATAGCATTTGCGACTTGGTGGTTACTTGTTCCAATATAGGAATTTAGGTGCATGTGAGAAAGTTGTGGAAGCACTTTGGTGCTGCATCACACATCAAAATCAACATGCCCCAAACTGAGTTGTATTTTCCCAGTTTGTCCGGGTGAAAAAAGCTGGAATAGAATTGATATTATCTTCCCTGATTCCAAAATATTGTGAACCCAAACAACAAGAAACAAGGCTGACATGGGCAAAAAGGCTGTATATGCAGAACAGGAGTTGGTAGTTCTGCTCAAGAACAACAATCGAACCGGGTTCGACTATCTGTATGAAAACTATTCAGCTCCATTGTACGGCATTGTGCTGAAAATCGTGAAAAGCGAAGACAATGCAGCCGACGTATTGCAGGATACGTTCCTGAAAATATGGAAGAACATTGGCACTTACCAGCCGGAAAAAGGTACTCTTTTTACCTGGATCCTGAATGTAGCCCGCAATACCGCCATCGACAAGCTGCGCGGGGAAGTGAAGCTCGAAAGAATGGTCAAGTTACAGGCGGTTCCTGAACACGAATTAAACTCCAAACTGGCATTTTATCCCGCCGCAGCCAATTTCGATATCAAACAACTGGTTGATAACCTGCTCCCTGAGCGGCGCACATTGATCGACCTGGTTTACTTCCAGGGTTATACCCACGAGGAAGCTTCGGAATACCTGAGCCTGCCGCTCGGTACGGTTAAGTCGCGCGTGCGCAAAGCTTTGCAGGACCTGCGCGGCGTGTTTGCATTGCGCGAGCTGAGTCTGTACGCAAACTAGAAAATCAAAATTTTTACAGCTAAAATCCATTAAAACTGAAAGGAAGGTTGTGGATTTTCGTAAAACGGCGTGTAAAACTTGTAGAAGCGGGCTTTTTGCAAAAAATAAAATTGTCGAAATTCTTCAGTGGAATAGACCGGTTTTCGGATAACTATACTGCTGAATAGTGTGTGTTGCAGTAACCGTTAAATAAAAACGTGTTATTATTTGGTGCATCCCTGCATTCAATTGCGCTTGCAATTAATTTTACCCGCACAGTAACTATGCATTTACCTGTTCTCCACAAACCAGCTGCGCACAGCAAGCAGCCAGAAATGCACCCTGCATTTTCTGTGAAGTAATTACCGCCAGGCATTTCCTTCAAAGTTAAAATCCAGCTTCCGGGAATGTCCGCCTTTGTAAAGGCGTGATATCGAAAAATTCATATCAATACTTTTATGTATTGTCAAGAATTACTGCTCACCAAGTTTCGAAATACATCAATAAGTTTTCTCGTCAATATTGGGAATTATACGGTTTTTATCGAAGAAATACTTTTTACTAAAACCGTAAAATTAATTTAGAAATCAGCGGTACACCTACTTTGGTTTGATTTGTAATATAAAAAAAGTTATATTTTTTAATGGTCTGCGCATGTACATTTGCCCGTACATTTTATTGACTTACTCATTAAGCTAACCATTTACAAATCAATTACCTTATGAAAAAATTTTCCTTACTGTTACTTTTATTCGTGCTCAATCTGGGAGTTAGTCTGCCCGGATTTAGTACAGGCGTCGACTGCGACTGTCTAGGCTCCCAAAACGCCGTCAAAAATGGAAGTTTCGAATCCGGTACAAACTATTGGAGCAAAACAGACGGTACCAATTTTGGCACCGATGAAGCATACAATATGTGCGGCAGTAAAAATGGTCTGATCACAGGATCGGGTACAGTGTACCAGGTGGTGGATCTGCAAGGCGGGAGCCAGGTTGACCTTTCCATTTATGGAGGTACCCACAACATAAGCAAAACGCACCAGTTCAAACTGACTTTCTATACAAGCAACAACCAGGAAATAGGCGGTGACGAAAACAGGAGAGTCATCAACATGGACTACAAGGTTACCAACAACCAGCTAAAACATTTCACAACTTCGATTATCGCGCCGGCTAACGCGGCGAAAGTGGTGTTGTCCATTTACTCCGGCGGCGACTATTTTAAGTTCGACGTGGCTTGTCTGGGCATAACCCCGCCAGCGCCTACTGACTGCGGCTGCCCCGACTCGGAGAATGCACTGGCTAACGGAAGCTTTGAAAACGGCACCGCGAGCTGGTCGAAAACGAGCGGGACCAACTTTCAGACAGATACCAAATACAGCCAATGCGGCGCAAAAAATGGTCTGATCGATGGTGCGGGCATTATTTACCAGGAAGTAAACGTATCGGCAGGCGCTGAGGTAAACGTGAGTGTATATGGCGGAACGCACGATACCAGCAAGACGCACCAATTCTGGCTGACTTTCTACAACAGTGCCGGACAGAAGATCGATGGCCCTCACAACAAGGTAGTTGACATGAACTACAAGGTGACCCAGTACCATAAATTAGAGGAATACAAACTATCCGGTACCGCACCTGCTGGCGCCACCAAAGTGCGCTTGTCGGCCTATTCGAGTGGTAATTATTTTAAGGTAGATGTAGCCTGCATGAATATCACCACGCCTCCGCCATCTGACTGCGGCTGCCCTGACTCGCAAAATGCGGTTAAAAACGGAAGCTTTGAATCTGGTACCGATGCATGGACCAGGTCAACAGGCACAAATTTCAGCCAGGATGAAGCATACAGCGTTTGCGGTTCTAAAAATGGTTTGATCTCTGGCGCAGGCAGCATTTATCAGGAAATTGATTTGACACCCGGCAGCGTTGTGACAGTTAAAGTGTTCGGAGGTACCCACGATACTTCCAAAAACCACGTGTTTAAGCTTGAATTTTACACGAGCTCAGGTCAGTTGATTACCATTCCGGTAAACAGTGACAATAATGTACAAATGGATTACCGGGTTACACAGACGCACAAACTGCAAGAGTACAATCTGACCGCGACTGCGCCTCTTTTCGCTGCGAAAGTCCGTTTCTCCGCAGTTTCAAGTGGCGATTATTTCAAAATAGATGGCGTTTGTATGTCAATCACACCTCCTGCAAAAGAGTGCGAAGGTTGCAACGACAACAGGCTAACCAATGCGAGTTTTGAAGAAGGTACTGTGGGCTGGATTACGACAGGCAATGTGAGTGCGGAAACAATTATCGCAAACTGCGGGTCGAAAAGCCTTATCCTGCAAGGTGCGGGTTCATTCCGCCAGGATGTAGCCGTTGACGGAAATTCAGGAAATACAGCCAATCTGATATTCTATGGCGCAGTTACTGAAAACAGGGACCAGAAAGTTCAGATCATTTTCCTTGACAATTCAGGAAAAGTGTTGGGTAGTATTTTCAGGGATGTTGACAAAATCGTAGATGCATCTCCGTGGGGATTGCAGAAATACGTATTGGCGGGAACAATGCCGGTTGGTACTACTATCGTTCGAATCCAGGCGTCGGGATCAGAAAATTACCTGGCTATCGACGGTACCTGCTTAACTTTCACAGGCCCTCCGCTTCCTGTAACACTCGCTTCTTTCAATGTGAAAAAAGAAGGAACAACTGCTTCCCTGGTCTGGACCACCACACTTGAAACCAATTCTGACCATTTCGATGTGCAGCATAGCGGTGACGGTAAAAACTGGTCGGTACTTACCACAGTGAAAGCACAGGGCGAAAGCAAAGCCACTATCTCTTACAGCTATACCCACACCAGTCCGTCTGCGGTTAACCTGTACAGGCTGAAAATGGTGGATGCGGATGAGACTTTTGCATACAGTTCTATCAAGAGCCTGAATTTTGAAGGTGATGGACAAATGCGCATTTACCCGAACCCAACTTCGGACCGCATCAAATTTACTGGTAACCAGCAGATCAGCAATGTAAAGCTGTACAATGTAAATGGCGTGCTGGTACTTAACACCAAGCCGGATACGGACAATGAAGTGGACCTGACCAGGCTTGCACAAGGAACTTACTTCGTGAAAGTAAATGACGGTACAACCACGCGCAAAATTGTGGTAGTAAGGTAAAGCAGTCTTTTGCAAACAGCCGGAAGGCCTTAAAACCCCTCCTCCTGAAACTCAGGGCGAGGGGTTTTTTATAATATGTTCCTAACTTTCCGGAAAAGTCACTTCGTCATTTTGTGGATTCTGTAAATCGTTTTTCTAAATCGCCGGAAGGTACAATAGTACAGCAGGCGCCATTATCCCGGTCAGACTTCGGCACCGATTTTCGCTGGGGTGTTGCCACAGCCGCTTACCAGATAGAAGGTGCGGTGAATGAAGACGGCAGGGGAGATTGCATCTGGGATATTTTCGCGAAGAAGAAAGGTAAAATCAAAAATGGCGACAATGCGCAGACTGCCTGTGATTTTTACCATCAATATGAACAGGATCTGCTGCTGGTCAAAGAACTCGGCTTTACCGATTTCAGGTTTTCGATTTCATGGTCGAGGATACTTCCGTCGGGATTTGGAGCAGTCAATGAAAAAGGTATTGCATTTTACAACCGGCTCATAGACCAGTGCATTGCATTGGGCCTGGTGCCTTGGATTACGCTATATCACTGGGACTTGCCGCAGGCGCTGGAAGAGCTCGGGGGCTGGACGAACCGGCAGATCGTAGACTGGTTTTCAGAGTACGCGGCCATTTGTGCCACGGCTTTTGGCGACCGCGTCAAGAACTGGATCATACTGAATGAACCCATGGCGGTTGCCGGGCTGGGTTATACGACCGGCCTGCACGCACCCGGCAAAAAAGGGATCTGGAATTTTCTCCCTGCGGTGCACCACCTTGCATTGTGCCAGGCCGAAGGCGGAAGGAAAGTTCGCGCGCTGGTACCGGGAGCATTCATCGGTACTTCTGTTTCCTGTTCTTACGTGTATGCAGAGTCGGGTAGCGCGGCAGATATCCGTGCGGCGAAAAGAGCCGACACCGTGATGAACAGGCTTTTTGTGGAGCCGGCACTCGGACTGGGTTATCCTGTTCAGGATTTTCCTTTTTTGTCAAATCTGAATCGCTACATGCGGGAAGGAGATCTGGATAAGCTCACGTTTGACTTTGATTTTCTGGGTTTGCAAAACTATTTCAGCGTCGTCGTGAAACATTCCTGGCTCGCTCCGGTAGTCTGGCTGAAAGAAGTGCCCGCGAAACTGAGGAACGTACCGGTCACCAGCATGGGCTGGGAGGTGGATGCCGACGGAATGTACAGGATTCTGAAACAGTACGCTGCCTACGAAGGCATTAAGGAAATCATTGTGTCGGAAAGCGGAGCCGCCTTTGAGGATCATTATATAAATGGAGAAGTAGCTGATCCGGAGCGCAGGCAATATTTTGAAGACTATCTGGCTGCGATCCTGAAAGCGAAAAACGAGGGCGTGAAAGTTAATGGATACCTGGCGTGGACTTTAATGGACAATTTTGAATGGGCGGAAGGTTACGCTGCGAGGTTCGGATTGATTTTTGTTGATTTCAAAACGCAGCAGCGGACGATCAAAGAATCCGGTTTGTGGTTCAGATCTTTTTTGAATGCATGAAATCCGTCGCTCGCATTTACAACCATTAATGCGGCTTGTACGTCTTTCAGCAAACCTGTAAACTTATTACTAAATGAAAATCCTCATTGTACTTTTCGGCCTGCTTGCCTGGATAGGCTGCCACGATGAAAGCAGCGTGCTTGATGACGAAGTAGTGGAAGTGGAAGCCACCTGGACCAATCAGCTGGCGTCAGACGGTTGTTCTTGGCATTTCAGTGTTTCCACCAAGGATAGTACCTATTCTCTTTTGCCAGATGAAGCTTCACGCAAGACGATTGAGGCAGAGCTGGGGATTATTAAAGAGTATTACAGCTTCACGCCGGTACAATTAAAGTACAGTAAAACCGGAAAAAAAGCCGCTGTTCAATGCGGCTGGAGTAAAACGGGTACTTTTGATGAAATCAAGGTAATCTCAATCCGCAAAAAATAATTACAAGTTCAGGATCTGCTTCGCCTCTTTCTCAGAATAATAGGGGCCTAATTCTGCCTCATCTATAATTTCTTGCACCTGCTCCTCTGTGGCGGGTGTTGCTTTTTCATGATGTTCATACTGGTTGTCGATGTGCAGGGTAATCAGGCCTCTTTGTTCCAGAGTTTGCAGGATTTTGGTTACCAGTGCATTGTCTGTATCATTAACCTGGATTTGGTAAGTTTTCATAAGCTTTTGAGTTTGGAGCTACTTTCTCAAAAATCGTACCCGCTGGTTACTGTTGTACTGGTTAAGTGTGCATTGTTCTTTGAAATTGTCCGGATATGAACAGTACTTATGGTGTAAGTTTCTGTCCAACAGATACTTAAATGGTGGCTCAATTATTGAGCATTCATTGAAACAAACAAAGATTTGCAGTTACCATTGATTTATCCGGAACCGCGCAACTTCTTCTTCGTTTTCAGCATCATTGAGCAAACATCTGATAATCATGAAAAAAAGACATTTACTTCTGATCGCATTTCCATTGTTGCTGGCAACGGGCGCTATAGCGCAGTCTGACAGCGAGCAGCCTTACGTTTCCAAAAAATTCACAAGCTCATCTTTGAAAGAGCTTGTTGTTGAAACTTCGGGAGGATCCATTTCCGTGACTGGCGGACAAAGTGATGGTTTTAAGGTAGATATGTTTGTAAAACCAAATAATTGGAATGGAAAAGACGAGCTATCGAAAGATGAAATTGAAGACAGGCTTGAAGATTACGATATCCTGATCGGAACAGAGGGGAACAAGGTTGTGGCTACCGCCAAGCGGAAATCAGGTACTACCTGGAACGACAAAAAGAGCATTTCGATCGGGTTCAAAGTATATGCGCCGAGGAATGTAGCAACCAATCTGAAAACTAGCGGAGGCAGCATTAAGATCGCTTCTTTAACCGGTGAGCAGAATTTTCAGACAAGCGGAGGAAGCCTGAAAGTGGAAGATCTCAGCGGAATGATACACGGACGCACCTCCGGCGGGAGCATTGACGTAACAAATTGCACTAACGAAATAGACCTTGAAACCAGTGGCGGCAGTATCAAGGCAACCGGACTGAAAGGCAAAATTGAACTGAATACCTCCGGAGGCAGTATCACACTCAACAGCATCAATGGCGACGTTGTGGCGCATACGAGTGGCGGCAGTGTGAAAGGAGACGATATCAGCGGCGCATTGGATACCGGAACTTCGGGCGGTTCTGTGCGGCTGGCAAATGTTTCGGGCAGTATCAAGGCAAGCACAAGCGCGGGCAGCGTAGAAGTGGAACTCACCAAGCTGGGCAAGTACGTGGATATATCCAGCTCCGCCGGCAGCGTGCGCGTAACTATGCCGATGGACGCGGGAATGGACCTGAACCTGAAAGGAAACAAAGTCTCCATCCCTTTGAAAAATTTCGATGGTCGCGCTGAGAAGGAGTATGTTCGCGGTAAAATGAATGGCGGCGGCATTCCTGTCACATTATCCGCCAGCAGCGGCAGCGTTTATGTAAATTGATCCATACAAAAGCATTACGAAAGAACGTCGGGTTTATCGCCTGACGTTCTTTTGTTTTTTGACCGATACCAAAATGAATTCCGGACGTCAAAAGGGAAAAGCGCCTTTGACTTATGTTTAAAAAACTGACGGAGCAGATTCAGGATTTCTTCGAAATTTCAAGAAAGGAGGCACGCGGCGCGATCGCATTGATGGTGCTTTGCGCGCTCGTTATCTGGTTTCCCTTTGTATTCAGAAGGTATATACTCCCGATTTTTCCGCCCGGTCCGGCGCCGTTGAGCGAGGCGAAGCTGGATAGCATTGTGGCCGACATTGAAACTGAAAACAAGACTAGGTTTAAGGAACAGAAAAAGAAGTCGCGCCAGCAGTACGAAAAACCTCCCAAACCAGTCCGTCTGTTTGCATTTGACCCGAATGCGGCTACTGTGGAGCAGCTTGCTGAGCTGGGAATACCCGTATTTTTGGCCAAAAGGATAGATAAGTTCAGGTCAAAAGGAGGGAAGTTCAGGAAAAAGGAGGACCTGCTGCACATCTATGATTTTCCGCCGGATCTGTTTCAAAAGCTGGTTCCTTTCATTGAAATAAAGAATAACAACACTGCATTGACTGCAAAAAGTAACTTCTCCAATGCGCCTGAAAATGTCAATAAAACCAGAGAAGGAACACGGAAATTTACGCCTCCAGTTATCGCTTCCTTTGATATCAATACTGCGGATACTAGCCAGCTCGTCAGGCTGCGCGGCATTGGTACCAAACTTTCTGTAAGGATATTGAAGTTTCGCGATGCACTTGGCGGGTTCCATTCGAAGAGCCAGTTTGCCGAAATCTTCGGTCTTGATTCGGTTGCATTGGGTGAGCTTGACAAATATGCGGTGATATCGACCGGGGTGAAAAGGATCAATATCAATACGGCGACTGCTGCTGAACTGGGAAGTCATAGCTATATGAAAAACAAAAAGCTGGTTTCAGTAATTATCAATTACCGTAACCAGCATGGAAGCTTTAAAAACAGCGCCGATCTGCGCAATGTAAAAATACTTGACGAGGAGCAACTGCGGAAAATAGAGCCTTACCTCGACTACTGAACCATTAAAAGTTAGGTTTCAGCAGGTATTTGGAATAGAATGTATCGATCACCTTCACAGCCTCGTCGGGTGTATCTACAACGCTGATCAGTTTCAGATCTTCCGCATTGATATTCCGCTCCGTGAGCATTGTGCCTTTGATCCAGTCCAGCAGCCCGGTCCAGTAAGAACTTCCAACCAGCACGATCGGGAAGCGGCCGATTTTCTTGGTTTGGATCAGGGTTAATGCTTCAAAAAGCTCATCCAGCGTACCAAAACCGCCCGGCATCACTACGAAACCTTGTGAGTATTTAACAAACATTACTTTCCGCACAAAGAAGAAGTCGAAGTTGATGCTCTTGTCGTGGTCGATGTAAATGTTGCTGTGCTGTTCAAAAGGCAATTTAATGTTGAGTCCGACAGACTTACCGCCTTGCTCGGATGCACCTTTGTTACCCGCTTCCATGATACCCGGCCCACCACCGGTGATCACCCCGTACCCGTGCCTTACCAGCTTTGCAGCTATTTCCTCAGCTGTTTTGTAGTGCGGGTTATCGGGCAATGTCCTTGCCGAACCGAACAGGGAAACGCAGGGACCGATCTTCGCCAGTTTGTCAAACCCTTCCACAAACTCGGCCATTACTTTAAATATAACCCACGAATCGGCACTTTTTATTTCATTCCAGTTCCTGTCTTCAAAGGCTTCCTTGATCCTTTTTTCATCTTCGGGCACTGCCGGATTAAGAAGGGAAACGTCAACCAACTCTGCATTGGTTGGTTTTGTTTGTTCACTCATATCACTCATATTCTAAACTCCATTTAATTGTTAAACCATATAATGGTATTTTTGTATTACAAGCGTGCCTTGGAGCCGCTCGCTATTCACCCGACCGTCTGCAAAAGACGGGCCTTAATTAACAGAAAAGTAATGAGAAAAATTGCTATTGGTTCAGATCACGCCGGATTTCCATACAAAGAACCGATCATTGAATGGCTGACTGCAAATGGTTTCGAAACCAAGGATTTCGGGACTTACAGCCCTGACTCTGCAGACTATGCAGATTTCGCACATCCTGTCGCCAGTGCTGTTGAAAGCGGCGAGTTTGAAAAAGGGGTTTTACTATGCGGAAGCGGCCAGGGGGTTTGCATTACTGCCAATAAACACCAGGGAATCCGCGCTGCATTGGTGTGGGATACTCCGCTGGCAGCATTGACGAGGCAGCACAATGATTCCAATGTAATCTGCTTTCCGGTACGTTTTATGGAGTTGGAAACCGCATTGGCGAGCCTGGAAGCTTTCCTGGCTACCGAATTTGAAGGCGGCCGTCACCAGACGCGGGTTAATAAAATCGCTTGCTAGTTGGTGCGTTCGTAAATGCCTTTCCAGGGGCTCAGCTTATATTGCTTCTGTAATGCCGGAACTCTGCTGAGCAGTTTCGGCATTAAATTCACTTTATCGATCACGTAATCCGGCGGGTCCTTTTTGAAATTATCATAAACATGGATCACGCTGTCGAAGTTATCCAGGCTTCGCAAATCGTAGCTCGCCAATTCCCAGTTCAGGTAGGGTGTGGCGGTGTAGTTATCGATATACTCTCCTGAGTGACTTCCCAAAACAAGAATGCGTTTCCCGGTAATCTGTTCAGGCAGGTTAGCCGGCTTGGTGCGCAGGTTTTCCAGTCTTCCCATTGAAATACCCGGAATAATTCCCCGTAATCCCTGGTACTGAATCAAAATAATCACCGCACCCATTAAGGTGAATTGCAGCTCGTCGGCCCAGCTGTTTTTCTTGAAACTCTGAAAATAATGGGTAGCAAAGAATGCAGCTGGCGGAATGAAGATCACAAACTGCATAGGAGCCAGAAACTGCATGAGCGGAATTGTAAATACCGCGACAATGAACCACAGCGCCATTACCTGCTGAATGCGGGTTTGATAGTTGACAAACCGGAGCGTGGTGAATATCCGCATAAAGCCCATGATCCCAAAGCCAAGCGGCAGCAGGAGGGAAGCAAGCAGCGACGAAAAATCGTTGAGGTTATATTGTTTTACCTGAAACACCGAGGTAAGCAGGTTCCTGTTCAAGCTTTCAATGCCGTTGTTCAGATAGAAAAACAGTACGACCATTAACAAGGGAAACAGGGAGCCGAAAAGACCCAGTAAGTGGTGGCGGATCGTGGAGCCTGTGTAGAACAGCAGCGCCAGAAACGCCCAGATTACAAAGAGAGAGGCGGGCAGATAAAACAAGGTCGCGATCCCGATGTAGAGCCCCATTTCAAAAACCTGCGTAGTTACCTCGCGCCTTACCAGCATTTTGACGATCGACCCGAATGCAAAAAGCAGGAATGTGTTGGCCATCAACATGGGTGAAAGTGTACCCATATCAAATGAGATGTTGAGGAACAGGGTATAGAGCGCCCCGGGCAGGAATGTGCGTTCGGGGAATACTTCCCGCGAATGGATGACATAGTTAAAATACAGGATCTGGACAATGGATACCGTCATCGCGGCGATCTGATAAACCCATTGCGTACGGCCGAAGAGGCTGTCGATCAGCCAGTAAGTCAAGCCGGAGAATGGGCTCACATTGTCCCACACATCCCGGTAAAGCATGAAGCCGCGGCCCATTTGTTCACCCACGAGCATCCAGCTCAGTTCAGGGATCAGCAGGGGTGCACCACCCAGGAAAAAGGGGAGGCGGAGCAGCAGGAAGAATACTACCAGGCTGATGGTCTGATACCTTGCATTGACTCGGAAAAAACTAAGCAAGTACGATGCGGATTATGTAGCTTACGGGAATAACTTTTACGAAATTACAACGCTGCATTCTACAAAAACAAAATAAGTGCGGATATTTGTGATCATTGGAAAAACGTGGAAGGATGATTTAGGAATGTAGTTTACATCACCCTAACTTGAGAAGCAGACAGTCTGAGTACCGCAAACGCGACCCTTCTCCGATAAAGAATTTACACATGGAATCGAAAAGACAACAAAAAGTAGGCAGGCAAATACAAAAGGATCTGGGCGAGATTTTTCAAAAAGACGCACAGCATTTGATCAACGGATCGATCGTGACGATTACTGCAGTGAGAGTTACACCAGATCTGGGCATCGCAAGAGCCTACCTGAGCTTTTTACCGGATAATAAAAAGACCATTTTACTGGAAACGATCAAGGAGAATACGCGCTTTATCCGCCAGAAGCTTGGCGAGCGTGTTCGCCACCAGCTGAGGATCGTACCGCACCTTCAATTTTACATGGATGACACAGCAGAATATGCAGCCAAGATGGAATTGCTGTTCTCCGATATTGTAATACCTCCTGCAGCGCCGGACGAGGAAGAAGAAACAAATTGATTCAATCCTCCCGGTCATGGATCTTTCTTACCGAATTGCCGTTCGCTATTTTTTCTCGCGCAACAAAAGAAGTTTTATCAGCCTGATTGCCCGGATTGCGATGGCCGGCGTGGCTGTCGGAACAATGGCAATGGTGGTGGTGCTCTCTGTTTTTAACGGAATGGAGGATCTTAACCGGAAAATCTTCAAGACTTTTGATTCTGACATCAAAATAGCGCCTGCGGCCGGAAAGCGGTTTACGATTACGCCTGCCATGCTCACCAGCATTAAAAAGGTGAATGGAGTAAGTGTGATCACCGAAGTGATTGAGGACAATGCCCTTGCAAGGTACGGTCATCAGCAGACCATTGTTCGTCTAAAAGGAGTAGACCGCACTTTTGAGCAGCAGGAAAGACTTGATACGGCGATGATCGAAGGTTCTCTAACATTGCGCGGCACAAATGGAACTCCGTATGCGATCGTATCAGAAGGTATCCGCAATGCATTGTCTATTTCGCTGGAAGACATTCTTACACCCCTCGAATTCCTATATCCCAGAACAAGTACAAAGGCACTGAACCTCACCTCGCCGGAAGCTTTCAATCAGTTGGCGTTGAGGCCGGGTGGCGTCTTTTTTATAGAAACCCGCTACGACGATTACGTGATCGCGCCGGTGGACCTGGTCGATTCGCTGATGCAATACCGGGGTGACAGGTCGGCGATCGAGATCAATGTAAGTCCGGGATTTCGTGAACAGGCAGTGAGCGCGCAGCTTGCGAGTGTGTTGGGCAAGGATTTTGTGGTAAAAGACCGGGATTCCCTGAATGCTGATTTGCTGCGTGCGATCAAAATGGAAAAGCTTTTTGTGGCTGTTACCCTGTCCCTGATTATTTTAGTTGCCGCAATCAATATTTTCTTTTCATTGAGTATGCTGGCAATCGAGAAGAAAAAGGATATATCCATGTTGTATGCACTTGGCGCGACGCCTTCGCTGATCAGGAAGATTTTTCTGACAGAAGGTGCCATCGTAGCGCTTTCCGGAGCAATATTCGGCTTAGTCGGAGGTGTCCTGATTTGCTGGTTACAGATTAAATACGGCTTTGTTTCAATGGGAATGACTACTTCACTGGTGGATGCATACCCGGTCAAATTAATATGGGAAGATATACTCTATACAGGCATTGTTGTCGTTATGATTACCATGATAGTCTCTTACATACCAGCCCGGCGCGCAGCCGAGGCGGGCGCTATTTTGCGCGTTTAAGTACTTCCGAGAACAGAAAACGACTTATTAAATTCGATAATTTGAATCACTCCCCAGCTAACAATTCGAAAGCAGATATGACCGGTCGCAATACCTTACTTTTGAGCCGACTAATCGCTACAATCTTTGCATTCAATTTACTTTTGACCTCCGTCTCGGCCGCTCCTGATAACAGGGTTCCGGCTGATACAGTTTACCGGAGAAATCCCGGTTCCATCACTAAAAAAGGTCCTTACCGCCCTGAACGTACCAAAAAGAGCGATATCATTTACACGCGCCTTGACGTACAGTTTGACTGGGTTAAGCAGCAGGTACCTGCCTCGGCTGTAATCGCATTCAAGTCACACTTCCATCCCCAGAATACATTGGAACTGGATGCAAAAGGTTTTGATATCAAAGGCGTATCAATGCTGGACACTGTCGGAGATTATGGCGCACTTACTACGGAGGAAATTGCCGGAAAGGTGATCAAAAAGCTGAATTTTACTTATGAGGATAAACGAAAGCTGATCATCAAGCTTGATAAGAACTACACACGAAATGACACGCTGCTTGTTAAAATCGACTACGTAGCCAAACCAAACGATCTGCCTAGAAACAAGCCCGACGATAGTCAGACCGACAAGGGATTGTACTTCATCAATGCAGACGGACTGGACGAGGGCAAGCCGCGACAGATCTGGACGCAGGGAGAAACCGAGGGCAGCTCCTGCTGGTTCCCGACCATTGACGCGCCAAATCAGAAATTCACCCACGATTTTTACATTACTGTAGACAGTACCTTTAAGACACTGTCGAATGGACTGCTGATCGGGCAGAGCGAAGGTAAAAAGGGAACACGGACAGATCACTGGAAACAGTCCATTCCCCACGCGCCATACCTCGCTATGATGGCAGTAGGCGACTTCGTGGTTGCCAAGGATATGATGCCCAACGGGCTTGAATTAAGTTATTACGTAGAGCCCAAGTACGGAAAGGATGCACATGCGATCTTCGGCCGCACTCCTGAAATGATGGGTTTCTTTTCCAATATATTCGGCGTTGAGTATCCCTGGGAAAAATACGCGCAGATAGCAGTGCGCGATTTTGTGGCGGGAGCGATGGAAAATACAACGGCTACCGTACATGAAGAAGGTGTGCAAAATGATACGCGTTCGCTGGTGGACGGGAATTCGGATGCGGTAATTGCCCACGAGCTGGCGCATCACTGGTTTGGCGATTATGTAACCTGTGAGGAATGGGGCCAACTTCCTTTAAATGAATCTTTTGCCAATTATTCCGAATACCTGTGGAGCGAGTATAACGACGGGAAGTATGAAGCTGACTGGGGTAACTTACAGGAAATGAAGAGTTACATGCTTGAATCAGAGACCAAGCAGGTGCCAATGATCCGCTATTTTTATAAGGATCGTGAGAATATGTTTGACAGCCACTCTTATGCAAAGGGCGGGCGCATTTTACATGTGCTGCGGTCGTATGTGGGCGACGATGCTTTTTTTGCTTCCCTGAAATACTATCTGCGTAAAAATGCATTGGGAACAGTTGAAATTGATGATCTGAGAACTGCATTTGAAAAAGTGACCGGTGAAGATCTCAACTGGTTTTTCGACCAGTGGTTCCACCGTCCGGGGCACCCTAACCTGAAAATACAGCAGGAATATGTGGCCAATACAGGCAAGGTGGTATTGAAGGTGAAACAGGCTCAGGATACACTTGCGACTACTGTTTACCGGCTTCCGCTCAAAGTGGATGTGTGGGTGAGCGGTAAGAAAAACCAGTATAATGTGGTGATTGACAAAGTAAACCAAACCCTGGAATTCCCTGCTGCCAAAAAGCCTGATCTGGTTGTATTTGATGCAGACGCGCAGCTGCTAGCTGTGATCGAGCATGAGAAAAACCGCCCCGAAATGCAGTTTCAGTATTTGAATGCAGATCGCTTTTTGCATAAGTATGATGCATTGTCTCAACTGGAAGGCGCGCTCTCCGACACAACGGTGAAGAATATACTCGAGAAGGCAATGGGAGACCCCTTCTGGAAATTCCGTCAAATGGCAGTGAGTAATTTTGCCGAATATGCAGGCGCTGGTTTCGCCGACATTGAAACTAAAATTCAAAGCCTGGCCCGTAAGGATCCGCATCCGCAGGTTCGCTCCGAAGCGATTATTACCCTGGCTTCATTTGGTGATAATAACAGTGATTCGATTTTTAAGGAGGCACTTAGCGACAGTTCCTATCTGGTGGTATCTGTTGCGATTGAAAAATACCTGATGTCACAGCCAAATGATGCCAACGAGATAGCTGCCCAGTTTGAAAACTCACCTAACGACGCGATCGTGACGTCGGTTGCAAACTATTATGCAGGTCTGGCTCAGCCTGAGCGGTTTGACTGGTTCCTTGAAAAGATGCGTGCGATGAAGCCTACCGAGAAGTATAACTTCCTGCAGGTTTTTGGGAAATACCTCATCAAGTCGAAACAGGATATCCAGCGGAAAAGTATACCGGTACTTGAAGGTCTGGCGCGGGACAATTCCTCTTATTTTGTCAGATTCGGCGCCTTCCAGGCACTCGGGCTTTTGACGGACATTCAGGGTGTTACCGCCCTCAGAAAAGATATCCGTGCGAAGGAAACCGAGCCAAAGCTTAAAGAAATGTACGCGCAGTTCGGAGATCTTTAACAAGTCTCGTCACTGCGGATCGAGGTAGTAATCCAGATTTTCTTTCGTGATAATATCGAGCGGAAGGAATTTAATGGGTGCTACCTCTTTTTTGAATACAAGGTGATTGGCCAGCTGGTGTATTCCCCAGTATCCCTGACCCAGCGGGTTTTGGTTGATAAGAAAATGGATCACCTCTTTGTTAAGATAATCGAGGTTTGCTTCCACCAGGTCGTATCCTACAAGCTTGATGTCTTTCAGGCTATTTTTTTCCAGGTAAGCGGCTACTTCAAACGCTTTGGAGTTGGTCACGTAAATCGCCCTTAAATCCGGGTTTTCGCTTCTGATCGCGTCAAGCTCGCGGCCTGGGCCTTCTTCGTCCGAAAAGTGAATTTCCTTGCTGATCACCTCAAAGCTCCTGCCATTTCCAAGACTCCTGAAATAATCTTTAAAACCTTCCTCTTTGGTGATCAGGTGGGCTGAGTTTGATATATCTTCATTGATATGCGCGATCAGAATACTGCCGGAAGATTGCAATCCAAAACTTAGGATTTTGGCCGCGAGGCAACCACTCCGGTAGGAATCCTGTCCGATGTAGCACAGTGGATTGACGTGCTCTATCTGCGTATTGAAGAGCACATAAGGAATGTTCAGGTCTGCCCATTCCTTGAAAAACGGCAGTACCTCCTTGTAAAACACCGGTGCAATCAGCAGTCCGTCGGGTTTCTCGGCAGTAACCTCATGTGCGCGCTCGATAAAAGATTGATCATCGTGCGGATCGAAAATGAATTGTGTAATGGACAGACCGTATTGCCGGAGCTCCTTTTCTGCTTTCTCCAATCCCAGTCGCGGTGCCTGCCAGTAAGGGTCGAGTGCCGGATCAGGCACAAGGACGGCAAGATTATAGGTACGCTGCGATTTAAGTGACTGCGCAATGAAGTTGGGTTCGTAGTTTAGCTCTTTGATAATGCTCAATATCCTTTCCCGCACATCGTCAGCGACCCTTCCCCGGTTGTGGAGTACACGGTCAACAGTGCCTTTGGAAGTTTGTGCACGCTCGGCTATATCTTTTATTCTTACGATTTTCTTTTTCACAATTTAATCAGAGGTAGTTAGCTTCTGTGAAGCATGCAAAAGTAGTAATTAACAGCACTTTCAGGAACAGAATCGCTGGCTGATTGCCTGTTTAATAATTACTTTTCAAATCTTTTTTATAACAAAACAGAGAATATAGAATTTACAAGCTAAATTTATGCGCCGGAGCTAATTGCACGCTTGCCAAATCGTGTACGATAACGACGGTCACTTTTTATTGCGTGTTCGTGCACTTTTTCACAATTTCGCTTTGTAAATCTAATTTTACGATTAATTTTGTAATCAGTTAATCAAGTAGAAGATTATTCGCCGTTTTTGAAGTTTAACATCTCTGATTAATGTCTATCCGAACAATACGTTTAAGAACTAAATAGCATTTGACGTTCCTTGCTCTTATACCTGAAATCCGCCTTTAACCTTTTCTATATTCCTAAATTTAAGATCCACTTATCCTAAATCCTGAGAAAGCGTAAGTCAGCCCGACTTGCGCTTTCTCATTATAGGTCAGGAATTTCGATAGTTACATTGTCGCTGTCGACATAGGCCGAGCAGGTCAAAATCCAGCCTTCCTTTAAATCGTTATCTGTAAGAACTTCATTGACGCTCATGTGGATAGAGCCCGTCTTGCAAATACCTGCGCAGGTAGAGCAGCGACCGCCTTTGCAGCTATATGGCAGGCGAATGCCCGCGGCGAGCGCGGCATCAAGCACGGTCGTATGCGCGGGGACATGGAGATGTTGCAGTTTTTCGCGGAAATTCAGAACAATGTTGTGCGGGTATGATTCAGGAGGGGGAGGGGGCGCAGAAGTGATCACGAAGTTCTCTTTTCTGATCTGATCTTTGGAAAACCCCATAAAATGGAGCGTGATCTCCGATGAGCGCATCAGATCAAACGGTCCGCAAATAAAAAAGCGCGCGTCCGCGGGATTGTATTTCAGGGACTTATTCACAAGCTGTTCCAGGCGCGTGTTGTTGATCCTACCCCGGATCCCGTTCCATTCATCGGCAGGTTGACTATGAATGTGAATGGCGCGGAAACGTTCGTGGTATTTGCTTTCAAGGTCAAGTATCTGTTGCCAGAAGAGCGTGGTTTTTACATTACGGCTTGCGTAAATCAGCGTAACATGTAAATGCGGACCCTCGCTGAGGGTTTGTTTTAAAATAGAAAACAGGGGTGTAATTCCGCTTCCCGCGCCGATCAATACAATATCCCGCTCGCCGGAAATGCTTTCTTCAAGCACAAACCTGCCGGTGGGAAAGAGGGTGGTGAAAACATCGCCTTCCTGAACATGATCAATCCAGAAACGCGAGATTTCTCCATTAGGTACACGCTTGACGGTAATGGAAGGATAAGCGTCCACTCCCGGCGCCGAGCTCATGGAGTAGGAGCGTCGTACCTCGTGCCCGTGCATTTCGATGAGGAAGGTCAGGAACTGGCCGGCTTTGTAGACAAGTGGCTTTCCATCTGTTCTTTCAAAAACAAAGGTTTTTGCATCGTCAGCCTCTTTGATAATCTGTCTGACCTTTATGGATATCGTCGAATCTGACATGTTACTTTTTCAATTGGTTTGACACCTCGCCCACAGCATTTTCGTGTTGCGCCCACATCATTTCGTACTCGGCCAGCAAAGTCCACGAATGCG
This sequence comes from Dyadobacter sp. HNCC25DJ183, assembly GCF_056895175.1. NCBI lineage: Bacteria > Pseudomonadati > Bacteroidota > Cytophagia > Cytophagales > Spirosomataceae > Dyadobacter > Dyadobacter sp. HNCC25DJ183. The sequence goes on from NZ_JBXHAP010000006.1 coordinate 314,350, forward strand.
CTTCGCATACCCATTTCATGTGGAAGAGCGGGGATATTGCTAGTTTGTAAAGCAGTGGATTCTCATACGCGGTGAGCAGGCCGGCAATGAAAAAGCCGAACCCTTCAAAATGCTTTTCACTGAATTGCTCCACTGGGACACGTTTTGTAGCTACACCAAGCCGCATGAGAGAAATGGATAGCAAAACCCGGTCCATATCGTGTAGGAATGTCGCGAGCAGCTGTTGCGTATCGGCGATCAACTTGGTCCTGACAGGTTCAAGTGCAGCAGGTTCGAATGCGGCCAGAAGACGTGCTACGTGGTAAATGATCAGGGGAGTTCGCGGGTACTGGTGTGCGCAGCGAAAGGGGACTTTGATGTACCGATCGGTTGCTATCACTGAGTGAATGTATTCCAGACTGGCGTGGTCGTGTTCATTCAGCGGCAGCCCGTATTGATGGATACAATAAAGCATGTTGCTCAACACACACACATCAAACTCTACGTACATATTCTTACCAAACCAGGTTGAATATGCTTTCAGGTTCCGGTACTCGGGGTAAGTATTCCGGATCCACAATTTGTGTCCATTGGAATGGAGTGCCAGCTTTTCTTTTAGCCAGGCCAGTTCCTCCCGCGTCGGGTTACTTGTCAGGTAGATGAAAGCAGTGTCATCTATATCGTCGGGAATGCGGAAATGCTCAAATCGGCGGAAAATGTGACCATTTGGAAAATGTTTGGAAGGCTTTGTTTTCCAGAAATTGTAGGTTTTCAACCCGTCCTTATTTCTGAAATCGGGATAGTTGGCAATGACCTTTTCACAAATCCTGTCGATCTGCTCCCCGATCTCTCCGTTAACCTGCCTGCGAATGGATTGCAGTGTAAAGCAGATAATCGCCGAAAAAAATATCGTAGTATCCTGCCGTTTGTATCCGATCAGCGGGTTAATCCGTTGCGCAGGGAAGATCCCGGCTGGAAAATAGTTGTCTCCGGTGGATTGCAGTTTTTCAATCTCTGAAATAAATCGATGCAGCGGCTGCTTCATGTCCTGAAACTAACAAAACATTAAAAAAAAAGAAACCCCGTCTCGCGACAGGGTTTCCCAAAAGATATCAGGAAAAGCTTAAACGCCTTCTGCAACTACTTCTTTTACATCAGGTACCATTCTGGTCAGCAGGTTTTCAATTCCTGCTTTCAATGTCAATGTAGAAGACGGACAGCCGCTGCACGAACCTTGCAGCAGTACTTTCACGGTGCCGGACTCTTCATTAAATGAATGAAAATTGATCGCTCCACCGTCTGACTCAACTGCTGGCCGAACGTACTGGTCAAGTGCTGCTTTGATTTTCTGAACAGTATCTGAGTCGCGGGAATCCACGATGACGGTATTTTTATCAATAGTTTGCTGTGCAAAAACAGGGTGATTCTCTTCGAAATAGATCTTAATGAATTGCTTGGTATCTCTCAACACATCTTCCCAGGCAATACTGTCGTCTTTCGTAATCGTCACGAAGTTGCTGGCGATGAACACGCGCCTTACATGCGGAAACTGAAACAGGTCGGACGCAAGCGGCGAAGCCTTCCCTTCTTCAAGAGCGGCTTCCAGGGAAGGGTAGTCAAAGGAAAGCCCGTCGGGTACCAGCTCGAAGTTCAGGACAAACTTCATCGAATTCGGGTTGGGACTTAATTCGGTATATACAAAAACTGGACGTGTAAGCATGTCGGTAGAATGATTGGAAATAGGTTGTACTCAATTCAAACAAGCAAAGCGTGCTTTTGGTTTTCCATTGGGTGGTTGTAAAAGAAAAAACCCGTAAGGTGCGGGACCTGACGGGTTTTTCAAAAGCATTAACTAAAAACTAAGCTTCTGCAGTAGCAGTAGTTTCAGCAGCAACTGCGATTGGTTCGATGTGAACGTAAGATCTGTTTTCACGGGTTTTGCGGAAAACCACATTACCGTCAACCAATGCAAACAAAGTATGGTCGCGACCAATACCTACGTTTTTGCCAGGATTGTGTTTGGTACCACGCTGACGAACAAGGATATTTCCTGCTTTGGCAACCTGACCACCGAATAATTTTACTCCAAGACGCTTGCTTTCCGATTCACGTCCGTTTTTCGAGCTACCTACACCTTTCTTATGTGCCATGATATCTTAACTATTAGTTGTTATTTCCTGATTGAATAAAACTCCGGCTTCGATTTCTGTTGCCGGAAGCTGCATTAAGCTACGATTTCGTCGATGCTGATTTTGGTCAGATATTGACGGTGACCGTTTTTAACGCGGTAGCCTTTACGTCTTTTCTTCTTGAAGACGATCACTTTTTCACCTTTAAGGTGTTCAAGGACAGTTGCCTTTACAGAAGCGCCTGCTACTGTAGGTAGTCCAACCGATACTGTGCCTCCGTTGTCAACGAGAAGGACTTTGTCAAATACAAGTGCAGCGTTCACGTCACCTTCAAGCCTATGCGTGAAGATTTCGCGACCCTTTTCAACTTTAAATTGCTGACCTGCGATTTCTACGATTGCGTACATGTTAATAAATTAAGTAAGCTGTTTCAAAATGAGGTGCAAAGATAAACAGCTAAACACAGAATGACAATATTTTAGCAATATTATTGAGCCCGGATTAGGGGGTACCTGCGTATATTATTTGTTCGTTGAATAGGGAAACCACTGTATTGGTTGTCTTTTGTTACATTTACCTGTGCAGCCAGCAACAAAGCAGGTCCCTGAATGCGCCTGCAAAAAGGCTTTTATAAGATTGCCTGTCGCCCAAACGTTTTGTTTCTGTGGCACTTGCCGGTCTTTAACAAAAATTAACAGTACTGATTGTTACTTTTTCACGGGAATTCCGTCTCAATAGAGAATGCATTTAAATTCGACATTATGAAAATTGGTTTATGGATTTCCCTGGTGCTATGTGCGGGATTGTCGTTTTCATCTCACGGCGAAGTTCGGCGCGTGCGGGAAGCGGCTTTCTATGAGCAAGGCCAGGGCGGGTACCAGATCGGCGATGCGGTAGCAGGTTTTCAGCTCAAAAACACGAACGGAAACACGGTATCCCTGAATGATTATGGTAATGCAAAAGGTCTGATCGTCGTATTTACAAGCAATCACTGCCCTTTTGCCAAAGCTTACGAAGACCGGATTATAGCGCTTAACAGCAAGTTTTCGGGTCAGGGATTTCCTGTTGTTGCAATTAATCCCAGTGACCCCGGTACGCATCCGGATGATACTTTTGAAAAAATGAAAGAACGGGCACTGTCTAAAAACTACGGGTATCCCTACCTGGCAGACCAGGCCCAGCAGGTATCCAGGGCTTTTGGCGCAGCCAGGACACCGCAGGTTTTTGTAGTGCAAAAAAGCGGTTCAAAGTTTATTGTACGCTATATTGGCATGATCGACGACAATCCGCAAGATCCGGGCGGGGTTACTAAGCTGTATGTTGAAGACGCCGTGAACAACCTGCTTGGCGGAAAACCGGTGGTAACTACCATCACCAAGCCCGTAGGTTGTCCGATCAAATGGAAAAACAAGTAAAATCATTGCATTCATCACGATGAACAAACTTATCCCTCTTCTCGCGACCGTTTTCTTATTATTTGTTCAGGTTGCCTGGGCACAAACCAAAAGCAAGAAATTTTCGAGCGAAGGTGAGTTTACCAACAATTGTGAAGGTCCGGCTGTGGACAACGAGGGCAATGTATATGCCGTGAACTTTGCACGTGACGGTACGATCGCAATCATGAATGGAAAAGGAAATGCAAGCTTTTTCGTGACCTTGCCCAAAGGAAGTACCGGAAACGGGATCCGGTTTGGGGATAAGAACACATTTTACGTGGCCGATTTTACCGGGCACAACATTCTGAAAGTGGACCTGATCACAAAGAACATTTCGGTGTTTGCCAATGAGCCGAAGATGAACCAGCCTAATGATCTGGCGATCACCGCGTCGGGAAACATTTTTTGTTCAGATCCGAACTGGAAAGAAGGTACAGGGCAGATCTGGCACGTTTCACCTGAAGGGAAGGTAAAACTCGCGGCTGAAAATATGGGTACCACCAATGGAATCGACGTGAGCCCCGACGAAAAGAAATTGTATGTAAATGAGAGTGTACAGCGCAATGTGTGGGTATTTGACCTGGCTGCCGACGGTATGCTGAGCAATAAGAAGCTGCTCTACCATTTCGAAGATGGAGGAATGGACGGTATGCGCTGCGATGTGAATGGAAACCTCTACATCGCGCGGCACGGAAAAGGAGAGGTCGCGATCCTCTCACCAGAAGGTAAGATCATTCAAACAGTTACCACGATCGGGAAAAAGGTCTCCAACATCTGCTTTGGCGGGCGAAATGGAAAAACCTGCTACATCACATTGCAGGACCGCGGTTGCCTGGAAACTTTCAAAGCACCGACAGCCGGCAGGGAATGGGCGATGATGAAAGCATTTGCCAAAAACAACAAATAGCAACTCCTTAGTTTTTCATTAAAAATCATGAAGCGTGATGGCCGGTCGGCATTTTGTAACTTACTTTGCATCTCAAAGTACTTTTCAAATTTATCATCAAAACTTATGATAATGGAAATTCTAGCAGGCTATTTACAGCGTAACCAGAAAATTGCATTGATCGCATTTGTGTCGGCTGCAGCAATGAGCTTATTGTTGTTTCGGATTTTGCTCCACGACTGGGATTTTGTCTTCCTGGCCTGGAATCTGTTTCTGGCCTGGGTACCCCTGATTTTTATCAAATGGGTAGACGAAATGGAAGCGAAGCGCCGGGCGCCTTTTGGTCTGCTGATGTGCTACCTTCTTGTCTGGTTGCTGTTCTTCCCCAACGCGCCTTACATTATCACGGACCTGAAACATTTGCGCGGGATCGGCGACAATATCATCTGGTACGACTCACTGATGATCTTTACTTTCTCGGTAGCGGGATTTTTAGCCGGGCTCTACAGTATCCGCATTGTACACCGTATTATCAGTGCACGCTGGAATGAGGCGCTGGCCTGGACTGTGATCCTGTTTTCAATGATACTGAGCGGATTCGGTGTATTTCTTGGCCGCTACGGTCGTTGGAACAGCTGGGATATTCTAACAAAACCGGTGTCTTTGTTAAGAGGTATCTTTGAGAGTATGCAAAATCCGCTGGCTATAAAACACACCATCACGTTTTCGTTCGTGCTGATGTTATTGTACTTTGCGTTCCACATTTTCGCAGAACTAAAACAAAATGAAGGGACCCATCGATATCCGTAAGGCACTGCGCAGTTTTACCTTCGCAGGTGTCGGGATCTTCAACCTATTCCGGTACGAAAACAACGCCAGAATCCATTTGATTGCCTGTCTCGGCGTAGTTGCTGCCGGAGTGGGATTCCAGATTTCAGCCACGGAATGGATGATTCTTGTGATTCAGATTGCCTTGGTCTGGGCAGCAGAAGCGTTTAATACTGCGCTTGAAAAGCTGGCTGATCTCGTGTCACCCGGATATCACCCGGTGATCAAAGTGGTGAAAGATACTGCAGCTGCCGGTGTGCTGATCCTTGCTATTTCGGCGGTGATCGTGGGCGCCATTATATTTTTCCCAAAACTCCTTGTATTGCTCTGATTTGTACTACTCGCATTTATTAATGTAAAGATATTTATGAACTCCAACCAGGATTCCCTGCACACGCTGACCGAGATCCGCGATTTAATGGAGCGCTCGTCAAAGTTCCTTTCGCTCAGCGGACTGAGCGGTGTATTCGCTGGCTTGTTTGCATTGATCGGCGCCGCAGCGGCTTATTTAAGATATAAAACAGACTGGTTTGAAGAAATCCTGAGTCCGTTCGGTGCTTACCATGGACCTTCCGGAAAGCCGCTGATCGGCTTTTTGTTTGTAGACGGACTTCTGGTTTTGATCCTGTCGCTGGCAGTCGGTATCCTGCTAACAGTGCGAAAAGGAAGAAAAAAAGGGTTGACAGTCTGGAACAGCAGCTCCCGCCGCCTGCTGGTCAGTATGCTTATACCACTAGGTACCGGCGGCGTATTTTGCCTTGCTATGCTGCATTACGGATTTATCTGGCTGGTTTTTCCGGCAACGTTACTTTTTTACGGATTGGCTTTGGTGAATGCGAGCAGGTTCACTTACCCGGAGCTTTTTTACCTGGGAATGCTGGAAATTGCAATCGGCTGCATTGCGCTTTTCATGACGGGTTATTCACTGCTTTTCTGGGCTTTCGGGTTTGGAGTACTTCATATCATCTACGGACTGACGATGCACAATCGTTACGACCGGGATAAAAGCAAAAGCGGCAATGCAGCAGCAAAAGGCTTGATAGTGGTTTTATTGCTGCTGTTTAGTGCCAAAAGCAATGCGCAGGTCGCGTCGGATAGTACCATCCGACAAGCGATCAGGTGGTATGACAAGGAGGCGATCTATTTGCGGGGCGCTAACAGCTACGTCAAGGATAATGTTGTTTATTCAGGGCAGCGTGCATTGAAAAGAGAGTTTTTAGTTTCGACTCGCGGACTTGATCTTTATATGAGATCGCGGCGGACACGAACTATCGGTCTGGTGATTTCGGTTGCAGGTTCAGCGGGGTCCATTATTTCCCTGATCTCAGGTAACCGGGACAACCTGCGGACATTTTTTTGGGTTTCGGTTGGAACAGGTCTTGTTTCCGCAGGCCTCACAGGCAGAGCTAATAACCTGCGTGATGAAGCAGTTTGGGTAAGAAATCGCGATGCAATGCGCTTTATGCAACCCATTGTAGAGTAATTTGATGGGAGGCGAACAAAATGGAATGGTTAGAGAAATTTAATAAGGTATTTGAAAGTAAGATCAGGCTGGGATTAATGTCAGTGCTGGTGGTGAATGATGCTGTCAGCTTCAACGAGCTGAAAGAGCTTCTGCAGCTGACAGACGGGAATCTGGCGTCGCATTTGAAAGCTTTGGAGGAAATCAAATATGTTGAGGTTCAAAAACAGTTCGCCGGCAGAAAACCTTTAACAACCTACAAAGCCACCGAGCTGGGACACAAAGAATTCACCGGGCATTTGCAGGTGCTTGAAAACATGATCAAGGCGAATTTGTAGAAGGAGGAAAGGGAGGAAGGAGAAAAGGGAGGAACAACAAAAAACCGGAAGCTGGCTCACCCAACTCCCGGTTTTTATTATAGGGATATTACCTCAGAACTTTACAGGTACTGAAAACCCTTCTTTGTCCCACTGGAAATCAACAGATTTGTCGGTTACAGTAAAGGTCAGCTTCTCGGCTGATGTTGGGTATTTTTTGGCAGGTACCGAGACTTTCAAAACATCTTTTTCTTTGTTTTTCTCATATTCATAAGCACCTGACTGGCCAAGTACACTGTTCAAAATCACTGTCCATTGCTTTTCGCCAGGGATTGTGAACAAGCTGTAAGTTCCGGCTTTCACATCTTTGCCGCCAAACTTGCCATCTTTTTTGAAGGTAATTTCGGTAGATGCATTGGCACCGGTTCTCCAAATCTTGTCATATTTTTCAAGGCTCTCGCTACCTTCTTTTCCAAATAGCACACGTCCTTTTTTAGATGGTTGTCCATACGCAACGCTGACATTCTTGCCTTCGGCTGTTACGCGCGGGCTTTGTGCGGAAGCCCATGTGAATGCAACCAGGGAGAAGAAAAGCGCTAAAAATGATTTTTTCATAAAAACGAAAATTAATTAAACAAAATAGGTGATTGGGAAACTTAAATTTCACGAAGTAATGAATTCAAAAGTTGTTAATCAAGTGGCTATGCGCCAATCGCAGCGATACGTGACCACATTAACGTTGATTAACATATCAGAAAACCAAAAACAGTGGTTTTAGCGATTTCACACTATATTTGAACAATGACATTTGATACAAATCCATCTGTAAGAACCCGTTTTTTCGATACTAAAATCGAATTCCTGAGAGGAGTAGGGCCCCAAAAGGCAGCTTTGCTCAATCAGGAACTGAGCATTTTTACATTTGGCGATCTGATTCAGCATTATCCCTTCCGTCACGAAGACCGCACCGTTTTTCACCAGATTTCAGGTCTGAACGAACAAATGCCGGCTGCTCAGATCAAAGGCAGGCTGCGAGAAATGACTACGGTAGGTGAGGGTGGCAAAAAACGGTTAGTAGCTTACTTTTCAGATGGTACCGGCATTATGGAGCTGGTGTGGTTCCAGAGCATTAACTGGTACGAAAAAAGCCTGCGTCCCAGTGCAGAATACATTGTCTACGGAAAGCCAGTGCTTTTTGGCGGAAGGTGGAATATCACCCATCCTGACATTGAGATGCTTACTCAGGAGAATGAACGGGGCGGGTTTTGGCAGCCGATCTATCCTCTGACTGAAAAGCTGAGGAGAAAATTTGTCGACAGCAGGGCGATCAGCAAAATGATGCGCAGCCTGCTCGAAATATCCCGGGCGCATATCAGGGAAACACTCCCGGACACACTTACGCAGAAATACAGGCTTATCTCAAAAGCCGACGCGCTTTGGCATTTTCATTTGCCGGACAGTCAAAAGTCGTTGCATCAGGCACAGCGGCGGCTGAAATTCGAAGAGTTGTTTTATAATCAGTTCAGACTGATCAAGAACAAGCTTTTACATAAAACGGAATACCCGGGGCTGGTTTTTTCGAAGACACATTTAGTCAAAGAGTTCTATGAGCATTTTCTTCCTTTTCAGCTTACCAATGCACAAATCCGGGTTTTGCACGAGATTCGTGAAGACCTGAATACAGGTAAGCAGATGAACCGGCTTTTACAGGGCGATGTAGGTTCGGGTAAAACGATCGTGGCGTTTATTAGTGTGCTTTTCGCATTGGATAACGATGCGCAAGCGTGCCTCATGGCGCCGACGGAGATTTTGGCAGACCAGCATTATCAGGGTTTAAAAAAGTTTGCCGACCTGCTTGGGGTGAACATTGGCAAGCTGACGGGCTCTACGAAAAAAAAGGAACGTGAAATCATACACAAGCAACTGCTCGACGGTACCATGCAGATCATCGTCGGTACGCACGCATTGATTGAAGATATTGTACAGTTCAGGAACCTGGGACTGTGCATTATCGATGAGCAGCACCGGTTCGGGGTAGCGCAGCGGGCTAAGTTGTGGGCAAAAAACAGCCGCATTAACCCGCACATGCTCGTTATGACAGCCACGCCTATTCCGCGTACCCTGGCAATGACGCTCTACGGAGATCTCGACATTTCAGCCATTAATGAACTACCTGCCGGCAGAAAGCCCATTAAAACAGTGCACCGCTATGACGCTCACAGGCTTTCAGTTTTCGGATTTTTAAAAGAGGAAATTGCGAAGGGACGACAGGTTTACATGGTTTACCCGCTGATCGAAGAGTCTGAGAAAATGGACCTGAAAGACTTAATGGATGGCTACGAAAGTGTTTCGCGCGCTTTCCCGGATGTGCCGCTGAGTATTTTGCATGGTAAAATGAAAGCGCAGGACAAGGACTTTGAAATGGGACGGTTTGTTCGGAACGAAACCAAGATCATGGTCGCTACGACGGTGATAGAGGTTGGCGTTAATGTGCCGAATGCGTCGGTGATGGTGATTGAAAATGCGGAGCGTTTTGGCTTGTCCCAATTGCATCAGCTGCGGGGCAGGGTAGGGCGCGGCGCGGAACAATCCTATTGCATTCTGATCACGGATTACAAGATTTCGAAAGATACTAAGCTACGCATTGAAACAATGTGCCGCACCAACGATGGCTTCGAAATCGCGGAAGTGGATTTGCAGCTGCGGGGACCAGGGGATATCTCAGGAACGCAGCAAAGCGGGCTGGTGGATTTACTGGTGGCGAATCTCGCGCAGGACGGTGAGATTTTGAAAGCTGCGCGCCAGTCGGCGGAGGAGATCCTGGAAAAAGATCCGGATCTGTTGGAAGCTGTCAATCAGCCGATCCGGCTACATTTGGCAAATCTCCGGAAAGAAGAAACCAACTGGAGCCGGATCAGCTAACAATTAAAGTACTATCTCCCTTATTTCTTCTATAAAATCAAATGTCTGCGGACGCGTAACATGCAGGGCAGCTCCGAGAGAAGTTGCGTAAGGCAAATCTGTCGCGTAAACTTTATGGTTAGAGTAGTGACGCGCTATCAGCTTGGTGAAAATTTCATTGCGTGCGAAGCCACCATCGATATAAATAGCCTGCACATCATTGACCGCAATCAGATCCAGCGAAACAAACAGCAGTTCGGTTAACCCTTTGATCAGGTGATGATAGGCGACTTCGGCCGAAGAGAATGCACTTACCTGCCATTCCTGTGTATTTGGCTCAGGAAACGGACCATTTCCGGTCATGCAAGCGGTGTAAAACTTCGGAGTATCGAGTTCGAGATACGATTCGTTGAATGTAACTTTCTTGTAAAAGTCAGGTTCAACGCGGAAGTAATCCGCAATGCGTGCAACCTGGAAATCGTGCTCGCGTCCCATAAACAAACGCGATGCAGTAACCCCGCTTCCTTCCGGTGTGAGGTAATTCATACAATCACGTTCGAGCTGGTAAGAGGTAAGCGGCTTGGATGCAAACGAGTTGAAATTAATGCACCAGGTCCCTGTTGAAAGCAGCACAAACGGTTTTTTAACGGCCATTCTGTAAGGTATCAATGCAGAGGAACTGTCGTGCAGACCGAATCCCGATTGTACACCCTTATCGCCGTGACGGTAAATGAAAGACGATGAAGCGAGTACCGGCGCCAGCTTTTTGTGAATGCCTTCTTCCTTCACCCACTCGTGATAATCCCACATTTCGAAGCTCCACAGCGCAGTATGGCAGCCCAGGGAAGTGTAATCGCTCACTTTGCGACCAGTGAGCAGGTACAAAATGTATTGGGGCAGGTGCAGCGTAGTCGCTATCTGCTTGTAAATGTCAGGTTTGGTATGTTTAAGCCAATACAGCTGCATTCCCGAGTTCAGCATGCCCATTGCAGGTGAACCAGTTTGAAGAGAAATCCTCGTCGGATCTCCATAAGTGCTGTAAAACTGCCTTAACAGATCCTCAGGAAACGGTTTCAGATAAGAGTAAAGCGGGGTAAGTGGCTTATTGGCAGCGTCCAGGTGAACGAGGCTCGCTCCGTAAGCAGCTACATTAACAGCCTTGATATCGTATTCGGGATTAGCCAGCAGCTCGTTCCATCGGTCCTGGACCCACTTGGTCAGCAGCTCGCAGTCCTCGGTAGGAAACCCGTCCTCGTCGGTCGTCTCCGGCAACGACTCGGAGAATTCTTTAACGATATCGTACTTTTCATTGAAGAGCACATACTTTTTATTAGTCCTTCCAATGTCAAAAACCGCTGTTACTTTCATTAGCTAATGTTGTATCACTTTTTACCCGGAAATGTATTTTTTCGGTTAATATAGTGACTTTACGTTAAAACCTATACCCTTATTCTTTGTTTGTAAAATCTTGTTAATTGGCCCAATTTCACGTTATCAGGATGTTTTTTCAAGAATAGGTCTAAAAACCCTGGTCCACCTGCGGTAGCCTTCTTCATTCATGTGGAGACTGTCGCCAAGGAAAATGCTTCCATCGGGACGGCCATCTTTCAGCATAACCGGCCACACATCAATGTATTTGTGGTTCTTGTCGGATTTGATAAAATCCTGAATCAGCCGGTTGGCTTTGATAACATCCTCTTTTCTGTCCCAGCGCGAGGGAGAAGGTTTCAGAGATACGCCGTAAATGAGTACGTCAGGCTGTTTGTCACGGATTGTCTTTGTGAGTGTCACATACGCGTCACGTACCTGCTCGGGTGTTTTCTTCTTTTTACCAAACATATCGTTCTCACAATAGATCACCACGGTTTTCGGCTTGTATTTGGTAATGGTACGGTCGGCATAATGGATTACTTCCGGCAATGTGGAGCCGCCAAACCCGCGGTTAATGATCGGAAGCGGCGCGAGGTCCTGTGCCGCCGACTGCCACTTTGTAAATGAAGAGCTACCCGTAAAAACGATCCCGCCGGGAGCGGGCATTTTTTCAGCATCCTTTTTCTCGAAATCCAGGATTGAACTTTCGGATCTGTCAACCTTATAATCAGGCTCCCAGGGAGCATCGAGGCTATTGTAATTGGGCTTGTGGCAGGCGGTCAGTCCGGCAATAAAAAGTAACAGGAAGTATTTTTTCATTCTAACTAAAAAGTGGATATGCCCAAAAAAGGCACATCCACCGCGTTTTTAATGTATATGGTGCAATTATCTTTTATTATTTCAAACCATAAAAATACCGCAAACCCAGTCCGATACTTCCTGATGAAATGTTCGGCGAAAAGAAATAATTAATTCCGTGTCCTTCGTATTTGACATTTTCCCCGTTGGGGTATTTATTCTGAAAATATTCGGTGGTCGTAAATCCATAACTAATACTGATCGGATTCAGGAATGCAAAGCCGCCTTCAACTGCCCATTTGGGCGATAACCGCCAAATTACCCCCGCACTGATGCCGGCACTTAAATTGATTGAATTGATCTTGCTTTCATAAACCAGCTCATTATTGTTGACCGCATTGTTGGTTTTGAACTGATACCCGAGATTCAACGCAGGTCGGGCGTATAAAGCAAATTTTTCACCCACCGACTTGTAAAACTCAGCAAAGCGCTCAACTCCTAAGCTGAGCTCCCCTAAAGTGTTGGGATCTGGTTTGTAGTAGCTGTTGCTCTGAATATTCAAAGAGTGTGTCAGGCCCCAGCCGGTTGCCCGATTGTCTTTGGTAAATTTGCCCAAAGAGATATTGATATAATGATTATAGGCATTTGTATTGGGCTCGCTGCCTTTTTGCCTCACATTATTGAGGTTGTTATAAAACGACCCGCTGATAAACGATTCGCCTGCCTGAAACTGTGCCGTTGCAATATGGTTCAATAAAACCAGCAGCAGGAATGTAAGTATGGAATTTCTCATGGCTCTCAGTTTTTAGGGAAGATATATTTGGCGACGCGGAGAGTAATTACATTGGGGAATGCCGTAGCAATACCGGTATTAAGTGTAAATACGCTGGGAGCGTCATTTTTGAAAGGAACATAATTAGCATTCAGAGAGAGGATATCTGCATAACCTTCGATGGCCCAGCCATTTTTCTTCGAAACATAGGCAATACCCGGTTTGATACTCACTCCGTATTGCCAGAAATCCCTGTACTCGTTAACAGGCGTGCTACCCTGGATATTAGTAGTTCTGATCCATTGATATTGAGGACCAAGCTCACCGTGCAGGAACACCGACCAGTTGCTGCTTCCCAGCGATTTGTACTGGCGGATAAAGGGCAGTAACGCAATCCCCTGAGAAAGTTGGCTGTTCGCAAGATCGTTTTCGTCGTATTTCGTGCGGTTAAACGTGACATTATACCGCACGCCCAGTCCCATCATGGTCCGGTTCCCGATCATTTTTCCAAATTGAATTTCCGGCGCAATGGTGTGCCTCCGGGCCCTCGCAGAATTAAGCGGATCAGCGGGTTCTTCACTCCTTGAAGTTTCCCCGTCGAAACTGATCGTACCGCCGAGATACCCGGCCCCTTTCTGTATTTGTCCAAAAGCATTCCCGACCAGGAACCAGGTTCCGAGCAAGGCAAATAGAAGAAGTTTTCTCATGACTGTCGTTGTTAGTTTGACAAGGACAATATACATAGCATTAAGTCACCTGAGAATTATTTAATTTATTTTAACTAAAACCACAAAAAAAGAGGCCGCCCCAGCAGGACAACCTCTTAAAAATTACCGATACCAAATTTAACCTAACAAGAACATTGGGGGAACATCGGCTTTCGGCTTTCGGCTGTCGGCAATCGGCTTTCGGCTTTACTTTGCAACTCAGACGCAAGCCTAAGTATGACAGCCGACGGCCGAAGTCTCCCCTTAAAATACCCCTTCCCAGTTTCCCTGGCGATAATATTGTAACAGTCTTTGCTGCATTAAGAAATCATATTTTGCCTGGATCGCATTGGCCTGGGCTTTTCCCAGGTTTGCTTTTGCGAGTGTATATTCAAAGCTGTTGGCAATGCCCGCATTCAGCTTGCTTTCTACAACCGCAAAGCTGGCTGTGAGCGACTCTACCTGATCGCGGGCCGCTGCGTATTTGTCCGCCAGCGCATCCAGATTAAGCACAGCCTGCTCGATCGCTTGTCTGAGCTGCTGATTGGTTACATCCAGCGTATTCTGCGCAAGCCGCTCCTGGACTTTCGCAAACTCCACACGTGGCCGGGTTACCCAGCGACCCATAATCGGAATGTTCAGACTGAGCATCAACGACCCGTTTCGGGTAGAGTTCAGCTGGTTCAGATAATCCAGTTTCCGGTTACTGGTCGCGTAAAATGCTCTCATATTTGCGCTCAAACTAAGCGATGGATAATTAGCCGCTTTAATCGATTTGACTTGATATTTGAAGCTTTCCCTGTACAGCTCCGCACTTTTTATTTCAGGAAAAATTCTCTGGGCACTTTCATAAAGCGCCAGTGCATCCTCTTTTCGCTGCAAAGTGTCTTTAGGAGCGAGTATTTCAAATTGGATTTTATCGTCAGGCGTGATGTTCATCCGCTGGAAAAGCGACAGCCGGGCAGTACGGTAATTGTTCAATGCGGTAATCTGCGCGAATTTATCATTGGAAAGCTGCGCCTTGATCTCGTAGAGCAGATTAGCACCCACCGTACCTGCATTCACCTGCTTCGAAACACGATCCACCTGCTGTTCAGAGGACAGTACCTGCTGTGTTGCCGCGTCGAGCAATGCATTGGTGGCGAGTACATTTACATATCCCTGCATTAAAAGGATAGTCTGTGCATTCAGCACCGCAGTACGGTTTTCCATCGCCGATTCTTTCAGCAAAACACCCTGACGGATCTGGTTCTGTAATTTGAAACCCTGAAAAACGGGTATTGAAAAGCCGGTTCCAATCGCATTCAGACCATAAACCTCATCTATATACGCATTGGTATACTGGTCGATGCTCCGGCCCATATTAAAGCTTTGATCGGCGCCAATGTAAATCTGCGGTAAGATCTGCGACCTCGTTTGCCGCAGCTGTGCCTGCGCTGATTCGGATTGCAGGTTGCCCTGCTGGTAAATCAGGTTGTTCTTGATCAGCAGATCGACGCAATCTGCCAGGCTAAGGGTATCCTGGGCCTGGCTGAACAGAGGCAGCAGGCAAATAAGTAGAAGAATACGTTTCATGGCTAATAGGTATTTTTAGGCTAACCAGCCGTCTTTCAGGCGGACGACGCGATTGCCGTATCCCGCATTTGTTTCTGAATGAGTTACTTGTACAATTGTTACTTTGTCTTCCTGGTTGAGTTTTTGAAACAACTCCATTATTTCTATTGACTGTTCCGAATGCAGGTTTCCGGTCGGTTCGTCGGCAAAAATCACCTTTGGGTTATGAACAATCGCTCTGGCAACGCCCACCAGCTGCTGCTGGCCTCCCGATAACTGGTGTGGGAAAAGGTCTTTTTTAGCTACCATATTGAACCTGTCCAGCAATTCGGCCACCCGGCTTTTCCGCTCCGAAGAAGAAGTGCCTTTGTAGAGAAGCGGCGTTTCGATGTTTTCATAGACCGTAAGCTCGTCGATCAAATGGTAAGCCTGGAACACGAAGCCAATGTGGTGGCGGTGCAATTCCGTGCGCTTCTTTTCTGACAATTTCTGAACAGGCTCGTCGAGGAAAAGGTATTCTCCTTCCGAAGGCTCTTCGAGCAAGCCCAGGATATGTAAGAGGGTAGATTTCCCCGAACCCGACGGGCCCATAATGGAAACAAACTCACCTTCTTTTATATGTAAATCGATGTGACGCAAAACGTAAGTCTTGCCAAATCCTGCCGGGTAGTACTTTGATATCTTTTCTAACTTAATCATAAAAAATGTTGGGTTTGAGATTCAGGTTGTAATTACGGACAAGCGTTTTTAAAAACAAATCCAGAACCATCGTCTCTTATACCAATGCTATTTTAAAAAGCCTTGCCAAAGTAGTATTAAGCTGATATATAGTGATTTGAGATTGATATAATGCATTTGATCGTTCAAAAACGTACAAATGTGTACGGTATCGGACGACCAAAACTACTGTTGTAAAATGGGTAGGGTAGCTTCCCGCGTGGCGATTCAGAAGTGTGATTTTCAGGACATAATGTCAGGAATGGATTTCCATTTTGTAGCCGACGCCGTGAATGGCGGTAATTTTTACAGCCGGATCGGCAGCCAGCAATTTGCGCAGCCGGGATACAAAAACGTCGACGCTCCGGCTTACGATAATGCCTTCATCTTTCCACACCGCTTTTAGGATAAAGTCCCTTTCCAACACTTGATTGCTGTTCTTTACAAAAAGACCAAGCAGC
Source organism: Dyadobacter sp. HNCC25DJ183 (assembly GCF_056895175.1). NCBI lineage: Bacteria > Pseudomonadati > Bacteroidota > Cytophagia > Cytophagales > Spirosomataceae > Dyadobacter > Dyadobacter sp. HNCC25DJ183. The sequence continues at coordinate 330,668 of NZ_JBXHAP010000006.1, forward strand.
TTCGCTTCCCGGTAAGTAAGCTGATTTTTTACATTGCCGCACATGAGTACCTGATTCTGACTATTCAGTGACGAGTTCCCGAAATGGAGTTCAGAAGCAGGCAATGGAGTTATTTCTGTTTTGGTCAAATGCGTTTTCTGTTGGTTCCTTTTCCAGAAAAACAAACCGATCCCGGCAAGGCCGCATATAAAAGGCAAGATCCATAAACGGCGATCGGAATTAGCGGTCGCAAGCTGTGGCTGGGGCTCAAAACTGATCTGAAGTGTAAAACAACCATTTTCGTCAGCCCTGTTTTCGCAGGCTACCCCACCTTTCTGATTGAGATCCTGAAAGTTATAGCCGAGCTGCAATTCCCTGGTTTTGCAGTTAAAAACCATCACATTGTACCCACGATCAATTTTCTGGATTTGTAAAGATTGCTGCATCAGCGCAGGTAATTTTTCATAATCACCCAGATTTTCAATGCGCACGGAGAAGGTGTTTGCATCAATTTGTTTGACAGCCGGAATCTTTGTCACTGAATCGCCCGTTGCCAGGAGCAAATGGTGCGCGGTCCGCCTTAATGCGAGATTTACCTTTTCAGCAAAACGGACTGTTTCATTGTTCGCAGAAACAGTTTGAAACGCCGGCAACAAAGCGAGCAATGCTGCAAAGCAGAGCAGTGTGAATGAAAAAGCAGATTTGTTGCCGGTGTTCGTCATTTGTCAAAAATCGATTAGCAATTATCCCGTTGACCTTTCTTTTGTTCCAAAGGTCCGAACCAGTGAAATACCGGCGTAATGATTTTCTGTTTGGCTGGCTTAGTAACTTCCGCCGCGGTATTCTTCTGGGCAGCTTCCGGTTTTTTGACAGCTTTTTTTAATGGTTTGCCCGATGGCAGCGCGGTAGAAGTCGTTACTGCGAGCAGGATCGCACAAATAAAGCCTGATGCATTTTTCATAGTTCCGATGTTTTTGTGAATGGAACAAATCTATCAGCCGGGGAATGAATGCGGGTAAAAGGGTTGTAAAAGCTTGTTAAGGAAATGTAAAACCGTTTCTTGCGGCACAAACTTCATTAATTTTCCACAAAAACAGAACATTATTGCCGGCGTGTCGTGTTACGGTTTCAGAACACCACCACATCCGAATTGAAAACAGTTTCTTCCCACGATCCTTACGCGGCACTTCGCTATTCTGATTTTCGTTTTTTCATTTCAAACACTTTTCTCTTCTCAGCCACGATCCTCATTCAGGAGGTTATTGTTGGTTATGAATTGTATAAAATGACGCACGATCCGCTGGCATTAGGACTGGTGGGTCTGGCTGAGGTAATCCCGTTTATCATCACGTCACTTTTCGGGGGACATATCGCCGATCAAAAGAACAAGATCACGATTATGCACGTGAGTCTGGTTGTGATTTTACTGGGCTCGGTGATCCTTTATGTTGCTTTTCAGCCGGGAATTTACAATTCTTTAACCCAGGGCGAGCATCTGGCCGTTATCTATTCGGTTTTCGCATTGATCGGTTTTGCAAAAGGCTTTTATTCACCCGCCTCCAATTCTTTAAAACCCTTCCTTGTTCCCCGCACTATCTATCACAATTCATCTACGTGGAGTAGTTCATTCTGGCAGGCGGGATCAATTACGGGACCCGCCATTGCAGGTTTTCTTTACGCATATCTCGGTCTGGCCAACGTATTGCTGATCGTAATTGCCAATTTTGTGATCTGCTGGATTTTGCTGGGTATGATCAAAACGCGGCCCGAGTTTCCGAAGATCACCATACCTATTGTGGAGAGCCTGAAAGAAGGATTCCGCTTTGTTTTCAAAACCAGGATTGTGCTTTACGCGATTTCTCTTGATCTGTTTTCTGTGCTTTTTGGCGGAGTTGTCGCAATCCTGCCTGTTTTCGCGGAGGATATATTGAAAGTCGGGCCAGAGGGATTGGGTTTGCTGCGCGCAGCGCCTTCCATTGGTTCACTGCTGACGATGTTCGCAATGGCTTATTATCCTCCAACCCACAATGCATGGCGGAATATGCTCATTGCGGTAGCTGGTTTTGGAATATTCACGATCGTTTTCGCATTATCGACCAGCTTTTTGCTATCCTGCGCCGCACTTTTCGCGACGGGCGTCTTCGACAGTGTGAGTGTGATTGTTCGGCAAACGATCTTACAGATCTATCCGCCTGATGAAATGCGCGGCCGGGTCGCCGCAGTAAATGGGATGTTTGTAAGCTCCTCCAACGAGCTCGGCGCGTTTGAATCAGGCGTAATGGCGAAAGCTTTCGGGACCGTGCCATCCGTAGTAATCGGCGGCATATTCACGATGGTTGTAGTAACCTGGATCTATTTCCGGTCAAAAGACTTGTTTTCGGTGCGGCTGAGTTGATTGACGATAGCTTTGGTGCAAATGGTTGAAGCAGTTATTGATACTAATTGTCTTAGAGCCTCCATTCCTCCGAAAAGCCCATACTATCAGCTATATTTAGATTTTATGGCTGGTAAATTTAAATGGTGCGTCAGTAATGAAATTCTATTTGAATATGAGGAAATACTTGGCAAAACATATTCTCCTGCCATTGCAAATGAGGTTTTGCATCAATTAACAATTGCTCCAAATACTATATTCGGGGAGCCTTCCTTCAAGTGGAATCTCATTGAAAATGATCCAGATGATAATAAGTTCGCAGATTTAAAATAATCCGTTGGTTGTTTTAAATTTGAACTTGGTACGTATCTACAATTGATAAACTAACTGCCTCTAAATGTCGGGAATTTCAATTCAGTTTCATGCCTTACCAGAGGATATGATAGCATTCTTGAGTAAGAGTGTAACAAAGACCAATGCTTATATAAGCGCTATTCGTTTTAACCCTTTTCAATTCTTCCTTGTTCCCGTTGTAGATTTTGAGGGCGTTATCTTAGATCCAATAGTTGACCGTGTTGCTTTTACTCTTGAAGTTCCCAAAATATCAGGCAGTACACTTGATTTTATCGATAATAACAACGAAGCTTTATTCCTTGATATTGGGCGCCAATCTAAAGAAGGATTAAGGGAATCGTGGCTCTTTTCAAATGTCAAAGATAAGGGTACAGGCTTGAAGTGGAATAAATTTGCATATCAATTACGAGCTATAACAGAGCTAGGCGCAATTGCCATTAACCCTAAAACTGGCGAATCATCCTGGCTTAAAAATCATCGATTCTCCAGAAATGCAAAAGTTCTTCAAAATACAGGTGTCAAAATGCTTCCTGCTGCTGGCTCATCAACTATAAAGCTAGGAGATTGGCCGCATTCATAATTAGCAGGCAAAAGCATTATTCTTGGCTGCAACTAGTATCCATTTAATGAATTGACATACTATCAATTTTTTTAACGTTCTCTCTCAAGCGTGGCTTACCTATCGATCTTTGATGGATTGTGAGTCAGTAATAATTACTCCGACCGCAAGCTCTTAACTGGGTTCATTAATGCCGATTTATAGGTTTGGATGCAGACCAGCAGGATGATAGTTGCAGAGAAAGCAAGCGCTATTACCGAGAACGTGGGCCAGTCTGGCGCGATTCTGTAAGCATAGTTGTTCAGCCAGTTTTTCATTACAAAAAATGCCAGTGGGAATGCTATTGCCGCGCCTGTGAGTGTTACCAGCAGGAATTCCTTCAAGAACAGCATCACTACATTGATCCCCGATGCCCCGAGCACTTTCCTTATTCCGATTTCCCGCGTTCGCCGCGCTACACTTAATGAAACCATGCCGATTATGCCAAGCACAACAATGACCAGCGCCAGCAATGTGGCCAGTTGTGCTGCCCTTTGCAACCGAATCTCCGATTGATAAAGCTTTTGCAGCGTTTGGTCCATGAAAGTATATTCAAAAGGTGCGTCCGGCATCAGCGCAGACCATTTTTGCTGAATTGCCGCCATAGCCGACCCAACATTGCCATTCAACCTGAAACTCAGATACCTGTATGTATTTCCGCCTTTTATGTGGCTAATCGCCAGTGGCTTGATCTGTTGGTGCATGGATTCAAAGTGAAAATCCTGGATAACTCCGGCAATGGTTGCAGGTTGAGGAGAAAAATGGATCCTGACCTGTCTGCCGACAGCATCTTCGGGAGACTTGAACCCCAGCGACTTCACTGCTGAACGGTTGATCACAATGCGGTCTGTCTGAATACCGGCATTTGGCTTCGCAAAGAAATCACCGGCCAGTACTTTGATCCCAAAGGTTGATGCGAATTTTTCATCAGTTGAAAAAAACTGGGTGTGGATCGCCTGTGCGGAGTCCTGTCCTGGCTGGTAAATACCGTATTGAGCGCCCGTGTTCCCGTTTGCTATTTCATAAGATAAACTCACATCCGCTACTTCGGCCATGTTTGCCAGCTCGTTGCGGATACCTTCCATTTTAGCCAATCCCTCTGGTGTCCAGTCGCGCGGTACTGCTATTGACACCAATGCATTTTTCTCAAAACCCAGACTTTTGTTGAAGAAATAATCGACCTGCTGGGTGATGATGGCAGCCGCTACAAAAACAAACAATGCGATCGTAAACTGCATGACAAGCAGAGATCTCCGAAAACCCACATGCCCTTTGACAGATTTCAACTTCCCCTTCATCGAATCCACCGACGGGATCGCCGATAATATGAAAGCAGGGTAGGAGCCAGCCAGTAAGCCGATCAGCAATGCACAAAGTACCGGTAAGATTATAACCCAGGGAAAAAGGGAAATGCAGGAGACAAGTTCTTTACCGACAATTTCACCAAAATAGCCCCGTGATAATTCATAAAATCCGATGGATAACAAGCTCGCGAATGCAGCCAGCAGTATGGATTCAGCTAAAAACTGTCCGATGATCTGCGCTTTGATTCCGCCCAATACCTTCCTTACGCCGATTTCCTTCAACCTGGAAGAAGAGCCCGCCACGGAAATGTTGACGAAATTGACAACCGCCATCAGCAGGATAAAAGCCGTTACTGCGGCCAGTATGTAGATCATCTTCTGGACCAGCCCATTGTTGGCCTCGCGATAATAGTCTTTGAGTGGGGTAAGGTATATGTGCAGATTTTCGCGCGCACTGGCAGGTGCATTCGTTTTCAGTATCTGGGAGATGGGTTTTTCAAGTGCTTTCGGTTCAATGCCTTTTTGCAGCTGAATAAACGTTACCATAAATGGAAAATTCCAGTCGCTCTCTGCTCCCTTGCGCCCTTCAAGTGAGCTCAGCGGGATGAATATGGAAGATGGATTATTAAGTAAGTGGCTGACTGAGTTGGATTTGAGATCTTTCAAAACAGCTGTTACCTGATACTCCTGCTTACCTCCGACGAAGTTGTGCAAAGTCAGGTTTTCGCCAACTACATCACTCTTTCCGAAGTATTTAAGTGCTTTTTCTTCGGTAATTACAATGGAATTTGGCTGTTGTAATGCAGTTTTCACATCGCCGTGCAACGCTGGAAAACCGTACATCGAAAGCAGTGTGGTATCTCCTGTTTGTACATCTTCCCGAAAGTGCCTGTCGCCGTGGGACACTGCGACTGTAATGGCATCGTAGCGATAATACCCTGCTACGAGATTAGGATATTCGTCGCGGAGTGTCTTTCCAAGTGGACCGAATGTAGCAAAGTCGATCCCCATTTCCGGTACCTTCCATTTGCTGCGGACAATGTACTGCTGATCCGCATTCCTGAGATCAGCATTTACCTGCAATTCAGCATGAATGTAACTGCCCACCAGGAAGCTAAACGTAATCCCGACCGCAAGTCCAAAAATGGTCAGAACAGAATAGAATTTACGTTTCAGCAAATTCCGCCAGGCAATCGTAAAGTAGTTGTGCAACATAATCCCGGTATTTTTATCAGGTATGACAAAAATAGCCGGGATTGCAGACCGAGATTTTTCTTTAACTTTTTTTAACCCAGAAAGAGGAAATAGTACAACCGCTAACAGCTAACCCAACAACCCAATCTACTCCGTCTTCAAACTCTTCACCGGGTTCATCAATGCGGATTTAAATGCCTGGGCGCTGACAGTTGCCAGGGCGATCAGAATGGCGACGAGGCCGGCACCTGCGAAGATCCACCAGGAGAGTGGTTCGCGGTATTCGAAGTTTTTAAGCCACTCGCCCATGGCGTAGATCGATACCGGCGTTCCAACCACAATTGCGATCAGAACCAGCTTGACAAAATCTTTGGACAGCAGCAGCACCACACTCTGAATACTCGCACCCAACACTTTGCGGACACCGATTTCCTTCGTCCTCGACTCGGCAGCAAATGCAGCCAGACCAAACAAACCTAAACAAGCAATTAAAACCGCCAGCACTGCAAAAGTGAGCATTACGTTTCCCTGGCGCTGTTCAGAAGCATATTGCTGGGCAAAGTTCTCGTCCAGAAAATGAAAGTCCAATGTCGCTTCCGGGTCAAATTCCTTGTAAGCCTGACGCATATAAGCCAATGCTTCTTTGGTCTTTTCAGGCGCGATTCTAACGTAAATATTGTCGCCGTCACCAGGCGCAGGTGCCTGTAAAACCAGCGGCTCGATTTTGTGCTGGAGTGAATAAGTATGGAAATCTGCCACCACGCCTACGATGGTCGCTTCTTTCGTGTTGCCTTCGCCATCTATAAAGTACTTGATCCGCTTACCCACAGGGTTTGTCCAGCCTTGCTTTTTGACCAATGCTTCATTGACCATCGCTGAACCCAGCAGATCAGCCTCAGAATCGGAGTTAAGATTACGACCAGCTATCAGCTTGATCTCCATTGTTTTAAGAAAATCCCCGTCAACTGCAAACTTCTGTACCATTTGGGTACCCGGGCTCATTTGGCCATTTTCTTTTTCCATAAACATCCCCGCAGATCCCATATAGTTGGTTCCGATCGGGTTACTGGAAGACGCCATACTTTCAATGAACGGACTTTCGGAAAGCTTCTGTTTCACCGCACGGACCTGATTTCTGACTTCATTTTTATCAATGTGAAACACAAGTACCTGGCTTTTATTAAAGCCCAGGTCTTTGTTGTTGACGTAGTGCATCTGGCGGTACACCACTGCCGAGCAGGCGATCATTACTACCGTGGCTGCAAACTGAAATACGACGAGCGATTTGCGAAAATAAGCACTGCTGACCTGACCGCTGATCTGGCCTTTTAATGCATTAACAGGACGAAAAGCAGAAAAGCGAAGTGCGGGATATAAGCCACTTATCAACCCTACCAGCAGCACAAATGCAATTGCGACCAATGCGCTCATCAGGTCACTGCGGTAGCCGGGTGAAAGCGACTTTTCTGCCAGTTTGTTGAACAGCGGAAGCGATATAATGACCAGCATGAATGCAACCAAACCCGCCAGGATCGTCATAATCAATGATTCTGTTAAAAATTGCCCGATCAGCTGGCCCCTTTCCGAACCGATAGATTTTCTGACACCCACTTCGCGTATCCGCTTCATCGAGCGGGCGGTGTACAGATTTACATAGTTGATACAGGCAATCAGCAGGATCAATGCGGCGATTGCAGAGAACACGTAAACGGTATTGGCATTTCCATTAGGGCCGATTTCAAAATCCAGGTGCGAGTTCAGGTGAATGGAGGTAAGTGGTTGAAGCTCCATTTGATAGTTCACATTGCCCATCTCTTTTTTCAGGTATTTCGGGAAAAAGCCTGCCAGCTTTTTCCCGAACTTTTGAACATCGGTACCGTCTTTAAGCAGCAGGTAAGTATACAGTTCAAACTGTTGCCACCCAGTCGAATAGTCTTTCGGTAAAGATCTTAATGCACTGAACCTGAGGTGCGAATTGGTTGGTATATCTTCAATTACTGCCGTTACAACATTGGGATAGTTATTGCTGAACAGTACTGTTTTTCCGACAGCCTGGGAAGCATCCTTGAAAAGCGTCTCTGCCATTGTTTTGGTCAAAACGATTTTTTGCGGCTCCGCCAGTGCGCTTTTTGCATCGCCGTATAAGACAGGAAAGGAAAATACATTGAAAATAGACGGATCGGTAAAGTAAATGTCATTTGCTACGACCTCGTTTTTACCATACTTCATCGCACCGCCGCCTTCCGAGCTAATGCGAACCGTGCCTTCGACTTCGGGGTAATCCGTTTGCAGGGCTGTGGCAAATGGCGCCGAGGTAAGCGGAATGTGGAAGCTGCTTTCGTCCCAGGTAGCCCGCTGTACAACCCGTACAATGCGGTCTGCATTCTTGTGAAAACGGTCGTAGCTCAGTTCATCGGCCACATAAAGCAGCATCAGCCACACTGCTGCCATGCCTATACCAAGTCCGAAAATGTTGAGTCCGCTGAACAGTCTCTGTTTACTGAGGTTGCGAAAACTGATTTTGATATAGTTGAACAGCATGTTGCAAGTAGGTTTGTTTGTATACCCTGGTTAAAAACGTATGCCAATTTTGTATATGCATTGATATTCATTTACTTACATCTGATTGTCGCTATATTTTGTCCGGTTTCGAACATTGGGCTTACGTATGTCCGGTCAAAATACCTAATTTTGCCAACTTCCTAGTTTTGGATGCATTAACAGTCTTTTCTCTTTGATTTTTTAACCAGAATGAACCCAACACCCGCTACCTCTTTACAAGATATTGTAGGGCACGCCAAAGAATACGGCTTTGTTTTTCCTTCTTCTGAAATATACGACGGTCTGCAGGCTGTTTACGATTACGGCCAGAACGGCGTCGAACTAAAAAATAACCTGAAAGCCGCATGGTGGAAAGCGATGACGCAGCTGCACGATAATATCGTGGGTATCGACGCGGCTATCTTCATGCACCCGCTTACCTGGAAAGCTTCCGGGCACGTCGACGGGTTTAATGACCCGATGATCGATAACAAGGATTCTAAAAAGAGATACCGTGCTGATCAGTTGCTGGAAGGCAAGGCAGAGCAATATGCTGCCGAGGGTAACGAGGAAAAGGCACAGGCGCTGCTGGAAGAAATGGGGCGGCTGCTGAGCGCCGAAGACCTGAACGGGGTTCGTGAGCTTATTATATCTGAAAATATCAAATGCCCGGTTTCGGGTACTACCAACTGGACGGAAGTTCGTCAGTTCAACCTGATGTTCAGTACGCAGGTGGGCTCGGTAGCGGAAGATTCCAGCCTTATTTACCTTCGCCCGGAGACTGCGCAGGGGATATTCGTGAACTTCCTGAATGTACAGAAAAGCGGCCGGATGAAAATTCCGTTTGGTATCGCGCAGATAGGCAAGGCATTCAGGAACGAGATCGTGGCGCGCCAGTTCACTTTCCGTATGCGGGAGTTTGAACAAATGGAAATGCAGTTTTTTATTCGTCCTGGTACCGAAATGACCTGGTATGAGGCCTGGAAAGAGGCGCGGATGAAATTCCATAAAGCAATCGGGCTTCCTGCTGAGAAGCTTAAATTCCACGATCACGAAAAGCTGGCGCATTATGCCAATGCTGCAGTTGATATCGAGTTCCAGTTCCCGTTTGGCTTCCGCGAAATCGAAGGTATCCATTCAAGAACAGACTTTGACCTGCGCAACCACCAGGAGCTTTCAAAGAAAAAACAACAGTACTTTGATTCCGACCTGGATGAAAATGGTAAACCTTACGGAAACTACATTCCTTACGTGGTTGAAACTTCCGTTGGTGCTGACCGCTTATTCCTGGCTGCTTTTTGCAATGCTTATACCGTGGAGACAGTAGGAGAGGGAGAGAGCCAAAAAGAGCGGACTTACCTGAAACTGCACCCGGCGCTAGCGCCATTTAAAGTAGCGGTGCTTCCATTGGTGAAGAAGGATGGATTGGCAGAAAAAGCGCAGGCGATCGCTAACTCACTTAAATCTTCATTCAGGACAACTTATGATGATGGAGCGGCGATTGGAAAACGATATACGCGCCAGGATCTCATTGGAACTCCGTTCTGCGTTGCAGTGGATTACCAGACCATGGAGGATGATACCGTTACTATCCGCCATCGTGATTCAATGGAGCAAGAGCGCGTACATATTAGTGAATTGAAAGAGAAAATAGGTTATCAGGTCGCAATAGAGCGGATACTGGAAGCGATCTAAATTTGATTTTCATAGAAAATTGAAAGCGGGCTGACTCTAAATGAGCCAGCCCGCTTCTGTTTGTTGATGGTTACTCTGCGGTGTGCAGGCGCACCAGATCTTCTGCATTCCCTCTGATCAGGTCCACCGAGTCTACTTCAAGAATTTGCGCGATCTGGATCAATCGCTCCAGCGTAATGCGGGTGTAGGCAAGCTCAATTTTACTATAAGCATTTTGAGATATGCCCAACTTCATTGCGAGATATTCCTGTGTGTAATCCCTGTACTCCCTGATTTTCCGGATATTCAGCGCCACGGATCTGATCTTCGCCTCTATCGATTGGTCCATGAAACTTCTTTTTTGTTCGTAAAAATTCAGCTTTACGGATACATACGACCAGCGCCCTGCGAAAAGATCAATAGCCCAAATCCCGTTAAATCATCCGTTTATATACGTTAGGTAATCTTCCAGTCTCTATAACATATATAAATTATTGTAAATACCTGAAATTCAGCCTGTAAGTTTTAAAAGATAGCTTTAAGGAATAAAGCTGAATTTTTTTTGTAAAAAATTTAAACCTGCTCCTGCAAACAGCCAATGCCCTTATGCAGCTTGCTTGAAAGGTACCATCGTTTAAACCACAAATGGGAAGAACAGCAGGGTGGAACTGATTTCACTGAATGTAGACAAATTCGACAATTTACTTCTGCCACTTTTCACCCGAGAACAATACAGCTAAGCAACTGAACCCTGATGTTGCGTAAATCTCGCTTTTATCAAAGTCAAACTCCCATTTACGAGCCACATAGCATTCTGCAAAAAGCGCCTGTTAGATATAATGAACGCGCACAGGATACGACACGAAGAACTTCACAGATCAGTTAGGTTTACACATTTTAGTTGTATTTTATTCAAGTTAGTTGTTTCATTATCAATATGTTAGCTTGATATTGGCACGTATGTTTCAGGATATTCTGCGAACGTGAGTTCAAACAGGGGGAGCTGAAAACCTGAAACAGAGTAGGCTATTTTTCATTTAATTGTATGTATTATGAAATCCCAAGAATTGAATTCCGCAGAAATGAAACAAATCAATGGTGGTCTTTTAGGACTAGGTAGCAGTAGCGATTCTGCATCATCAGGAAGCCTCATCGGATCACTGGGTATCGCATTCAGCAATGAATCGGTAGACGATGATGGTTCATCTGAAAAAACACAGTTCGGCCTAGGTCTTGACCTGGGTGGAATCTTTAACTCTATAACTGAGTAACAAAGTGGATAACATCGAGAAGAGTGGGGGTAGCTAAGCTACCCCCGTTTTTGTTATAAACCAGCCTAAATCGGACTTCACCAACATGGAAAAGGAAATCAATACCGCCCGCAACAAGATTTTCCCTCCCGAAATACTTGAACATACCGCCGACTATCATTTCCACGAGCACAACACAAGGTCGAGCCTCGTTTATCAGCTTTCAATGGCAATTATGATCGTCGCGTTCATTTCGCTCTTTGTTATCACAGTAGATGTAAGTGTAAAAAGTACCGGCATTATCCGCGCCACCGACGATCGCAATGAGATCAAAGCGCTGGTAAGCGGGCGACTGGACTCGGTTTTTGTTTCCGAAAACCAGCGAGTTGTCAAAGGTCAGACACTCCTGAAAATTGAATCTGAGATCCTCAAAGAGCAAAATCAGCTTGTGAAGGCACAAAAGCAAGATTACGACAAGCAGATCGACGACTTAAATGTGCTGCTTCATTTGAGCCGCACCGACAACTGGAGTAAAAAGCCCGGCTTGACTAGCGGGTTGTATAAGCAGGATTTCGCATTGTTCTGGCAAAAGATCACCGATGCAAAAACGACCCTGATGACGGTGGAGAAGGATTTTGCAAGAAATAAAAAGTTGCATGATGTAAAAGCCATTTCGGAAGCAGAGTTTGATCGTGCCCAGCTGCTTTACGCGACGGCAAGCAATAAGATCAAGACCATCATGGAGGAGGAAGAAGCAAGGTGGGAGTCTGAACTGACGCAGTTGCAAATGAAAACGCGTGAGCTGAACTCCCAGGATAAGCAGTATCTGCGCGAGAAAGATTTCTATGTAGTAAAGGCGCCGATCAGCGGTACAATCCAGCAGCTCAAAGGTTTGCAGCCGGGTAGTATCGTTTCTTCCAATGAATTTTTGGCAGATATATCACCTGATGAAATGATGGTAGCGGAGATGTACGTGCTGCCGAAAGACATTGGCCTTATCCACCCGGGAACCAAAACGCGTTTGCAGGTGGATGCATACGATTACAATCAATGGGGGCTGGTGACAGGGGAGGTAATATCGATTTCAAATGATGTGTATACCAATGGAAAAGAGCCACCATTCTTTAAGGTCCGTTGTAAGCTGGATGCTAATTCCCTCACATTGAAAAACGGGTATGTAGGAAAACTGAAAAAAGGTATGACGCTGCAAGCACGCTTCCTGGTCACAGAACGGACACTTTTTCAGCTGCTTTACGACAAAGCCGACGATTGGCTGAATCCAAACCTGATCGCAACAACTGAAACACCACCCCTAAACTAACCTTATGAAATCGAACGGACTTACTACGTTATGGAGCGGCATTCAGGAGGTCGGTAATGCCATTTCCAGGAAAATACCTTTTCTGAACAACCGCAGCAGGCTGAAAGATGTCGCGATCAAGCAGCACGATCTTACCGACTGCGGTGCTACCTGCCTTGCTTCTGTATCTGCATTTTACAAACTGGCTATACCGGTTGCGCGCATCCGGCAATATGCTTCCACAGATAAGAAAGGTACCAATGTGCTCGGACTGATTGAAGCCGCTACAAAGCTGGGCTTTGACGCCAAGGGAGTTAGGGCGGAGTTTGACCAACTGCCGCACGTACCCGTGCCTGTGATTGCACACGTGATTATCAAGCAGATACTTCATCATTATGTTGTCGTTTATAATGTTACGTCCACAACGGTGGAAGTAATGGACCCTGCCAGAGGTGAGCTTATACCCATGAGCTACGATGAGTTCAAAAGCATCTGGACCGGCGTTCTGGTATTGCTGCAACCCGGAGATACATTTACCCAGGGCAACGAGAAAATTTCTGTTAAGGAGCGTTTCATGTTCTTGCTGAAACCGCACAGGTCCGTGTTGTTCCAGGTCCTGCTCGGCGCGATCATTTACACGGTGCTGGGCTTGTCCACTTCGATCTTCCTTCAAAAGATTGTAGATAATGTACTTCCGGAAGGTAACCGCAACCTGCTGAACCTGATGGGAGTGATTATGATCGGGATTCTGTTTTTCAGGGTAGTTATCAATCACGCCAAGACGCTCCTCACTATCAAAACCGGACAGCAGATTGACGCGCGCCTGATACTGGGTTATTACAAGCATTTACTCCGGCTTCCGCAACAGTTTTTCGATAACATGCGGGTAGGGGAGATTATCTCGCGGATCAATGATGCGGTGAAGATCAGGGTGTTTATCAATGATGTATTGGTCGGCTTTGCGGTCAATATGTTCATTCTGGTATTCTCATTTGCATTGATGTTCACCTATTACTGGAAGCTTGCGCTCATTCTGCTGGGTGTGGTCCCATTGTACGCGGTGATCTACTATTTCTCCAACAAAATGAATAAGTCTACGCAGCGCAAACTAATGGAAAGCTCGGCGGAATTAGAGGCGCAGCTTGTAGAGTCCATTCATTCCGTAAGTACGATCAAGCGTTTTGGTTTGGAGGATTTTACCAATATGCGCACCGAGACGCGCTTTATCGGAATGTTGAAATCGGTTTATGAATCCAATACCAACTCGCTGTGGATAGGAGATTTCAGCGGCTTTATTTCGAGTGCATTTACCATCATTTTGCTGTGGGCAGGTTCTTTGTTTGTGTTAAACAAAATCATTACACCGGGTGAGCTGCTGTCGTTTTATGCGATTATCGGCTATTTCACCGGGCCTGTTTCAAGTCTGATCGGGATGAACAGGACGATCCAGGACGCCAGTATCGCAGCCGATCGTTTGTTCGAAATCATGGATATCGAGCGTGAATCGATCGAAAATAAAGCGGTACTCACGCCGGATATGATCGGTGATATTCATTTTCGCGATGTTCATTTCCGTTATGGAACCCGCGTCAATGTGTTTGAGGGTTTAAATCTGGTTATACCCAAAAACAAGATCACGGCAGTTGTTGGAGAAAGTGGTTCCGGGAAAACCACTTTGCTCGCGCTTTTGCAAAACATCTACCCGGTTGAAAAAGGGAATATTCTCCTCGGCGGTTTTGATATTAAGTACCTTACCAACGACAGTCTGCGCCAAATGGTAAGTGCTGTGCCGCAGGATGTGCATTTGTTTGCGGGCAATGTGATCAACAATATCGCTGTCGGCGAGTTTGAGCCGGATATGAAAAAAATCGTGTCTATCTGTCAGGAACTGGATATCATGAAGTTTATCGAAAATCTGCCCAATGGCTTTAATACTTACATCGGTGAAAATGGTACGAGCTTATCGGGCGGGCAGCGGCAACGGCTTGCGATTGCGCGCGCTTTATACCGTGATCCCGAAATCCTGATCCTTGACGAAGCGACCTCCTCACTGGATTCCAAGTCGGAGCAGCACATTCAGCTTGCAATCCAATCTTTAAGAAAGAAAAACAAAACGATCATTATTATCGCACACCGCCTGAGCACGGTGATGAATGCAGATAAAATCGTGGTTTTGGAGCAGGGAAAGCTGATCGAAGAAGGTAGCCACAAGAAGTTGTTGAGCAAAAAAGGGAAATATTTCGATATGTGGAAGCAGCAATTTCCCATGCTTGAAAGTGTCAACTAATGCGGAAAACTGCATCAAACTGATATTTGAAGAAGAGGCTGGTTAGAAATAACCGCCTTTTTTTCATTAATTGAGCAGCTTAAAACACCAATACACATTATGATCAATCAGCTATACGGCACTTCGCTGAGCCTGCTTACAGACCTTTATCAGCTCACAATGGCTTATGGTTACTGGAAATCGGGCAAGGCCGAGCAGGAAGCAGTTTTCAACTTATACTTTCGCAAGCACCCGTTTCAGGGCGGATTCACCATCACCTGCGGACTCAACAGCGTAATCGAATATATCAAAGAATACCGCGTGAGCCAGTCAGACCTGGATTATATCGGCTCCTTAAAAGGAAACGACGGAAACGCATTGTTTGAACCGGGCTTTCTTGAATATCTATCCCAAATGGAGCTGCAATGCAGCATCGATGCTATTCCGGAAGGTACCGTTGTATTTCCAAATGAGCCGCTGCTGCGCGTGCAGGGACCTATTCTGCAATGTCAGCTACTGGAGACGCCGCTCTTGAACCTGATCAATTTTCAGTCTCTTGTTGCTACCAAAGCTGCACGGATGCGGCTCGTGGCCAGGGATGATACCTTACTTGAATTTGGTTTAAGGCGCGCGCAGGGGCCCGACGGTGGAGTAACTGCCAGTCGAGCAGCTTACATCGGCGGCTTCGATGCAACTTCCAATCTGCTCGCAGGCAAAATCTACGATATTCCGGTAAAAGGTACCCACGCGCACAGCTGGGTAATGTCTTTCGATTCCGAGCTGGAAGCATTTGAAACTTACGCGCAGCATTTGCCCAACAATGTAACCCTGCTGGTGGATACTTACGACTCGCTTCAAGGTGTACGCAATGCGATTGAGGTGGGAAAAGAGCTGAGAAAACGCGGGTATGAACTTGGGGCAATAAGGCTGGACTCTGGTGATCTGGCTTATTTAAGTATCGAGTCGCGCAAACTGCTCGACGATGCAGGATTCCAGCAAACCAGTATCGTTGCCAGCAATGATCTCGACGAGTACATTATGGATAGTCTTAAAATCCAGGGCGCAAAAATTGATATCTGGGGAATTGGTACCAAGCTGGTAACAGCTTATGATCAGCCTGCGCTGGGCGGTGTTTACAAGCTTGCCGCCATCAAGACAAGCACCGGCGAATGGGACTATAAGCTGAAATTATCCGAACAGCTCGTGAAGGTTTCCACGCCTGGTATTCAGCAGGTTCGGCGGTTCCGGGACGGAAAAGGCTTTGTATCTGATATGATCTTCAATATTGAAAATCCGCTGATCGGAAAGTCGACGATGGTTGATCCTTATGATTTTACAAAGAACCGCTCATTTGAAGAGCAAATGCATTTTGAAGATCTGCTGGTGCCGGTTTTTGCAAAAGGCCAGCTTATTTACAGTCAGCCTTCCATTCATGAAACCCGGCAGCGGGTCAAGGATCAGCTTGCGCATTTTTATAAAGGAATCAAACGGTTTGTAAATCCGCATACTTACCCGGTAGGGCTGGAAAAGCACCTTTTTGATCTCAAAACAAACATTATCCTGAAACTAAGACAAGGCCAGCCCGCTGCGCAATAATGCAGCAGGCTGGCCTTGTCTTAGTTTCAGGATACCCTATTTTTCTACCAAGAAAATTCTTCGGCTTTCAGTTTGCCTTTAAAATGTAGTAGAACTTTCTTCCCTGATATAGTGGTGTTTAGTTGAATTGTATACACTGAGCTGTCTTTTTGTACTTCAAGATTTCCATAATCGATTCTTTCCCCAGACAGCCCATCAAGATTTACAGCATTGTTATTTGTATGATATCGAACAACCAGGTTGTGAAACTTCAAATCAGATAGCTTTTGCAAGTTCTTTGAAAATTCATACGAGTAGACTCCTTGCTGCAAATCAGTGCCATGTTGTTTTATATACTCAACCAATACAAAATTTTCCTGCTTGTAGTCCGAACATCGCAATTGGAGAACAGTATCTTGATTGTTGCTTGTCGAAAAAATAGCTTGCAAGCTATCCATAGGATAGTAGATGTCGTCAACCTTAAGGAAGTTGGTTTCTTCTTTTGCTAATTGTGTCTCTTCAAGTTTGTCCTCATAGCAACTTGTCAGTGTGAAGGCTACAATAATACA
This sequence comes from Dyadobacter sp. HNCC25DJ183, assembly GCF_056895175.1. Taxonomy (NCBI): domain Bacteria; kingdom Pseudomonadati; phylum Bacteroidota; class Cytophagia; order Cytophagales; family Spirosomataceae; genus Dyadobacter; species Dyadobacter sp. HNCC25DJ183. The sequence goes on from NZ_JBXHAP010000006.1 coordinate 347,646, forward strand.
GGCCGCCATCGTCGATAGAACGTAAGAGATCTTCATGTCAGATAATTTAAATGAATAACTCTGACGATATATGAAGAAAAGCTTTTTTGTCAAAAAACAATGTATGTAAGGCGCACTTGAATTACCAATCGAGACCAATTAATAAATCTACTCCTGGCTATCATTTCTTCTCAGGCATTAATACAACCTGAATGAAATCGTCGTCATTGAAGTACTTACGCGCAGCTTCTTTAGTACTGGCTACCGTGATTGTCTTCAATAGTCGGTCCTGTTGAAAAATTTCGTCCAGATCATCTCCCAGGAATGTATTATCGTCAAGATAGCTCAGCCAGAAGCTGTTTGTTTTGACAGCTGTTTCCATTTGTCGGCGTGTCTCAGCTACATACTTTTCAATGTCTTTCTGATCAGCGCCGTTCGCCTTTACCTTCGCGATTTCTTCTTTCGTGCGCTTGATCAGCTTTTCTACATTCTCCGGCGCACATCCGAAACCAACTGTAAACCGGTACCTTCCTTTTGGGAACTTGTCGGTGCTTTCAGAAACACTCACTCCATAAACCCCGCTTTCTTCCTCGCGCAAAGCCTCGATGAGTTTGATCTGTAATACTTCCTGCAAAGCTTCTATCTGGATGTTATTTTCAGGATTGTAGTCATATTCTCCGCTTGCAACGAGCGTAACACGACTTTTTGGCTCCATTCCCTTATAAATCGTCTTTTCAATCTTCCCTTTTGGTGGGAAAATATTCGGGTGATTGAAGTCATCGTTTCTTTCTGTCGAAGGCAGGCTGCCGAGGTATTTTTCAATGTAAGGTTTGATGGAATCCACGCGGAATGCGCCTACAAAGGTGAACACAAAATCGGACGCATCAGAAAACCGGTCTTTGTAAATCGTCTCCGCACGGTCCAGGTTCACTTTATCCACACTTTCTGGTTTGAGCGGCTGGCGTTTCGGATTGTGATTTGTCAGAACTGCATTCAATGAATCAGAGTATACTTTTTCGGGAGTCAGTGTCTTCTGGATATTTTCCAGGTAAGCTTTCTGGTTTGCCAGAATCCCTTTCACGAGTTCGGCATCTTTGCGCGGCTCCGTAAAGTAAGCATAGATGAGCTGTAAAGTGGTTTCCAAATCTTTCGGATTTGTTTCACCTCCGATACCCTCGGTAAGCTCGCTGATATAAGGCCCGGCGCTCGCCGTTTTTCCTGCCAAAAACTTTTGCAGCTGCGTCTGGTTATAAGGTCCCACACCGCCTGACTGGATCAGGTAGCTGGTGAAAACGCCCGTTTCCCGCTCCTCAGGAAACAGCGAGTAGCCGCCGCGCGCCGTGGCTTTGATCAGGATTTCGTCATTCTTAAAGTCCGTCGGTTTCAGCAATACCTTCACTCCATTTGAAAGGGTAAGCTCTGTAACGTCCAGCTTATCAAGCTTCTTCTCCGAAGTAACTTTCCCCGCAACGGGCTCTTTACTCAGCAACGGAGTATCAACAACATCGTCTACATAGGCGGTCACATCCTTGCCGGCATCTTTTAACAATGCACGGATCTCTGGCTCGGTTGGCAATGCGTCTTTGCTTTTCTCTGCGCTCATTACTACCACTGCCCGGTTTTTGTCGGTAATGTATTTTTTGGCCAACGCATTCACTTCGGCCAGACTTACGTTTTCCAGGTGTTTTTTAACAAACTCAAAATAGGCTGCTGTGCCCATATAGGGCTTTTCATGCAGAAAGTGGTTGAGGTACTCCTGTACATGGTTGGCAGATTTGGTCTTGTCACGCTCCTTGTAATACTGTTCGATGCTGTTGAAAAAATCCTTTTTAGCGCGATCCAGCTCAGGCTGCGTAAAGCCAAATTTCTGGACGCGCGCATTCTCTTCGAGCAACGCGGTTAATGCAGTTTTCATTGACGCCGCATCTTTGGCTAGTGCAACCGAAGTGTAAGAATCGAGGTTGCCCAGGAAATCGCCGTATTCGCTGCCTCCGTAAAGGAAAGGTGGATTAGGCTTCTGAGTTAGCTCCTGCATGCGCTGTCCCATCATGGCATTGTACAGTCCCTGCGCAAAGTTGTTCCGCACATCTTGCAATGTTTTTTCCTTGCTGTTTGGCTGCTTGTAAATCAGCTGGATCAGGTTTTGCGGATATTCCGGGTCAGTAACAATCGCAACCTGCGTAGATCCGTCGAGCGGAATGTCGTATTTGGTGCGTTTTTTTGGATTGACCGGCGGCGCAATGGAGCTGAATTTTTGAGTAATGATCGCTTCCACTTTGGCAGGATCAAAGTCACCTACCGCAATCACCGCCATCAGATCGGGGCGGTACCAGTCTTTGTAAAAAGCTTTGATCGTTTCTGGCTTAAATGACTTCAAAATGCTGTCCTTCCCGATCGGCAGGCGGGCTGCATACCTGGAATTATTGAGGATTACTTTCAGGAATTTATCACGCATTCTCTGCTGCGCGCCCCGGCCCATTCGTGATTCCTCTAACACCACGCCCCGCTCTTTTTCGATTTCCGCCGGGTCGAGCAATGCGCCGTGTGCCCAGTCTTCAAGTACCTGAATGCCCTTTTCAAGCAATCCGGCAGAATCGGTAGGAATGGGCAGCATGTATACCGTTTCGTCAAAACCGGTATATGCATTCAAATCGGCGCCGAACCGCACACCGGTTTTTTGCAGAAAATTGACAAGTTCGTTCTTTGGGAAGTTGGTAGTCCCATTAAAATTCATGTGCTCCATAAAATGCGCAAGTCCCTGCTGCGCATCCGTTTCCAAAACAGACCCGGCCTTTACGGCCAGCCTCAGCTCTGCCCGGTTTTTGGGTTCGCTGTTCTTGCGGATATAGTAGGTGATCCCGTTTTTCAGTCTGCCGGTTTTAACGTCCGGATCGAGGGGTATTTTTTGTGAGGCCAGATCCTGCGCTGAAACCAGCGAAACGAAACCTGATCCCGTGATAGCGAAGCAAAAAGCGAGAAAAGCCTTTTTCATTTTTTTAATTTTAAATTGATTTAAAGTCAGTGAAACGAAATATAACGCTTTTCTATCTGACCGGTTCGCCGACAACAGTTTTTAACTTTCCAGACGAAATTATCGGAAAATCTGAAAGGTATGTTTTGTCTGGAAGGTTGGACGTGCCTTATTGAAGTGTGGGCGGGCACCTGATGCCTTTGAATGCAAGTCCGCGCCGAAATTTGAGTTTTGAACGGTCTTTGAAAACCATCGAACCGTCTTTTTCTTCCACTTCCCCAAAGCCTTCAATCCATTGCGGCCCTTTTTTGAGAAACGCTACTTCCCTGGTCGATTCTGTTCCCTCCGATACGAAGGTATATTTTGCATAAATCGTATCCCCGCGCATTACCCCATCGATTTTACCCTGATTCCGGTCTTTTTCAAAAAAAGCATAAAACAGTTGACCGGTGACAATGCTGTCGGCTACATTGACGTGCAGAAATGCCGAATCCTTTCTGGTTTTGTATACAAAGCATTCGTAAAGCTCAAAATCTGAGATCAGTTTATCAGGATTGCCTGTCTTTGCATAAGTAAGCCGTTTCCCGTCATGCTCCACAACGAGTGTACTGTCCCCGGCAGAGATGATTTTCATGGTATCAGTTACGTCGTCAGTGCGTTCGGTAAACTCGTTTTTCCCGCTCAGAATCAGCAGGTCACCCTGTTTTTCCCATTTCTCATAAAGTTTGGATTCGAGATTAATGGACGAAGCCCGCCCATCGTCTTTCAAAGTAAAACCCCTTTTGTGTTGCGGCTGATCGGGTATTTCGGTTACCCAGCTGCCGGTAATGGAGCCGGATTCTTTGGTGCAGGAAGCAATGGCAAGAAACGCACAGAAGATCAGGATATGCTTTAACATCAGGCGGGGTGGTTTGTGGTTGTGCAAAAATGAGCTATTCCAGTGAATAGCAAAACTGTTCTACAACGAAAAACAACTCGCCTGCATTATCCCGCGTCCTTTAAATGCAGATTTTAGAAGTTCTTGCCAGCCGCAGATATGCCCTCTGCTACTTTTCCCTTGCCACCGAATCCATTCTGCTGATGTCCATCACATCTACCGTCATGAACCCAAACTCTTCCGTCACGATACCCCTGATTTTGTAAACACCTTTCACCGAAAAGTTGACCTTAGTGCCTCTTGGAAAATGAACTGTATCAATAAATTGTCCTTCCTGGTCCAGAAAAGTACCGAAATGCATTACCTCGCCCCGGGAAGTCCGGGTGTTCTTAACAGCCACCAGATACCCATACTGAATTACTTCCTGATTTACATACCGGTGCAGATCCTTGCTCATAACGCTGGGCGGCAGTGGATGTTTAACGAGCGCAAACGGGCTGCAAAGCGGGTATCCCAGCAACTCTATCTGATCATAGGCATCGTCGATGGGCGACGACTCGAATGAAGGAAGCTCGTAATCCTTGATTTCCGTTTGAAACAATTGCTTCTGCGGGACCTTCACGGGTGTGGTGCTCAGCCGGAAATGTGCTTTCCATAACAGCGTTTTCTTATCAATACCGGTAAACCGGAAAGCGTCAATGCGGATTAGGATCGTGAGCTGTTCAATGGAAATGGCGACCCGGTCCAGAAAATTATTCAGTGACAAAAAAGGTCCGTCCGCCTCGCGCGCCTGGATGATTTTTGCAATCGTTTTTTCTTCGATCTCATTCAGGAACTGCATTCCAATGTAAATATCCTTTCCTTCGATCACAGTCTGTGCGTAACTGTGGTTTACACAGGGTGCAAGCACATTTCCGCCGAGCATTCGTGCCTCGTGGATATACAACTCCTGGCCGTAAAAACCGCCTCCATTGTTGAGCACCGCCACCATGAATTCCAGCGGGAAGTACGTTTTAAGAAAAAGGGTTTGATAGCTTTCCACGGCATAGGATGCAGAATGTCCTTTTGCAAACGCATATCCCGCGAAACTGGCGATCTGGTTCCAGATTCCCTGCGTCATTTCTTCATCGTAACCCTTTTCGCGGCAGTTTTTAAAGTACTTGTTCTTCACCCTGTCAAACTCCTCCCTTCCCCTGAACTTACCACTCATTCCGCGCCGGATCACATCCGCTTCGCCCAGGTCGAGCCCGGCAAAATAATGCGCCACCTTGATCACGTCTTCCTGGTACACCATGATACCATAAGTCTCTTCCATTAACTCAAGCAACTTCGGATGTGCTTCTTCACGACGTTCGGGGTGTCGGTGGCGGAGAATGTACTCGCGCATCATCCCGCTTTTGGCCACGCCCGGTCTGATAATGGAGCTCGCCGCAACCAGGCCGAGGTAATTGTCCACTTCCAGCTTTTTCAGCAACATTCGCATGGCCGGAGACTCTACATAAAAGCAACCAATGCATTGCGCCTGCTTGATCAGGTCGTTGATCTTGGGGTCTGTTTTAAATTTTTTTACATCATCTATATCGAACTCGGGTGCATCCGGGCGGTTGTATCTGATCACTTCCAGTGTCTCTTTGATCTTCGCCAAACCTCTTTGTCCGAGAATGTCATATTTGTTCAGACCGACATCCTCGGCGATCACCATATCAAATTGTGTGGTCGGAAAGCCTTTGGGCGGAATGTCAGTAGCAGAAAAGTAATGGATCGGCCGCTCAGAGATCAATATACCTCCCGCGTGTATGCTGAGGTGGTTTGGCTGATTGTTCTTTTGGAGATAATCCGCGTATCTGATCACCAGCGACCCGTATTGATCGAGTTTTCGGGGATCGTATTTCCCATTACTTAATGCTTCAATTTCGTAAGCAGGCAAGCCGAATACCTTTCCCAGTTCCCGCACAGCGGCATTATGCTGGAATGTGCTGTAAGTCGCCAGTAGCGAAGCCTGGCCTTTTTTGCCGAAAGTGTCGAAGATATATTGGGTCACATCCTCCCGGTCGCGCCAGGAGAAATCAATGTCAAAGTCGGGCGGATTTTTCCTGTACAAATTCATAAACCGCTCGAAGTAGAGATCAAGCTCGATCGGATCTACATTGGTGATATTCAGCAGATAGGCGATAATGCTGTTTGCGCCGCTCCCGCGTCCGACGTAGTAGTATCCTTTTTCCCGCGCATAGCTGGTAATTGCGTGATTGACGAGAAAAAAGGGGATGAAATTCTGTTTCTCAATCAGCTCCAGCTCCATATTGAACCGGTCGAGTATGACATCATTCACATTCGAGCCGTAGCGGTACCTCAGTCCATCACAGCCGAGCTGGAAAATGCGCTGGTAATCGTCCCTTTTGCTCTGACCAAAGACCTGCAAATTCTGATGTTCACGCTCATCTCCGAATTTAAAATGAACATTACATTCATCCAGCAGCTTTTCGGTATTGTAAATAATCGTTGAGAAATCTTTTTGGTTAAAATGGTAAGTCAGCACTTTACGCGGCACGATCTGCTCGTCTTCGCAGCCGGTTTCTGACGGGAGCAATTTGCTGAGCATTGTATTTCCGTCAACCGCGCGCAGCAGCCGGTGTGCATTGAAATCTTTTTTGTGCCTGAATGTAACTGCTTGCTGAATAACCAATTTGTCCTTGAATTTAAACAAATGCGAGAACTGGATCTTGTTCAGGTCTTTCAGCGAAATGCCAATAAATTCATTCTCTCCGAAATGCTGTTTTCTGGCTGTATTTGCTTTTTCAAAAGGGTATATGAAAGCGGTATCTGTAAGTTGCGGCGCGGTATCTGGAAAGTTGGTCTTCTCGTTCAGGTGTTTGGACAAGAATCCATTCAAAGCCTGAAATCCTGCATTGCTTTTTGCCAGCCCGATATATTGCTGTTCAATCCCATTGCGGAAGTCTATCCCTACAACAGGTTTGATGTCAAACTTCGGTGCCAGCCGCACGAAGTTCAGGCAGCCGGAGGTATTATTAATATCCGTCAGCGCCATGCAATCATAATCATGCTCCCTCCCGAGCCGGAGCAACTCCTCCTCCGGAATCATCCCAAACCGCAGGCTAAAATACGAGTGACAGTTGAGTAGCATTTTGTTGAGAATTTAAACTTTATACTTACCTTGAACGTTACTAACGCGGTACGTTATGATTGTGAGTTTTTCGTCCAAAATCACGGAAAGGATCTGGCTTGGAGAGCGGATAACCTCGCTACCTATGGATATTCAATCCGTTGCGAGACGGAAATTGAGAATGTTAAATAACTCACAGAATCTGGCTGACCTCCGAATTCCGCCGTCAAACCGCCTGGAAAAGTTGTCAGGCAATTTGAAGGACTTTTATAGCATTCGTGTCAATATCCAGTGGCGGATCATATTCAAATGGGTTGATGGAAATGCGCTGGAAGTAGAAATTGTGGATTATCATTAATTATACTCAATGGAAAAGCTTGAAAATGTTCACCCGGGTGAAGTGCTGCAGGAAGAGTTTCTTGCGCCAATGGGAGTCAGCGCTTACAAACTCGCAAAGGATACTTCAATTCCGCAAACAAGAATCAGCGAGATCATCAAAGGGCGCCGCAGGATCACTGCGGATACGGCACTCAGGCTTGCGAAGTACTTTGGCACTTCTCCTAAATTCTGGCTGGGATTGCAGGACGATTTCGATTTGGAAGAAGAGCAGCATTTGATTACCAATGAGTTGAATAACATACAAACCTTGCAGCAAGACGCAGCCTGATATTCAACTCAGGCATTCCTGTGCGCCGGGATAATGGGTGGGTCGCCGTTGAAGGGGTTTCCCATACTTGAAATATTAGGTATGCCCAGCGTGGTTGCCCAGCTGATAATGGAGTTTCCGCGCTCGTCAATCCCGTACTTATCACGTATGTAGTCCATGGCCAGGTACAGGTTCAGCCGCTCTTCGGAATCATCAAACATATTGATCTGGTGATTGCCGGATACCAGGTCGCTAAAATTCACTCCTACCAGTCTTACCATCATTCTGCGGTTATAAAGCTGGTCAAACAACCGCTCTATATGCGGGATCAGCACGTGATCTGCCGAAGAGTAGGGGATTTTAACCTGTTTTGAAAAGGTATTGAAATCGGAATACCGGATCTTGACAGAGATGCACGAAGTCAGCTTGTTGCCTGAGCGAAGCTGGTACGCCAGGTTTTCTCCCATCGCACGGATCATCTCGCGCATTCTTCTGATATCCCCCGTATCTTTCCCAAAAGTGCGCTCATTGGAGATCGACTTGCGTTCGTGAAACGGGATAATCGGCGAGTTGTCCAGCCCATTGGCGCGGTTCCAGAGTAGTACGCCGTTTTTACCCAAAACCTGGCTCATTACCTGCACCGGCATATCCTGAATCGTCTTCACATACCGGATTCCCATATTTTGCAGGATCTTATCCGTCTTTTCTCCCACCATCGGGATCTTCTTGACCGGCATTGGCGCAAGGAAGGACTTCTCCATTCCTGCTTCCACCTTGCGGTGATTGTTGGGCTTTGCCTCCTCTGTCGCCACTTTCGCGACTATCTTACTGGTAGAAAGCCCCAGTGAAATCGGCAGTCCGCTCTCCCGCCTGATGCGCTCTCCCAGGTTGGTAGCAAGCTTGTAGGAGCCAAAGAATTTATCCATTCCCGACAAATCAGCATAAAATTCATCGATACTGGCTTTTTCGAAAACGGGCACTGTTTCACTGATAATCTCAGACACGATCTTCGATTCCTTGGAATAAACACCCGCGTCGCCACGTATGACGATCGCCTCGGGACAAAGCATTCTAGCTGTTTTCATGGGCATACCGGAATGGACGCCAAATGCTCTCGTTTCATAACTGCATGCGGCAACTACCCCGCGATCGCCCACGCCGCCGACCATAACCGGCTTATTTTCAAGCCGGCTGTCATTCTTCCGCTCGACTGAGACGAAGAAGGTGTCAAGATCCAGATGTAATATCGTGCGGTCCACAAATTGGAATTTTTACGTGTTGATGGATTTATTCCAAATATATGGATCATTTCCATCTGAGAAAAGGAAATATTCCAAAATAATATTATTTTTGAAAAGACATAGGTTTCGAGTAACTGATCAACTGACAAATGCCGACCGAAGAAGAATTTAAACGTTTCAAACAAGTAAGAGAAGAGTTGAATCTGACCCAGGCTGCATTCGCGGAAGAGTTGGGCATCAGCGCGACTACGGCCGATATAGAACGAGGCCGCACGCGCATTCCGGGGCAGGTTGTGAAGGAGCTTTTAAAGAAGTATCACATTAATCCGCTCTGGCTTTTTGGTGAAAGCAGCCAGAAATACCTGCATTCAGATAAAGTTTCTGTCACCCCGAAAGTAGTGACAGTCGACAGCGAGGGCAAAGAGAATATCGTACTGGTGAATGCAAAAGCGGCTGCGGGTTACCCGAGCAATATCGGTGACGCGCAATGGTTTGAGCGTTTGCCGGCATTCGGTATTCCGCTTCCCGAGTACCGGAATGCCACGTTTCGCGGCTTTCAGGTGGATGGAGACAGTATGTCGCCTGTGCTGCAATCGGGAGAGTGGATCGTGGGGAAAGCTGTTGATGATATGGATGGCCTGAGCAACCGGCGGATGTACGTCGTTGTGACTGCCGATAGTGTGCTCGTCAAAAAGATCCAGAAAGAAGCGAATTCCGGTTTTGTAAACCTGGTATCCCTGAACCCCGATTACGCACCTATCCGCATAGATCAGAATGAGATCAGGGAAATGTGGCAGGTGAGCAGTAAGCTGACATTCAATCTGGAAGCCGATACTCAGCAGGTGAGCCTGCAAAGTCTCCACCAGGAAATGAAAGAGCTGAAAGCAGAGGTAAAAAGGTTGGTGAAATAATCTCGGCTAGACTTCCTCGGCCATGAGCTGCTTTTCGTACAGCTCTTTATACGCGCCGTTTTTCGCCATTAGTTCTGCGTGCGTACCTTGCTCGATGATCTTTCCTTCGTCCAGTACCACGATCCTGTCCGCCAGCTTCGCTGAGGAAACGCGGTGCGAGATAATGACGGAGGTACGATGGTCCATAATGCGTTTCAGATTGTTGAGAATGATATTCTCGGTATTAGTATCAACAGCCGAAAGACAATCGTCGAGCACCAGAATCTTGGGATCGCGTGCAATGGCGCGGGCAATAGACAGCCTTTGTTTTTGTCCGCCCGAAAGCGTGATACCCCTTTCACCCAGCACCGTATCGTAGCCCTGCGGAAAGTCGATGATGTTATTATAAAGATCAGCGTCTTTTACAGCTTGTTCAATGCGTTCAAATGGCATATCGAGTGTGCCAAACCGTACATTGTTCTGGATAGAGTCGGAGAAGAGGAATACATCCTGAGGTACATATCCTATTTGCCGGCGATACGCGTGTACATCATAATCTTTCATAGGAGTACCGTCTATCAGTATCTGTCCGCCGGTCGGATCGTAAAGGCGGCAGAGCAAGTGCGCCAGCGTACTTTTTCCTGATCCCGTCGTTCCCAGGATCGCAACCGTTTCGCCGGCTTTAATGTCGAGGTCAAAGTCATATAACGCCTGGATACCTGAATCCGGATAAACAAAGTTCACGTGCTCGAACCGGATCCCGCCGTCCAGCGGCCTCACAAGATTCTTCTCGGAAACCAAAGGCGTTTTTTCATTCAGAAATTCATTGATACGGGCCTGAGAAGTGGCTGCACGCTGGATCTGACTGGTTGTCCAGCCCAGCGCCATTACCGGCCAGGTAAGCATATTGACATACAAAATGAACTCGGTAATGTTCCCGGGCGTAAGCCGGCCATTGATAATCTCCTGTCCGCCTACATAAATGATCAAGATATTACTCAACCCGATCAGCATAATGATCACCGGGTAAAAGAATGCGTCCACTTTGGTGAGCGCGAGAGACTTCACTTTAAATGTTTCGGCCTCTTTTTCGAAATTGTCGTAAGAGTGTTTTTCCTGAACAAAAGACTTGATTACACGTATTCCTGAAAAAGCTTCCTGAACATAAGTCGAAAGGGCCGAGAGTTGCTTCTGGATTTCCTGGGAACGTTTCATGATCAGGCTATTGACCACATACACACTCACAGAGAGTACAGGCAACGGCAGCAAAACGTAGAATGTCAGCTTGGCACTTACAGAAACCATATAGGAAATGACCAGCACGAAAAGAACCAGCAGGTTGATCCCGTACATTAATGCCGGGCCCACGTAAATGCGCACATTACTTACGTCTTCCGAGATCCTCGCCATCAGGTCACCGGTGCTGTGACGGCGGAAGAATGCGGCCGGAAGGGTTTGATAGTGCTGGTAAATGTCGTTTTTAAGTGCAAATTCAATGTGCCGCGACATGACAATAATGGTCTGTCGCACCAGAAATAAGAAGATCCCTTTCAGTAAAGCCATCAAAAGGATCAGCAGGCCGTAAAGCAGGATACTGAATGCAAAAATGTCGTACATTTTACTTTGCAGCGACACTCCGTTATAGAGGTAGTAGATATCCAGCGTTTCAATCACCAGATCAAGCGCATAACGCACAAGTTGTGCGGGGATAATGCCAAAAAGGTTGGAGATTACAGTAAAGATGATACCAAGAATAAGGTACCATTTGTATTTCCATAAGTACTTATTGAGGTACTTTAATGATTTCACCGGCTATGCTTTGGGTAAGAAAAATGTAGCTTTGGAATAGGCAACATCCTATTTATTTAAAACGTTGCAAATTTAAGGCAGGTGTTTCATTTTTTCGAATGTGAACAAAATACGCTAATTTCGCGCTAAATTTTAGATGCTCCCGCAGGGTACAAGACCAACCTTGCCTTTATATGAAGAAACGTTCTTTGAATTACTGTACTTTTTATACAATTAGTCCCGGCTTATGCTGAATAGGAGATTATTAAGGACCAAGGCTGTTCAGGCACTTTATGCTAGGCAACTGACTGCTGACGCAAACCGCCTGCTGGCGTTGGATCACATTGAGGAGGCTTTCGCGCCTGATCTGAATTCGATGGAATTTCAGGACAAACAAAAATTGTCGGGCATGAAAAAGCTGGCAAGTATTGCTTTGGACGAATTCATCAAAAACGGCAAACTGAGCGAAGATGAGGAATTGCCAGACCGCGTGGTACGTGTGGCAAGAAGCGCCTATGAAGCTTATGACAGGCAAACTAAGTCGGACGGAGAAAAGCTGGTAAGAAGGGTTTTAAATGAAACCGAGCTGATCCACGTCGATTTTGTACGGATACTTTCCATGCTGATCGAACTTTCGCATCAGGCCAAGATCGACAGGGAGAGAAAATATGATGACCCGGAGTCGCCTTTTCCGAAAGACTCAGGACTGAACTCCAATCGGGTAATCCAGCTTCTTGCAGCAGATAAAGGCCTTGAAGAGGAGATCATCCGAAGCGGGATCAACTGGAGTAATGAAATGGGCGTGATCCGTAAAACATACCGGGACGCACTTCGGAAGGATGAGGTTTATGAAGCTTACTGCCGCCAGGCTTCGCACACTCCGGAAGAAGATCAGGCATTGGTGCAGCACGTGCTGCGTCAGGTGATCCTGAAACATGAAGTTCCGCTTGATTACCTTGAACAGCGCGATTTGTACTGGGTGGATCACAGCGAGTTGATCCGGAGCCTTGCTATCAAAACATTGAAATCAGCTGATGATATCAGTACATTCCAGCTGGCGCCGCTCACAAAAGATTGGGAGGAAGACCGCGAGTTTGTCGAAGAATTATGCAAGATCGTAGTTGCCGAAAGTGACCAGTATGATCTGTATCTTGATGATCAGCTTAAAAACTGGGAACTGGAAAGGATCGCATTGGTTGACCTGATCATCCTCAAAACAGCATTGGCAGAGCTCATTCATTTTCCCGGAATACCCGTGAAAGTTACCATCAATGAGTTTATTGAAATTGCAAAAAGGTACAGTACCCCAAAAAGTGGTAAGTTTGTAAACGGCGTCCTCGACGTGCTTTCGGTGAAACTCGCAAAAGAAGGAGTTATCCGGAAAAGCGGCCGCGGACTGATCGATAATAAGTAATGCCGGCTTTGGCTGTGCATTACAATGGAATAATTTTTGGAGCTGTCGGATATAGGAAGCCTATGGCCGACTCAACAGCTAAAACTAGGAAATCATGAGTAAAACCAGTAACAGTCTAATTGCATTTTTGACAGGTTGTGTCACAGGTGCTGCATTGGGAATCCTTTATGCACCCGATAAGGGCGAAGTGCTCAGAACACAATTAACATACCGCCTGTCCAAGTATCGTGAGAAACTTCAGGAGGTAGTTCAGGACCTTATAGACAAGAAAGATCAGCCTGACAATTTTTCACGTTCAGAAGGAGAGCGTGTTGTAAACGATGCGCGCGAGAAGGCTGAAAAGTTACTTGAAGACGTAGACCGCCTGATGGCGCAGATCAAAGGTCAGGCAAGCTGAGCCGCTATATGAAACAAATATTCACTTGCATACTCCTTGCAGTTTCGCTGTCCTTTTTCAATTGTTCAAAAAGCGAAAAAGGGGAAAATGAAAAACAGGCATCTTCAAAAATGCCTGTTTTTGCATTGGTCGACAGTGCATCTTATGATTTTGGGACGATACAGGAAGGCGCAATCGTGGAACACGAGTTCAAGTTCAAAAATGAGGGTGAATATCCCCTTATTCTGAACAATATCTCATCTTCCTGCGGCTGCACCACACCTGAATGGCCGAAAGAGCCTATCGGGCCGAATCAGACATCGAGTATCAAAGTGCGGTTTGACAGTAAAAACAAGAGCGGCCCGCAAGTGAAAACGATTACAGTTTATGCTAATACAGAACCGGCGTATTCTGAATTGCGACTTAAAGGAATTGTGAATGCAGCACCTAAGCCGCAAGAATCCAAATAACTCAACTCTATCCATTTAAGACCGGTTTACGGTTTTGAACTTACCTAATCCATTTAATTCAAATGAAGCTTTCTCTTTTAGCACAAGCAGCAACCGACGGTTCTCAAACAATGATTTACCAGGTTGTAATGTGGGTCGGAATCATCGGTGTATTCTATTTTTTCATGATCCGTCCGCAACAGAAAAAACAAAAGGAACAGAAAGAGCTGTTGACTAACCTGAAAAAGGGCGACCAGGTGGTGACGATAGGAGGGATACATGCAAGAATTTATACTGTCGAGGAAGCTACTGTAACGCTTGAACTTGACAAAGGAGTTAAATTAACTGTCGAAAAATCGGCAATTTCACGCACAATAGCAGGATAAACCTAGTTGGCCGTGAATTACGTACCACCAAACCAAAATCGAATCAAAACCTTTATTGGATGCTTGCTGGCTGCGTCTTTCTTCTGGCTGATGAATGTGCTGAACAGGGATAATTATTCCATCAAGCTGAATTACCCGCTGGAAATCGAGTACGATAATGCATCGTATGTTCCCATGCAGCCACTGCCACGCCGGATCTCTGTCAATGTTTCGGGCGACGGTTGGAGATTACTTCAAAAATCATGGCTGAATTTCAATGCCAATCCGGTGGTTTATAAAGTGGTCAATCCTAATGTGAGGAATGTGATCAATTCCACCGCTCTTACCGACCAGGTTGCCGAGCTCTTTCCCGGATTGCATGTGAACTATGTGGTATCCGATACTTTTGAGCTGAGTTTTGAACCCAAAATCAGGAAGATTATCCCGATCAGGGTAGATAGCGCCGGGATTGAGGTCAGGGAAGGTTATGTGATTTCCAGCATTATCAATGTATCTCCTTCTTTGATTTCAGTCGACGGTCCGGTTTCACTGATCAAAACCTATCCTGATACCATCCGGATCTCTGTGCCCACACCTAAGATCCAGAACAACTACGACGAAAACCTGCCCATTCCTTTGCCCGTTTCACCGTTGGTCGATGTGAGTCACCGCGATGTGTTCGTAAGTTTTGAGGTAGCTCAATTTCTGAATGTACCATTGTAAGTAAACCGGCTAAGATCATGTCAGCTCCGCTTCAAATTGGCGTTACAGGTGGAATTGGCTCCGGTAAAAGTGTTGTTTGTGAGCTGTTTAGCTGTCTTGGTATCGCCGTTTATAACGCTGATTCGCGGGCAAAGTGGCTGACAAACTATCACGAAGGTATCAGGCGCGAAGTTACCGGGTTACTTGGTCCGGCTGCTTATAACTCCGAAGGTAAATACGATACTGCATTTGTTGCCTCTGTTGTTTTTAAAGACGAAGCTTTGCTCAGAAAGCTGAATGCGATCATTCACCCGGTTGTGCAGGAAGATACTGCGCACTGGGTCGCCCGTCATTCCGGCGATGCTTATGTGATCAAGGAAGCTGCGATCATGAAAGCAGCAGGTGATGGAAATACGCTCGATTTTGTAATTGTGGTAGAAGCCCCGGCGTCACTTCGGGTTGCGAGGATATTAAAGCGTGACAGCAGGTCGGAGCAGGAGATCAGGGCGATCATAGACCGGCAGGTATCTGACGAAGTCCGAAGTGAAATTGCTGATTTTATTATCACAAATGATGAAAATGCCGCATTGATTCCGCAGGTCGTACAGCTTCACCAACAATTTCTGGCCCGCTCCAAATCTTAAAAATCCACGTCCAGGCCGAGCGCCTGTTTCAGTTCAAGCAGATAAGGATTTTTCTCCGCCATATAATTGAATTTTTCAGCGGGAGTATATGGAAGGCGGTTTACCTCCTGCGGTGCTACCCGCGCATTCACATCTAATTTTGGTGCATTCAACCGACTTTTCAAAAAGCTGAGCAGCTCGTAGCGCACATTCTGGAGTGCTTCAAGTTGGTGAGTGTTCGCCAGCGCAATTTCAATGGAAGAACCTTCCAGTTTAAATTCGCTTCTCAGGGTAAGTTCTTCTGTAGTGGAATTTCCACCTTCCCGGCGTTTTTCAGCAAACTCATACCAAAGTCGTTGAAGTGTTTCAAAGCTTAATTCTTCCTTTCTGATCCCGTTTGTAAATGCGCCACTATCCTGCTGACGGGTTTCGGCGACGGTTTTTGCTGCTGGCTGGTAGCTGACCGGCGGCGTCATAGCCAACGGAATTGTATTTTTCAATTTTGAAGATGTAACCGGCGCAGGTGCAACAGCGGGTGCGGTTACCTGTGCGCTTCCATTACTCTGCGGAACTGAGTTAATCTCGCTGGCTGCCGGGCCGCTTCTTACTGGTTCGGGCTCAGGCTCAACTTTTTTTTTTGCCGTTTCATCAACGGCTGCCAGTGAGTTTAATCGAAGGATATTGGGAATATTGGCGAGCCTCATCAGGCAGAGCTCTGCATGTAATCGCTGGTTCTTGGCAGACTTGTAATTAATGTCGCACTGACCGGTAATGCTCAATGCAGAAAGCAGGAAGCTCATATCCGCCGCCGCCGACTGTTCCAGGTACTTGCGCTCAGCAGAGGCGGAAACTTGAAGCAAGGTCACAGTTGCAGGATCTTTACAAACTAGCAGGTTTCTGAAATGCTCCAAAAGTCCTACAACGAACAAATGCCCATCAAAGCCTTTTCTCAAGATTTCGTCAAATAAAACCAGGGAACGGGCAATGCTGCCGGCGATTAGCGCGTCGGTTATTTTGAAATAATAATCATAATCCAGAATGTGCAGGTTTTCCAGAACGGCGGCATAGGTAAGCCGGTTGTCCGTGGAAAAAGTCACATTAAGGTCAAACATCGAAAGTGCATCGCGCAAGCCACCGTCAGCCTTTTGTCCGATAAGCTCCAAAGCTTCGCTTTCCGTCTCAATACCTTCTTTTTTGGCGATATCGGCCAGGTGGTAAGCAATGTCCTTGGACTGGATGCGGTTAAAGTCGAAGATCTGGCACCGGGACAGGATAGTGGGCAGGATCTTGTGCTTTTCTGTGGTGGCTAAAATGAAAATCGCATAGCTGGGTGGCTCCTCCAACGTTTTCAAAAAAGCATTGAATGCAGCCTGCGAAAGCATGTGCACCTCATCTATGATGTAGATTTTGTACTTGCCGGTTTGAGGCGGATAACGCACCTGGTCGATCAGGTTGCGGATATCTTCAACAGAGTTGTTGGACGCAGCATCAAGTTCATGGATGTTAAATGATGCATTGTTCTGGAAGCTGACGCAGGATTCGCATTCACCGCAAGCTTCTACATCATCTCCAAGGTTTTGACAATTAATCGTTTTTGCCAGAATACGTGCGCAGGTTGTTTTTCCAACTCCTCTTGGTCCGCAAAAAAGAAAGGCCTGCGCAAGGTGATTGGTACGTATCGCGTTTTTTAATGTAGTAGTAATGTGTGATTGCCCAACCACCGAATCAAAGGTAACAGGGCGGTATTTTCTGGCGGAAACAACAAAATTATCCATGATGCAAGATACCTCCGTGCGGTGGATTTTCAAAGTTACTTTTTCTCCGCCAGCGGGTAAACGCGCACGTAATCGACCACCATTTTTTGAGGGAATACACTGTCATCCACGCCCTTTTGCCCGCCCCAGTTACCGCCTGCGGCTATGTTCAAAATGAGGTGAAAAGGCTTGTCAAAGGGCCACTCTGCCCATTGATAGGCGGCTTCTTTCAGGAAAACAAAGTAAGGTTTGTTGTCAACCAGTATCGTAATGGATGCAGGTGTCCATTCGCAGGAATACACGTGAAAGTCCTCCGAAGCCTGGTCTACGATCACGTTGTTACCTTTGTTTGTTTTGGCAACATGATTGAATGCTTTGGTGTGGATGTTACCGTGTACGCGATCCTGGTCAAAGCCGACGTGCTCCATAATATCGATCTCTCCATTGTCCGGCCAGCTCTTGTTTCCGTAGTTATTCTCGCTGTACAGCATCCAAATAGCGGGCCAGGTGCCTGTTCCTTTCGGCAGTTTGGCCCTTACTTCAATTTTACCATATAGAAAATCTCCTTTGCCTTTGGACACCAGCCTGGCCGAACTGTACTCCGCTTTACCCGACTTCTCTTTGATCGCGGTAATAACAAGGTTGCCGTCTTCCACTCTGGCATTTTCGATCTTGTCGGTATAGTTCTGTAGTTCATTATTTCCCCAACCGTGATCTCCCAGCGCATAAGACCATTTTGCCGGATCCGGCTGCCCGGGTTGGTTAAATTCGTCTTGCCAGGACGGAGTGGAGGCGAAGGTGTATGTTTGATGTTGCTGAGCAATAGCATCTGGCCTTGAACATCCCAGCAAAGTTGTAATTGCAAGTCCAAAGATTGCCAAACTCGGTAGGCTTATCTGGCGCATTCTTCCTTAGCAAGAGTTTTGATTTTAGATAAATCAACTTTTTTCAGCATAGCATTTACAATTTGTAATTCATGCTTAATCAGTGTTGCAGCCGACAATCTTGTAACTTCGACTTCGTTCTTTTTGTCTCTCATAGCTTATTTGTGATTACGTATAGGTCGTAAGATTGATCTGGTAGAAAGTGCCCAATGCTATCATTGGTTACTCCTGAAATAACATATTTTTCTGATAATTGTTTTAGTTCTCTTGATATTGCAATCCGATAAAGCCGATGCCTTCTCGGATCATTCCCTCTAAAAACAACTACATAGTCTTTTTCGATTTCCAGGAAATCTACAACAATTTTAAAAACGGTGGCCACTACCTTAGCCATATCTTGGTTTCTTGTCTCTGTGTTGTTACTGCATTTCCCAGAATCAAGAATGTCGAACAGAGCAAGATTGAACACGTTTTCACTTTCCGTTTCTGAAAACGTGACGAGTTTTCTAACATTTTTGTCTTCGCCGAGACTTACAAATTCATATTGATACTCTTTTTGAAAGGAGAATTGATAAGAGGGTTCTTCCATAATTAGCTGTGTGTTTTGACATCCTAAACCTAAACCTTTCCAGAATAACAGGCACAAAGCGATTCTCCAGCGGTTTAAAAGTTACCTTTGTATGCCCGGACTCAATGTTGTTATGAAAGAAATCAAATTCAGTACAGAAGTAGAAATTGCCGCTTCCGAATGGAAGATGGACCACCAGTCGAAAGTCCTGACGCTCGGATCCTGCTTTGCGGATGCTCTGGGTCAGCAGCTTGCAGGCTATAAATTCCCGGTGCTTAACAATCCCCTGGGGACGATTTTTAACCCGCTTACCATCGCCAAAACAATTGATTCAGCCATTGAAGAGCGGTATCCGGCTTCTGAGTTGTTCATGAAAACAGAAGATGATATCTGGTTACACCACGATTTTCACTCTTCGCAATGGGCGGGCAGTCAGTCAGAGCTGGAAACCAATATCAAGTCGCATTTAATGGAAGTCGGTGCTTTCCTGAAAGAGGCCGATCTGCTTGTGATCACACTTGGCACTGCGTACGCTTACAGGCACAAGGCCAGCAACATGATCATCGGCAATTGCCACAAGCTCCCTGCAGACCAGTTTATTAAGGAGCTCCTGCATCCTGATCAGATCATCAAGGCAATGGAGCCCCTTGTACAGAAACTGCTGATGTTCCGCAGGAACCTACGCATTGTCCTGACTGTAAGCCCTGTCCGTCATACGAAAGATACTTTGCCGCTTAACCAGGTTAGTAAGTCCATACTGAGGCTCGTTTGTCACCGGCTTTGCGAGAAGTATAAGCACATCAGCTACTTTCCATCGTACGAGATTATGGTGGACGAGCTGCGTGACTACCGTTTTTATGAACCCGATCTGATCCATCCCAGCAAAATCGCGGAAGATTATATATTTAATGCATTTGCAAAGACCTATGTTGCCTCCGATTCGCAGGATTTAATGCGTCAATGGGATAAAATCATGTTGACGCTCAACCACCGTCCACTGCATGGATTCTCGAAAACGCATTTGAAATTTTTGAAAACGCTTTGGAGCAAGCTGAATGAAGTTTCACGAAAAATTGACGTCACAGAAGAGATGAATGAGGTAGAAAGGAGAATTGGAGAATTTCCCGTTTCATAACAAACTCAAAGACCATTTTCTGTGTTGGATAGAATTAGTTAAGGTCCTCAACCATCGTAATGGGAGAATTTACAATCAATAAAGAAAAAGTATTACAGGCGCTAAGTACTGTCGAAGAGCCGGATTTGAAAAAAGACCTGGTGACACTCGGTATGATCCAGGATATCGAGATCGGAGTTAATCAGGTTCATTTTACAGTTGTTTTAACAACCCCCGCCTGCCCCCTCAAGGAATTGATCAGAAGGAATTGCGAGAGTGCGATCCATGAACATCTGAGTCCTGATGTTGAGGTAATTATCAAGCTTACAGCGAATGTAACCTCTACGCGGCAAACAGGTCCGCTGATTCCCGGTGTGAAAAATGTGATCGCTATTTCGTCCGGTAAGGGTGGAGTAGGGAAATCTACCGTGACCGCAAACCTGGCCATGGCGCTTCACCGTTCCGGTGCGAAGGTAGGGATTATCGATGCTGATATTTTTGGCCCGTCTATCCCGGTGATGTTCGGCGCTGAAAACATGCAGCCGACCATTACTCCGAAAGACGGAAAAAATTACATCAACCCGATCCGGCAATATGGGATTAAAATGATCTCAATCGGATTTTTGACTCCGCCTGACAGCGCAGTTGTGTGGCGCGGACCCATGGCGAGCCAGGCTTTGAAACAATTTTTTGCAGATACTGACTGGGGAGATCTCGACTATCTGCTGATCGACCTGCCGCCAGGTACCAGTGATATCCACCTTACCCTCGTGCAAACAGTGCCGGTAACGGGAGCAGTAGTGGTTACTACCCCGCAAAAGGTAGCGCTGGCAGACGCAATGAAGGGTTTGGCGATGTTCAAACAACCACAGATCAATGTCCCCATTTTAGGGATTGTAGAAAATATGGCGTGGTTTACGCCGGAAGAATTGCCGGATCACCAGTACTTCATTTTTGGAGAAGGTGGCGGGCAGAAGCTGGCAGATAAATTCGATGTGCCGCTGCTGGGCCAGATACCGCTTGTGCAGGGGATAAGAGAGGCAGGAGATGAGGGAAGGCCCGCTGTAATGAATACAAACCCGATTGTTAACGATGCATTCAGGGACACGGCAGAAGCCCTCGCGCAGCAGGTTGCAATCCGCAATGCGAATAAAGTTAAGACTGTTCCTGTCGAGATTCAGGTTTGATTTCGGGCCTGATTAGGATTTGATTTTTTGAATATTATCTTGCATCTTAGCAAATACATAATAGAACCAATGGATTCCAAAGAAAAAACATTAGAACTTATTGAGCAGGCACTTGAATCAGTGCGGCCCTATTTGCATGCTGACGGTGGTGATGTGAAACTTGTTGAATTGACTGATGATAACATTGTGAAGCTTGAATTGCAGGGATCTTGCCAAAGCTGCCCAATGAGCGCTATGACGTTTCGTGCGGGTCTTGAAGAGTCAATTCGTAAAGCAGTACCTTACATTAACAAGGTTGTTTCCGTAAACGTACCGGCGCTGGCTTAACTGTCAGATCTATATAAAATCATTGAAAAAGGCAGTTCTCAGCAACGGGAACTGCCTTTTGCTGTTTTATACCTGCCAGTTTTTTCATACAGATTGATTCCTCCCAAATAGTAGCTTATCTTGCGCGTGTTGAATAAAAACCGGGATTATACTATGCGTATCGGAATATTTTTTGGAGGCCCTTCACGAGAAAGAGAGATATCATTTGCAGGTGGAAAAACAGCTTTTGAGTACCTCGACAAGTCACTTTTTGAGCCAATACCTGTATTTGTTGACAGTTTTGGCCGATTTGTCCTGCTTGAAAAGCAACTGATGTATTCCAGTGAAATACGCGAGTTCTATCCACCCAAATCACACCAGAAAGCAGGCTTCAAAACCTATATAGAATCTTTTCCCGAGCTCGCTTCTGAGCCATTGCCGCCTGAGCTGGGTAGGATCATCTCACCCGCAGAATTCAAAAACCATTTCGATTTCGCATTTCTCGCCATGCACGGCCCTGACTGCGAGGATGGCGCCATTCAGGGTTTGCTGGAATGGTATAAAATCCCTTATAGCGGCCCGGGATTGATGGGATCTGCGGTGGGTATTGATAAAATTTTACAAAATGAAATGATCGCGCTGGTCAATGGACAGCAGAAGAAAAGCTGGACACTGACTTACAAGAGCTGGATCCCGGATGAATATCCGTTGTTGTTCCAGGTACTTAAAAAGCATCTCGGCCTGCCGCTGGTGATCAAGGCGCCGCACCAGGGTTCGTCCATCGGCGTGGCGATCGTGAAAGAGGATTCGCTTGAAGAATTTATCTCCGCAGTGAACCAGTGTTTTTTCAGGATTGAGCTCGAAGCTGCTACCTGGAAATCTTTCGGAAGTGCCGAGAAGCAAGCCTGGGGACAGAAGATAGCCAACCTGGATGAGGGAATCGGCTTTCCGGTAGTATTAGCAGACAAAACCATTTATCATCCTGCCGAACTGATCGCTGAGCTGGATACCTACTTTGCTGCGGGCAATGCATCGGCAGCATTAAGCAGCTCGAATG
This sequence comes from Dyadobacter sp. HNCC25DJ183, assembly GCF_056895175.1. NCBI lineage: Bacteria > Pseudomonadati > Bacteroidota > Cytophagia > Cytophagales > Spirosomataceae > Dyadobacter > Dyadobacter sp. HNCC25DJ183. The sequence continues at coordinate 369,958 of NZ_JBXHAP010000006.1, forward strand.
CGGAAGACCAGGTGCTCGTAGAGGAATATATCAATGGACAGGAGTTTTCGTGCGGCTGTATTCAGTTCGACGACGGAAAGCCACTTGCATTGCCGCCGAGTGAGGTGATCAAAATGGTACAGGTTTTTGATTTTAATGCCAAATACAAGCCCGGCGCCAGCCGTAAGCGCATTCCCGTTGATACTTCACTTGAAAAAAATCAGGAAATCCAGCAGGTAATCGCACAGGTTTTTGAGCAGCTCGGAATCGATGTATGTGTGCGTATCGACGGTTTTCTGACCGAGGGCGGACGCATTCTGCTTCATGATCCTAATACGATTCCGGGTATGTCGCCGACCTCTTTTATATTCAAACAAATGGCCGAAATCGGGCTGAATGTAACGCAGGCACTTACTTACCTCGTTCGCCAGTCTATCCGTGAGCGGATCAGAACGGGCAAAAACACCTGGGCGCTTCGTGCTTTGCTTGCCGGGCTCGACGAGAAGATCAATGCAAACAATGTGGCTGCAAAGCCGGTTGAGTACATCGTTTTCGGTGCTACGGACGAAGAGTATATCAATGCCCGTCTTCGTTTTGGCGCACTGAATGCACAGGGAACTACGCAGCCCGTGCCCGTTTTGAAAGCAAGCGACGGACAAATTTACAAACTTACCACCCCGCTTATGTTCAAAGAATATGTAACGGAAGTAGAGGCACTGCTGAAAGTGGAACGCCACCCGTTACTTTCTGAAACATCTGCCCGTGCAGAGCAGCTAACGCGGTTTTACGCAGGCAACGTTTCCTTCGAGGTATCGTCCTATCCCGACCTGGCAGCGATGCAATTAAATGCCTGATAGGATTGCGGGTTTTCAATTTTCTACCTGTTTTTGGTGTTTTTGGTGACCGGTTTTTTAAATTGGGTAGATTTTACAACGAGATTCATTCCTTTCGATAACATAAATATTAATGGCAAACGGCGCTGAAAAGGTAAGATTAAGCCTTCAAAAGGATAATAAGGGATGGAAGAAATGGGGGCCTTATTTGTCCGAACGCCAGTGGGGAACTGTAAGGGAAGATTACAGTGGTAACGGTGATGCCTGGAATTATATTACCCACGAAATGGCTTTGTCAAAAGCATACAGGTGGGGCGAAGACGGAATCGGCGGGTTTTCTGATAATAAGCAGCATATCTGCCTTTCCTTCGGTTTTTGGAACCATAAAGACAAGATTTTAAAAGAGCGGATATTCGGACTTACCAACAGGGAGTCTAACCACGGTGAAGATGTGAAGGAAATGTACTATTATCTCGATAGTACCCCCACGCATTCTTACACTAAAATGCTCTACAAATACCCACAGCAGCTTTTTCCTTACGATAAGCTGCGCCAGGAAAACGGCCGCCGGGGAAAGCAGGATCCTGAATACGAAATCATGGATACCGGCGTGTTTGAGAATGACGATTATTTTGACATCTTCATCGAGCACGCGAAGGCAGATGAGGAAGATATCATGATGAAAGTCACGGTATTTAACCGCGGCCCGGTAGATGCTCCGATTACCGTGTTACCTACCATTATGTTCCGGAATACGTGGTCGTGGGGTTATGAAGCCTTCAATTACAAACCGATCATGAACGGCATTTCTAACCGTTTGGTAGAAGTGACGCACCGGAAGCACGGGAAATACAACCTTTACCTGGATAATGCCGACGAGCTGCTGTTTTGTGAGAATGAAACAAACTTCAAAAAGCTATACGGTACTGCCAATAACACAGCTTATCCGAAAGACGGGATCAACGATTATATTGTCTCGGGAGGAAAAACGAACACAGTTAATCCTAATCACATTGGTACCAAAGCTTCTGCCCGGTTTACCCGCACGGTAAAAGCAGGCAACAGCGAAGTATTCCGTTTGCGGTTTGTTAACCACACCATTTCAGAGCCTTTCGGTGGTTTTGAAGATCTTTTTGCAAAGCGGATCCGGGAGGCTGACGAGTTTTATGACGACTTGCAGCGTGATGTTTCTGATGCTGATTTAAGGTCCATTCAGCGCCAGGCTTATGCCGGAATGCTTTGGAGCAAGCAGTTTTATTACTACAATGTATACGAGTGGCTGAAAGGTGATCCTGCTCAGCCCGGACCTAATCAGGGACGTAAATGGGGCCGTAACTCGGGCTGGAAGCATTTGTATGCGGCAAATATCATTTCAATGCCCGACAAATGGGAGTACCCGTGGTTTGCAGCATGGGATCTGGCATTCCATTGCGTGCCGCTTGCGAGGGTAGATGCGGATTTTGCCAAAAGACAGCTCGAAATCCTGCTCCGCGAGTACTATATGCACCCCAACGGGCAGATACCCGCTTATGAATGGAATTTTTCAGATGTGAATCCGCCTGTTCACGGCTGGGCTACCTGGAAAGTGTATGAGATAGACCGTGAGCAGAACAATGGAGTAGGTGATATCCAGTTTCTTGAAAAAATATTTCACAAACTGCTCCTGAACTTCACCTGGTGGGTCAACCAGAAGGATGATACCGGGAACAATATTTTTAGCGGCGGATTCCTGGGGCTGGATAATATCGGGGTGTTCGACAGATCTACTCCAATGCCTTTTGGCGGAAAGCTGCAACAGGCTGATGCGACGGGCTGGATGGCGATGTACACGCTGAATATGCTTCGGATTTCGGTTGAAGTGGCACTTGTTCATCCTGTTTACCAGGATATGGCGTCTAAATTCTTCGAGCACTTCCTGCATATTGCGGGTGCAATGGAATCCATTGGAGGGAAGAATTCGTCGATCAGCTTGTGGGACGAGGAAGACCAGTTTTACTATGACGTGATCCACATTCCGAATGGACAAAGTATCCTGCTGAAAGTAAGGTCGATTGTGGGATTGATACCACTTTTTGCAGTCGAAATCCTTGATCCTCAGAACCTGGATAAATTGCCTGTTTTTAAAAGGAGGGTTGAATGGGTACTGGCTAACAGGCCTGACCTGGCAAGATTGATATCGCGCTGGTTTGAGTCTGGCAAAGGTGAAAACCGCCTGCTATCGATCCTGCGCGGCCACCGGATGAAAATGATCATGAAAAGAATGCTCGACGAGAGTGAATTCCTTTCAGATTACGGTGTACGTGCGTTGTCCAAATACCACGAGCAGAACCCTTACAAGTTTTATATCAACGGCGAGGTTTTACAGGTAGATTATACCCCGGCGGAGGCACTTACCGATATTATGGGAGGTAATTCCAACTGGCGCGGACCGATCTGGTTCCCATTGAACTACCTCATTTTTGACTCGCTGATGAAATTCCACGCTTACTATGGCGAGGATTTTATGGTAGAGTATCCGACCAATTCGGGTAACCTGGCGACTATTAAAGAAGCGGCTGTGGCAATTGCCTGCCGGTTGATTGATATTTTCAAAAAGGATACCGAAGGAAACCGGGCAGTGTATGGGCACGATCAGAAGATGCAAAAGGATAACAACTTCAATGATCACGTGCTGTTTTATGAATATTTTCATGGGGACAATGGTCGTGGCTGCGGCGCCAGTCACCAGACGGGATGGACGGGGCTTGTTGCCGAATTGATCCACAAAACCGCGAAGGAGACAGTTAAAGAAGGCGAGACCGAAGAAGCCGGCGTCGACAAAAAATCACTGGTATAAGTTTAAAATCAAATCATACTTCAACTACTTATGACTGCAAATCTAGAACCGAGTGTAATGGCCAAAGTAAACAGCTGGCTAAGCGGTGATTACGATATCGATACGAAACAATCCATTCAGCAACTGATAGATGAAGGAAATGATACCGAGCTGACGGATGCATTTTATAAAGACCTTGAATTCGGGACCGGCGGACTTCGTGGATTGATCGGGATTGGGTCAAACAGAATGAACCGCTACACAGTCGGTACTGCCACGCAGGGATTAGCTAACTATCTGAACAAAGCTTTTCCTGGCGAAGAGATCAAAGTGGCGATTGCACACGACAGCCGCATTAAGTCTGACGAATTTGCACGCATTATCGCAGATATTTTCTCAGCAAACGGGATCAGCGTATATCTGTTTGAATCGTTGCGTCCTACGCCGGAGCTTTCTTTTGCGATCCGCGAGCTGGGTTGCAAAAGCGGGGTGGTAGTAACAGCTTCTCACAACCCGAAAGAATATAACGGATACAAAGCTTACTGGGACGATGGTTCTCAGGTAGTTGCGCCGCATGACACCAATATCATCGGGGAGGTGAATGCAATCCAGTCGATTGACGAAGTTAAGTTCGACGGAGATGCTTCCAAAATCACGAAAATCGGTACTGAAATCGATGAAAAATATATTAACCATATTCTTTCATTGTCCATTTCGAAAGATGCATTGGCCCGTCAGAAAGATCTGAAAATTGTCTATACCCCGTTGCACGGAACTGGTGTTACATTGGTTCCGAACTTACTCGCAAAAATGGGTTTTGAGGCAGTGACGGTGATTGAAGAACAAGCTGAGCCAAAAGGTAACGGGCAGTTTCCTACTGTCGTTTACCCAAACCCGGAGGAAAGCGAAGCGATGTCCAAGGCAGTTGAAAAAGCAAAAGAGATCGACGCTGATCTTGTAATGGGAACTGACCCGGATGCAGACAGGGTAGGTATCGCAGTGAAGAACCACCACGGCGAAATCCAGCTTTTGAATGGAAACCAGACAGCCAGCGTACTGATCTATTATCTCTTGAACGCGTGGAAAGATGCAGGTAAGCTGACAGGTACACAGTTCGTCTGTAAAACGATCGTGACCACTGATTTGATCGACAAAATGGCGGCGGCTTTCGACGTCAACTGTTATAATACCCTGACCGGATTCAAGTATATCGCCCAGGTAATCAGGGAAAAAGAGGGTGTAGAGCAGTTTATCGGCGGTGGCGAAGAGAGTTACGGTTACCTGATCGGTGACGCTGTGCGTGATAAAGATGCGATTGCTTCCTGTGCAATGATCGCCGAGCTGACTGCTTACGCGAAAGACAAAGGTCTGAGCCTTTTTGATATGTTAATGGAAATCTACAAGCAATTCGGTTTCTACTACGAAGGGCTGATCTCATTGACTAAAAAGGGAAAAACCGGTGCCGATGAAATTCAGCAGATGATGGCTGATTTCCGGGCAAATCCTCCAAAAACAATCGCAGGCTCGCCGGTAATCAGAATGGACGATTACAAGGCACTGACTTCAACAGATTTTGCGAGCGGAACTACCAGCTCCATTCCTTCCGGTGAAATGGGAATTGAGCCTTCAAACGTATTGCAGTTCTTCACTGAGGACGGTACCAAATTCACCTGCCGCCCCTCAGGTACGGAGCCAAAGATCAAGTTCTACGTGGGAGTGCGCGCCGCTTTGGAAAGAAATGAAGATTTCGACAGCGTTTATGCTTCTTTGAAAGAGAAAGTGAAAGCGATTGGCGAAGAGCTGAATTTGAAGTAGCTTTTATTAGTAAGTATATAAATGAAGGCGGCCCATTTGAGCCGCCTTCATTATTTTTTATAAACAAAGAGCATTTTCATGGGAGAACCATCAATGACGGTCACCTTCTCAACCTGATTGATGGGAAATGCATTCAATTCCTGGAACGTGGCGCGCTCGGTATTTATATAGAGTTCATGCTCTTTGTAGGTATCTGCTATCCTTAGTTTGTCGTCAGTCGATTTTCCAATGCCTTTGGATAAAAAGAGTTTCTCTGCTGACTTACCTGTCAATGCATCCTTCAAAAAAGTCGTGGTGGAGAAGGCCCCTATCTTCCTTGTTGCTTTGTGTTCAAAGTAAGCGACTTCGTTTTGTTTTTTGAGAACCAATGCTTTTTCAAAATCGTCTGTAAGTTCATTGCTAAGTGGCGATGGAGGGAGCTGTCCCATTCCGATTCCTCCCTGACGAATATAACCTGAGTAACCTTTGGTAGGACTGAATTCATCTTCACCTTCGCGGGAGCCAGAGCCAGATGAGCCTCCGCGGCTGCTTCTTGTCAGGATGGAGACGGAAGTAATGAAGTGCTGAAAGGGATCATATTGTATTTTATTAATGGCAAGTTCAGCGCCAAACTTGTGAACTGCATTCCGGACATTGTTGATATCATCCCAGCTCATTAGTGGAGTAATCGCCCAGTATAATGTACCATTCACGATCAAAACTCCTTTCACTTTTGCCGACTGCTCCTGGCTGATCTGAGTGGTATCCGGTACTTTCCGAAAGGCTTGTGGTTCAGGGTCAGTGTTTTTTTGTGACGGATCAGGTTCGTCCTTGTGCGGTGTTGACAGAGCAATGCCCGGTTGAGTTTCGAGAATGTCTCAAACTGGATCAGCCAGCGGTAACCCAGCGTAAGTACAGCCAGCAGCAAGCTGACCTTTATTAGGTAAGGGAATAGCATCAGATAGCAGATTAATGGTGGGACATCAATTCTTTACTCTCCTTCTTCAATCATTTTAATAATCTCACGCAGGTCAGCAGGTGTCACTTTTTCATTTTTGGCAAAATAGGCAACCAGATCTTTGTAGGAATCATTGAAGTAGCCGCCAACTACTTTGTTAAGCACAAAATGGTTCTGGTAATCTTCCTTTTTGACAACCGGGAAATACTCGTACGTGTTTCCAAACTGCCGGTGGCTTACATATCCTTTATCTTCCAGGTTCCGGATGATGGTCGAGAGCGTATTGTAATGCAGAGGCGGGTCTGTAAACAATGGAAGCATATCTTTCACAAATGCGGCTTCCATACTCCAGAGAACCCGCATTACCTCTTCTTCCTTGTTAGTCAATTTTTCAAAATCCATGTTTCGAATGTAAAAACTATTTTTATAGTTAACAAACTATTTTTATAGTAAAGTATTAAGGTTTGATTCTGAACGGGTTTGAATAGGCACTCCAACAAAGCACTTTGTCCCCGCTATGTGACCGCAGGATTATTTCGGATAATCGGCATTGATACTTTTCGTAGAAAGAATATTAAATTACATTGTAAGTCACAACAAACTTAACTAACAGAATGAATAAACTACTACACAGCAGGTTAGGTGTGCTCCTGCTATTTTGGCTTGTTCCGTTGATTGCCTTACATGCGCAAACCGCGACTGTAACAGGAAAGGTGCGCGACCAGGAAGGGAGTGAGATCCCGGGAGTCAGCGTCAGTGTGAAAGGAAGTTCGCAAGGTACTTCCACCAATGAGCATGGGGATTATACGATCCAGGTTGCGCAGGGAAGTACGCTGGTTTTCAGTTTTATCGGCTTCAAGCGCACAGAGATTGTTGCAGGCGGACAGCAGGTTGTCAATGTAACCTTGCAATCAGAAGCTTCGATTTTGAATGAAGTTGTTGTTACTGCACTCGGGCAGACGCAGGAAAAACGCGCGATCGGGTACTCGGTACAATCCATTAAGTCAGACGAGATCCGGAACTCGGGTAACCCTAATATGATCGGTGCATTGCAGGGAAAGGTAGCCGGGGCCGTGATCACAGGGTCGGGTGGCGCCCCGGGAGCCGGGGTGAATATTATCCTGAGAGGTATCACTTCGCTGAGCGGCAGCGCCGATAACCAGCCCCTGTTTGTCATAGACGGGATTATCATTAGCAATGCAACTACTGCCGGCAACCCGCTTCCCAGTGCAGGCTCAGCCTCTCCCGGTGCGTCAGAGCAATTTGCCAATACCAACCGCGCCGCCGACATTAACCCCGATGATATTGAAAGTATGTCGGTGCTGAAAGGTCCCGCAGCGACAGCCCTTTACGGACTGCGTGCGTCGAATGGCGCTATTATCATTACAACAAAGAGGGGGAAGTCGGGTAAGATGAATGTTTCCGTTTCTCTCTCCGGCGGTATGGATGTGCTGGGCAAATCGCCGGATATTCAGACGCGTTTCATTCAGGGCAGGTTCGGGGAATTTATCTCGCCTACGGAGGTGAGGCAACGTACACCTTACCAATCGTTCGGGCCTTCCATTATCGGTAATAGCACCGACAATATTTATGACAATTTCCGGGGATTCTACCAGACCGGTTATCGCACCAACAACAATATCTCCATTACCAAAGGCGGGGAAAGGGGGAACATTTACTTTTCGGTAGGTAATACTTATCAGCAGGGAATCGTGCCTACTACTGATTTTTCGCGAACATCGGGGAAATTGGCCGGAACATATAACCTGGCCAAAAACTTCTCGGTTTCAGGGTCTTTCAACTACATCCGGTCGGGCGGGAAGCGGCCACCGGCGGGGGATAAGTCCATTTTCAGTGCTTTGGCTTACTGGCCTAATACCTACGATGTCAATGATTACCTTAATGCGAATGGTTCTTACAAAAACCTGTTGCCAGGTTTTACAGATAATCCGAGGTACCTGGTGGAAAAAAGCCCGAGGATCGATAAAGTGGACCGCTATATCGCCGATATAACCCTTGATTATAAAATAGCGGACTGGCTGACAGCGAAGTACCAGCTTACGTTCGACGCATTTAACGAGCGCAGGTTCCGGCAGGTAGATAGTACTTTCGACGTCGGGACAGCCGTGAAAGGTTTTTTGATCAAAGAATACATCAATTACCGCGAGATCAACTCCAACTTTTATGTGACTGCATCCAAACAGTTTAATGAGAACTGGAACGGTTCGTTGATGGTCGGGAATTCAGTTGTGGACAGCAGGCGGCCCAACAGCTACTATGAACGCGGAGAAGGTTGGAGAACTCCATTTACGGACGAAATCAGCAGCTACCGGAACCAGCAAGTGCGACCTTACTCTCCGCTCCAATACCGTATTGTCAGCTTTTTTGGGGATGCAAAGCTGAGCTATAAGGAAATGCTTTACCTGAATGCAACAGGCCGGAATGATATTGTTTCCACGCTGCCTACTGCCAGTAATTCGTTCTTTTATCCCTCATTCAGTGCGGGTTATATCTTCACTGAAAATCTTCCCAGAAACAATTTCCTGACTTATGGTAAGCTGCGTGCATCCTGGGCTCAGGTTGGGAAAGGTACCGATCCATACGTAATCGGCGCGTATTATGAGATCGCGGATAATTTTCCATTCAATAATGCGGTGCCCGGATATGTGCGGCGGTCTACAACTGCGTCGGATAATCTTAAACCGGAACGTACAACTTCCATTGAATTTGGTACTGAACTAAGGTTTTTCAAAAACAGGCTGATGCTTGATGCGACCTATTTTACAATGGACAGCAAGGACCAGATTGTGCGGGCTCCGGTTTCAAATGTTTCGGGTTACTCGTTTTATTATACCAATATTGGTTTGATCAGGAACAAGGGCGTGGAACTGCTGGTATCCTATAAACCTGTGCAGACTTCCAGTTTTACCTGGGATATGTCCCTCAACTTTACCAAAATGTCGGGCAGGGTAATCGATATGCCTGATGAACTGGAAGAGATTTCGTACTTCGATAATGGAAGCAGGGGCGTTTTGAAGGTGCGCGAGGGGAGCAAAGTGGGTGATCTGTGGGGGCTCGACTACATGCGTGCACCAGACGGACAGAAGCTGATCCAGGCAAACGGATTTCCATTGACGAGCCTGGTAACGACGCCCTACGGCAATGCATTGCCAGACTGGACGGCCGGGTTGACCAACACATTCAACTACAAAGGCTTGGGCTTGTCTTTCCTGCTGGAATGGCGGCAGGGCGGCAATGTGGTTGATCTGGGTGAACGAAATGCATTCCGTGCAGGGTCGATCAAAATCACGGAGCGAAGGTACGAACAGGTGGTGTTCAAGGGAGTTGTTGAGCAAAAAGGCGCGGACGGACAAGTTACTTATGTGCCGAATACAAAGGCAGTAGTACTCGACGACGCATTTTACAATCCCTCCACTGCCCGCTATATGGGCAATGCAGCCGATTTTACTATTCAGGACGGATCGTGGTTCAGGCTCAGGACGGTCAGCCTGAATTATGCATTGCCCAAGAACCTGATTGCGAATACCGTTTTCAAAGGAGGTGTCCGGTTTAGTTTTACCGGGACAAATCTTTACCTCAATACACCTTTTCGCGGCTATGATCCGGAGGCGCTTACGTTTGGTTCAGGCACAAACCTGATCGGTTTTGTGGGCAGGAATAATCCTGCTACGAAGAGTTTTCAGCTTGGCGTAAATGTTAACTTCTGATCCTATGAAATCTTTGAAACAAATATTGACACTGTGCGCCGCTATGGTGTTTCTGGCAGGCTGCGATCAATTTCTGGACATTAATGTAGATCCGACCCTGAAAGCGGAAGCAAGTTTGCAGGAATTATTGCCCACTGCTCAATTTTATACCGGCGAGGCGAGTTACCAGCAGGCTTATGTGGCCTGCCAGTATGCACAGCAGCTCGGTAATGCGATCGGAGCAAACGGGATTGATACCTATGCTGAAACGGATAATACGCTGGGATGGACGAATACCTATTTGTACGTTGTGCCGCAATTGAATGCAATTATTCAAAAGGGTACCAGCGAAAATGCGCCGGCTTATGTGGGTATTGCCAAAGTTTTAATGGCATACAATCTCGGTCTTGCTACTGTGAGCTGGGAGAATGTTCCTTTTTCCCAGGCTGACCAGAAAAACTTTACGCCGGCTTATGATACCCAGCAGCAAATTTACGAAAGCATGCAGCGGCTGCTCGATGAAGCTGTTACTGAGCTGGGCAAGACCGGCGGCGCTAAACCTGTCGCTGACGACCTTATTTATGGGGGCGATGTTTCCAAATGGACAAAGCTGGCATATTCGTTGAAAGCCAGGTATGCCATGCATTTATCGAAAAAGAACCCTCAAGCAGCTGCGCAGGCGGCACTGGATGCATTGGAAAAAGGAATGACAGGCAACGAAGATGATTTTCAGCTGCAATACAATTCCAAAAACCTGAACCCGTGGTACAGTCGCGTTGCGATCCCGAATACTACGAGCAATTTGTCGGTTACCTTCACGAATACCTTTGTGGATCTGATGAATGGAGAAAAGCAGGGCGTCGTTGATCCGCGGTTGCCGAAAGTGATTTCGCTGAAAGGCAGTCAGACCGTTTACGCAGGTGTGGTACCTGGTTCAGGCAGCGGCTCAACGGTGGACCTTACTGCCGCATCCTGGCACTCGGGCATTAACTCGCCGCTGGTAATGATGCCTTACGCCGAGCTGGCCGCGATCGAGGCGGAGGCGCGTTTTCTGCTCAATGGAGGTACCGAAATTTCGGCTGGTACTACCGCAAGCGGCTACGGTGCTTACCTGGAAATGATCACGGCCAATATGCGGAAAGTGGGCGTTTCCAATGCAGATATCGCCACCTACATCGCCTCGTCGCCGGTGAATGCAGGGGCAGGGAAGCTTACTTTGAAGCACATTATTACAGAGAAGTTTAAGGCGATGCTGCTGATCGGCGATATCTGGACTGATATCAGGAAGTACAATTACCTGGATTTTCCAATGCCCACAAATGTCAATCCCGATTTGCAGGGAAACCGCATTCAGCGGATGCGCTACCCGGATTCGGAGATTACCCGCAATTCAAAGTCGGTAGAGGCTAATCAGAAAGATCCGGCGGTGCCGATGTGGCTTTTTACCAAATAACTTTTTCACCCACAACTGAAAACGATTATGAAGAAATATATCAGATTGGTCTGTGCGCCAATGTTTGTACTCGTATTCCTGAGTTCCTGCTATAAAGAGCCGGACCTGTTTGACGACTTATTGGTAAGTAACGGGAAAGTAGCTCAGATTGCTGTTTTATGGCTTGGTGATACAAAAGTGTACTCGGCGGCGGGCGTGTTGCAGCCCGGTATCACGGTAGATTCTGCTACGACAGTCAATGTGAACATCGAATACACCTCGGAGATCGGAGTGCAGGAATTTAAGGTATATAGCGCAGCTACAACCACCGGCACACAGACACTTCTTGCCACATTGCCAGCCGGGACTCAGAAATACGATACTGAACTGCGGAATTATGTTGTTAAGGTACCTGTAAAGGCACCCCAGTCCAGAAACGCAACGATAGTGCTGTTTGCAGAAGTAATCGCAGAGAATGGTCTCCCTTCATCTCAGCGGAACGTTACACTTAAAACTACTCCCTGATTTAGCCATGTTAAGTCCGTCGCGTGCGATCTGATTTCCTGATTGTGCGCGACTGACTTTTTTTATCAACATACATAACCATTGGTTTTAAACACTTCACTTTATCTTTGCAAAAAAGCAAGTTTATTAATGCGGCTCACTCCCCGGTTCAGATATTTGATTTTTTGTAAACAGGCTGGAATGCTGCTCTTGCTGCTTTTTTTAGCAGGTCACATTTCTCTCGCACAGCAGCCGGCCACTGTTACGCTGGTGGGCAAGGTCACGGATGAGAAAACGGGAAAACCGCTTCCTTTTGCCAACGTTTTTATCAACAATTCGTCCATTGGGACCAATGCGGATGAGAATGGGAACTACAAACTTCCTAATCTCCAGATCGGCAACCTCGAACTGGCGGTGTCGTTTCTCGGCTACGAAACGATCAAGCAAACTTTGCGCTTCGAGCAGCCTGGTACCAAAACGGTGCTGTTTAAGTTGAAGGAGGGAATGGAGCTGCAAGGTGTTACTGTCTATGCCCGGAAAGACAAAAAGCGTGAAAAACATCTGAAAGTTATTACCAGAGAGCTACTGGGAAACAACCAGTTCAGCAAGCTTTGCAAGATCATCAACCCCGAAGTGCTCCGCATTTCCCTCGACGATAATGGTCACCTCAGTGCACAAACAAACAATGCGCTGATCATTGAAAATCAGGCACTTGGGTACCGCATTCACCAGGATCTGGATGATTTCGACTACTTCGCCGGTAAGGTGTACTATGGCGGAAGCACGCGCTTTGAACTCCTGGTACCCAAAGATGAGGCACAGAAAATGCGCTGGCGCGAAAACCAGAAGGTTGCCTATCGTGGCTCACTCAAACACCTGATCGCAAGTATGGTGTCAGACAGTCTGCGCGAAGAGGGATTTCAGGTGTACCAGGTTATTCCCGATTCACTGCGCCGCTTCAATACAGTGCGAAGTGCGCCGGGTTATAATACCATCAAAAACCATTTGAACAACCGGATCGAGCAGGTGAGAGGAATACGGCTTGTGCGTCCGGGAGAGCTGTCGACAGAGCGGCTGATCGTTTCAAAAACGACATTGGAAGTGTTTAACATGCAAAAACGTGGTCGCTCTCCCTATTCGGATATGCCGTTTTCCTACACGCAGATCTCAATGCCGCAGGGCTATATGGTGGTAACCCCGCAAGGCTGGGTGGTGATGCCAATGGGATTTGAGATTGCAGGTGATCTCGGCAATGACCGCTTTGCCAATCTGCTTCCCGCTGACTGGAAACGGGAGGATTAGCTACCGGGGAATGTTCGCGACGCTGGTATTTTCCAGAATAATAAAGGGAAGTCTGGTGTTCCAGTCGGGCTGCACGCGATCCTGGTTCAGAAAGCCCCGCGAAAAGTTTCCCAGTGCAATATCAATGTCGCCGTCACTGTCCCAGTCTGCCGCGTCCATACAAATCCATCGCCCCAGCTGATCAACCGGAAGTCGCTTTGGCGTGAAAACACCGCTTTTTTGATCCTGATTAAAAATCAAAAATTTCTCAAAGGGTTTGTTTTTGAGATCTGCGAAGAATGCAATCGTAGCAATATCCAGCTTTCCGTCCTTATCAAAATCTGCTGCAATCGCTTTTGTACAGCCGTTTATGGGATAAAAGAAGGTTTGTTTAAAAGTGAAATTTCCCGTATTCGTGAAAATGTACAAACCGTGGTAAGGTTTGAGAATGCGGGAATAATCGCTGTTGTCGCCAGCTGTGTAGATGATGTCTTCCAGCCCGTCCTGATTTACATCGGCTAGCTGAAAACTGCTTGACCCGAACACCGGAGGAAAGCGCAGGATGTTCTTTTCTGTGAACCCGCCTTTCCGGTCGTTTGTAAAAAGCCAGATCCCTTCGTCGCCGTGTGCGAAGAGTGCGACTATGTCCGGCCAGCCATCGTTGTTGATATCACGTATATTGGTGTACGTTGCTCCTGGCATTTCCCGGATTACCTGTTTTGTGAAATTCCCGTCGCTTAATTGTTTAAGCAGGTACAATCCTCCCTGGTTATGCCCGAATGCGCAGATCGTATAATCAGTAAGTCCGTCCCGATTGCTGTCGATCGGCCGGGTTTCAATGGGGCGGATCAATCCTTTTGACAAAAATTGCAGCTTCGGTCCGGGATGTTTTTCAAGCAAAATTACCTGCCCTTTCGTCTCGTCCGATGCGCTCATCCCGCCCATGCAGGTGAGCAGATTCAATGCTCCTTTTTCTGCGGGAATATGCAGGTCGACCGGAGGCGAGGGGAGTTTGCTGAGCAGACTTTTACGAAGCTTTGCATTGTAAGAAAATATCGCCGACTCCATGGCAGCGCCTGAAAAAACGGAGTGCGTCGCGGTATCGATCCTGACCAGCATAGTACTTGCAACAGCCGAATCTTCGGCTGGCTTCCTGATAGAAAACAGTCCATTTTTCATTATTCCTGGCTGTTTTTGAGCGATTTGCGTGAGCGAATCCGGCGCAAGTGTTTCGTAAAACGCCAAAATTTTTTGCCAGTCGAGTGAGGAAAGTGCCGACGATTTACTGTGCAGATACATGTTTCCTTCCAGTACCTCGATGCCTAGTTTTTCGGCCATTGCCGGGAGTACTGCATCGCGCCAGGTCACTTTATCAAGCAGCCCGGGGTCGGGGAGTTGATGGCAGTTTGCGCAGTACACTTTGGCCAGCTCGCGCCCTTCTTCCACGCGCTTTTTTTCGCCTGCAGACTTGCACCCGGCGAAGGCGATTGTCAATGCGGACAGCACCAGTCCGGCTACCCTGATCCTCAGAAAAGACACCGGTAGGATTTTCATCTTTTGAAGTGCAACTATCAGCGGCATAGCTAAAATCGTACAACAGTTACTCATAACGTGAACCGCTTAAACAGGCTGTAAATGCACTTTTGAACATAGGGTATGACATTATTTTATCTTTTTATAATACTAAAATATATTCGAATGAAAATATTAGTGGCAAACAGACAATTAATTGTCCGAATAATAATAGATTTGATTGCTTAATAAATTATTAACCTAATAGAAAACTATGAAAAGAATTTACAAGAACTCCCGCTGGAGTGTCTTATTCTCCTTCATGCTCAGTTTCGCGGCGCTCGTCGCAGTTGCTCAGGATCGAAAAATTACAGGAAAGGTTACTGACGTGGCAGGAACGGGAATTCCGGGTGCGACAGTAGTAGTTAAAGGAACTCAAAGCGGTACCAACACCAATGCAGACGGTGAGTTTTCACTGAATGTTGGCGCTCCTGACGCTACGCTCATTGTAAGTTTTGTGGGTTACAAAACCCAGGAAGTGGTGGTTGGAAATCAGAGTTCATTGTCTATCAGAATGGACGACGATGTATCTGCGCTTGAAGAGGTGATTGTTACCGGTTACACCGTCGACAGCCGCCGCGAGACAACCGGTGCGGTATCGACAGTAAAGTCAAAAGACCTGACAGCTACGCCATCGGGTAACGTTGAGCAGCAGCTGCAGGGACGTGTTGCCGGGGTTACAGTAATTACAAACGGCCAGCCGGGAACAACAAGCCAGATCCGCGTACGTGGTTTTGGTGCATTCGGTGGTAACGAACCATTGTATGTGGTGGACGGGGTACCTACAAATTCAACTGACTTCCTTAACCCAGATGACATTGAATCAACTACGGTATTGAAAGATGCGGCGGCGGCTTCCATTTACGGAGCACGGGCAGCGAACGGTGTAATCGTTTACACAACCAAAAAAGGTACCAAGAAAGCTAAAAAGCTTTCTATTACTTACGATGGTCTGTTTGGTTTTACAACACCAGGAAAAGGCCAGCCGATGCTGAACCCGCAGGAACAGGCTGACTGGACCTGGCAGGCGATCAGAAATGATGCATTTCAGGGTGACTCGCTGCCAAAATTCAACAGCGTGGCACAAGGCCAGTATGGAACAGGCGATACCCCGGTTTTACCGGATTATATCAACGTAGGTGGAGCTACCGGCGTGAGAGGTACATTGGACCTGGAAGCAGAACGTAAGAAATACAACATTAATCCTGCTGCCGGTACGATCTATCAGGTAGTTCGTGCGAACAAGCAGGGTACTGACTGGTATGATGCGGTTACAAGAAATGCGCCATTGCAGCGTCACACCCTGGGTTTCTCAGGCGGCGGTGAGAATAGCCGTGTTTATGCAGGTTTCAGTGCGCAGGATCAAAAAGGTATCTTGCTCAACAACAGCTTCAAACGCTACGCATTCCGCATTAACACTGAATTTGACGTGTTGAAAAATGTTCGGATCGGGCAGAATGCTCAGTTTACTTATCTGCAGGTACTTGGTCTTGGTGGAGGAAATGGTGGTCAGGGTGTTGCGGCTGATGAAAATGACATTCTTTCAGCTTTCCGTATGCCTTCCATTATCCCTGTCTATGATGAGTTCGGTGGATATGCCGGTACAGCTGCCAAAGGATTTAACAACCCTAGAAACCCGGTTGCCGCACGTGATGGTTTGAAAGATAACAATGCATTTGCAGGAAATGGCTTCGGTAACTTCTATGCAGAGGTTGACATTATCCAGGGACTTACATTCAGATCCAGCATTGGTGCTCAGTACAGCAATTATGCCAACCGCGGATTTAACAGGTTGCAGTACGAGAACTCGGAAAACAACTCTGCATTCGGTTACAATGAAGGATCCGGCCACCGTTTTGCGTGGACATTTACCAATACCCTGAACTTCAAAAAGCAATTCGGACTACATAATCTGGATTTGTTGCTTGGTCAGGAAGCATTGAACAGCGGCGCAGGTAAAAACCAGAACTCTTCCGGCTTGAACCCGTTCTCTACGGATATCAACTACATTAATATGAACAATGTAGGTTCTCGGATCGTAGGAAGTGACTTTTACAAAGGCGTAAACTTTTATTCATTGTTCGCCAGAGCTAACTACACATTCAATGACAAGTATATCGTAACAGGAGTTGTGCGTCGCGATGGTTCTTCACGTTTCGGATCTAACAACCGTTACGGGGTATTCCCGGCATTCTCTGCTGCATGGAGACTTTCTTCCGAGAACTTCATGAAGGGTATTCCATTTATTACAGAACTTAAAGTTAGAGGTGGTTATGGTTTGATGGGTAACTCTAACAACGTAGACCCTAACAACCAGTACAGCTTGTACGGTGCAAGCCTGGGCCAATCTTCTTACGATTTGAATGGTACCAATTCCAGCGCATTGGAAGGTTACTACCGTACACGTATCGGAAACCGGGATGCGAAATGGGAAACCAGTATCACCAAGAACATCGGTATCGACGGAACATTCCTGAAAGGCAAACTGGACATTATCGTGGATTTCTGGCAAAAAGATACCAAAGACCTGTTGTTCCAGGTTCCGGTAACTGCAACTGCCGGATACGACGCAGCTGTTCCTTCGGTTAACGTAGGTAAAATGTCCAACAAAGGGATTGACTTGCAGGTGATTACCCGCGGCCGCATTACCAATGATCTGGGCTACGAGTTCAACTTTACTGCCGGTGTTTTGAAAAACAACATTGAATCACTTGCTCCTGGCATCGAATATTTGACTGTTAACCCAGACTTCCGCGGAATTAAGCCGATCAGAAATCAGATTGGTTACTCTATATCTTCATTCTACGGTTACAAAGTGGTAGGCTTGTTCAAAGACGATGCAGAGGTGGATGCAGCAGCTACTCAGGAAGGAGCAGCCCCGGGCCGCTTCCGTTATGAGGATATCAATGGCGACGGTGCAATCACTACCGACGACCGTGCTTACCTTGGCAGCCCGGTTCCAAAATTCACAGGTGGTGTCAATCTGAAGTTTACTTTCAAAGGTTTTGATGTTGAGACTTATCTGTATACCTCGATCGGTAACAAGATCTTCAACGTTTCAAAATGGTTTACAGACTTCTATCCTTCATTTACCGGTGCTGCTGTAAGTGCCCGCGTGAAAGATTCATGGTTGCCTAACCATACCAACACTGAAACACCGATCTTCGAAAGCACTTCCAACTTCAGTACCAACACACAGTCCAACTCATTCTATGTGGAAGACGGAAGTTTCTTCAGAATGCAAAACCTGACATTGGGCTACACGCTGCCAGGAAACCTGCTGAGCAAGATCCGCATGCAAAAGGTGAGAATATTCGCTTCTACCAACAACCTGTTTACTGTAACCAAATACAAAGGTCTGGATCCAGGTGTGGGCGGAAGTGCTGATACCAACTTCGGTATCGACCTGGGTAACTATCCTATTACAAGAAGC
Organism: Dyadobacter sp. HNCC25DJ183; assembly: GCF_056895175.1. NCBI lineage: Bacteria > Pseudomonadati > Bacteroidota > Cytophagia > Cytophagales > Spirosomataceae > Dyadobacter > Dyadobacter sp. HNCC25DJ183. The sequence continues at coordinate 388,266 of NZ_JBXHAP010000006.1, forward strand.
TACACAGTTGGGATCAATCTTGGTTTTTAATAAAGCCAAAATCTGATTGATAACAGTTTAGAACATCGATTAAAATTTCTAAGAAAATGGAAAAAATAATATCAAAGAGTGGCCTTCTGGTTTTAATCACGCTAATGCTGATCGGCTACTCGTGTAAGGAAAGCTTTTTGGAAATACCGGCAACCGGCCAGCTTGATGAGGGCCAGCTTTCTACCAAAAAAGGGATAGAAGGTGTGCTGGTTTCTGTTTACGGACAATTGAACGGCCGTGCAAACAGGATGGCGAGCGCGAGTAACTGGGTTTGGGGAAGTATCCGTGGTGGCGATGCCAACAAAGGAACTGACCCGGGTGATTTCAGTGATATCAACCCGATCCAGCGTTTCGAATATCTGTCCACGCAAGGTGTAATTGTTGATAAATGGAAAGGTAATTACGAAGGAGTAGCGCGTGCTAACCTGGTGATGCGACTGCTGGGTACCAATCCCGCAGACGTAACTGACGAAGACAAGAAGAGAATTGGCGGAGAAGCGAGATTCCTGCGCGCCCACTACTACTTCGAGCTGAAAAGAGGTTTTAACAACACACCTTATGTAGACGAAACAGTAGATTACGGTACAGGTATCGAGAAAGTCCCCAATACAGCCGATTTGTATCCAAAGATTGAGGCTGACTTGAAATTTGCTTACGAAAACCTGCCTGAAACGCAGACAGCTGCCGGCCGGATCAACAAATGGGGTGCGGCTGCTTACCTTGCGAAAGTGTATATGTACCAGAAGAAGTTTGCAGACGCAAAAACTTTGTACGACCTGATTATCGCTAACGGAAAAACCACAAACGGTAAGAAGTACGCGCTGGTACCACGCTTTCAAGATGCATTCAAGGCTGCAAACGACAATAACTCAGAGTCGGTATTCGCAATTCAGGCGGCAGCAAACACAGGTAGTGTAAACAACGCAAACCCTGATTTTGACCTTAACTGGCCTTACAACACAGGTCCAAACGGTCCTGGTAACTGCTGCGGGTTTTTCTCGCCAAGCTTTGAGCTGGTTAACTCTTTCCGTACCAACGCAAACGGTCTTCCATTGTTGGATGGATCTTACAACGTAGGTGCGAATGAAGTGAAATCGGATATGGGCTTGAAAAGTAATGCAGCATTCACGCCGGATGCTGGCCCGCTTGATCCACGTTTAGACCACTCAGTTGGTCGTCGCGGAATTCCTTACCTCGACTGGATCAATCACCCGGGAGCTGACTGGATCCGTAACCAGGCAAACGCAGGACCTTATTCACCTAAAAAGTATGCTTATTACAAATCGGACGTAGGTTCACTGCAGGATAACAGCTCCTGGACGCCGGGTTATACAGCTATCAACGTGAATATCATTCGTTTTGCAGATGTACTTTTAATGGCTGCGGAAGCTGAAATCGAAGTTGGTTCACTTGAAAAAGCACGTGAATACACCAACATGGTGCGCGAAAGAGCTTCGCTTCCTTCAAGCTTTGTTAAAACCAAAGAAGGTGCGAATGCGGCAAACTATGTAATCGGTCTGTACAAAACGCCGTGGGCATCCAAAGATGAAGCGCGCAAGGCAGTTCGCTTTGAACGCAAACTTGAATTGTCAGGTGAAGGTCACCGCTTCTACGACCTGGTTCGCTGGGGAACAGCTGCTACCGAAATCAATGCTTACCTGACTTACGAAAGCAAAAAGCTGAGCGGTGCATTGGGTGGAGCGAAATTTACGCCTAACAAGAATGAGTATCTTCCGGTACCACAAGAGCAGATTGACCTTGTAGGAAAAGACGTACTTGTCCAGAATCCAGGCTACTAACAGTTTTTAACAAACAAACAAAAGGAGATGGTATTCATTTGCCATCTCCTTTATTAATTTAGGACAATCCTTCTTCATTTTACCACATTGAAATTAATGACGGCAAAGTATTCCATCCTGTCTGTTTTATTAGCTGTGTTCCTGATATCCTGCAAAAAGGATCTTAAAACGTTTACCGAACTGGACACTGACGAAACAGGGATTAACTTTTCGAACCGGATCACGGAAAACGATACCATGAACATCCTCGCATTTGAGTATGTGTACAATGGCGGCGGCGTTGCACTCGGGGATTTTAACAATGACAGCCTGCCGGATGTTTATTTCACAGGGAACACCGCGCAAAACAAGCTTTATCTGAATAAAGGGGATTTCAAGTTTGAAGATGTAACGGAAAAGGCCGGAGTAGCGCCAAAGAATAAATGGTCTACCGGGGTAGCGCTCATTGATATCAATAATGATAACCTCCTAGATATTTACGTTTGTGCATCGGTTCGCGATGTGCCAAGCGAGCGTGAAAATATGCTTTACGTCAACCAGGGGCTTGATGCGAACAGGGTGCCTGTTTTCAAGGAAATGGGCAAAGAATATGGAATTGCTGACACTACACACACGACCAATGCAGCCTTTTTCGACTATGATAACGACGGAGACCTGGATCTTTTTCTGGTCGTTAATGAGATGGACGACAACAACTTTCCGAACAGATACCACAAGAAAATCGCCGATGGATCTTCGCGGAGAACGGACAGACTTTACAGGAATGACTGGAATGCGGAATTGAAGCATCCGGTTTTTACAAACGTTTCAAAGGAAGCGGGCATTCTTATCGAAGGGTATGGTTTGGGGGTGAATGTAACAGATGTTAATCAGGACGGGTGGAAAGATATATACGTGACCAACGATTACCTGACGAATGATTTGCTGTATATCAACAATGGTAACGGGACTTTTACGGACAAAGCAGGTTCTTATTTCAAGCATACCTCGCATTCGGCGATGGGAAATGATGTGGCGGATATCAATAATGACGGGCTGGTAGATGTGATTGCGGTGGATATGATGCCTGCTACAAACAAGCGCAAAAAGATGATGACGCCAGCGAACAGCTACGTCACTTACCAGAATAATGAGCTTTTCGGATACCAGTACCAGGTTGCCCGGAATACATTGCAGCTGAACCTCGGTGCAGCCGGTAACAGTAAGGATCCCGTTTTTAGTGAAGTGGGCTTGCTGAGCGGGATTGCTGAAACCGATTGGAGCTGGGCACCGATGGTTACCGATTTTGACAATGACGGATTGCGGGATATGATCATTACCAATGGATTTCCGCGTGATATCACTGATCTGGACTTTATTGCTTACCGGAATGAGGTGTCGAGCATTATGGAGCCTAAGATGATGCTGGACTATGTGCCGGCAGTCAAGCTCAAAAACTTTGCATTCAAAAACACGGGTAACCTTGCATTCAAAGATGTGACCGGCGACTGGGGAATAGAAAATTCGGGTTTTTCGAATGGAGCGGCTTATGCAGATCTGGACAATGACGGCGACCTCGACTATGTAGTCAACAATATCAACGATTCGGCTTCTGTGTTCAGGAATAACAGTATCCAGATTAAACCGACAGAAAGCAACTTTTTGCGGATAGGTTTTAAGGGGGAGCGGTATAACCAGAAAGGAATAGGGGCGGTTGTGGAGATCACCTATGCAAACGGACAAAAACAGATCGCTGAAAATTCACCTTATCGCGGCTACCTCTCAACTGTTGAGCCCATTGTGCATTTTGGTTTAGGGAAAATACAAAAGGTAGATCGTCTTAAAGTAACCTGGCCAGGAGGTAAATCCCAGATTTTTCAGAATGTAAAGGCAAACCAGGTTCTTGTCGTAAGCGAAAAGAATGCAGTGGAAGGAAACAATCTAGATGCCGCAAAAGAAGCTGTTAAGCCACTTTTTACCGACATAACCAATGTACTGAATGTGCCCTATGTACACGAAGAAACGGATATTATTGATTTCAATGTACAAAAGCTGTTGCCGCATAAAATGTCGCAATTCGGGCCATCGATGGCTGCGGGAGATGTGAATGGTGATGGGCTTGACGATATTTTCGTGGGCGGCGCCATGCAGCACAAAGGGCGCTTTTTGATTCAGCAGGCAGGCGGGCGTTTTAAAGTCTCAGATTTGCTGCCCGGTGCCGACGGTTTGGAGAAAGATACCGAGGATATGGGCGTGCTGCTTTTTGATGCGGACGGGGACCGTGACCTTGACCTGTTCGTCGTAAGTGGAAGCTATGAGATCAACCGGGATTCGCCGGGATTGCGAAGTATACTTTACCTCAACGATGGCAAAGGCAAATTCAGCATTGACACTGCGGCACTACCCAATCTGCTGGTCAATGGTTCCTGCGTAAAAGCGGTTGATTTTGACAAAGACGGTGACCTGGACCTGTTTGTGGGCGGCCGCGTGGAGTCGGGCATGTATCCCAAGCCGGTTTCGAGCTACATTTTGAGAAATGATTCGCAAAAGGGAAGTGTCAGGTTTTCGGATGTGACAAAGTCAGTAGCGCCTGAACTGGTGAATATGGGTCTCGTTTGTGACGCATTATGGACTGATTTCGACAACGACGGCTGGATGGACCTGGTCGTTGCAGGGGAATGGATGCCGATTACTTTTTTGAAAAATGACAAGGGAAAGCTGAGCAAGATCGTGTCGGGTATTGAAAACAAAAAAGGTTGGTGGGGAAGTTTGGTTGCGGGTGACTTCGACAATGACGGAGATATGGATTACATCGGCGGTAACCTGGGTGCGAATACGTTAAGCCGCGCTTCCGACGAGCGTCCGGTTCATGTTTATGCCAAAGATTTTAACAATGATGGTTATTTTGACGCTATTCCCACAATTTTCTATAAAGCTGAGGATCAATCCTATAAGGAATTTCCATATAATACCAGGGACGATCTCGGTAAGCAGATCATTCAGGTAAGGCAACGTTTTCAGGAATACAGCAAGTTTGCGCAGGCTTCACTGACAGACATTTTGAAGCCGGAAGAAATGAAGGATGCGCTGCACCTGACCGCAAACTGGATGAAAAGCAGCTACATTGAAAATCTCGGCAATGGTAAATTCTCAATACGCGAGCTGCCGTTACAGGCACAGTTTGCGCCGCTGTTCGGAATGATAGCCGATGATTTTGATCAGGATGGGAATCTGGATTTGCTGGTTTCCGGAAATGATTATGGGTCCGAAGTTTCCGTTGGCAGGTACGATGCTTTTTACGGATTGGTTTTAAAAGGCAATGGGAATGGTACTTTCCAGCCACTCAGTCACACGGCAAGCGGCTATCTTACCAAAGGCAATGCGAAAGCGACGGTCAGAGTTTCTACTGCGGGAGGTAATTGGCTGACTGCTACTTCGCAAAACAGGGATTCCATTCGTTTCCATCAGTCCACGCATTCGGCGCGGCTCATACCGGTATCCGGTTCTGAAACAACTGCTTTGCTGAAACTGAAAAATGGGAAAAGCAGGAAAGAAGAGTTAAGCTATGGATCTTCGTTCCTTTCACAGTCAAGCCACGTACTGGCACTGCCTCCTTATGTTTCCGAGGCAGTGATTGAAGATTCCCGGGGTGTAAAAAGAACTGTCAAATAGCTGGTACCTGTTCAAAAATCAGCTTGCTGTTCACATTGAATAAGTATGCTATTAAATGCAAAAATCCCCTGATCAACTCGGTCCGGGGATTTTTGCATTCAATGCGGGCCGTACTAACTGACTTTGATTTCCTGTGCAGGCTTTTCAGCGCCCGGGATAATCGGAAGTGTGAGGAGGAGAATGCCGTTTTCATATTCAGCGCAGATATTTTCGGCATCTACGGTTTCGTCGATCATGAATGTCCGCTCAAATGAAGTTTTACTGAATTCATGCCTTACCCAATTGCGGTTTTCGCGTGCTTCTTCTTTCAGCTGGTAAGAAATGCTCAGTTCGTGTCCTTTTAAATTGATCCTGAAATCCTCTTTTAACCGATCAGGTGCGAAGACGAAAAGTTGATATTCGCCTTCATTTTTAAGGATATTCACCGGTACACGGTATTCACGGGAGTTGCCGGCAAAGCGGCTGTAGTGATCGTGGCGCACTCCGAAGCCACGGTTTCCATATCTATTACACATGTTTTTTCTGTTTTCTTTGATGAATAGTAATTAATACCTGCGCTCGAATCCCGGGTTCAGGTCGGCAGGTTTCTCGAACTTACCCCAGTGCCCGTCGCAATGCCGGAAACCGTGTCCGCGAAATTGTCTGGGGTGAAATCGCGTTCCAGCGGTCAGGTGGAGGCTTGCGGCTGTAATCAGCGCTACGCTGATTCCCAGTAACATTTTGGTGCTTTTTCTCATGGTTAAATTTGTTTTGGATAGTTGTTGGACAAATCTCGCAGGCTCTCTTTTTCTTCATAAATCTCATAATGATCATAAAACGGCGTACGGGACCTGCGTCCCCGCCATCTTCCGAAATGTCTCCTGCCCACAGCCAGACGGAAAATCAGACCGAAAACCAGAAAGAACAGGAGTGCCTTGAAAATCAGAAATGGGATTAGAAACAGCAGAAAGCCGCCCAGGATGCCTGCAAGTATTACTCTTAAAACGGGTGTGATCATGGCTGAACCAGTTTGATTAAATGTTTGATACAATGCACTTCAATGCATTGATCAGGTAGACGTGCCAGTCAGGATTTTACTTTAAATTTTGAAAAAAATAAGCCCGGTCGGCTGACCGGGCTTTGCTACATATTTTCTGGCGGCTTTCTGCATCGGTTCCGCATTTCCTGCTTGAACCTGATCCTTTCTTCGGGCGTCATTTCCTTCCATTTGTTGCGCCACTCGCCAAAGCGCGAAGGTCCATTCTCGCGGTTCCACCTGCCCCAACGCGGCGGTCCGCCTCCTCCCGGCCGGCCGAAATTGCCGAACAATATCCGGCACAATACCAATAGTGCTACCGCCTGCCAATAGTTGATCTCGTTTACGTCGAGGAGCAAAGGCAGTGTTGCATTCCACAGGAATTTCACTGCTGCGCCCAGCAGCAATGCGGCAAGCAGGGCAAAAACAGGGAATAAAAATGCAAGCCGCCTTCTTTTCATATTGCGCTTATTCATGGTTGACAAATTTAATAATTTACAAACTCCCGGTAAACCGTTTCAAGCCGTTCACGAAGGTGGCGGACGGCATATCTTTTTCGGGAAATCAAGGTTTTGATATTTTCTCCGGTGCGATCCGAGATCTCCTGGAAAGTCTGGTCTTCCATTTCGTTCCAGATAAAAACCTGTCGCTGGTTCTCGGGCAGTTCTTCCAATGCAATGGTGAGCTGCTCCCAGAAGACTTCTTTCAGGTAAGCTGTTTCCGGCGAATTGTCGTCGGCCAGCAGAATTTCCTTGAAATTAAACTCGCCGTCTTCGTCTTCATACCCGTAATCTTCCAGAAAATCGGGCTTTTGCTTCCGGTACTTGTCTATAATGCGGTTTCTGGCCACCCGGTACAACCAGCTTCCAACCTGCTCGATTGCCTCCACCTCGGGTACGCTGCTCAGCTGGTACCACACATCCTGCAAAATATCCTCCGCGTCCTCATCGGAATTCACGCGCTGACGAATGAATCCCATTAACTGCTTGCTGTATGCAGCGACGGTCTGGATGATATTTGGTTTTTTCTGGGACAAGCGTTGGGATAAGGTATTACCAATCAGGTAGACGGGAACGGCGGCAAATTACTTTAAGGTTTTTTGCCACGAATGCACGAATGCACACGAATGCAGCAAATTAACGTTCGTGTCCATTCGTGCATTCGTGGCAGTACAAAATTCATAACTCCTGCAAATTCAACGAAAAGTACAACAAACCTCTAATTGTACTTTTTACAGTTATCTGTCAAATTTCAAACGAGTTGTTGTACTTTCATTAGAAACATATAACTATTCTAATATTGATAGATAACAACAAAAAGAACTTTCTTCAACTCAAAATCAGGCTATTGACTTTTAATGCACGATCCAGCTACCTTTGAATTGTCAAAACGGTTAAGAATCAGCAAGAAACTTAATTTTTGACTAGTGCAGTGATAGTAAAAGATTGAAAATATAAAAAGTACAATTATTAACGACTTTAAAACATTAAGTAAAATGAAAAAGACATTTTTAGCAATTGCAGTATTGGTGGGAGTATCAACTGCAAACTTTTCAGTAGCTGCGGACAAAGCAAAAGAAAACAATGCGTCGATCGAGCTTGTTTCTAACAGCGAATTGAAATTCAAACTGACTCTGGAAAACGTAAAAGAAAGATCTTCTTTGTCTATCAAGAATTTCAGCGGAGAAACTGTTTACAGCACCTCACTTCCAAAATCAGAGAACTTCTCAAAAATATTTGACCTGTCAAACCTTGCTGACGGAAACTACAGTTTCGTTATCAGCAACGGAAACGAAGTATCTACAAAGCCTTTCTCTATCTCAACGGAGACAAAACGTCAGGTAACTGCGGTAGTAAAATAGTATAAATTTGTTGATCAAGTATAAAAATGGCAGCCCGGTTTGAGGCTGCCATTTCTTGTTTAAGGGTATTGCTAAAACTGTAATACCTTCTTTTCGCGGCTGCTTTGCGCGGCCAGGTCTATCACACGCGTAGTCCTCAGAATCTCTTTCGGCTTTACAGCCAGCTCTGCATTGTGTACGATTGCGTCATATACATTTTGGTAAAATGGCGCATAATCCCCGGGCTCACTTTCTATCGCGCCGGTAAAATCGTTGCTATATAGTTTTCCCCAGCGATCTTCTGGCTCTACGCCCCAGGGCTGTGTTGTGGGCAGGATATCTTTCCTCAAAGTTTCCTCCTGAGGATCCAGTCCGCCTTTAATGAATGATCCTTTGGTGCCGTGCAAAACGTACCGCAGGTGGTTTTCATATATCATCAGGCTCGATTTTACGATAACCAGCTTGTCTTTATAACCCAGGCGGATATCAAAATAATCATCAATCTCGGAATGTGGCCGTACCGTGCGGATCTCGGCAGTAACAGTTTCCGGCTCGCCAAAGAGCACCAGTACCTGGTCGATCAAATGCGGCCCCAGGTTATAAAGGTTGCCGCCCACAGGTACGCTCTTCTCTTTCCAAGATTCTGTCGGTACCACTTCCCGGTAGCGGTCATAGTGGCTTTCGAATTCTATGATTTCGCCAAGTTTTCCTTCCGAAAGAAGTTTTTTGACGGTCAGAAAATCAGAATCCCATCTCCTGTTCTGATAGGCGGTGAGTACCAGGCCTTTTTTCTCGGCGAGCTCGAAAAGTTGTCGGGCTTCATCTTCGGTAGCTGCAAACGGTTTTTCGATTACGACGTGCTTGCCATTTTCCAGCGCGTCCATTGCGTAAGGGAAATGGGTATCGTTGGGAGTGCAGATAAAAACCAGGTCTATCGACTCGTCGCTCAGCAGCTCGTCTACCGAGCGCGCATTCCCGATTTCCGGATCAAAAGCCTGCGCTTCGTTCTTGCTTCTTTCAACAACGGTTTTGATTTTAAAACCGGGATTAGTGCTCAGAAACGGCGAATGGAAATAGCGTCCCGATAATCCGAAACCTATCAACCCGACATTCAGAATTTTTGAAGACATATCATTTAAATAGTTAGACTTAATGCAAATGTAACTTCACGCCGCCAAAATTGCGCTTTAAGCTTCTGCCCACAGCTGTTTGGCCCGGGCCAGGTCTCTTTTCATCGCATCAAAAACCACCTTTTTATCTACGGTGATTTGAAATGCACCCTGATCGGCGCCGCCGAGCGGATATTCGAGGTGAAGGCAGATCGGCACTTCAACTTTGTGTTCTTTCAGCAATTTGAAATAGGTTTTGAAATCGACCATACCTTCGCCAAGCGGCACATTCTTTGGTCCCCATTTCCCATTGGTCTTTTCCCACATAAAATCTTTAAGTACAATCGTCCTGATACTTGGGCGGATCAGATTAAAGCCGGTTTGCCAGGAAAGTCCGCCTTCAAGCGTCGCGTGACGGATATCATACTGTGAGCCCATTGTTTTTGGATTTGCCTTTTGCAGGATCTGCCAGATCTCGAACATGGAAGCGCCAACCATTCTACCAGCATGGTTTTGGTAGCAACCAGTCAGTCCGAGCTGTTCGTTCAGCTTGCTCAGTCCGGTCATTTTTCCCTGATATTCTTCCAGCAGCTGCGGGATTGTTTTCTGGTCGTTGTATTTATACCAATTCATGCGGTAATACTTGAAACCGAGCCTGGCCGCTGTTTCCAGTAGTTTTTTGTCTGTCGGATTAGTCGCATCCTCAACTGCTGTGCAGAAGAGCGAAGGCGAAAAGCCAGCTTTTTGCATTGCCTCAACAGCCAGCGGCAAATCTGTTTCTACCTTGTCCGGCAATACGTGGCCTTTTGGTCGTATTGTCAGGTCAATTCCGTCAAAGCCCATTTCTTTCGCAGCTTCGGACATATCCTGATAATTCAGGAATTGGAGGTGTTTTGAGAAAATATTAACCTTTATCGTATCTGCATTCGTATCAGGCTTTGCTGAAAATGCGTCACTTGAAAGCAATGGGACAGCACTGCCTGCAAGAGCGCTTTTGATCAAAAAATCACGGCGGGAAAGAGCTTCAATCATGGTCTTTAATGTTAGGAAAAGAATAGCCATCGGCGTACCATTTACAAAGACGACGTTTTCAGTAGAATTACTGACTTCCCGCTTTATTTTACTTTCATTCAGGATATTTTAGTCAAAAATATGAATGTATCACGTCTGAACCGCCGAGACTTTCTGAAAGCCGGAGCGGTAGTTTCTTCGTTCATGATTGTGCCCCGGCATGTTTTAGGAAAAGGTTTTACCGCGCCGAGCGACAAGATCGTATTTGGCTTTATCGGCTGCGGGCGACAGGCCAATGGACTTCGAAACCGGTTTATCGCATTACCCGACGTGCAGGTGACTGCGGCCTCCGAAATTTACCCGATTAAGCTGGAAACCTTTGCGGCAGCTGCTAACAAATCCTATGCGGAAAAGACGGGGAAAGCGGATTATAATGCTACCAAAGTGCATTCAGATTTCCGGCAAATTCTGTCCGACAAAGACATTGATGCTGTGGTAATAGCCTCGCCGGACCATTGGCATGCTTCCATGGCGGTGCTGGCGGCAAAAGCCGGAAAAGATATTTACTGCGAAAAGCCTTTGTCGCTCACAGTCAGAGAGGGTAGGGCAATGGTGGATGCAACCAGGAAACACAACCGCGTATTTCAGACCGGTAGTATGCAGCGGTCTGCGCCTGAATTTACAAAGGCAGTGCAGCTTGTGCGCAGTGGCGCGATCGGGAAGGTTGAGAAAGTATATGTGAATGTAGGCGGGCCGCCGAAAGTGTGGGATCTGCAAGCCGAAACACCGCCAGCAGGCCTGGACTGGAAGATGTGGATGGGGCCGAACACCGTGGACAGGCCTTATAACAATCAGCTCGCGCCCGCAATGGATGCCAAGTTCTGGCCAGCCTGGCGGAACTATGATGAATTCGGCGGAGGAGGAATGACGGACTGGGGCGCACATATGTTTGATATAGCGCAATGGGGCCTGAATATGGACAACAGCGGACCGGTAGAGCTCATTTATTCGGATCCGCAAAAAGGGCTTGTTTATAAATATGCAAATGGGACGGAAGTAATTCACCGGCCGATGGAAGGAAAGCAGCATTGCCACTTTGTAGGGACCGAGGGAGAAGTATTTGTTGCAAGAGGCGAGCTGAAAACCACGCCGGAGTCTTTGAAAGATAAGGCTTTTCAGGAAGGTGCGTCGGACGTATATGTCAGTACAAACCACTACCAGGATTTCATCAATGCGATCAGGTCGCGCAAGCCGCCCGTTTGTGACGTGGAAGTCGGTCACCGGACTGCGAGTGTCTGTAACATTGGCAACATTGCATACAGGCTGGGCCGTTCATTGAAGTGGGACCCGAAGAAGGAGAACTTCGCGCAGGATAAGGAAGCCGATAAGTTGCTTGGAAGAGCAATGCAAAAGGAATGGCGGGTGTAAATATGGTATTTAAAAAAACGAACCGGAGGCAGATAGTACCTCCGGTTTTTTGCTTTTAAGGGAGGTCTTCGATGCACATTATATGCCCGGTTCTTTCAAAATGTTTATTTTTGTAAAATGAGCAATCAGCCAGTGACAATACGGTTCAGCAAATTGGAGGAGTTGGAGCAGGTATCCTCAGAACTGATGCAATTGGGAAGGGATACGCCGGTGTGGCTTTTCGAAGGTCACATGGGAGCAGGTAAAACGACATTGATCAAAGCAATTTGCAGGTATTTAGGCGTTCAGTCACACGTACAAAGTCCCACGTTCTCGCTTGTAAACGAGTACGCAGCAGGTCAGGATTCCATTTATCACTTTGATTTTTACCGGATTAAAGATGAAACGGAAGCATTGGATATGGGAATTGAAGAGTATTTCGATTCAGGCTCATTCTGCTTCGTTGAATGGCCGGGAATGATCGGGTCCCTCTGGCCGGAACATTACCTGCATATCGACCTTCGCGCAGACGAAAGTGGCACGAGAATATTACAAGTAAAGAGGATTTAAGAATAACACATACCGGATTTAGTTTCACTTTCTTCGTTCAATGGCGCAATCACAGATTACCGGCTTCGAAGAGCTGGCCAAGCAGTCGATATTATATCCCCAGGAGTCGTTAATGGCTGTTAGGAAAGATCAGAATGCATTGCATATAGGTCTGCCGAGGGAAGTTTCACTGCAGGAAAACAGGATTGCACTGACGCCCGACGCGGTAGGTATACTCGTGCGGAACGGTCATGAGGTTTGGGTTGAGAAAGACGCCGGAAAAGGAGCGAACCTTTCGGATCATGAGTATAGCGAAGCCGGTGCCAAAATCGTGCAAAGTCCGGAGGAAGTATATCAGGCCAAGGTAATCCTCAAAATCGAGCCGTTGGTTGATGGTGAATTCGGCTACGTGAAGCCTGGTACCACGCTGATTTCTGCACTCAACCTGCCTGCACTGGAAAAGCAGTATTTCGAGAAGCTGAATGAGCTGAAAATTACTGGCATCGGCTATGAGCTGATCGAGGACAAGGTGGGAGGTAAGCCGATTATCCGTGCCATGGGAGAAATTGCCGGCAGCACGGTACTTCTGATAGCGGCCGAGTATCTGTCTACACCAAATGGCGGCCGAGGCATTATCCTGGGAGGAATTACGGGCGTTCCGCCGACCAAGATCGTAATCCTGGGCGCAGGTACCGTCGCTGAATACGCCACGCGGGCAGCAATCAGTGTAGGCGCTGATGTGAAAGTTTTTGACAAGCACATTTACAGGTTGCAGAGACTGAAATATTCGATTGGTCAAAACCTTTATACATCCATTATTGACTCAGATATACTTGCAGAGGCGATTGGCCGGGCGGACGTGGTGATCGGCACCATGCGTGCTGAAAACGGATTGAGCCCGCTGGTTGTTACCAAAGATATGGTGTCGCAAATGAAGCCCGGTTCAGTGATCATCGATGTAAGTATTGATCAGGGCGGCTCCTTTGAAACGTCGCGGATGACAACACACAAGAATCCGATTTTCAAATATAACGACGTGATCCATTACTGCGTCCCGAACATTCCATCACGCGTAGCGCACACGGCCAGTACTGCATTGAGCAATGTATTTTTACCTTTTTTGTTGCAAACCGGTACAATAGGCGGCATTGAGGAAATGATTTATGCAAACCGGTGGTTTATGAAGGGAGTTTACTGTCACAAAGGAACACTCACCAACTCACACATCGCCCGAAGCTTCAACATGCGGTATAAAGATTTGACGTTGTTGCTGGCAGCGAGAATGTAGGAAGTGGCTGTCGGCAGTCGGCTATCGGCAGTCGGCTTCTTGCGAATTAAAATGCTGACAGTAGATAGCTGAAAACCGAAGTAATATAAAAATCCGCCGCCGGCCGACCGCCGAAAGCCGAAGTATCTAAAAAAATGATCAACAACAGTAACGAAAATGCCTTGATGGATGATGCCAATTCTCCGGAATTGAATCAGAAGCTGATGGGGCATATATCAGAGGATTTTATAAAAGTGGCCGACCAGTTGAAGGAAGCTTCTTACCAGATCCGCAAACGTGGATTCTCGGATTTTCCCATTTTTGTGGTAACCAACAACGAGCTGCACATCGGCGCATTGCTCATTGATGCACAGGAACTTTCAAACAATTTCAGCTACCGCGCATCTTATATGCAGGAGTTTGTAGATCGTAAACTGATCGGGGAAGAATCGGTACTGCTTTTTACCGAAAACTTTAAGAATGCGGACGAGTACTGCTGCCTGTTTGCATTGATCGGCGAATTCTCGGGTTTTGTTTTCGTACCCTACCCGGAGGATTAAGCAGGAGCCAGTAAATAGGTTTTTGACCAAGGAGCAGCCGCTGGCTAAACAATACCGGCACGTTAAAGATTGGGGCGTTAGGTTTGCAGGGAATCTGACTAGATTTATTTATCTCTTTTTAACCATAAAAATCGCCCCTCATGGAATCAAAACTACCTCTGGAAAAGGAACTTGAACCTATTTTTCTTGGCAAATTTCCGCCCTTCTCGGAAAGCGTAAAGGAATTTCTTGTTCAATACGGACCTTATTTTATCCTTATTCTCTCCATTCTCGCTGTATTTGGTCTCGTCACTGCTTTTGGTATCGGAAGTGCTGCATTAGGCCTCGGCGCTGTGCCGGCCGGAATCGGGTTCAATTTCTATTTGAGCATTGCACTGGGCGTTATCACGCTCATTATGTACCTCATGGCATTTAGTCCATTACGCGCCAGAAAACGTGCGGGCTGGAATTTACTTTACTATGCTGTGCTGATCGGTGTGGTGAGTAACCTTGTACAACTTTACCTGCTTGGCGCGATCATCGGCGCCGTACTTGGTTTCTGGATCTTATTCCAGATCAGAGAGAAATACGTGATCTGATACTTCGGACATATTCAAGTCGAAAAAGCGAGCGGTACTCCGCCCGCTTTTTTATTTTTACCGCTGGTCACCAAAATCCGGTTTATGCTTGTAACTTTAATATTACCCCTCTACTTTGCACTTTTTGGTGCCTAACCCCGGATTCTCAGCAAATGAATATCATAGAAGTCAGAAACGTTACCAAGGAATATGCCAATCACGTGGCACTTGACAATGTAAGTATCTCCATTCCACGCGGGAAAATCTTCGGTCTGCTTGGCCCCAATGGAGCAGGTAAAACTTCACTGATCCGCATCATCAACCAGATTACAGGACCGGATAAAGGCGAGATCCTTTTTGACGGGGAGCTGCTGGGCGATAAGCACATTTCCAGAATTGGGTACCTGCCTGAGGAAAGGGGTTTGTATAAGAAAATGAAAGTAGGCGACCAGCTGCTGTACCTCGCGCAGCTCAAAGGTTTGTCACAAAAAGAAGCTATGGACAAGCTGAAATCATGGTTTGTCAAATTTGATATAAAAACGTGGTGGGACAAAAGTGTGTCCGACCTCTCGAAGGGAATGCAGCAGAAAGTCCAGTTTGTGTCAACTGTTTTGCACGAGCCCGACCTGATTATTCTCGATGAGCCTTTCTCAGGCTTTGATCCCATTAATGCCAACCTGATCCGCGACGAAATTCTTGAACTCAAACAAAAAGGCTGCACGATCATTTTTTCTACACACAGAATGGAAACCGTTGAAGAGCTTTGCGATCACATCGCATTGATTCATAAATCAAAAAAAATACTTGACGGGCCGAAAAGGGAGATCAAAGAGCAGTTCAAAACCAATACCTACTTTGTGGAATACAAAGGTTCTCTATCCGGTCTGGAGGGACTTTATGAGATTTCGGCGGACAAAGAAGTTGAAAATGATTATCGGCGGGCTACCATTCATCTTGGCGAAAATAAAAGCCCGAATGCATTGCTGACCAGTCTTTTACCCAATGTAGAGATCCGTTCTTTCGGAGAGAATATCCCAAGTATGAGCGATATTTTCATGCGGTCTGTCAATGAAATACCAGAGGCCTGATCTGCTTAAAAAACTTTAACTTTCTTCCCAATGCGCAATATTTTCCTTGTCATAAAAAGAGAATACCTCGTCCGTGTCAAAAAGAAATCTTTTCTGATCATGACATTGCTGGGCCCGCTGCTGTTTGTGGGCTTTTATGCAGCCGTGATCTGGGTCGCGATCGGTTCCGTTGACACCAAAACGATACAGGTACTCGACGAGAGTGGTTTGTTCCGCAACGAGTTCAAAGACTCGGAAGCATTAAAGTTCAGCTTTATAGAGGGTAACCTTGATTCAGCCAAAGTGAATTTCAGAAAGGCCGATGCCAACGCATTGGTTTACATTCCGGAGAATGTGATCAAATCCCCGAAGTCGGTCAGGATTTATGCTGCGAAAAATGTAAGCATGGATCTCAAATCCGAAATTGAAAAGGTAATTGAGAAGCAAATTGAAGATATCAAGCTCTCAGAGGCAGGTATCACACATAAAATACTGGAAGATTCACGCGTGAATGTGAGCTCGGAAACGATCAGCCTGAGTGAAGAAGGGGAGAAGACCAGCAGCTCAGGCGCCGCAACCGTCATCGGAGGTATCTGCGCTTTTCTGATCTACATGTCGGTCTTCATTTATGGCACACAGGTAATGCGCGGCATCACAGAGGAAAAAACGAGTCGCATTGTCGAAGTCATTATTTCCTCCGTTAAGCCATTTCAATTGATGTTGGGTAAAATCATCGGCGTAGCGCTCGTGGGCCTGACGCAATTTGTACTCTGGATCCTGCTCACTACCGCACTGACAAGCGCTACTTCGGCCATTTTGAGCAACCGGATACCAAAAGACGCTGTGGAAATGCAGCAGCAGATGGAGAAAGTGCAGAAGGGAATGCCAAACCAGAATATGCCCGGCAACAATGTGGAAAACCCCATGGCAGAAGTGCTGGGAGCAGTCAACAGTCTAAATATCCCGCTCATCCTGGGCTGCTTCTTATTTTACTATCTCGGCGGATACCTGCTTTACAGCGCACTTTTTGGCGCGGTGGGAGCGGCAGTTGATAACGATGCAGATACCCAGCAGTTTATGCTGCCTATTACTTTGCCCATCATTTTCTCATTTGTATTTGCCCAGTTTGTACTTCGCGATCCTGACGGAAGTCTCGCATTCTGGACCTCCATTATCCCATTTACCTCTCCAATCATCATGATGGTGCGGATCCCGTTCGGAGTGCCTGCCTGGGAGATCGCGTTATCGATGGTTTTGCTGGTTCTGGGCTTTATGGCAACCACCTGGCTGGCCGCGCGGATTTACCGTGTAGGTATTCTGATGTACGGGAAAAAGGTGACTTATAAAGAGCTGGCAAAATGGATTTTCTACAAGTAATTCTTAACACTTTTTAAGAGAGTAAGGGACTTTACCTTCTGGTTATTTTGCTATTTTTGGCCCATCGTTGATAAAACTGTTTTGGCAGCGTTACCATATTAGCACATTTTGCATATCATATTTTTTAATTTACCATCTCTCAGATGACCCGTTTCAACCGTTCCAACAACATTGCGGGTTGGATTGTATTCGCAATTGCATTCATCACCTACGCACTTACCGTTGAACGAACTGCCAGCTTTTGGGACTGCGGCGAGTTTATCGCTTGTGCGTTTAAATTACAGGTGCCTCACCCTCCGGGAGCACCCTTTTTTCTTTTAATAGGCCGACTTTTCTCGCTGTTCGCATTCGGCGACCTTACCAGCGTTGCCTTTTGGGTGAACATGGTATCTGTTCTAAGCAGTGCATTGACGATCCTGTTTTTGTTCTGGACAATTACCCTGCTCGCACGCAAGTTCATTTCCAAGTCTGAAAGCGAAATGACAACAGGCGACCTGATCCTGGTATTAGGCGCAGCGGCTGTTGGCTCACTGGCTTATACCTGGTCCGACTCATTCTGGTTCTCAGCCGTTGAGGCGGAGGTGTACGGTATGTCTTCGTTTTTTACGGCGATCGTGATCTGGGCTGTTTTCAAATGGGAGCGTGTGGAAGATCCGGCTGCCGAAAACCGCTGGCTTATACTGATCGCCTACCTCGTTGGTCTTTCCATTGGCGTCCATTTGCTTAACCTGGTCACTATCCCAGCGCTTGCCCTGGTTTATTATTTCAAAAAATACCCAAAAACAAGCCTTTTTGGTGGTATAATGGCCTTTGTAGGTGGTTTGGTGATATTAGGTATTATCAACTCTGGTATCATTCCGGGACTGCCGAGCGTTGCAGGTAAATTCGAGATTTTCTTTGTTAACTCACTGGGCTTACCTTATAAATCCGGTGTTATATTCTTCATTATCATCTTCCTGGGCAGTCTGATCTGGGGGATCCGGTATTCGCACCAAAAAGGAAATGTACTGCTTAACACCGGCTTGCTTTCACTCGCCTTTGTATTGATCGGATACGCGAGTTACCTGATGGTACTGGTGCGTGCCGAGTATAACCCACCGATTAATGAGAACAATCCAAACGACGTACTGAGCTTTGTTTCCTATCTGAAAAGGGAGCAATACGGAAGCCGCCCGCTGCTTTACGGACCATCATTTGTATCGCGTCCGGTAAGTCAGAAACGGGGCGCGCCCATGTACCGCAAGCAGAATGGGAAGTACGCCATTTATGACTATCGTCCTGAATATGAATATGAGCCAGGTAGCAGTATGCTGCTGCCGCGTATGTACAGCACCCAGCCAGGTCACCCGCAACTATACCAGCAGCTGACCGGCCTTGCCGAGGGGCAGAAGCCGACCATGGGGCATAACCTGTCATTTATGTTCTCTTATCAGATCGGTCACATGTACTGGCGCTACTTCTTGTGGAATTTCGTTGGGCGTGAAAGTGACGAGGAAGGGGCCGGGAATTTGCTGCCATGGGATATCAGCAAGAAATATCCTGAGCCGATCGAGAACAATAAAGCGCACGATAACTTCTTCATGCTGCCATTCCTGTTCGGTTTGTTTGGTATTGTGATGATGTATTTCCGGCAAAAAAGAGACTTGCTCGTATTAGGATTATTGTTCATTCTAACGGGCGTCGCGCTGGTGGTTTACCTTAATTCACCACCGACCGAGCCGCGTGAGCGTGACTATATTTACGTGGGTTCTTTCTATATATTCTGTATCTGGATCGGCTTTGGTGTCCTCGCAATTGCCGACGCGATCAGCAAGTTTATTGGTAATCCTTCAACCAGGGCGATTGCCGCCACGGGGGTTGCAATGGTAGTTCCTGTGATTATGGTGGCCAAAGGTTGGGACAATCACAACCGCAGCCACAGGTACCATTCCGTTGATTTTGCCAAAAACCTGCTTAATTCCTGTGCACCGAATGCGATTCTCTTTACAGGCGGCGATAACGATACTTTCCCATTGTGGTATGTGCAGGAAGTAGAGGGATTCCGTACTGACGTTCGTGTCTGTAACCTCAGCTTGCTCGGTACCGATTGGTATATCGATCAGATGAAACGCAAAACATATCTTTCAGAAGCGCTCCCTATTTCTTTGGACAAGAGCAATTATGCTTTTGGTAAAAACGATATCGTTCCTTTTTACGAGATACCAAGCGTGAAAAACGGGATCAACCTGAAAGAATACCTTGGACTTGTTAAACAGGAAAATAAGGCGATTCAGGTACCACTGACAAGTGGCGATATGACTTCTATCCTGCCTTCGTCGGTATTATTCCTGCCTGTCAATGCAGAGGCGGTAAAGAAAATGAACATCATCAAATCAGACCTGGTACCGTTCGTAAGTGATTCTATCAGCTGGACAATTGGTAAAGGAGATTTGTACAAGTCTGACCTGATCATGCTAGATATCATCGCCACGAATGACTGGAAAAGACCAATCTATTTCTCATCAACGCTGGGCGGATCAAGCTATCTTAACCTGAAAGAATATATGCAGCTGGAAGGTTATGCATACAGATTGCTTCCGGTGAAAGTGCCTGGTGCAAGCGATGGGTACGTGAATGCGGATGTGATGTACGACAACCTGATGAACAAAATGTTCTGGCGCGAGCTCGACAATCCGAATACCTATTACGACAATACGTACCTCGGCTCGCCGGTGGCTACTGCAAGGATCGCATTCCTGCGGTTGGCAGGACAATTGCTCGCAGACGGCCGGAAAGCCGATGCTAAGAAAGCAATCGATAAATCATTGGCGACAATGCCGGATAAGAGTATCCCATACGATCAGTTCTCGGCCAATTTCATCGGTCCTTTGTTTGATCTTGGAGAAACCAGCCGTGCATTGAAAATAGCGGACACAATGGTAACCCGCGCCGATGAAGTACTTACGTGGGCCAAAGACAACGGAACCACCCGCCGCCGCGACAGCAACGTTTATCTGTACATTCTGCAAATCATCGTTCAGGAATGCCGCGAAGCCAAGCAGGAAGCCGCCGCTAAAAAGTACGAGCAAGTCTTCCAAAAGCACCTGGCCGCATTTAATATGTACGGAGGAGGGCAGTAGTCGCTCAACATCCCGCACGTGTCTTCGGCTCCGCTCAGACTGACAAGCTTCTTACGTTGTCACACTGAGCGCAGCCGAAGTGTTGTCACCCTGAGCGGAGTCGAAGGGCAAACCAGCAAAAGCCGAAGTGTTGTCACCCTGAGCGCAGCCCTGGCATTGTCAGTCTGAGCGTAGCCGAAGACTAATCCAGCTTCACTTTCACCCAAACTAACCGGTGATCGGAGCTGGATTCTCTTTTTTCGACCAGTTCGGACATGGGTTCTCCTTTTGCCGGCCAGAATACGCCGCTGTCCAAAATCTTGAACCCATTTTTGGATGGAAGTACGTAATCTGCGCGCATTCGCCAGAATGCAGTATGGTTTTTAGCAAATGCATTGCCCGCGCTATGTTCCGCACCGCCTTTACTTGCAGGAGGCAGTTCGTTGTTGATCTTCGGATGATTGAGCAATGAACGTATTCCTTCGCCGATCGCATTGCCTTCGTCCGGCGATGCGTTTTGATCTCCCAGGATCACAAATGCAGTATTTGCTCCCAATCCTCCCTTTTTGCCATTATCATCATAGATATATGCTCCGTCGCTGATATAATCCCTCCAAAAGCGGATTTCATCGTGGTTGCGCTTTCCATTGCGGTCTTCGGGGCCGTCGAAAGAAGGCGGGGTAGGGTGGCTCGCAAGTACGTGAATGGTTCTTTCTCCAACCTTCACAGGAATATCCCAGTGTGATTTGGAAGAAAGCGGGTACTGTGCCCAGGCTTCTGCCGAATACCAGTCGCTGCCGTCTGGTTTCGTTGTTTTCAATGCGCCGGGCATATCTTTCCATTTGAAGTGCTGAAAAGTTCTCACCTGCGCCTCATCAATCGGGTACCGCGATAGCAGCGCCATTCCGTATTGGCCCGGATAGTTACCGAAACCCCAGGCGTCGGCTCCGTATTGCTCCGATTTTCCATTTCCGTCAAGATCAAACGGACTGGGCTGTCCTGTGTTTACTGTTGAGTAATAGTAGTAAGGATAATCGATCCCTTTTGCACCATCTGCGTCGGTTTTGAGATAGTTGTTAATGAAAGCACCTACGCTGGTGGTTCCGTCTTTCACATAATCAAACTCATTAAGCAGAATAATATCAGGCCGCACGGTTTTAATGATTTGCGCGATATTTCTGATCTGCTGGTTGCTGCCAGAGGCAAGTTCTTTCACCAGGATCTGTTCTGAAAGTCCTTTTGTGCCGCGAGGGAAGTAATTCTCCGCTTCCATACTTACGTTGTAAGTTGCTACGGTAAGTTCGTTTGCTGACTGCGCCTGCAGCTGAAAAGCGGCGGATGTGATCAATAGAGATAAGAGTGTTTTTTTCATGATAATGAATGCTGAACAACAAAAGTATCCGCAACCAGGGTAATAAATGTTACGGCAGTTTGAATTTTTAAAAGCAGGGCGTCAGTAACAAAAAGAGCCGCCTCCCGGAAGAAGCGGCTCATATCATTCAGGTATTTATATCAATGAAAAAAGTCTTTCATTTTGTCAAAAAATCCTTTCTCGTTCTTGCCCGGCTTCGGCTGGAAGTTAGGTGAGTGGCGCAGGGATTCCAATGTTTCACGTTCGTCAGACGATAGCTGCTGTGGTGTCCATACATTGATATGAACCAGCTGGTCGCCTTTTCCGTACCCATTCAGGTCTTTAATACCTTTGCCTTTCAACCGGAGGATTTTACCCGCCTGTGTGCCTGACTCTACATTGATCCTCGCTTTGCCGTCAATGGTCGGGATTTCTACCGAGGTACCTAGTGCTGCATCAATGAAGCTCAGGTGCATATCGAATACGACATTGTTACCATCGCGTTTCAGCATTGCATCTTCTTCTTCCTCAATCACGATCAGCAGGTCGCCCGCCATTCCGCCGCGCGCTGGTACATTACCTTTGCCCGACATTGAAAGCTGCATTCCTTCTGCTACACCGCCCGGTATGTTCAGTGTGATCAGGTCGTCCTGCAACAGTCTTCCTTCTCCTGCGCAGGAATCACAGCGCTCGCTGATGATCTTGCCGTCGCCGTTACAGGTTGGACAGGTGCTGGTAGAAACCATTTGTCCGAGCATGGTACTTACAACCTTGCGTACCTGGCCGGTTCCGTTACATCCATTACAATTGGTGAGCGATGTTCCGTTTTTAGCCCCGTTGCCACCGCAGGTATTGCAGGTTACGTGGCGTTTTACCTTTATTTTCTTCTCAACACCGTTTGCAACTTCTTCCAGGTTCAGTTTGAGCTTAATGCGCAGGTCCGAACCTTTCCGTACACGGCGGCCACCGCTCCCGCCTGCACGACCAAAAATGTCGCCAAAAGGGCTGCTGTCCCCGAATATATCTCCGAACTGAGAGAAAATATCGTCCATTGTAAACCCGCCGCCGCCGTAACCAGCTCCGCCGCCGCTTGCGCCGCCTACACCCGCGTGACCGAATTGGTCATACCTTGCCCGCTTGTTTTCGTCGCTCAGGATGCTGTAAGCTTCTGCTGCTTCCTTGAACTTGTCTTCCGCAGTAGGGTCGTCAGGGTTCTTGTCGGGGTGAAACTTGATCGCAAGCTTGCGATAAGCCTTCTTGATATCATCCGCAGTAGCTTGCTTGTCTACGCCCAGTACCTCGTAATAGTCTCTTTTCTTTGCCATTATTTTGTGCTAATGTATCTTTTACGCGGCTAACTAAGCCCCTACTATCACTTTCGCGTAGCGTATGACCTTGTCATTTAAATAATATCCTTTTTCAATTTCATCAATCACCTTGCCTTTCAGATCGTCGGAAGGTGCTGGGAATTGTGCGATGGATTCGTGGATTTCCGCATCGAAAACCTCTCCTTTGGAAGTCATTGGTTTCAAACCTTTTGATTCCAGTGCCTTAAACAGTTTGTTGTAAATCAAATCCACGCCTTCTTTCAAAGCTTCCACGTCCGTAGAAGAATCAAATGAAACTTTGGCACGTTCAAAATCGTCCACGATCGGAAGGATGAGCTTTACCATATCAGCGCCGGCACCCGAAATCATTTCAAGCTTTTCCTTCGCCGTTCTTCTGCGGAAGTTCTCGAAATCTGCATACAGGCGCAGGTACTTGTCTTTCAGCTCTGCAATCTCCGTTTTTGCAGCCGCCAGCGGGTCAGTTTCCTGAGCAGGCGCTTCATTTTTTATTTCCTGTCCTGCATTGTCAAGCGGTACCGAATTGGAAATTTCATTGTTTTCACTATTTGCCGTGTTGTCAGTTTCCAATGGCACATTTTCCTCGTTCATTTCGTAATTTTTGTCTTGATCTATGTTGAAATCTGTGTTTTCAGGCATAATTCTTAATAATAACGTGACTTATACAATGCACCAATTGAAGTAAATTATTTTGCCAGAGCTAAAATACTGACAAGATGGCATTTTACAATCAATTTGTAAATTTGCAAGATGACCAGCGCAGATCTAGTAAGCCAGGAAAGGAGTGGGTTCGTGAAAATGAAGGCGAAAGAAATCGGCTTCGACTTCTGTGGTATCTCCAGAGCGGAGTTCCTGGAAGAAGAGGCGCCGCGGCTCGAAAGCTGGCTCAACAAAGGGCGGAATGGACAAATGGGTTACATGGCCAACCATTTCGATAAACGCCTTGACCCGCGCAAGCTGGTCGAAGGCGCGAAAAGTGTTATTTCCGTGCTCCTGAATTACTACCCAGAAAAGCAGCTTCCCCAGGGAGATGACGACCTCAAAATCTCCAAATACGCCTACGGAACAGACTACCATTATGTATTAAAGGAAAAGCTGTCGCAGCTTATGCTGGCGATCAGTGAGGAAGTAGGCGAGGTAAATGGGCGCGTATTCACGGATTCTGCGCCGGTAATGGATAAAGCCTGGGCAGCTAAGAGCGGGCTGGGCTGGGTAGGAAAGCATTCCAACCTGCTTAACCGCGAGATGGGCAGCTTTTTCTTCATTGGTGAGATCATCTGTGATCTCGAACTGGCGCCCGATGGTCCCGTGCAGGATTACTGCGGTACCTGTACGCGCTGCATTGATGCTTGTCCGACAGACGCGATCACTGAACCTTTTGTAGTTGACGGAAGCAAATGCATCAGCTACTACACGATTGAGCTGAAAGAGGCGATCCCGCAGGATGTTGCTGGCAAGTTTGAGAACTGGATATTTGGTTGCGATATCTGTCAGGATGTATGCCCGTGGAACCGTTTTTCCCGGTCACATTCAACACCTGCATTCGATTTGCCGGAAACTTTGGCAGGCTTTAAAATGAGCGATTGGCAGGAAATAACGGAAGAAGTGTTTAAAGAAATTTTCAAACGGTCGCCTGTAAAAAGGGCCAAATTTGAAGGTTTGAGGCGGAATATCGATTTTGTTATATCCTCTAAATAAAAAGCACAACTAATAGTTAATCCTTTTATATTTGGGCTCGGGAGTTCCTTTCGATGACTGAATAACACACTCAATTTTAATATGAGAAAACAATCTGTCAATCTTTGGGCCGTGCTGGTGTGCGTAGTGATAGGGCAAGTTATTCCTCCGATTTGGTACAGTGCCTTTGCTGAAAAATGGATCGCGTTGAATGGCTTTACCATGGAGCAGATCAAAGCCGCTACGAGTCCCGCCCCATATCTTGCAAGCATTGTTTCTTCCTCTTTTATGGCCTACACAGTGGCCTGGGTCTTCACCAAAATTCCAGTTAAATCTGTCTGGAGCGGTTTCCTGACCGGCTTGCTTTTCGGGGTTGTCTTCATCCTGTTCGACACGATCGTTAAAGATCTTTTTTCGCTCAAACCTTTCCTTCTGGCGCTCATTGACGGCGGCGTAAGTGTGTTCGTTTATGCCATTACGGGAGCTGTTCTGGGTGGGTGGCGCAAGTACGATTAAGTGGCCCGCGTCGCGTCGCCTTGCATTCAATCTTACAATAATACTAGTTCATTAAGCCGCTTCACGCAGCCTCTTCGTGGCTTCTTTGTGCCGTTTTCATCCAACTTCCATACAGCTTGCATTCGCTTTTACCCGCAGATTGCTCCGTAGCAATAATGCCGAATCTTAATTGGTGTTTCGAGCACGCAGCCAAATTTTCTCATTTTTAATAATTGTAACTGCGACAAATAAAATTTCAAATAGTACTCTACGGGGCAGTTTTGGTACTTTCAATCATCATTATTGCAGAATATTAGTATAGTGCAATTAAATTTTACCGAATAAATTGTTATTGTTTCGAAATGAGTATAAATTTCAAAAATTTTAAAAACCCAACGAAACCTATGACTAAACATTTACGGTTGATGCTACTGACGTTTGTTCATGTAGCATTTCTTTGTTGCACCGCATTCGCTCAGGACCGGCAAATAACCGGGAAAGTGAATGATGAGAATGGTGCAGGACTGCCCGGGGCCAATATTCTCATTAAAGGCTCTACCCGTGGTACCAACACAGATGCGGAAGGTAATTTCTCTATCTCGGTTGCCTCCGGTTCTACGCTGATCATTTCTTCGGTAGGTTACACTTCAAAGGAAGTATCAGTGAGCGGTTCCATGACCACCGTTACCGTGACTCTTGATCCGGATGTTCGGAACCTTGGAGAAGTAGTGGTAACTGCATTGGGTATCGAAAGAAGCGCCAAGTCACTTACCTACGCGACCCAGAAGATTGACGGAAAGCAGCTTACCGATGTTCGTGATGCCAACTTTGTGAATACGCTTTCAGGTAAAGTAGCCGGTATTGTGATTACCCAGGGCGCAAGCGGCCCGGGTTCTGCAACACGCGTTACTTTGCGTGGAAACCGCTCTATTTCAGGTAATAACAACGCGCTGTTTGTTGTAGATGGTGTGCCTATTGACAATACGGTACAGGGACAGGTAGGCAGCGATTTTGGTGGTGTTAACGGAAGTGACGGAGCTTCAAACATCAACCCGGACGATATTGAGTCGATGAACGTGCTCAAAGGAGCGGCGGCATCTGCATTATATGGTAGCCGCGCGGCGAACGGGGTCATTATGATCACGACTAAAAGAGGAAAGGCTGGGGCTGTTTCTGCAAACATCAACTCCGGTGTAGTAATTGAAAATCCATTCGTTCTGCCCAAGCTTCAAAATACCTACGGACAAGGTAATGGGGGCATTTTCGCTGAGAAAGCAGGTCAGAGCTGGGGAGCGGCTGCTACTACTTATCCGGATAATGTGAAGGATTTTTTCAGGACCGGCGTGTCGACGAACAACTCGATCGGTATCTCCGCAGGAACTGACAAGGTTCAGACTTATACCTCTTACACCCATAACAGCAACCAGGGTATCATCCCTAACAATGGACTGACGCGGCATACATTGAACCTGCGTATAGGCACACAGTTTAGCAAAAAGTTTTCAACTGATGCCAAAATCACGTACACCAACCAGACTATTGAAAACAAGCCGCGCGCAGGAGAAGAAAGCGGCGCGGTGATGAATGTGTATAAAGTGCCGCGCAGCGTTGATCTGAGCACTTACAAGAATTATGAGGATGAAAATGGAAATCCGACTTACTGGACTACTTCTTCCATTTACATGAATCCTTACTGGACAATCAACAAAACGCCGAATACGGAGAAAAGAAACCGGACCATTATTCTCGGATCTGCCAAATACCAGCTTACAGACTGGCTGAACGTGCAGGGCAGAATCAGCTTTGACCGGTACGACGATCGCATTTCAAGAAGCTGGGCCAACAGAACATTGCTTTTTGCAGGCACAGGCGGATCTTACGAAGATTTTACAAACAATATCTCTGAAAAGAACCTTGACCTGATTGTTTCAGGAAACCATAACATCGGCAAAGATTTCGCATTGACTTACAACTTCGGTGCGGGACAAACTTACAAGCGTTTTTCACAGGTAGGTGGTTTTGCAAACGGGCTGAATGTACCCAACAAATTCGATCTCTCGTTCGCGACTACATTAACCCAGCGTGCTGATTTCAGTGAAAAAGAGCTGCACTACGTATTTGGTACCGCGTCTCTTTCTTACAAGGATTTCCTGACTGTAGATATGGCGGCGCGTAACGACTGGTCGTCTACCTTGCCCAAACCGTATTCGTACTTCTATCCGTCTTTCGGAGCAAACATTGTTCTTTCCGATGCAATGCAGCTGCCTGAGTGGATCAGCTTTGCAAAAATCAGGGGATCGTGGGCGCAAGTGGGTAACGATACTGATCCTTACCAGCTGGTTCAAACCTACACTTTCTCGCAAGGCGGCGGACCTGACAAGCTGGGCTTTATTTCCCGTGACGATACAAAACCTGCGGAAAACCTGAAACCGGAGATTTCTTCGTCAACAGAATTCGGGATCGACCTTCGCACATTTGATGGTCGCCTGGGACTGGATGTAACTTATTACAACTCCAACACGGTAAACCAGCTGCTCAAACTGGCACTTGCTCCTGCTTCGGGGTTTGCATTCCAGTTTATCAATGCTGGTAAAATCAATAACAAAGGGATCGAGATTTCTCTTTCAGCCAAGCCCGTAAGAACTGCAAACTTCAACTGGGATATGACCGTGAACTTTGCACGTAACAAAAACACAATCGTGAAGCTGAGTCCCGAAATCAAGGAAGCTACCCTGGCCGGCGGCTATGGACGTACAGCCAGCCCGGTCGTAAGGGAAGGTGGTTCTTATGGAGACCTGATCGCGCAGAAATGGGACCGTGACAGCACCACAGGCGCATTCATACTGACTGCCCCGGACAGTTTGGGTAAAGGCGGAGGCCGCCCTGTGGCAACGACCACCAACGAGATCATAGGTAACTTCAACCCGAAATTTACATTGGGTTTCAACAACCAGTTCAGCTACAAGAACTTTGTGTTCGGGTTTTTGATCGATGGTCGCTTTGGCGGTGTAATGACTTCCGGTACTGAGGCTAACCTTGCTTTTGACGGTAATGCGGAATATACAACCAACAACAGAGATGGCGGCTGGGTACTTCCGGGTGTGACGCGCTCCGGCGAAGCCAATACTGCGGCTATCAATGCAGAGGATTTTTGGACAACAGTGTCAGGCGGTCGCTATTCGTGGGGTGAATTCTTTACTTATTCAACAACCAATGTTCGTTTGAGAGAGCTTTCATTCGGATACAACATTCCAACTGGTCCCAACTTCTTCATCAAGAATGCACGGATTTCGTTTGTAGCCCGTAACCTCTTCTTCATTTACCGCGGCAGCGCGACGCTGGATATCCCGGGAGTTGCCAAAAGAAAGCTGCCTTTTGATCCGGATGTGAATCTGGGCGCAGGAAACTTTCAGGGTGTGGAATATGGAAACCTGCCTTCTACAAGAACCGTAGGCTTGAATCTAAAACTGGGATTCTAATCACAAATCATTATTAGGCTACAAAATGAAAATACATATAAAATATAAAAAGATAGCGTGCATTGGCCTGATAGCTGCAACCGTCGGGATCGGGCAGGCTTGTACAGGGGATTTTGAAGAAATGAATACAAGCAAGACAAAGCTCACCACTTTGTCTGATAGCGAGCTTCCATTCCTCTTTTCCCGCGCGCAGCAGCAGGCATCATATTCCAGCGGAACCTACCAGATCGCGCAAAACCTCTTTGCTGATTTGTACGCGCAGTACTTTGCGACTTCCGCAACCTACTTTCCAACAGATCGCTACGCAATGCGGTTTGACTGGCTTACAGGTCACTGGAACCCTGTATACACGCAGGTGGTACCGCAGCTGAAAACCATTTTTGAGCAGACAGATCCGGGCTCGGCTGAATATGCTCTGGCGAATGTGATCTGGGTATTTGCCTTTCACAGGCTTACGGATTATTACGGACCTATTCCTTACTCCGCTGCCGGAACACCTGCATTGTCAATCAAATACGATTCGCAGGCGGATATTTACAAGGATTTCTTTGTGAGACTGGATGCGGTCACAACGGTGCTCAAAGGTAAAACGACCGCTGTTCCTTATGGAAAATTCGATTTGATCTATAAAGGTGATGTTAACAAATGGATCAAATTTGCGAATACTCTCAGGCTGCGGCTAGCATTGCGGATCTCGAAAGTGGATCCGGCAGAAGCTAAAAAGCAGGCTG
This sequence comes from Dyadobacter sp. HNCC25DJ183, assembly GCF_056895175.1. Taxonomy (NCBI): domain Bacteria; kingdom Pseudomonadati; phylum Bacteroidota; class Cytophagia; order Cytophagales; family Spirosomataceae; genus Dyadobacter; species Dyadobacter sp. HNCC25DJ183. The sequence goes on from NZ_JBXHAP010000006.1 coordinate 417,682, forward strand.
AGGCGGCTTACGCCGGCGGTATCATGACCGACGTTGCTGACGACGCTTACATGGGTAAAACACAGACCGGAGACGATGCCAATGGATTGAGCCGCATTGCTGTATGGAACGAGTTCCGTATGAGTGCTTCCATGGAGTCGGTACTGAAAGGTTACGCCGATCCCAGGATTGGAATTTACTTTCAGCCAGCCAGCGGAACAGGTACCTATGAAGGTCTGCGCAACGGTCTCACACCGAAACAACTTGCTGCCGGGCCAAACGGGAACAACAATAATTCAAATGTTGGAACAAGATGGGCAACCGGCTCAGGCGCCGACTGGACTACTGTTTTTGATACTCCTCAAAACATCCTGCATTCTGCCGAGGCTTACTTCCTGCGCGCAGAAGGTGCATTGAATGGCTGGGCAATGGGCGGTACTGCGAAAGAGCTTTATGAAAAGGGTATCACTGCCTCTATGAAGCAATGGGGCGTTTCTGATGCAGCCGCAGCAGCTTACGTGAACAGCATGAGCAAGCCGGTTGCGCCAGGGGATGAGCAAAATTCGCCTGCACTTTCCAATATTCCTGTAAAATGGGACGATGCAGCTTCTATTGCTGTGAAACGCGAGCAGATCGGTACGCAAAAATGGCTTGCATTATATCCCGACGGTATGGAGGCCTGGGCAGAGGCGAGAAGAACGCGTTTCCCGAAACTTTACCCGGTGGTGAACTCGGATAATGAAGATCTGAAAAACGGCGCAATGATCCGTCGCATTCCTTTCCTGCGAACAGAAAGGGAGACAAACGGAGCAGCTGTGAAGGCAGCCGAAGCGTTATTGGGTGGTCCTGATAAAGCGAGCACTCCATTGTGGTGGGACAAGAACTAGCCTCAATGGTGCTCTGAATGAAGCAAAAGGCGGGCTATGTGCCTGCCTTTTTGCTATTTAAGTGAAACCTCCTCTTTTTTGAATTGAGCTACAACCTTTGAAATAATGAAAAACAGCTTTCTGGCTTTCGTTCTGTGCGTTTCCCTATTCTCCTGCGGATCGGAAGATACCTTATTTACCTTGCTCAAACCTTCGCAAACGGGCATTGACTTCAACAATTTTATTGATGAAGATGCTTCGAATAATGTGCTGGAATACGGATATTTCTATAACGGGGGCGGAGTTGCGGCAGCTGATTTCAACAATGACGGGCTTGTAGATCTGTACTTTACAGGCAATATGGTCGCCAATAAACTGTATCTCAATAGAGGCGATTTTGAATTTGAAGATGTGTCGGAGCAATCGGGTACTGCATTGAATGAGGGCTGGAAAACGGGTGTGTCGCTCGTGGATATCAACGACGACGGCTGGATTGATATTTACGTTTGCCGGGCCGGTGCGCAGGATCCCAGGCTCAGGACAAAGCTGCTGTATGTCAACAATGGAAAAACGGCCGACGGGGTGCCGACCTTTACCGAGAAGGCAGCAGCGTACGGGCTTGATGATCGTTCCTACACCACTCAGGCTGCTTTTTTTGATTATGACAAAGACGGCGATACCGACTGTTTCCTGCTCAATCATTCGGTCCAGCAATATGCCGGATTCAGTAACCTGATCGCCAATTACCGCGAGCAGCGAAATGACGCTTACGGAAATAAATTACTGAGAAATGACGGCGGCAAATTCACGAATGTGACAGACTCTTCGGATATTGTGTCCAATGTGCTCAGCTTTGGTTTGGGGATCAATATCAATGATTTCAACAACGATGGCTGGCAGGATATCTACATTTCAAATGATTATAATGAAAACGACTACCTGTACCTGAACGAGAAAAACGGCCGGTTCAAAGAAGTGATCAGAGAAGCTACCGGGCACGTTTCGCTGTATTCAATGGGGACAGATGCGGCCGATATCAATAATGATGGGCTCGTGGATATCCTTACACTGGACATGCTGCCGGCTTCGAACGAGCGGATCAAGCTCACTTCCGGCGATGATAATTACGACAAATACCAGCAGCTGCTCCGTGCAGGCTTTCACGATCAGACAATGCGGAATATGTTGCAGCTGAACAGCGGCGTCAATGCAGACGGTGTGCCGGTATTCAGCGAAATTGGTCAGCTGGCTGGTATTTCCAACACGGACTGGAGCTGGGCGGGTTTAATGGCGGATTTTGATAATGACGGCTGGAAAGACATTTTCATTTCAAACGGATATGCCCGCGATTACACCAATATGGAATTCCTGAAATACTCAACTGATCTGCAAGGCCAGGCGGGAAAAGGAGGGAAGCAGCCTACACAAATGGAAATTATTGCCGAAATGCCGCCCATTGATGAACCCGATGATATTTTCCAAAATCAGAAAAACCTCACTTTTGCCAAAAAAACAAAAGAATGGGGCTTTGAAAAAGGTAATCAGTCCAACGGCGCCATTTATGCGGATCTGGACAACGACGGGGATCTTGATCTGGTGGTCAATAATGTAAATCAGAAAGCATTTGTATATAAAAACAATGCAGAAACAAAGCTGCCTAACAAGTACCTCAAAGTAAAGCTCAATGCACCGAAGTTCGCTTTCATGGCAGGGGCCAAACTGGATCTTTATTCCGATTCGCTGATGCAGACGCACAGCTTTCAGCCCGTGCGCGGCTTCCAGTCTGCGCAATGGGACGCGGTACATTTCGGGCTGGGCAGCGCGCAACGTATAGACAGCCTGGTTGTGTCCTGGGCTGACGGAAGGAGACAAACCCTGAAAAATGTAAAACCGGGAAGCGGGCTAATCCTGAAATATACGGACGCACAGAAGTCTGCCGGGGACAAGGTCCTCCCTCAGCCTGCGCTATGGACGCCGGAAAACCTTCTTGATTTTACACATACCGAAGACCAGCGGAATGATTTCCGCGTACAAACGCTGCTGCCTGCGATGCTATCTGCACAAGGCCCTCATTTTGCTAAAAAGGACATTAACAAGGACGGAACCGAGGATATCTATGTGGGCGGAGCGCGTGGGCAGGCGGGTGCATTGTTCCTGAGCAGTAATGGGAAACTGGTGAAATCGCCGCAGCCGGCATTGGAAGCAGATGCTGCTTTCGAGGATGCTGATATGGAATTTTTTGATGCAGACGGGGACAATGATTTCGACTTGCTGGTAACCAGCCAGGGGTACGAGCTCAATGCAGGCGATCCGCTGTTGCTACCGCGGCTTTACATTAATGAAAATGGAAAATTTCGGAAGGCAGCATTGCCTGCGGCTGGTTTGAATGCGGCAGTAGTTGTGAGCGCCGACGTGGATAAGGATGGTGATTACGACCTTTTCCTGGGTACCCGCGTAACGCCGGGCCGGTTTCCGGAAAGTACGGGGGGCGTTTTGCTGATCAATGACGGAAAGGGGAGGTTTTCAGATCAAACCAAAGTAAATGCAGCTCAGCTGGTAGACGCGGGAATGGTGACTGACGCCGTTTTTCAGGATCTGAATGGAGATGGTTTTCCGGAGCTATTGCTCACGACCGACTGGGGGCCTGTGAAGGTATTTGGCAATAACAACGGAAAGCTCACTGATGCGAGCGCGGCCTGGTCGACGAATGCACTTACCGGCTGCTGGAACACCATTGAAAGTGCTGACCTGGATGCCGACGGAGATATGGATTTTGTAGTCGGGAATGTGGGGACGAACTGGCAATGGAATGTTGTTTCTCCAAAAGGGCTGTCTATGTATGCGGCTGACTTTGATAATCTTAACCGCATTGTGCCGGTGATCGCGATCACTGAAAATGGCAAAGAGTTCCCATTTGCGAGTCGTGACGAGTTGCTGGACCAGGTGCCTTCACTCAAAAAGAAATACAACAATTACGTTACCTATTCCAGCGCGGCCCTGAACGAAATACTGCCGGCAGAAAAACTGAATGCGGCCAGAAAACTCGGAGTAAGTGAGTTCAGGAGCGGGATCCTTGAAAATAATGGCGGCAAGTTCACCTTCCGTCCGCTGCCTGTTGAAGCGCAGTTCGCGCCGGTTTACGCAATCGCCGTGACGGATATGAATGCAGACGGGAAGCCTGACCTGGTTCTTGGCGGTAACATCAGGCAAACGCGCGTGCGGCTTGGCAGGAACGACGCCAGTCTGATGCAGGCGTTTGTTAATAAGGGTTCGCAGCAATTTTCCTTCCTTCCTCAATACAAAAGCGGATTTTACGTTAAAGGCGATGTGCGGGATATTGCACTGGTGCAGAGTGGCGGAGTAAGTTATTTGCTGGCTGCTGTCAATAACGGGAAGATGGAGGGGTACAGGTTGAGAAAGCACTGATTTCCAATGATATTCTTGTAAACCCCCGGTTCTTCATAGCCGGGGGTTTTTGTTGTTGCAGACTTTGCATCGTAAGTCATACAACTGTAAGTTTTGTGTATGAATGTGTTTGAAAAATGGCATAAAAAATAAATAATGGCGGGTACTTCCTAAAAATATTTAATTACGAGAGATTTTTGAGATATTTGCCTCTCGGATAAGGAATAAGAACTTTATTCTGTAAACGCCAATTTAACCAAATTAAAAATTCATTAAAGAAGTAATCTATGAAAGAAAAGCTACCCGAAACCCTTCTCCGGGTTTTATTTTCGGTGTTGTTTCTTCTGGTGACTACCTTCTCTGCTTTTGCGCAGGAAAGAACAATCACTGGTAAGATTTTGGATGAAAAAGACCAGGGACTTCCTGGGGCTTCTGTAACCGTCAAAGGAACTACGAAAGGAGCGAATGCCGATGTCGACGGTAATTTCAGTCTGGCCGGTGTCAAAGATTCTGACGTGATCGTGATCAGTTCGATCGGGTACATGAAGCAGGAGGTTACAGTGGGCGCGCAAAGCTCGATCAGTGTTAAACTACAACCTGACGTAGCTAACCTGGAAGAAGTTGTTGTAACTGCCTTAGGTATCTCCAAAGATGCCAGAAAGCTGGGATACTCAGTAACTACAATCGGCGGCGAGGTAATGACCAAAGCCCGCGAAACCAACGTAGCCAACTCACTCGCCGGACGTGTTGCCGGTTTGAACGTGAAAGGTACAAGCAGCGGTCCTGGCGGAACAGCCAAGATCCTCATGCGTGGTATGCCAAGTATGAACTCTGCCGGTTCTCCATTGATCGTTATCAACGGCGTACCAATGGATAATACCCAGCGCGGAAGTGCGGGTGAGTGGGGTGGTGCCGACGGTGGCGATGGTATTGGTAACCTCAACCCTGACGATATCGAAACCATGACCGTGTTGAAAGGTCAGGCTGCTTCTGCACTTTATGGTACAAGAGCGACAAACGGTGTAATCCTTATCAAGACGAAAGCTGGTAAAAAAGGTGATTTCTCTGTGGATTACAACCTGAACTACTCCATGGATTCTCCCCGTGATATGACTGACTTTCAATATGAATATGGTCAGGGTATCGACGGAAAGAAACCGACTACCGTTGAATTGGCAAAACAAACCGGCCGTATGAGCTGGGGTGCTCCTCTGGACGGTTCGCAGGTGATCCAGTTTGACGGAAAGAATTACGCCTATTCCGCACAGAAGGATAACGTGAAGAATTTCTACAGAACAGGTTCCAACTTTACAAACAGCCTTGCCGTAACCAAAGGTGGTGACAATGGATCATTCCGTCTCTCGATCGCAAATCTTGATACCAAATCCATTATCCCTAACAGCGGGCTGAGCCGTAAAACTTTCAACCTGACTGCTGACCAGAACCTTACCAAGAAATTGAGTGTGAATGTACTGGCTAATTATATATTGGAAAATGTAAAGAACAAGCCACAGTTGAGCGACGGTCCTATGAACGCGAACAACGGGATGTTCCTTGCTACCAACATCGATCAGCGCATTCTGGCACCGGGTTATGATCCTGTAACCGGAAGAGAGATTGTGTTCAGCGATGACGAGTATGTTACCAACCCGTATTTCGTAACAAGCCAATACATCAACAATGTAAACCGCAAGCGTTTGATTTCGGCGATTTCTACCAAGTATCAGTTCACTGACTGGATTTACGCGCAGGCACGGATCGGTTATGATAACGCGAATGACAAAATATTCCGTGTAACCCCTTGGGGAACAGGATTCTCTAACCAGGGAAAAGGTGGTCTAGACGAATTGGCCAGCTCACAGCGTACAGAGCTTAACATCGATGGTTTGATTGGTTTTAATAAATCATTCAACAGCGACGAATTCTCAATTGATGCGATCGTGGGTGCTAACCTTAGAAGAAACAGGTACGAAAGAACCTCCATCGGCGGTAGCCCGTTTGTATTGCCTTACCTGTACAGCTGGAACAACGTGGTGAACTTCAACCGTGATTATAACCTTGAAAACACAGAAGTTCAGTCTGCTTATTACAGCCTTGATTTGGGTTACAAAGGAATCCTTAACCTGACTACAACCGGACGCTACGATACATACTCTACTTTGCCTAGCGCAAACAGATCCATCTTCACGCCTTCGGTAACAGGTTCTTTTATTTTCACCGACATGCTGAATGTTGAGTCTCTCAGCTTTGGTAAGCTACGTGCGTCCTATGCACTTACCAGCGGCGAGTTCAAGCCTTACCAAACTCAGGTTTATTACGGTGTAGGGAATGCAATCAATGGTATTCCGACAGGAAATTTCAGCGATCAGCTTCCAAACCTCTTCCTGAAACCATTTACAAAAAGCGAGGTTGAATTTGGTCTTGAATTGAAATTCTTCGGTAACCGCCTTGGATTAGACCTTTCTTATTACGACCAAAAGACCAGAAACGAGATCATGCCTGCGAACTACAGTTCTTCAACAGGTTATGTGAAAGGTGTGGTAGGAACAGGATCTGTTCAAAACCGCGGTCTGGAAGTAATGGTGAATGCAAATCCGGTTAAAACTTCCAAAATAAACTGGAACGTTTCGGTGAACCTTACAAATGTGAAAAACGAGATCCTTAAGACAGACCCAGACAACAACCCGATCAACCTCGGCCAGAACCGTGCTACATTGGGTAACGCTGTAACTGCATTTGTTGTAGGCAAGTCAGGTCCTCAGGTGAGAGCGTATGATTATAAATATGCATCCAATGGTCAGATCATCGTAAACGAGTCCGGTCACCCTGTTGCAGGTAACCTGCTCGACCTGGGTACGGTTCTGCCTACATTATATGGTGGTGTGAATAACGACCTTTCTATTGCAGGTGTGAACCTTTCGTTCCTGGTTGACTACAATTTTGGAAACAAGATCCTTTCTGCCACTGAAAACTACGCTTACAGAAGAGGTTTGCATAAAGCTACGCTTGTAGGTCGCGACGGTATCACAACCGGTGTACTGGAAGGCGGCGCTGCAAATACAGTAGAGGCAAGTGCGCAGGGATATTACACTGCATTGGCTAACAACGTTACCAAGCTGAGCGTACTGGATGGGGACTTCATCAAGCTGAGACAAATCACATTGGGTTACACCATTCCTGCGAAAGTAATGGAGAAATGGCCGTTGATCCGTGCGATTGATGTATCGCTTGTTGCGAGAAACCTGTTCTACTTCATGCGTAAAACAGACAATATCGATCCGGAAGCATCTTTCGGTGCAAACATCAATTACTCAGGTATCGAAGGTACCAGCCTACCATCGACCCGCAACTATGGTGTCAATCTGAACTTCAAGTTTAAATGAAAATGACAATGAGAAAGAAAATATTAGCGGCGATACTTCTTACAGGTCTGCTTCCGGTAGCTTGTACTGATAAATTCGACGCGATCAATACAGATCCTACAAAAGCATCTGCCGAAACCTTTGATGCAAACCTTCTTTTGCCGAGCATTCAGTGGAAGTATGTGAGCGCGCAGGCGGGATATAATGGTTCGATCCTGTTCCAGAGCGGCTGGATGCAGTTGCTTTCGTCTACCACATCAGGTGCTGCTAACTACTATTCGAATGCGGACAAGTATGTGATTTCGAGCAATACCAATTCATACCTGGCAAGTGTGTGGAACACGGATTACAGTGCGGCCAGCTTCGCCTATGAAATGGAGCAGCTGACGAAAGACAATCCGGTACGGTCCAACCTGACCAACGTCGCGATCATCATGCAGGCACAGACACTGTCTACGCTTTCGGATGTGTACGGGGATATCCCTTACATGGAAGCGTTGCAGGCAAAGGCCGGCGTAACGCTGCCCGCTTACGACACGCAGGAAAGTGTTTACAAGTCGCTGCTGCAAAGACTGGATGCTGCTGTGGCAGGTCTTGACGCTTCAAAACCGCTTCCTGCCAACGATGCATTCGAAGGTTATAAGGGAGATGTTACGAAATGGAAAAAGTACGGATACTCGCTGATGCTTAAAATGGCCATGCGCCTGGTGAAAGTGGATCCCGCTACTGCAAAAACGTATGCTGAAAAAGCTGCGGCAGGCGGAACGTTCGCAAGTGTTGCGGATGACGCTTATGTAAGAAGCGACGATGCAAACGGATACACCAATGGAAATGCTTCTGCATTGCAGACACCTGCGGATTTGTACCAGGTAAGATGGAGCAAAAAGCTGATCGATTATCTGAAAGCTTCAAATGATCCGAGACTTGGCGCAATCGCCGAAGTTCCTGCGGCAGGTCTTACTGCCAATCAGAGCCAGAATGCGGGCAATTCAGATCCTGCTGTACAAATGGGCTTGCCAAATGGTTACGATATGAATGGCGGTGCAACTGACATCACAAGATCTCCGGGTTACCCTGGCGCAACCGGAACAGGTGCGGAAGCTACGCCAATCGGTAAGTATTCAAGACCGTCAGCTATTTACAGAAACAGAAATGCTGCATTGTTTGTATTGACTTACGCAGAAACTGAGTTGTTGCTTGCTGAGGCAGTAACGCGCGGGTTCTCGGTAGGAAGCGCAACTGCTGCTGCGCATTACCGCAATGGCGTTTCTGCAGGTATCCAGTCACTGTCCAAATTGGGCGCGGCTATCCCTGCTGCTACTGCAGATGCATACGCGACCGCAAATCCGCTGGTTCCGGCTAACGCATTGAAACAGATCAACGAGCAGTACTGGGCAACAACCGGTATTTTCTTCAACTTCGTTGAATCCTGGAACAACTGGAAAAGATCAGGCTACCCAGAGCTTACACCTATCAATTACGTAGGTAATTTCTCAGGCGGACAAATCCCGAGAAGGCAGCTTTATCCAACTGGTGAAGCTACTTTGAACGGCGCCAACTACACCGAAGCTGTAAACAGGCTTTCAGGGGGTGACAGATGGACTTCCCGTATCTGGTGGGATAAATAAAATGAAAGGGGTAAGAAATGTAAATTTTCTTACCCCTTTGAAATAAAATAGCTTTGCTAAGTTTTAACTTCAACCAAAAGTTGAAGTTTTTTAATTTTAAGTAAATCTCCTCATCCTGAAACTGGTACCCGTGTTTCAAATGAATAGCAAAAGCAGGTATTTCTCTCTTCTTTTTACATTGCTTTTCGCCTCTCCTTTGCTGTTAAGAGGCCAGCAGCCGCTTTTTAAGCTACTTCCCGCCAAGACTACCGGCATCGACTTTATCAATCCGATCAATGAGGATGAACGGAGCAATGTGATGTCCTACGAGTACTTCTATAACGGCGGCGGTGTGGCTGTGGGCGATATTAACAACGACGGTTTCGACGATCTTTTTCTTACTTCCAATACAGGTCCGAACAAATTATACCTTAATCTGGGCGGAAAAGGGCAGTTGATGAAATTCAGGGATATTACCAGTTCTGCAGGGAAGGGATTGGAGGGACGAAAGGGCGGTTGGAAAACGGGCGTGACCATGGCGGACGTGAATGGCGACGGGTTGCTGGATATTCACGTGTGCTACTCGGGGAAAGTACCTGACGAATTGCGCAAAAATCAGCTTTTTATCAACCAGGGAAATCTGAAATTCCTGGAACAGGCGCAGGAATACGGACTGGATAATGTGAGTTACAGCACGCAGGCTGCCTTTTTTGACTATGATAATGACGGAGATCTGGATATGATGCTGCTTAATCACAGTGTCAGGAAGATCGATAATATGGAACTGGCGCGCGCCAAGCAGGAAACCGACGCGCTGGCTGGTAACAAGCTGTTTGAGAATCAAAATAATAAGTTTACAGAAGTCACCCAGAAAGCGGGCATTCACCAGTATCCGCTCACATTCGGGCTGGGTATGGCGATTTCAGATGTGAACCAGGATGGCTGGCAGGACATTTACGTGACAAACGATTACAACGAGCAGGATTACCTTTACATCAACAACAAAAATGGTACGTTCGAGGACGTTACCAAGCAATATTTCAGGCATATCGCCCAGTTTTCAATGGGCATTGATATCGCCGATTTCAATAATGACGGATTGCCGGATATAATGTCGCTCGACATGCTGCCTGAGGACAATCAGCGGCAGAAACTGCTCCAATTACAGGAAAACTACGAGTCGTTTGAATTGATGACCAACCAGAATCTCCATAAACAGTATATGCGGAATATGCTGCAGCTGAACAATGGGAATGGTACATTCAGCGAAATAGCCCAGTTTGCGGGCGTTTCTAACACAGATTGGAGCTGGAGTCCGCTGCTGGCCGATTTTGATAATGATGGTTTTAAGGATCTTTTTGTTTCAAATGGCTATTTCAGGGATTATACCAATAAGGATTTTCTGCGCTACTGGGGCGATTACAAGATCAAGCGGGCTGTGGACAAAGAGCCATTTTACCTGATGGACCTTGTCAAGGCAATGCCTTCAACCAAGCTCGCGAACTATATTTTCAGGAACAACCGCGATCTCACCTTCACTAAAATGCAGGATAAATGGGGGTTGGACCAGCCTTCGATTTCGAGCGGGGCAGTGTACGCAGACCTGGATAATGACGGTGATCTGGATCTGGTTGTCAACAATATCAACGAACCTGCATTCGTGTACCAGAACATGGGAAGCGAATCGAAAGAATTGCATTGGCTGCAAATCAAGGTGAAGCAGACTGGTGCTAATACTGCCGGTACCGGCTCACGGGTTTACGTTTATACCCCTGCGGGAATGCAGTACCAGGAGGTCAACCAGAACAGGGGCTATTTGTCCAGCCTGCCACAGCGGCTGCATTTCGGCCTGGGTAAAGAGGCTGCTGCCGATTCGGTCAAGGTTATTTTTCCTGACGGTTCTATTAAAATGTTGCGTGCCGTAAAAGGCGATCAGCTGCTGGTGGTGGAGCCTGAGAAAGGATTGAAAAAGGAATTGCCCGCCGCCGGAACGGCGTCTGTGTTTCAGGATGCAGGCGACCTGATCACGCATGTTCATGAGGGTTTTAATGAAAATGATTTTAAAAGGCAGCCGCTCATGCTCACGATGTATTCTCAAACCGGGCCAGTTATCGCGAAGGGTGATGTGAATAAGGATGGGTTTGAGGATATCTTCATCAGCGGCGACCAGAACAAGCAGGCAAAAATCCATTTGCAAAAAACCAACGGTACTTTTGTCCGGTTGCCAGGTTTCTCGATTGGCGACGAGAATGTATCCGCTACTTCTGCGGCTGCATTTTTTGATGCAAATGGCGACGGCTATGACGACCTGTACATCGCGAAAGGCGGATATTCCATGTTCGAGCCGAACACTTTTTCATTGCAGGACGAGATTTACATGAGCGACGGGAAAGGGCAGCTGAGCTTGTCGGTACTGTCGCTGCCCAATATGAAAGCGAGCAGCAAATCCTGTGTGCGTCCGTTCGATTTTGATAAAGATGGTGACCTGGACCTGTTTGTAGGCGGCCGCGTCATTCCCGGCAGGTACCCCGAGGCGCCTGTGTCTTTTTTGTTGTTAAATGACGGAAAAGGGAATTTCACAATGAAAGAGTCGCCTTTCTTCAAAATAGGGATGGTAACTGACGCACAATGGGGCGACCTGAATGGGGACGGGAATGCAGAGCTCGTTATCTGCGGTGAAATGATGTCATTGAAGGTATTTTCTTTTAATGGGAAAGATTTTGAAGATCAAACGGCAAGTTACCTGGGAGAAGAGATCAGCGGATTCTGGTCGGCTTTAAAGCTGGAAGACCTGAACGGGGATGGAAAGCCTGATATTATCGCAGGCAATATGGGCCTGAACTCGCAGATCAAAGCCAGCAGGAAAGAGCCGGCTGAACTGTATTTCGCAGATTTTGATAAAAACGGCTCCATTGATCCCTTCTTTAATTTTTACGTACAAGGTAAATCGTACCCGTTTGTAAGCCGCGACGAGCTGAATGACCAGATTTACCCGATGCGTAAGAAGTTTCCTTTTTACCGCGATTATGCGAATGCGTCGATACAGGAAGTTTTCCCGAAAGAAGATCTTGAAAAATCCACCAGACTGGAAGTAAACGAGACGAGAAGTCTTTGCTTCCTGAGCACAAACGGAAAGTTTGAAAAAACAATCCTTCCCGTGCAGGCGCAATTTGCACCTGTATGTTCCATTCTGGTTGAAGACTATAACGGAGATGGGAAAAAGGACGTTTTACTGCTGGGTAACAAGACAGACAATCGTCTCAAAATAGGCAGTATGGACGCCAATTTCGGTTGCCTGCTATCCGGGAACGGACAAGGTGCATTCAGCTACGTTAGTCAGCCGGTTTCGGGATTGTCTGTGCGGGGCGACGTGAAAACCGCATTCAATATCCGGATCAACAAGCAGCCTTTTGTAACAATAGGCGCTTTCAATGAAACACTCCAGTTTTACAGGTACAACAACAAATAATGCGCAGGTACTTATTGATTTTGCTTCTTCTGACTCAGGTTGCTTTTGCGGGAAAAGGCAAAGATGATCTGCGCATGCATTTGCAGCCGGCTGTTTTTTCAGTTACCATGGTGATGATCCACGACGTGGTAAATCCGCCCGCTGCCAGCCGCTTTTATACCTATTGCTTAATGGGAGCCTACGAGATCGCTGCCCGCAACAACAAGCAGATCGTTTCTCCTGCCCGGTTTGTCAAAGGTTTGGAACCTGTTTCGGTGGCAGATAATGGATACAATTACCAGATAGCGGCCTTATACTGCATTCTTGAAACGGGGCGGTTGATCATTCCGTCGGGCTATATGCTCGAAGAGGACCAGAAGAAGCTGGTGATCAGTTTGCTGCGTGAAGGTTATTCACAAAAGGAGGTCGATGGTGCGATAGTAGTTGCACAGGATGTTGCCAAGCAAATTGCGGCAGGTGCGGCGAAGGACGGATACCTTAAACTGAGTACCAGGGTGCGCTACCGGCCTAAGAAAGGCGAAGCTTACTGGTACCCGACGCCTCCTGGCTACATAGAGGGGGTGGAGCCGCATTGGAAAACCATCCGGACTATGATCATCGATTCGAGTGGACAATTTGTGCCAAAACCGCCGGTGGAGTTTAGCAAGGATAGTACCAGTGCTTTTTTCAAACTGACAAAGGAGGTTTACCTCGCGGGAAAGAACTTGAAGGAAGAAGAACGTTTTATCGCATCCTATTGGGACTGCAATCCATTCGCCATCAATACCTCAGGTCACATGTCCATTGGTTTCAAAAAGATCAGTCCGGGCGGGCATTGGATGAACATTACCGGGATAGCCACTACAAAGGCCAGGCTGGACCTAGACAGAGGAATTATGGTGCATGCAATTGCGGCGGCAACTTTAATGGATGGATTTATCAGTTGCTGGGATGAAAAGTACCGCAGCAGCCGCGTCCGGCCGGAAACGGTGATCAATAGGTCGATCGATCCTAAATGGCAGCCGCTCTTGCAAACTCCGCCATTCCCCGAGTACACCAGCGGACACAGTGTCATTTCCACTGCCGTGGCCGAGACGCTTACGTATCTTCTGGGCGATCATTTCTCATTTCGCGATGATACCGAGGTGATTTTTGATTTGCCGACACGCGATTTTAAATCGTTCAGACAAGCTGCGGAAGAAGCGGCTATTTCACGGTTATATGGCGGGATTCACTACCGCGATGCGATTGAGAACGGGCAGGAGCAAGGCAAAGCAATAGGCCAGTTCATTGTGGAAAAGCTTAAAAGCAGCGGCATCAAGCCGGTACTCTGACATTAAGTGCCGGTTGGTAATCGATATTGGGCCAAAATTGGATAGTTTTGGAAACTGTTTTAAGCAATTTTTCATCATGATCAGAGCACTTGCACTGCTTCTTGCATTCGTTTTTTCGGCTGACTGTTTGTTAGGGCAAAACCCGGCGGGCGCTGAATGGAGCAAAGACAGGGATGCCTCGGCCGTGCTGGTCAAAGAGAAAGATGCGAATGTAAACAAGCCGCCTAAATGGGAATATGGTCTGAATGGCGGTTATGCTTACCGGCTTTTCAGGCCGGGCAGGATCTCGGACGTGGCGACTAAAAACTACATAGATGATCTGAAATCCGGGTTTGCTGCGGGCGGGAATGTATCTTATTTCCACTGGCAGAAAGTGGGTTTTGGGCTTCAATACGAATACTATCAGGGTAATGCAGCTTCCGAGGATGGTTTGAAGGAAAAGGTGACGATCCAACACCTGAGCGGCTCGGTGATCTACCGGCACTATCTTAAAAATCATACAACTTCGGTACTGAGCTCATTTATGCTGGGATACCAGCCTTACCAGAACAAGGCTGCACTGAACGGGGATCAGCTTACGTTCACGGGCAGGACGATGGGATGGGGTATCAGTGTAGGTCTGGAACAAAAAATCAGCAGGCATTTTGCCCTTCATCTGACAGGTAACGCCATGATGGGGGCGATTTACAGAATGCAGCGCAAAACGGGCGTCAGCACCCAGACACTCCATTTGTCGAAAGACGACAGCGTCGATCTCTCCCGCGTTTCACTCACATTCGGATTGCGGTTTTTTTGAGTTTTGTTAAGTTTTTACACATACTAATCAGATGACAAATGTCAACGTTGTGACCTGTCTTCTCTTGCTGGCAATGCAGCTTTTTTACTTACCAAATAGTACGAAAAAATCTTTGAGCAAAGCTGAAATAGCAATAGAGATATACTTATTGGATCCGCAAAATGTACGATGCCTGGACAGCAGCATGGCTTTCTTTCCTAATGAATCGGATCTGCCGCAATCACCCCTAATTACAAACGAAGAAATAACCTCGTACCAATTGAAGTGGGATTCGGCTTCGAATGATTCGGTCTATATACTGGAACTTAAAGATGCCGGAATTGATAAAGTTAGCCGCCTGACAGATGTCAGTGTACGCCAGGGTAAACCATTTGCGCTGTGCGTAAACAGGAAGCCTGTATTTGGCGGATACTTTTGGTCACCGTTTTCTTCCTATTCATGCGACTGGATTGTTATTCCATTAAATAGCCTAAACGGCGGATATTCCATATTGGGAAGCTATCCATTGGCGAAATTCCTTCATCAACGCAGTGATCCAAGAAGCAGCAAAGTTCTATTAGCAGCTTTTCGGGAGAGAATTCTCCCTAAATAGCTGTTCATTTTGATCAGTCCACGGATCTTTCAACTAGCATTAAGTAAGGGAGAAATTGGATTCGGGAGTCTTCTAAGTATTAGTGTTATATCTTTCCGGAAAATTTCAGAGTAAACCCGGACAGGATGCCGGGCAATGCGAGGTATTCCGTTATTTTGGATCTTAATTCTAAACTTTTAAAAGGCTAACCTTAATCGCATGACAAAGTTGCTTCACTTCGGCCGCCCCTGGCTGCTGATTTTTACACTCATATCCATTTCCCTATTTGCAAGCGGCGTTGTCAAAGCGCAGAAAAAGAAACCGGTTGTCGTTTTCGTAACCGGTGACCACGAGTATAGCGGCGAAGAGACGCTCCCGATCATGGCAGCCGAGCTGGAAAAGAACTATGGTATGAAAACCATTTTCTTGAAAGCCAAAGACGGCCCAAACGACGAAAAGAACATTCCCGGCCTGGAAGCGCTGAAAGATGCTGACCTGGCGATATTCTATCTCAGATGGCGCCAGCTTCCTCCCGATCAGCTTGCGCACATTGACGCTTATCTAAAAACAGGAAAACCTGTCATGGGTTTCCGCACAACCACCCACGCGTTCAACTTTCCAAAGGGGCACGAGAGTGAAAAATGGAATGCATTCGGCGAGTTTGCATTGAACTCACCTCCGGGCTGGGGCGGCGCTGCCAAGCATACGCATTATGGTCACGAAAGCAGTACAGATGTTACCGTAATTCCTGAACAAGCTAAAAATCCGATCCTCACCGGCGTAAAGGGACCTTTTCACGCGCGCTCCTGGCTGTACCGCGTGCTGCCCGACTACCCGACAAAAGGTTCTACCTGGCTGTTGATGGGCAAATCGGTAAACCCGGACAAGGAAGCGATCGAAAATCCGGTAGCCTGGACAGGTACCAACTCTTTCGGCGCCAAAGTTTTCATGACTACCCTCGGGCACCCGGAAGATTTTAAACTCGAACCTTTTCAGCACCTGATCGTGAATGCGATCCACTGGGAGCTGGGGTTACCTGTTCCTAAATGGAAAGGCAAGATGAACATCGACGTTGCCTATCGCGGCATGAAGTAGTAACACCTGCATACATCCTAATCCCAACCTTTAAGAATACCATTAAAATGTCTAAACCCAGAAGAATCAGCGTTCACGTATCGCTTATTGCATTTGGATTGGCGCTAATTGCGTTCAGTGCTTTCAAGTTCAATCAATCTGCTTCCATTGCCCTTCAAAAAGGCTCGCATATCGTCCTGCTCGGCAATAATTTGGGTTCGAGAATGATGAACTACGATAATTTCGAGACGGAGCTGCACGTGCGCTATCCCCAGAATGAGCTTTTTATTCGCAATATGTGCGATGGCGGTGATACGCCAGGTTTCAGACCGCATGCGAGCCGTAATTCACCCTGGGCTTTCCCCGGCGCTGAAAAATTCCAGACAGAACTGGCAAACCCTTCACAAAGCGAAGGCCATTTTGATACGCCGGATCAATGGCTGACACGGTTAAAGGCTGATGTAATCGTAGCATTTTTTGGTTACAACGAATCTTTTCAGGGTAAGGCGGGATTGGCCAATTACAAGGCCGAGCTGGATGCTTTTATCAAATATACATTGAGCCAGAAATACAACGGCAGCACTGCACCTCAGCTCGCCATCGTTTCCCCGATTGCATTTGAAGACCTCACGGACAAGTACGATCTGCCAAACGGCAAAAAAGAAAACGAGAATTTGCTGTTGTATACCAATGCAATGAAAGAAGTTGCAGGAAAGAATGGCGTCCTGTTCGTGGATGCATTTGCGCCTTCGCAAAAGTGGTATGCCGAAACAAAAGAGCCGCTTACCATTGACGGATCGCAGCTCAATGAAGCAGGTTACAAAAAGCTGGGCTTGCTGCTCGCAGATCAGATTTTCGGAAAATCTTCACCCAAAGCAGAGGCAAACAGGAAGCTGGTTCATGAAGCCGTGGATGAGAAAAACTGGATGTGGCACAACGATTTCAAAATACCAAATGGGGTGCACGTGTATGGCCGCAGGTATAATCCGTTCGGGCCTGATAACTATCCTGCCGAGATCGAGAAGATCCGTGAAATGACGGATATACGCGATAAAGCGATCTGGCTGGCAGCTTCAAAAGGAGAGAAAACGGACCTGGCTGCGGCTGACAAGAACACAAAGCCGCTTCCTCCTGTAAAAACGAATTTTAACCCGGAAAAAAATGGCAGTCTTACTTACCTGTACGGACAAGATGCATTAAGTAAACTGAAAGTGCCGCAAGGATATAAAATCGAACTCTTTGCTTCCGAGGAGGAGTTCCCTGACCTGGCGAAACCGATGCAGATGTCTTTTGATAATAAAGGCCGTCTCTGGATTGCGACTATGCCGAGTTACCCGCATTACAAGCCCGGTGATACAAAGCCTAACGACAAGATTATAATTCTGGAAGATACCAACAATGATGGTAAGGCAGATAAGCAGACTGTTTTTGCGGACGGGCTGCATTTACCGCTTGGGTTCGAGATTGCTCCCGAAGGTGTATATGTGTCACAAGGCACAAACCTGAAATTTTTTGCAGATACAAACGGAGACGATAAGGCGGACAAAATGGAGATTCTCCTCAGCGGCTTTGATGACCACGATACCCACCACAACAGCCACGCGTTTACGGTTGATCCGTCAGGGGCTATTTACTCGGGAGAGGGTGTTTTCCTGCACACCAATGTGGAGACTTCCTATGGACCTGTACGTGCTACAAACGGAGGTTTTTACAGATATGCGCCTCAGCTGAAAAAGCTGGAACGTACCGCGCAATTGTCGATTCCTAATCCGTGGGGTATTGCATTCGACGATTGGGGTCAGCCGTTTTTTGCTGAAACGTCCAGCCCGGATGTACGCTGGATGCTGCCGGGTACTGTGTTGCCAAGATATGGCGAGGCTACGCACAAATCGGTGCAACTGGTGGAGGAAAAGCACCGCGTACGTCCCACATCCGGTCTGGAATTTGTATCCAGCCGCCATTTTCCCGACGAGTTACAGGGTGATTTTCTGATCAACAATACCATCGGATTTCTGGGTACAAAAGAGCATACGCTGGTGGATGACGGAACGGGTTACAAAAGTAAGCACCGCCAGGACCTGGTTGTGAGCGAAGACCGTAACTTCCGGCCTGTTGATATGGAGTTTGCGCCGGACGGATCATTGTATGTGATCGACTGGCACAATATCCTGATCGGGCACATGCAGCACAATGCACGAGATCCTTTGCGTGACCACTCTCACGGCCGCGTGTACCGCATTACTTATCCTTCACGCCCGCTCGTAACGCCTGCCAAAGTAGCCGGCGCGAGCATTGAAGAACTTTTGGATAACCTGAAATTACCGGAATACCGCACCAGATACCGGACAAGAAGAGAGCTGAGAGGACGGAATGCAAATGAGGTTTTGACTAAAATGAACACCTGGATTGCCGGTCTGGATAAAAAAGATCCGAGATATGAGCACCATTTGCTGGAAGGATTGTGGGTAAGCTGGGGCTTGAACAAAGTTGACCAGAAACTGCTGAAACAATTGCTGAAAGCAAAGGATTATCATGCGCGGGCTGCTGCTGTGGAGGTGGTACGCTACACCGGTCACCAGGTACCCGACCAGGCCGCGCTGTTGATGCAGGCTGCCAGGGATGAGAACAGCCGGGTACGCCTGGTAGCTATTGTGGCTGCTTCGTGGATCGGTAAAGAAAAGGGATTGCCGATTCTGGCAGAGGCCAGGAAAATGCCGCTTGACGACTGGATGATCCACGCCTGGGAAGCTGCCGATGCGCATTTAAATGACAGGAATGTCAAGAAGGAAAAAGAAGAAGTGGCTCAAACCTCTCTGAAAGGCAACGATCTGATCCTGTTCAACCAGGGTAAGCAGATTTACGCCAAAGAAGGTTACTGCGCGACCTGCCATCAGCCTGACGGAAAAGGATTGGCTGCAGCCGGTTTCCCTCCGCTGGCCAATACCAAATGGGTACTTGGAAGCGACGAGCGGCTGATCAAGCTCGCATTGAAAGGTCTGCTTGGGCCCATTGAAGTGAATGGGCAGAAGTACCCCGGACAAGTGCCGATGACACCTTTCGGCGGACTTTTGAAAGACGACGAAATGGCTGCTGTGCTCACCTATGTAAGAAACTCATTCGGTAATAAAGGGCCCGCTATTTCGCCGGAGAAGGTGAAGCAGGTACGTGCTGCCACTGAGAGTAAGAAGGATTTCTACTCACCTGATCAGCTCCTGAAGGAACACCCGATGGAGAAAATGTAATGAGATATAAATTTCAAACGAAGAGAGCGGCCAGGTGCCGCTTTCTTCGTTTAGAGCCTGTAAGTGACATCGTTGACGAAGATTTGGCGGAAAGTTTGAGATTAAATGCTTTAAGTTTTTAGATTTGTCTTACGCAGCCAGGTTGTAAGCCCTGCCGATAGCTGCCCACCTCTCATCTATCAAATTAAACTTATGCAGCGATTTTTGGCGGGCATTGTTATAATCCTTGTTGCCCTGATCTACTTCGTTTACAACTTTTACTACTCCGTTAATTTTCCATATCAGGATGATTATCTCCTTATCCAGTTTATAGAAACGATTTCCCAGGGCGGATCGGGTGTTTCAGGAGTTATCAAGGAGCTTTTCAAGACCTTTAACGATCACAAGGCGGCGGTACCGCGGTTTGTGTCGCTGGTTAACTATCATTTGACGGGTTACCTGGATTACCGGGCTTACATTGTGATCGTTTCGGTCAACGTCTGTTACATCTTCGGCTTTCTATACCTTCAATTCCGGAAGCTGAATCTGCCGCTCTGGTACTTTCTGCCAGCTGCTTTCCTGTTTTTTCAGCCACTGTATCACGAGATCTCAAACTGGGCGCTAACCGGATTGCAGCATTCTTTCCTGACTGCATTCACAGTTACGGCGATTATGCTCGTTTCCCGACGCACCAGCGGCGCATTCCTCGGAGCGATGTTCTGCTGCTTTCTGGCCACATTTACGCATGGTAACGGGATACTTTCTTTCCCGGCGATCATTTTTTTCTTTCTGTGCATTAAGGATTTCAGAGGCGCCATCATGACAGCTCTGTTTATGATCGGTTGTTTTTTGATTTACATTATTGGCTACGAGTCGGGGCAGGCTGGCAAGCTTCCCACCAGCGTGATCAGCTTCCTTTCTTCGCTGTTTGGTTTTGTGGGTTCAAGTATGTCGCTCTGGTCGGCTCCGGTGCTTTGGTCCGCCGTCTGGGGGATTGTGATCGTCGCCTTCGTTGCCTTTATCGTGACCAAAATCGCGCAGACGTACTACGGCAAGCCGATGGTTATCAAGCCGGGTACTGTGGAGCTGATTTCTCTTTTTGCATTCATCTTCATCACGAGCTTTGTGGTAGCCTTGTTCAGGTCCTGGGCGGGCAGCACGATCGCGAGCCGCTTCCAGATTTATGCCTCGCTGGCCACGGTTATTTTTTACCTGTTGCTGCTCAGCTACACCTCATTTTTCCGCCGCATGCGGGTTGTTTCCATACTGATCGGATTAAGTGTGTTCTACTGGATTTATTCCTATTACAAATTCACGGAGATGATCGCCGCTCAGAAGACGGTTTACCTCGCAGATGTTTACAATTGGAAAACCAACCATAATATGTTTTCTGTTGAAAAGTCGATTCTCCGGAATGCCGACTTTTACCTTACGCCAGCTTATCAGAAAGGTTTTTTCAGGATTCCAAGGCCTGTTGTTGAAAAGGCGCAGCTGGATTCGATGTTTGCTGCACAGCCTTTGGCCACGGCGGATCACGGCATGTATGTGGAGGAATGGAAGGTAGACAGACTGAGCCGAGACACTACGGAGTTGCTCACATTCTACTTCGTTTCCAGCGTTGTAGCGCCGGAGCGGAAAGGGTTTACCGGTAACCGGTTCATGGTTTTAAAGGATCGTACCCACGGACAGGTCCACCTGGTGAGTGCCAATCCCAAAGTGGAGGCAAGAAGGGAGATATTAACCTCAGGAAACTACTATAAACCGGGCTTCAATGTGCTTTTCCGGATTGACGATCTGGCGCCGGGGAACTATGACCTGGGTATTCTGGATGTTAGTGATAAACACGAAAAAACGTTTTACCGGCTAGACAAAGCGCTTCTTGTCACCACCAGCAGCATTGCCTTGCAATAGCTGCAAAATACCTTTCTTCCGCATTATTTTACCGTTGGATTAACCAATCCGAATATTGGTTAATTAATATTTCCACTTGCTTCCTCCCGTCGCAACAAATCGTTCCCCAAGGCTGGATTCCTCCGAAAAAAAACGTATCTTTACATGCTTAAAAAGCCTGAAAATGGTTCTTTTTATCCAAGTGAAAAACAAACTATATGTCAAACGAAACAGTGCTTGAAGTAAACAGTTATTCAGCTGAAAATATCCAGGTTTTAGAAGGTTTAGAAGCCGTCCGCAAACGTCCGGCGATGTATATCGGTGACACTGGTTTTAAGGGAGTTCACCATTTGATTTGGGAGGTTGTTGATAATTCCATTGATGAGGCAATGGCCGGCTATTGCGACACCATCAATGTTACAATAGAAAAGAATAATTCTATTACAGTACAGGATAACGGTAGGGGTATCCCTACGGGAATGCACCCCAAAGAGAAGCGGTCTGCACTTGAAGTAGTACTGACTGTGCTCCACGCCGGTGGTAAATTTGATAAAGACACATACAAGGTTTCGGGAGGTTTGCACGGGGTAGGGGTTTCCTGCGTAAATGCACTTTCTATACATCTCCGCGCGGAGGTTCACCGCGAGGGAAAAATATTCGAGCAGGAGTTCAGTGAAGGCAAGCCGCTTTATGCTACAAGGGTAATCGGTGAGTCTGAAAAGACAGGGACATTCATCCATTTCCTTCCTGACTCAACCATTTTTACAGTAACTGAATTTAAATACGAAACCGTAGCAACCCGTTTGCGCGAACTTTCGTACCTGAATAAAGGAATACGCATTACCCTGGAAGACAAAAGGGAAGAGGATGAAGAAGGCAAGTTCCGCGGCGAAGAGTTTTACTCAGAAGTAGGTTTGAACGAATTCGTTACCTACCTCGATGCCACAAGACAGCCGCTTATCCCGCAGCCGATCCACATGGAAAGCGACAAAGGCGCGATTCCCGTGGAAGTGGCGATGATGTACAATACGTCGTACAGCGAGAATGTGTTTTCTTATGTGAACAATATCAATACCATTGAAGGTGGAACGCACGTTTCCGGTTTCCGGGCTGCATTGACCCGTACACTGAAAAACTACGCGGAGAAGTCGGGTATTCTTGCAAAAGAAAAAGTGGAGATCAGCGGGGACGATTTTCGCGAAGGTTTGACAGCTGTGATCTCCATTAAAGTGCAAGAGCCGCAGTTTGAAGGTCAGACCAAAACCAAGCTGGGTAACTCGGAAGTAACAGGGGCAGTAAGCCAGGTAGTGGCGGAAATGCTTGATACCTATCTGGATGAGCACCCGAAAGAAGCCCGTGTGATCATTGATAAGGTGATCCTGGCTGCCAAAGCACGTATTGCCGCGAAAAAGGCGCGTGAGATGGTGCAGCGGAAAAACGTGCTCACAGGTACCGGACTTCCAGGCAAGCTTTCTGACTGCTCGGAAACCGACCCTAACGTTTGCGAACTATACCTGGTCGAAGGGGACTCGGCGGGTGGAACTGCCAAGCAGGGCCGTAACCGCGCTTACCAGGCGATATTACCGTTGCGTGGTAAAATCCTGAACGTTGAAAAAGCACAGGAATACCGCATTTACGAAAATGAAGAGATCAAGAACATGTTCACTGCGATGGGCGTGCAGATCGGAAAGGATGGAGACGAAAGGGCGTTGAACATCGATAAGCTGAGGTACCACAAAATTGTGATTATGACCGATGCGGATATTGACGGAAGCCACATTCGCACGCTGATCCTGACGTTCTTTTTTAGGTATATGAAAATCCTGATCGATCACGGGTACATCTACATTGCCCAGCCGCCGCTTTACCTCGTGAAAAAAGGACGTGAAGAACGTTACTGCTGGACAGAATTACAAAGAGAAGAAGCGATCAGAGAAATAGGCGGAGGGAAAGAAGATTCCGTGAACGTGCAGCGATACAAAGGTTTGGGAGAAATGAATGCGGAGCAGCTCTGGGAAACAACAATGAACCCTGACAAGAGAAGCTTGAAACAGGTTTCTGTTGAATCAGCAGCAGAAGCCGACCATTTGTTCTCCATGCTCATGGGTGATGAAGTAGCCCCGAGGCGCGATTTTATTGAGAAAAATGCAAAATATGCACGAGTTGACGTATAGCCGCTGATTCACATCGAATCAATCGAAACGGATGGTTGTCACTGGCAGTCATCCGTTTCTTTTTGAGCCAAAATTTAACAGAAACTTCATCGACCCGAAAACAATAGATTATTTACATTCGTTGAAATTTTAGCAGGTTTCCTACAACACATTAGATTAGTTATGCCCGATTCGAGTAACCATACATATAACAGTGAAAAAAAAGGTAAGTTGACAAACTTGTTAGCATTCTTTAAGAGCTCCAAAGAACCCGTTCCTTCGGAAGAAAGCAAGGCGATCACCCTGTCGGAGAAAGCTACTACCCAGGTGCAGCAAAGCGATATGATCAGTCGCGACCTGAGCTGGCTGAAATTCAACGACCGGGTACTCGATCAGGCGCTGGATGAAAGCAGGAACCTGTTCGACCGCCTTAAATTCCTGGCGATCACATCTTCCAATCTCGACGAGTTCTTCACGATCCGGGTAGGTAGCCTTTACAATTACCTGGACTTCGGAAAAGAGCGGCTTGATTATTCCGGCTTGCGCGAAATTCCTTTCCGGAAGGTGATGATGCGCGATATACACGATTTCGTGCGCAGGCAGAATGAATGTTATACCAACCAGTTGAAACCCCTTTTCTCTCGACACGGTTTCCGCATCGTCGACCTGGAAGAAACCACGGATGAGGAGAAGAATGCAGTGGAAGAGTATTTCGAACGCACCGTTTACCCGATGCTGACACCGATGCTCTTCGATTATACCCACGCGTTTCCGGTTTTGCTTGCCAAAGTACTGGTACTCGGCGTGATCACGCAGGTAAAAGGAACTACTTCCGAGGAGGACAGGAAACTTTCCTTTGTGCAGCTTCCATTGAACCTGCCGCGATTTTACGTCATTGAACGTGAGGATGAGCTGTTGTTTATACCCATTGAAAACATCGTCAGAAAGCACATTAACAAGCTTTACCGGAATGTAGATATCGCCTCGACGAACCTGTTCCGCATTATCCGTAACGGTGATTTTACATTGGAGGAGAGCGATGATATCGAAGCAGACTTTATCGACGAGATCAGGCAGAAGATCAAAAGCCGGAGACTGGGGCGTGTGGTGCAGGTTTCCGTTGAGCCGGGTATTAACCCTGATTTGCTTAACTTGATCAAAAAACGCTGGGAGATTGACGACTACAATGTATTTCCAACCGAAGGTCTGATCGACTACACGGCATTCTGGAATATTATCAAACATCCGGAATTTAAAGACCAGATACCACCGATCCACCCGCCTGTGCCGCCACTGGGGCTGGACAGGGACCGTATTCCCGACATTTTTGAAACCATGCGGGAGCGGGATATCCTTTTACATCACCCTTACAACAACTTTGAGCCTGTATTGCAGCTGCTCGAACAAGCCGCAGAGGACCCGAAGGTATTGTCTATCAAGCTGACTATTTACCGGCTTGCGAAGAATTCACGTGTTACCGAAGCGCTTTTACATGCAGCGGAAAACGGCAAGCACGTAGCAGTATTGTTTGAGGTCAAAGCGCGCTTTGACGAAGAAAATAACATTCGCGAAGCGCAAAGGCTGCAAAAGGCAGGCTGCTTTGTGATTTATGGAATCGGGTTGCTAAAAACGCATACAAAATTGCTGCTGATCGTCAGAAATGAAGGTAATAGGGTATTACGATATGCGCATTTGTCGAGCGGGAATTACAATGAGGATACATCAAGATTGTATACAGATACCGGGCTGCTAACTTCCAATGAAGAATACACGCACGATATTTCCGAGTTTTTCAATGTAATTACGGGGCATTCTATTCCAACAGAATACCAGAACCTGATCACTGCGCCGAGGTATATGCGTGCCAAACTGATCGAATTGATCCAGCAGGAAGCAGAAAATGCGAGGGCAGGATTGAAAAGTGGTATCTGCATTAAGATCAACTCACTCGAAGACAGGGATACAATTCTTGAATTGTATAAAGCTTCCGAAGCAGGTGTGCCAATCCGCCTGATTGTAAGGGGCATGTGCTGCTTGCGGCCGAAACGGAAGGGATTAAGTGAAAATATAACTGTCAGATCACTGGTAGGCGATTTCCTTGAACACTCGCGGATCTTTTACTTCCACCAGAATGGAAACCCGCTGGTGTACGGTGGCAGTGCCGATGCCATGGTCAGGAGCTTCGACAAACGCATTGAGTCGCTTTTCAAGCTGGTCGACCCACGTGTGCGGCAGCAGGCGATCCACATTCTTTATTACAGCTTGCAGGATAATGTAAATGCGTACGAACTGCAGGAAGACGGATCGTATGTCAAATGCGAGATTGAAGAAGGCGTAGCGCCGCTGAATGTGCACGAAGCTTTTTACGACGTCAAGCTAGACGAAGTAATGGCGACGCACTTGTTTGAAGAGGAAGACAGAAAGGCAGAAGCTGCGCTGCTCACGCCGGCTGAGCCCGAAATACAAGCCCAGGCCGGCAGCGAAGAATAGTTACTCTTTAAAAAATACCCGTTTTACACGATCTCCTATGCCAGTCAGAATTTCATAGGGGATCGTGTTTATTTTTTTGGCAAGATCAATAATAGGTACCTGTCTGCCGAATACGATCACTTCGTCGCCTTCTTCGGCATTTGCCTCGGTCACGTCGACCATGGTCATATCCATACAGATATTCCCGATCGTTGGGCAAAGCGTCCCGTTCACCCAAACCTGCCCGACACCATTCCCAAGCCCCCGGTCGTACCCGTCGGCGTAACCGATCGCCAGGGTAGCAATTGCCGAATCGTGCCTGATCTGACCTTTTCTGCTGTAACCCACCGTTTCGCCGGTTGTCAGGTATTTGATCTGTGAAATGACGGTTTTGAGGGTGCCGCTATGTTGCAACGCACTTTGCTCCTGACCTGTTGCTTCAACCCCGTACAGCCCGATTCCGAGCCTGACCATATCCAGCCTGTATTCAGGAAAGCGGACAATGCCGGCAGAGTTCAGAATGTGTTTCAATACATTGTAGCCGAGTGTATTTTCAAGTAAGGAGGCGCCTTCGATAAATTGGGCATATTGCTGTTTTGAAAATTCATTATGCACACCTTCGTCGGCACCGACGAGGTGTGAGAAAATGCTCGCTACTTTTATTTCAGGATGTTCTCCCAATTTTTCCATCAGCCAGTCAAGATCGTCGGCAACAAAGCCGAGCCGGTGCATTCCGGTATCGAGTTTTAAATGGATAGGAGGTGTGTAAGAGCCTGCGGGCAATTTTTCAATGTAGGCGATCCAGTCTGTCAGTACGCGGCGACTATATATTTCGGGTTCAAGCCTGTGCTGCAGTAGCAAATCGAATGTGGGCGTGGCCGGGCTCATCACCATAATAGGCAGGTTGATCCCGTTTTCACGCAAAACAACACCTTCATCTGCATATGCTACTCCCAGATAATCAACCCTGTGATATTGTAAAAGTGCGGCTACTTCGGCGCTGCCGCTTCCATAGGCAAAAGCTTTTACCATCGCCATAATCTTGGTTTCCTTTCCTGCTTTCGCGCGATAGTAGTTGAGGTTGTGTACCAATGCGTCCAGATTGATTTCCAGCACGGTACCATGCGCTTTTTGCTGTAAACGCTGCACGATCTTCTCAAAAGAGAATGGCCGTGCACCTTTTACAAGGATCAGGCTGTCGGTTAATGAGTCAAATGGAAATTCTTTCAGGAAAGCTTCCGTGGTATTGTAAAAAGACTGATTGGGAAAATCAAACAGCGCCGCCTGGCTGCTGATCTGCGGACCGATCGCAATCAGCTGATGGATATTTTTCTCTCTTAAAAGGCTGGCTACGGACCTGTAAAGTTCAGCCGGGGTCTGGCCTGTTTGTAAAAGATCTGAAATAATAACTGCCTTTTTCTGTCGCTGTTCCTGCTGTCCCAGGAAGTTGAGCGCCATTGC
This sequence comes from Dyadobacter sp. HNCC25DJ183, assembly GCF_056895175.1. Classification (NCBI taxonomy): domain Bacteria; kingdom Pseudomonadati; phylum Bacteroidota; class Cytophagia; order Cytophagales; family Spirosomataceae; genus Dyadobacter; species Dyadobacter sp. HNCC25DJ183. The sequence continues at coordinate 445,318 of NZ_JBXHAP010000006.1, forward strand.
CAATCCCTGTATATCATTGTTGTAGGTATCATCGACCACATAATTGTGGTTGATGCCTTCTTTCAGCTCCAATCGCATGGATACCGGACGTAGCTGCCTGATTTTCTGCTGGACCTTATCAGCAGCAATGCCGAAGTCGAGCATAAATACAATGCAATGAACCAGGTTCTCAAGCGAAGCCTCGTCGCGGAATGCAGTTTCAAAAATGTGACTGCCTGGCGTACCCTGTAACCGGATCAGCGTTTTGTCAGACTGGACCTCAAAGGATACTTGTATATCAGCCCCGGAGCGGCTGCTGCCCCAGCTTACCGATTTCAGAAATGCATTGACCGGTTTCAGTATGAGCCTGATTTCTTCATCTATATCCGTGTAATCTTTTCTGTATATCAGCTTTCTGACCTTGGTGAAAAGGCGGAGCTTTTCTGTGATTTTCTGCTTGCGGCTCCTGAAACCATTGTCATGCGCAGAACCGATGTTTGTAAAAATACCGATTGTGGGCTGCATAACAGGTTGCAGGTACTCCATTTCATGAGCCTGCGAGATGCCCGATTCAAAAATCCCCAGTGTATGTTCATTGCTGATGTTCCACACAGAAAGCGGCACACCAATCTGCGAATTATAGCTTTTGGGGCTCGCTACAATCCGTTGCTCGGGAGATAAAAGCTGCACCAGCCACTCTTTCACAATCGTTTTTCCATTGCTGCCTGCAATCCCGATCACAGGAATATCGAACTTACTCCTTTTCTCCGAAACCAGTTTCTGCAATGCGCGGATCGAAGAAGGTACGATCCAGATTTTAGCGTCAGTCCAGGCGGCAATCTTCGCGCGCAGCTGTTCGGGGAGCTGTGCATCTTCAAGCACAAATTCCCGCACGCCCATTTCGTACAGCTCAGGGACAAATTGATGCCCGTCGTGACGCTCGCCTTTGATCGCAAAAAATATACTTTGTTCCGGAAAAGATACCTGGCGGCTGTCAGTAAGAATGTAAGCGGCTGTGGTTGAGATAGGTTGAGAGATCGTCGGAGTAAAGCTCATTCCAATGCATTTTTAAACGGCGTAAAGGTATCAAACCTACATCCATTTTTTGCTTTTGAAATAAAATATCAACCCTGTCGTGACTACCGCCATTAATCCCCAGACATAAAAATAGCCGTACCGCATTTTAAGCTCGGGCATGTATTCAAAGTTCATTCCGTAAACACCCACAATAAAGGTAAGGGGCATAAACACGGCTGAAAAAATGGTCAGGGTTTTCATAACCGAGTTCATCCTGTTGCTGATCGTCGACAGATGTACGTCGGCAAGGCTGGCTACCAATTCTCGGTAAGAATCGATGGTATCCAGGACCTGCATGACGTGGTCGTAAAGATCACGGTAGTAGGGAATTACGTCTTTGGAAATTTGTATATTATCTTCCCTGATCAGCTGATTGAGCATGTCGCGCAGCGGCCAGATCTGCCGCCGGGCGAGGGTAAGCTCGCGTTTGAGCGCGTAAAGTTGTTTGAGTGAAATATCTTCCGTTCCCCTGATCACCTGATCTTCAACAGTGTCCAGTTCGTCTCCCAGCTTTTCGAGTACAATGAAATAATTATCGACCACCACATCCATCAAGGCAAACAGCAGGTAATCAGGCCCATTCTTGCGGGTTTTACCCACTGACGCTTGCAGCCGCGCCAGTACCGGAAAGAAAATGTCGCTTTTTCGTTCTTCCTGAAACGATACCAGGTAATTGCTGCCCAATACAAAACTGACGTGCTCGGAAGAAATGCATATCGGCTGCTCGGATTCGATATGCAGCATCTTCAAAGTCAGGAATAGCTGTCCCGAGTCGTAGAGTTCAAGCTTGGGTTTGTGCTCTGTATTGACTACATCCTCCAACAACAGCGAATGGAGGTGATAAATGTTCCCCAGCTTCTGGATCAGCTCAATTTCATGAATTCCGTCCACATCCAGCCAGGTAACGATCGGTACGCCGGGTTCGGCAGGAAGACATTCTTTCAGAGCTTTGACAGCTTCGTCTTTGATCATCTTCTCATTATACTGAATCCGCCGCACCTTTGTTTTCAATGCGATTTCCGGACCTATATAAGTCAGCGTCCCCGGCGAAGTCAGCAGGTTACGGCGTTTGTACCGCTTCGTTTTTCTGATCAAAGGCGTAAGCTGATTGCTTTCAAGCCCCTGGATTGGTTCTTCCTTACTCAATGATTTTCAGGATTTAAGGTGAAAAACAAGCAGCGGTACGTGGGTATCGATTACCAGTTTTCTGGTTACACTCGGGTTAATCAGGAATTCTTCTATAAATGAACGCTCCCGCGCAGACATAATGAGCAGATCCGCGCCTGCTTCGTCGCAATATTCTTCAATCCCATCGAGTACGTGGTTTGCTTTTTTGTAAACAATCTGGTCATCAGCGATCGCGAATTCGGCCTTGAGCTCATTGATGTATTGATTGTCAGGCTGGATATTCGGTTGCGCGTCAGACTGGATTTTCAGTAATGTCAGCTGAGCGCCCAAATGATTGAGTAAAACAAAAACTTCCCTGAGAATGTCATTTTCATCATATTCAAACTGAGTGGCATATACGACTTTGCTGAACCTGGTCGGATTACTCTGCGGTGGTATCACAAGCACCGGACATTTGGATTGCAGCGCAATGTGTGTCGCCGAGCTTCCTATCAGCTTGTCAAAAAAGCCGCCGGTTCCGGTCCGTCCCACAATGACCATAGCAGGTTGATGTTCCTCAATGGCCTCTTCTACAACGGACTGCACACTTCCCAGCATCCACAATGCGCGTGCGTTATAGCCTTCGGCAACGAGGTTTTCAGCATATTGATCCAGCCTGTTCCGGTAATCATCTTCGAGGTCTGTGGTCATTGCCAGGAAATCCGCTCCGCCTACTCCGGGCAAAACACCGCCGGGCGTAAGGTTCACATCGGCGATGTAGGGCTGGTAAGCATGCATGATAAGCAGCTCGGTAGCTCCTTTTTCAGCAATGATCTTTGCGGCATTAAGGGCGTGCTCGGCGTTCTCGGAAAAATCAATCGGGATGAGTAGGCGGTTCATAAAATGACAGTTTGAGTTGGGAAAATGCAGTGCCCGAACATATTCAATTTAAGAACTGGATCAAAGGATTCAGGTCAGTTTTCATAATTTGGTAAGATAAAGCGGAATGCTGCCGGATGCTGCAAATTTCGTACTGTATGCAGAGGCATGTTAAATTTTTATGCCAAATTAGATCTGTAAAACTGCAACCTGAGACCAACCGGGTTTCTTCTTCCTTTATATATTTGCATTAATCCCAGCTTTTGTATTCTGTAAGAAACAGTTTTTTATTTTATTTTCCTGATCAAACCTGGTATAAACGATAGTAATGTTGAATTAAGGCTATAATTTAATTCTGTAAAACATTAGAAATGCAGATGCTTCATAGCTGGCCTTAAATTGATTTTTAATAAGTTTACTATCGCAAACCGATCTCCCACTTCAATCCTGATATGAAGAGCAAAATTACTTTAATCAACATTGCATTAGTTACAGTAGCGGCTATCGCCTCAGTGCTAAGCGCCTACGATATTGTTCCCCTTTCTGATACAGTCCTCATTTCCCTCCGCTGGCTAGCCTTGGCAAGTTTGATCGTTTATGCGATCATCAAAAAGAACCTGACCACCTCTATCCTGATCTCCATGCTGGTTGGGACGGAAATTGGCTATGATTTTCCAAAAATGGGAACAGAGCTGCATTTTCTGCGGCAGATATTCCTGCAAATGATCAAAACAGTCATCGCGCCGCTTCTTTTCGCTACCCTGGTGACAGGTATCGCCGGTCACTCTGATTTAAAACAGGTAGGCCGAATGGGCTGGAAGTCGCTTTTGTACTTTGAGGTAGTGACCACATTTGCATTGCTGATCGGGTTGTTTTTTGCAAACTGGTTTAAGCCAGGTGAAGGAATTATCCCGCCCGAAAGTCTCAATGCGACCTTACCGAAGGTGAGCGAACAAACCTGGCAGGATATCGTGCTGCATTCGTTCCCTGAAAACATCGCTAAGTCCATTTACCATGGCGAGGTTTTACAGATCGTGGTTTTCAGCGTATTGTTTGGTATAGCGCTTGCATTGCTGCCGGCGGCCAAGAAAGAGAAATTTGTGCACGGGGTTGAACTGCTGGCTGAGGTCATGTTTAAATTTACCAAAATCATTATGTACTTCGCGCCTATCGGTGTGGGAGCGGCCATTGCCGAAACAGTGGGGCACATGGGTATTGATGTTTTGAAAAACCTTGCATTGCTGCTTGCGACGCTGTATTGTGCCCTGATCGTTTTCATTCTGATCGTATTTATCCCTGTTGCCTTAATCGCGAGGATCCCGGTGATCAAGTTTGCCAAGAACATTTTCGAGCCTGTTTCCATTGCATTCGCTACCACCAGCTCCGAATCCGCATTGCCCAAAGCAATGGAAAAAATGGAGAAGTTTGGCGTGCCGCGGCAGATTGTATCGTTTGTAATGCCAACGGGTTACAGCTTCAATCTTGACGGATCTACCCTCTACCTCGCGCTCGCGACGGTGTTCGTGGCGCAGGCTACCGGCACCGAAATGTCGCTGGGACAGCAGCTCACAATGGTATTGCTGCTGATGCTCACCAGTAAGGGGGTTGCGGGTATTCCGCGTGCCACGCTCGTGATTCTGCTCGGCGCGATTGCTAATTTCGGAATGCCCGAGTGGCCGGTACTGCTGATTATGGGAATTGACGAATTAATGGATATGGGCCGCACATCGGTGAATGTGATTGGTAACTGTCTGGCCACCGCGGTAGTAGCACGCTGGGAAGGAGAGCTGGACGATGAGAAAATGCATAATTCCGACCTGATACCTGACGACGCTGCAATCCCGGGCGTTTAATCTAATATTCAGTTTTAACAAAAATTTCATGCTGACCGTTTATGGAATCCCCAATTGCGACACCATCAAGAAAACCCGCACCTGGCTGGATAAGAACAATGTAGCGTACACTTTTCACGATTACCGGAAAGACGGAATTTCGGAAGAGAAAATCAGCCAATGGGTTAAGGAGTTACCCTGGGATAAGGTTTTAAACAAAAGCTCTACCACCTGGAAAGAGTTGCCGGCTGAACAAAAAGCGGATGTAACAGGCGCGGAAGCTGCCGCTAAGATCCTGGCAGCCAACAGTTCCGCGATCAAGCGACCTTTAATTGAAGACAGTACCGGCAAGGCAATACTCGTTGGTTTTTCAGAAAAGGAATTTAGCGAGCGGTTCCTGAACTAGGTTTTTCGGGCTACGATTACCGTTTTGATATTATTGGAGAGGGTAGTGGCAAAAAGATAAAAGTCACCGCCCTCTTTAAGTTTCCACTTTTTCCTTAAATCTTCTGTTTTCGCCGGGAAGTTGCGCGTTGTGAGGTTTGCCTTACTCCCGCCGATAAACTTCGATATCTCCTTGATATCGGGTTTGCATTGCGCAACAATAGAGAATGCGCGTCCCGGGAAGTCGGTCACCAAAGTTTCCGAAGTGTACAGCTGACTATTTACCGCCAGCTTTTTTACCCCAAATTTTTCACAAACCATTTTGAATGCGCCGGCTTTCAAAACTGCTGCATGCGGCTCGTATAAAAAGGCAAGCGGCTGATCAAAGGCAGCTTCTGCATCCCTTTCTTTTTCCCTGTCAAAATCCAGGGCGTGCAATGTATTTCCTTGTTCGTCTACAATGCGCGCTTTTATGGTAAATGAAGGCTCCCGGTGATTTCTGTCCAGAATAAAGAGCAATTCCTTGCATTCACTTTCATAACCTACCACGTGCACTTCTTTCAGGTTTGTTAAAGCCCTGGCAGCAAGGTCGATGTCCAGCAAGGGAGAGGTTTTGATCAGGATATGAGGTGCCCGGTTCATCAGCAGTTCCTGATTTGCGGGGATATCGGGGGCGCAATCGGCCAGCTGCACTACTTTCTCCTTGTGCTCATTTCTCCGCGCCGGATCAGCATATATCCAGTCGGAATGAATGGGAGTAGCTGCCAGGGATTGGAGGGAATCTGCGTGGTGTACAATGATGTTTTTTGCATTTAAATGAAGGAAATTGACGCGCGCTGTGGAGGCAACCTGTTCCTGCATTTCGAAATAATGTACCTCGCTGAATTTTTCGCGCATGTAAAAACAATCTACGCCCATGCCGCCTGTGATGTCGGTCAGCCGCTCGCCGGAGACGATCGTCGCCTTGTACCTGGCAGTTGCCTGTGAGGAAGATTGTTCGACCGACAAGGCAGGCGGAAAGAGGAGCGCAGGATGGCGCGACCATTCCGGGAGCTTGCGCGCGGCCTTTTGTCTGGCCAGGATCTGCCCTGCCATTTTCTTGATATCCAATCCATTCGCCGGCCCCGGTTTCAGGATCAGCTCATTGATATCGCGGTGCAGGTTTTGTTGTATAAAATCAATCTCAGCCTGGCTTAAACCGGCTTCCTGATCGTCGGATCGGGTAATTGCCTCATTCATAACACTCTTGTACAAGCAGGTTTCCAGCCGTGAAAGTACACTTTTTTGGCTTTGCCTTTTCACATTGTACAATGGCGAATAAAATGATAACTTGTCGCCGCAATATCCTAATTTCCCTAAGTTAACCTTTAAAAATCATGAGAATTAAGACCTTTGAAGAGTATCAGGTTGCCTACAAACATAGCGTAGACGATCCCGAAGGTTTCTGGGCAGAGATAGCCCAACAATTTCAATGGCGTAAACCCTGGAAAAAAGTACTGAGCTGGGACTTCAAAGAGGCGAATGTGAAGTGGTTTGAAGGGGGGGCAATGAACATTACCGAGAATGCGCTTGACAGGCATTTGGAAACAAAGGGAGACCAGCCCGCTCTGATCTGGGAGCCTAACGATCCCGAAGATCGCGCCGTTTCGATCACCTACCGCATGCTTTACGACCGCGTTTGCCGCTTTGCCAATGTGTTGAAAAAACACGGTGTCAGGAAAGGTGACAGGGTTTGTATTTACCTGCCGATGGTTCCCGAGCTCACTGTGGCGGTACTTTCCTGCGCGAGAATCGGCGCGGTGCATTCAGTTGTTTTTGGCGGATTTTCAGCAAAATCCATTGCAGACAGGATCAATGATGCGCAATGCACCATGGTGATCACATCCGATGGCGCATTCCGCGGCTCGAAGGTGATTCCGATGAAAGATACTGTGGACGAGGCGCTTGTACAATGCAGCTCGGTAAAGAATGTAATTGTGATGACGCGTACCCGCACACCCGTTTCCATGCTGAAAGGCAGGGATATGTGGTGGGAAGAAGAAGTAAAGCACGTGGATTCAATCTGTCCGGCTGAACCAATGGATGCAGAGGATATGCTATTTATCCTTTATACTTCCGGCTCAACAGGTAAGCCCAAAGGGGTTGTGCATACTTGCGGAGGTTACATGATTTATACGACCTATACTTTTGCAAACGTATTCCAGTACGAACCCGGCGAAGTTCACTTCTGTACGGCAGATATCGGCTGGATTACCGGGCACAGCTACATTGTATATGGTCCGCTTTGCTATGGAGCCACTTCGGTTATTTTCGAAGGTGTGCCTACTTACCCCGATGCAAGCAGGCTGTGGAAAATCGTTGAAAAGCACAAAGTAAACATCCTGTATACTGCTCCTACCGCTATCCGCTCACTGATGAGCTTTGGTCTGGACTATGTAAAGGGGCATGATTTCTCTTCTCTGACAAAATTAGGCTCCGTAGGAGAGCCGATTAATGAAGAGGCGTGGCATTGGTTTAAAACCAATATCGGCGCAGATCATTGTCCGCTGGTGGATACCTGGTGGCAAACAGAAACAGGCGGTATCATGATTTCGCCGCTGGCTGGGATCACCCCGGAAAAACCAACTTATGCGACTTTGCCACTTCCCGGAATCCAGCCGGTGCTGGTGGACGAGAATGGTCAGGAGATCGAAGGTAATGATGTAAGTGGTAACCTTTGCGTCAAATTCCCATGGCCGGGCATTATCCGCACGACCTACGGCGACCACGAGCGTGCGAAGCAAACGTACTTTTCCACTTACCCTGGGATGTATTTCACCGGAGATGGTTGCTTGCGCGACGAAGACGGATATTACCGCATTACAGGCCGGGTTGATGATGTATTGAATGTGTCAGGTCACCGTATCGGCACTGCGGAAGTGGAGAACGCGATCAATATGCATTTGGGCGTGGTTGAATCGGCAGTAGTTGGTTATGCGCATGATATCAAAGGACAGGGGATTTATGCTTATGTAATTGCAGAGAACGAAGTGGACGATCCGGATATGTTCAGAAAGGACATAGCAGCCACAGTATCACGCATCATTGGCCCCATTGCTAAACCGGACAAAGTTCAGTTTGTAACGGGTCTCCCCAAAACCCGCTCGGGTAAAATCATGCGCCGCATTCTAAGAAAGATTTCGGAAGGTGACGTAAATAACCTTGGGGATACCTCCACGCTGCTTGATCCAGGCGTAGTAGAAGATATCAAAAAAGGTGCATTGTAGTTGTTGCGTTAATTTCAATAAGTGATAAACAGGAGCCCCGATTTCGGGGCTTTTGTCGTTTGTAGCGGTTTGGCGCAGCGATACCAGATAATTGCAGATTAGCGGCTTGGGTGCAGCATTATCGAGGTAATTGCAGGGTGGTGTTTTGGGTGCAGCATTATCCAGTAATTGAAGAGTAGCGGTTTGGGTGTAGCATTATCCAGGTAATTGAAGAGTATTAAAGTGGAAAAGCCACCAGTCCGCAGCCCCAGCGGGGCTCCCTGTTTATAGAAAAGCAATGCCATTTATATCAAGGGCTCCTGCGGAGCCTCCTGTTTTTCTCGCATTGGAATTGAGTAGGAGGCTCCGCGGGAGCCCCATTCTTTGGCGATGTTACATTTCTATAAACAGGAGGCTCCTCTGGAGCCCTGCGCTTTGACAATGTTATACTTCTATAAATAGGGGGCTCCTCTGGAGCCGAATTCAACTGGGAACTGTCCCTTTGCTATAAAAGGGGAGCCCCTCGGAGCCACATTACCCATTGAACGCTTTACAATCGGCGAATTTCAAAATCAAAAAAGGCCCTTGACGGGCCTTCTGTGTAACTTTAAGATATCTCAAATTTCACTTTAACTTAAATGCAGTCGCTTTATCTTCTGCACAGCCGCAGCCTTTGGCGCAGCCTCCTGCATTTCGTTTGTCAAACGATTTCCAGATCCGCCAACCGATATAGCCGGCTGCGGCGAGGAACAATAAGAGTATGATAACTTCTTGCGTTTGCATATACCTCAAACACTTACCTATTTCCAATTGTTCCTTAAAGCCAGCTGAAATGCATGCTGATAATGGTGCTCACTGTGCCAGGCGTAATTTGCAATCACTTCGTCCAGACGGAAGGTCCGGTTGGTTGCAGGATGTACATAAGTGCGTGCAAGATCTTTTTCGTCCATTGAATTGAGCAGTAAAACCCAGCGCAAATGCACGTAGCGAAGTAGCTGAATGGATAAATCTATCTGCGCCATTTTGGCGTCAGGTAACTCAGCCCAGAGTTGTTCTTCGTAAGGCTTTATCACGGGATTATCCTCGGTCATTGCCAGTCTGCAACGTGTATATGCATTGATGTGGCTGTCTGCAACGTGATGTACGAGCTGCCGCACTGTCCAGCCGCCAGGCCGGTAAGGTGTATTAAGCCTGTCATCTTCCCAGCTGCCCAGCAGGTTGATGAACTTCGAAGGCAATGCGCTGATAATTTGGATATTTGATTTTACCTCAGCCAGAGAGTAGCTCTCCTGAGCTTGAAACAGACCGATTGGGTAACGGAGGTTGTCCATTTTAATTTTGAATGATTTAATGACTGAATGAATGAGAGAATAAGTAAGTGAGTGAAGCTTTGTAGCCCTGAGCGCACCGGGCCGCCGGGCGTCGAAGGGGAATGCTTTGTCACCCTGAGCGCAGTCGAAGGGCCTCCCCTTTAAAAATTCTCCCGGATGACCTCTACCAGTTGCTGGTGGGCTGGGCCGGCTGTGGCTATGATGTCGCCTCCGAAGAGGTAATTGTCTGTGCCCTGAAAGTCTGTGACTTTGCCGCCTGCTTCTTTGATCATGAGTACGCCGGCTGCCATATCCCAGGAATTGAGGTTGTATTCGTAGAAACCGTCAAAGCGGCCTGCGGCTACGTAGGCTAGGTCAACAGCGGCTGCTCCCATTCTGCGGATCCCGTGTGTTCTTTGCATCAGCAGTTCCAGGATGTGCATATACCTTTTCTGCTTTTCAAATTTGTAGTATGGAAATCCGGTGGCAATAAGGCTATCCTGTAATGAAGGAACGGTCGAAACTTTGATCGGCTTATCATTGCACCACGCTCCGCCGCCCTGCCAGGCGTAAAACATTTCATTCAGACTTGGCTCGTGTATCACACCCAAAAGCAGCTCTTTGCCGCGAGCCAGACCTACACTTACACAGTAAACTGGGATTCCGTGGATGAAATTGGTCGTGCCGTCGAGCGGATCGATGATCCAGTTCAGCGCAGTTGGATCGGGTTCAATGCCCGTCGTGCCTTCTTCTGTTATGTAGCTGGCTTCGGGCAAAATGTTGCTTAATCCTGCTACCAGCAGCTTTTCGGCTTCCTTATCTACGTAGGAAACAAGATTATTCAGGTCTTTATATTCAATTTTGTCTCTTGAAAACAGCGCGGCTTCCTGTTGAATAAAGGAAGAAGCCTGTCTTACAATCTCAATTGTTTTTCGTGTCAGTAATTCCAGATCCATATTCCTTTTCTCCAGTGGGGATTTTTGAAAGTGAGTTGTTAATGTAGTACACCCGTACAATCAGCATGAGCAGGATCGGGACTACTACAAAATTGTGCTTGGTAGCATTACCTGTTGCGCAAAGTAAGAGAAATCCATAAAAAATCAAGAAAAACTGAAACCATGCAGGTTTCTTCTTTTCCGACAAAAAGAAAATGACCGGCAGCCACAGCGGGAATGCCCACAGAACATCATAGTTCCAGGAAGTAACCCCGTGGTTGGTACCAAACCATAAAAGCAGAAGAATCCAGCCTGCCAGGCCCACGACGGCAAACAATACTTTGTCCAGGGTAAAATTGATTTTTTCCTTTTTGATCTGCCAGTATGTGAATGCAAGCACGAGAATGCCCAGTGTCCAGAAAACAACAGTTGGCGTGAGCGGGCCTGGGCCGGGCTCAGGTTCGGCCGAAAAAAGAACCTGCGTGGTAGCTACGAGCGGCGCAGTGCCTGTGGCCGTTTTTACCTTTGCATCCGCAAACGATTTGGCCATATTATCAGGCAAAAAGGTCGCCTGATCCGCTGTTGCTATTTCATCGGAAGGGTTACCGATTGCCAGGTCCATTCCAAAATCTGCCCAAGGTTTTTGTTTGTAAGCGTACCTGTCAATCCACTGCCTGAAACTTAGTTTTTCCTTCGTGTAACCATTGTAAATCAGGCTATCACCGCAAGCCGCTTTCAATGCGCCGGACATCCGGGTGGAACAGTTATCGTAAAAGAATTTGTACTGGTACTGCCGGTTTTCAGGCAGGTAGTTGGTTTCCAGAAACTGGAAGAGGCGCTGTTTCTGATTTAGTGTCAGATTGAGGATCTGCTCGGAAATAGAGCGGTTTTCGTATTTCCAATGTTCGGCTTGCAAGCCAAAAGGCGAAACGGACAGTGAATAGGGCAGGGTACCTCTGAGAAATTTGATGTAAAAATTGCCTTCTTCGAAGCGGAACGTTCCGTAATTGTAAGCCCGGTCGATGCCGGCTACCGGATCGTAAATCCAGAGCACACTATGCCCAAAGCCAGAGTACAGCTCGCTGCCTGGCCCAATGGTAACCAGACTTGCTTTTGCCTGCGGGCTCAATGCAGGAAGCTGCGCAAATACGTTCGCATGAAACAGGAAAACAGCTAGAGCAAGCTTAATTATGCGGGCAATCCCGCCAGGTTTAATCCTCATATTTATCAGATTTCTTTTTTTCTTCGGGTTTACCAGCCAAAACAATCACTATTTCTCCTTTGATGGTCTTGGGTGAAAAATAATCAATTACTTCCTGCAAAGTACCTTTTACATTTTCTTCATAAATCTTCGTCAGCTCCCGCGACACACATACCTGCCGCTCTGCGCCAAAAAACTCGGCAAACTGTTGCAAAGCTTTGACCAGCCGGTGCGGCGATTCATAAAAAATCATCGTACGCTCTTCCTCTGTCAGGTTTTGCAGGCGCGTTTGCCTTCCTTTTTTGTGTGGTAAAAAGCCTTCGAAAGTAAAGCGGTCGCATGGAAGTCCCGAGTTGACGAGTGCAGGCACGAATGCGGTTGGGCCGGGAAGACATTCAACGTCAACGCCCTGACGAATGCATTCACGCACCAGCAAAAATCCGGGATCGGAGATGGCGGGCGTTCCTGCATCCGAAACAAGCGCCATGGTTTCGCCTTTTAGAATGCGTTCTACAACGCGCGTCACCGTTTGATGCTCGTTGTGAATGTGGTAACTGTGCAGGGGTTTGGAAATCCCGAGGTGCTTCAATAGTGAGCCCGATGTGCGGGTATCTTCCGCAAGTACAGCATCGACGCTTTTCAGCACATTTATTGCCCGAAGCGTAATATCTTCAAGGTTTCCGATCGGAGTTGGAACAATGTAAAGTTTCATCTAAATGCGGCGCGCCTGTCTTTTCAGAAAAGGGTTGCCAATGGGTTTATTTTCCTTTTTCAAAGATTTTATCAATAGCAGCAGCCAGCTTTCTGTCTTTATCGGTGACAACATCGCCTTCGCTGTGGGTATTCAGTTCAAAGTCTACCTTATTATAGGTGTTGGTCCAAAACGGATGATGGTCCATTTCGTTTACCACTTCTGATACTTCGGTCATAAAACGGAAAGCTTCTTTAAAATCCTTGAACTTGAAGCTCTTTTTCAGTTTGTTATCTTCTTCCTTCCACATAAGCCGGTTTCGTTTTATTGATGCTAGATTTTGTTAACGCGGTATTCGACAAATTTATCAGGCCCATTCCCGCGAACGCAGGTGATCGTTTCGATCAGGTACAATTGCCTTCCCTTGAAGTTCCCTGTGCCTTTCATGGAAATCCGCCCGCAGCCGTCTTCGCCTGTTCCTCTGTCGTACGTAAAATCCGTTCCATTCATTTCCAGCTGTTTGGTGTGGTTAAATGGCGTAACTTCTTCCAGGTCCAGCTTTCGTTCTGCTACCCAGCTTGCTTTCATGGTAACCGCCAGGGAGTCTTTTCTTGACTTATTGAAAAACTTGTACCCCTGGTAGGTTCCTGCCAGCTCGGTGTCGCCGGGCTGTTCCTGGGCAGGTTCTGCTTTCTCCTCGCTTTTTTTGCAGGAAAGCATCAAAAACACCGAAAGAAGCAGCGCCAAGCAGGTTTTTAACATTTGTAGCCAGGGTTAATATTTTATCAAAACGAATATACGAGGATTATCGTTGTTTTGATGATCAGGGAAATGCCCTATCGCATTTGTAAGTATATTTGCAGCTATTCGAAACATTATGAAAATTGAACTAGTGCGCGTTGATGATGCCTTCCACTTCGAAGGCTCCGGATCATCAGAAGTTAAAGTACATACCGACGGCTCTCCTGAAATCGGAGGTAGTAACCTGGGTGTGAGACCAATGGAATTGTTGTTAATGGGGCTTGCGAGCTGCAGCGCGATCGACGTGGTGCTGATCCTTAAAAAGCAGCGCCAGGAGATCACCGACTTTCGCATTGTAGCCGATGGCGACCGCGAGCAGGAGGAAAATACCGAGCGCAAACCTTTCCGTAAAATACATCTGACCTTCAAGTTTGCCGGAAATCAGCTGGACGAAAAGAAGATCAACCGGGCGATAGGCTTGTCCATGGAAAAATATTGCTCAGCGACCGCACAGCTCGAAGCACTCGCTACCATTACTTACGACGTTGAGATTGCGACTGTCTGAAAAGCCATTTTGTAGATATTAATTCAATTTTAAAATGCAACAATACCAGGACTTGCTACGCCACATTCTGGCAAACGGAGTTCGGAAAACCGACCGTACGGGAACAGGAACGATCAGCGTTTTTGGATATCAGATGCGCTTCAACCTGAAAGACGGATTTCCGCTTGTCACCACCAAAAAGGTACATACCAAGTCCATTATCTACGAACTTCTGTGGTTTTTGAAAGGAGATACCAATATTAAGTATCTCAAAGAGCACGGTGTGTCAATCTGGGATGAGTGGGCGGACGAGAATGGCGATCTGGGCCCGGTATACGGAAAACAATGGAGAAGCTGGGAAGGCGCAAACGGGAAGTCGGTTGACCAGTTGCAGGAAGTTTTGAAACAACTGAAAAATTCCCCTGACTCGCGCCGCATTATGGTGTCAGCCTGGAACCCTGCCGAATTGTCGCAGATGAAATTGCAGCCCTGTCATGCATTATTCCAGTTTTACGTCGCTCCGGCTGGTGAAGAGGCTGGTGAAACCAGGGGTAAGCTATCCTGCCAGCTTTATCAGCGCAGTGCGGATGTTTTTCTTGGGGTACCATTTAATATTGCCAGCTATGCGCTATTAACCATGATGATCGCGCAGGAATGCGACCTTGATTTGGGTGATTTCGTGTGGACCGGCGGAGATACCCACATTTATCTCAACCACCTCGAACAGGTTGAATTGCAGCTCAGTCGCGAGCCGCGTCCACTGCCGACAATGGTGATCAATCCTGACGTGAAAAGCGTCCTTGACTTCGAGTTTGAAGATTTCGAGTTGCGTGACTATAATCCATGGCCTGGAATTAAGGCTCCTGTGGCCGTTTAGCACATTCTGAAATGAGCATTCAGTACATTTTAGAGATCATCGGAACGTTCGCGTTTGCCATTTCAGGTGCATTGGCAGTGAAGGATTTGAAGCATCCCGACTGGTTTGCTGCCACATTCACCGCCTTTATCTCCTCCATTGGCGGCGGAACGCTGCGGGATATTTTACTTGGCAGCTATCCGCTGGTCTGGATCAGCGATATCACGATCATTTATGCAATTCTTGCCGGTGTACTGGTTGCGTTCATATTCTTTGACTTTTTGCTCCGGTTAAGAAAAACGCTGTTTCTCTTCGATACATTCGGGATTGCATTGTTCACCATTGTGGGAACGGAAAAGGCACTGCATTTAGGTGTGAGGCCGGAGATTGCTGTGATTATGGGCGTTTTTACAGCTACAATGGGCGGAGTGATCCGCGATATGATGACTAACGAAATTCCGATCGTTTACCGGAAAGAGGTATATGCAACTGCATGCCTGGCCGGGGCATGCAGTTATCTTGTTTTTGACAGCCTGGGTATGGAGCGCAATACCGCATTCATTTCCGCATCGCTTGTGATCATTCTGATCCGGATCCTGGCTGTGCGCTTTGAATGGAGCATACCCCGTTTTTTCAGGTAATCTTACTTCTTTTTCTTCTTGCCTTTCACATTGGCTGCAACAGCTTTTGGAGTTACTTTCGGTTGTATCTCAGCGATTGTTTTCTCTATCTGTCCTTTGAAAAAACTTGTAAAAGCCTGGTCGGATGCATTCCCAAGTGTCAGTGCTTTTTGCGCAACGGGCAGTGCTTCGTTGTATTTGCCCAGCTTGCTCAGGATAGAAGCTTTAAGCCACATATTGTAGTAGGATTCTTTCAGGCCAATCGCCTTGTCAGCCCAGGAAAGTGCGATTGGAAGATCTTTTCCTTTGGATAATAAATATCCCGCAGCGCTTTCCAGTGCAGCAGTATCCTCCGGTTTCTCGGCGATGATCTTATTCAGTGAATTCATCGTCAGCGACTCGGTACGTACAGAAACCGGCACAGGAATTTTAACAGAAGACCACGACAGGATCAGATATCCGGTACTGTCGGAAACAGGCTCAATGTCGATCTTGAAAGCTTCTGTAAACTCGCCCGATGTCGGTACCACGCGGGTTCGCGCCACATCTTCTGACTCTATGTAAGCCTCTGTTCCCTGGTTGTAGTTTTTATTTAAAATGACGGTCCAGGCTGTACCGGAAGGTATAGAAAGCAATGCGTATTTTCCGGCAGGTACCTTTCTGTCACCGAAAGTGAATTCAGTACTTACTTCAATGGTAGTCGGGGAATTGGCTCCGGTTCGCCAGAGTTGATTGTAAGGCGCCAGCGCAGCACTATCGGCGAAAACCTTGCGTTTGCGCAGCATAGGCCGCGAATATTTTATTGTAAAATCAGTTACACCGATCGTTTGCACTACCTGTGCTCCCTGACTCGGTGCAGGTGTACGCTGGGCAATTGCGTAGGTAGAAAGCAATATGGTGAGTGAAACAATGAGTAGTTGCTTCTTCATAGAGTAAGGCAGTTTTGGGCGGGATATGTTAAACTTGTGGTGAAAATAGAATTAAAAAATCAGATAGCCTAGATGAAACGCGACAGTTTGCTTGCATTGCTCAGATCGTATCAGCCATTGAATGAGGAGGAAAATAGAATGTATCTCGATACCATTGAATTTGTCGAAAACAATGAAGATTGCTTTGAAAGGACATTGTTAGCGGGACATGTGACGGCGTCGGGCTGGGTGCTGTCGGCAGACAGAAATGCCATTTTGCTGATGCATCATTTCAAACTGGGCCAATGGTTTCAACCCGGCGGACATTGCGACGGTGATCCTGACGTGGAAGCAGTTTCACGAAAGGAAGTCTGGGAAGAAACGGGGATCAGTGATCTAGTTTTAGCCAAAGAAGGTATCTACGACGTAGATGTACATTTGATACCGGCCCATAAAGATTTGCCTGCCCACTTGCACTATGATATACGGTTCGCGTTTGTCGCACCTCAAAATGCGCAGATTGTTGTCAACAGCGAATCGCGCGATGTACAATGGATACCAGTTACAGAGGTAGCCGCATTCAACAGCTCCGAGTCGATTATGCGGATGGTGCGGAAAACTAGTTCTTTATAAACTTCAAAGTCCGCTCCTGATCACCGACCTGTATTCTCACCAGGTACAATCCGGAAGGTAATTCGCCGGCCGAAATCGTGTGCGTTGCAGCGAGCCGCTCCTGGCGATTGTACCGTAAAGTACCATTTACACCCAGCAATTCAAGTCGCGCTTTCTTGCCGATTAAAGTGGCAGGAATAGTGAGCACCACGTCTGTTGTTACCGGGTTTGGGGCCAGAACAACATCGCCCAGCAATGTTTTTTCGGTACCCAACGGGCCAAATTCTGTTGCGATAATTTCCTCTGCTTTTGCTGCATCGGGCACACCAAAGCCGAGCATATTATTCGGGTTTGCTGCATTGTGCCCTGATTTCTTCAATGCATAAATTAACTGCTGCGCCGTAATATTCGGGTGCGCCTGCCAGAGAATGGTAGCAAGTCCCGCAATGAGCGGAGACGAAAAAGAGGTACCATTTGAAGAAGAGGCATTACCTGCCACATTCCCGACGATTGCACCTACGCCCACAGCCGCTAGATCCGGCTTTTGTACGCCGGCTGCATTAGGACCAATGGAACTGAGTGACGCATAGCTGCGATCGTACATCGTCGCACCTACTGTGAGTACCGAATCCACATCCGCCGGTGCGGTAATGTATCTCCACGCATTATTTCCTTCATTACCCGCTGAGGTTACCACGAGCATGCCCGTGCGTGTTGCAATACGCGCCGCGCGGCTGATAATGGTCGTCTTGCCATCCATATCTTCATAGGTGTAATTGTAGTCGTCGTTATCAAAAGCACCCTCAAATGAATAATAGCCAAGCGAAGTATTGATCACATCCACTCCCAGGCTATCGGCTCTTTCGGCAGCCAGCAGCCAGGTAATTTCCTCGTACGGCGACTCGCCCTGATTGTGCTCCGTCTGATAAAGTGCGTACGAAGCTTTAAATGCGCCGCCAACCATGGTACCCGGCTGGTAAGCAGCCATAGTGGAAAGTACATTCAAACCGTGAGAGCCGTCGTTGAAAACGTTTCCGTCTCGGGCGACAAAATCCTGGCTGTCCACAATCCGGTTTTCTGAACGCAGCTGTTCGAGAAAAGGAACCAGGTTTCCGTTGCTGAATCCATTGTCCATGACTGCTACCAGCATACCTTCCCCGTGAAAACCTTTCGCATGAATTCCCGGTACGCCCATGAGCGCGAGCTGCGCATTCATATTGCCGTAATTGATATCTTCTGCGGCTTCCAACTTTTCACGCGTGCCTGCGGTACGTTCAATGCCCGGGGATTTTGATCCGATGTTGGCGACGGGTAGGTTCAGTTCAATTCCTTTGTAAAAAGCGAGTTTTTTAATGGCATCAAGCTGCGTGGCAGAGGCTTCTACTAGCGCGCCGTTAAACCAGCGGGAAGGATAAATGACTTTTGCACCAGTCGCTTTTACAGCCGCAATGTAGGTCGGGTTGACAGGCAGATCGGTAGTGGTTACGGGTATGCTTTGCCTGTTACGGCGTGCAATCGCACGTTCTGAAAGATAGCTGCCTGGTTCTGCAATAGAAAAGGGGGAGCCTGCTTTGTCTTTAAAAAGAACAAGGTACCTCGGCGCACTTTGTGCAAATGCAAGGTTTAAGGTAAGCAGAAAATAGAATAGTGTGATGGATAGAGTTCTGATCATTGTTTTCCCGTTTTGCTGATTGTAAAAACTTCTTTCAAACCTGATTCAATTATTCCTTTGCCAATGCATTCTGTATTGTAACAATAGCGAAGATAAAGTCGCTCGCTGTGTACCAAACCAACGTTCGCAGCATATATTTCAATATACTTTTTTCGCGACAAAAGTGTGGAATCATCCTGATATACAATGCATACTGTTTTTGGATAAAACTGCGTGCCTGCCTGAAAAGGCTCGTTAACCCTGGTCACTTCGGCGACACTTTCTTTTACATTGTTATAAGCATTGAAATTCCATCGCGAATGCGCAGTCAGGGGAAAATGCATTTTAAAGATGATATTTCCATTCTCCTGCTCAAAAGCTTTGTTGGCGGTGAGCCAGGCGGCGTGTACAGAATCAGTTTGCCACTGATTGTTCGCGGCTTTGCTGGCGTAAGTAATAGGGTATGCCGGCTGGTTATCGGGCTGTTGAAACCTACTTCCCACTGATCTTCGAACCTTGAATACAGTGGTCGTTTTCTGATCAGGAAGGAACCGGGTTTTCTCAGCCAGGAATTCGGAATAGCTGCCGGAATACAGCGGGAAGAAATCCTGTAAAGCAGTGCTTTCCCGTGGGGCGGGATTGTTACAGGAAACAAAAAGAAGCAGGAAATAGAGTGTGGTAGTGTGTTTTTGCATCAGTGTGTATCGGCTAGGCTACTTTTTCATCCGGGATCTTTCGCCCGCCCAGGTGCGGACATTCCAGTAACGCTTTGAAGCCGGGATAGGGAACGATCGTTTTGAGGTACCCGTAATTATCCGCCAGCGTGATCGTACGGTTGTGATCTCCCATTGAAATATCAACATCATTCATTCCAAACTGGGAGGGATGTTCATAGCCGGCTGCATGCGTGATTTCAATGATTTCCTTGGCGAGCGTCTTCATATAATTGTTAAAACGTGCGCTTTTAAGCGTCGGATCAATGCCGGATTCGAGCCACTTATTGTTGGTGGTAATGCCTGTCGGGCAGCGGTTGGTATGACAAATCTGCGCCTGAATGCAGCCGATCGACATCATTGCTTCTCTGGCCACATTGATTACATCTGCACCCATCGAAAAAGCCATTACAGCCTGCGCAGGCAAGCCCAGCTTACCGGAGGCAATAAACGTCAGCTTATCAGTAAGGTTTCTTTGCTGGAAAATCTTGTAAACAGTCGTGAATGCATATACCAGCGGAAGGGCTACGTGGTCGGCGAACGAAGGCGGTGCGGCTCCGGTACCTCCTTCTCCTCCGTCAATGGCGATAAAGTCAGGGCCTTTTCCGGTTTCTACCATCAGATCAGCCAGCTCTTCCCACATTTCTACCTTTCCCACAGCCGACTTGATACCTACCGGCAGTCCGGTCTTTTCGGCCATTTGCTCAATAAAGTCAATCATTCCCCTCACATCCTCAAAGGCGCTGTGATAAGGCGGCGACACAACATCAACGCCCATTGGTACACCCCTTATCTCTGCAATTTCAGCGGAAATTTTGCTTGCCGGCAGTACGCCGCCTTTTCCCGGCTTGGCGCCTTGTGATAATTTAAGCTCAATCATTCTGACACAAGGGTTATCCTGCGTCATTTTGATTAGCTTTTCCATTACAAAATTGCCTTCATGGTCGCGGACGCCGAAGTAGGAAGTACCCATATTAAATACCACATCTGCGCCAAATTTATGGTAAGGAGAAAGCCCGCCTTCTCCCGTATTATGGAAATTGCCAAATGTGTAGGAGCCTTTATTAAGTGCTTCCACTGCGCGTGAGGAGAGCGAGCCAAAGCTCATCGCGCTCACATTAATAACGGAACGCGGCCTGTAAGGTCTTTTTCTCCCATGATAAGCGCCGATTACTTTCGCCGAAGGGATGGTGTAATGGTGCGGATCGTTCCCGTTTTTGACGTGATGGTTGTGAGTGGAATCAAGCCTTTTTGGCAGCAAAGCGGGTTTTACGAGTACGTAGCCCGGCTCGTGCATATCCTGGTCTGTCCCGAAACCCTGGTAGTTATTTTCTTTCTTGGAAGACGCATAAATCCAGGATCGCTGGCGCCGGTTGAAGGGCAATTCTTCGCGGTTATTGGCTACAATATACTGCCGGAGTTCCGGGCCGATTGTTTCGAGCATATACCGGAAGTGCCCTACAAGCGGAAAGTTGTGCTGGATGGTATGCTTTCGCTGGATAATGTCCCTTAATGCGATCACAACAGGTACCAGCAAAATGTAAACCCAAACAGGTACCTGCGCAAAAAAAGCGAGCAATTGATCCATAACAGCGTGTTAACTTAGATTTCGGTCTCTTCCCAGTCAGTGACTTTACTTAGATCTTTCCAATATCCCGGGTATGATTTCACGACAACACCCGGCTCTTCAATGCGAATAGGGGATACCATTCCTGCCGGAGCAAATGCCATCGCCATTCTATGGTCGTCGTAAGTGTGAATGGAAGGAATTTCGGTTGGGGCAAAACCGGCGATGGAGGTCACTTCGTATAAATGATCTTTTTCTATCTCTTTCAATTCCGCGCCGATCTTCTTCAATTCCTGCTGCAATGCAAATACGCGGTCGGTTTCCTTGATTTTAAGACTCTCCACGCCTGTCATCGATAAGCGGATATTCTTAACAGCGCAGCAAACGGCAACGGTTTGGGCGAGGTCGGGACAATCGGTAAAGTCCCAGCCAATGGAAGCGGCGGCAGGAATTTTGGTGAGTAAAACGCCACGTTCAGTAAAAAGGCTCTCTACGCCCAGGTGGCGCATGATATCAACAATGGCGCTGTCACCCTGCAATGAATTCTTTTTAAGTCCCAGCAACTCTACTTCTGCATGCTCGGCCAAGGCCACAATGCTGTACCAATAGCTCGCTCCCGACCAGTCGGATTCGATCGCGTAAGGTTTGGGCTGGTACTTCAATGGCGGTATTGTAATGGTATTAGTCTGCCAGTCGGCTTTGTAATCGATCCCGAAATAAGCCATTTGGTTCAGCGTCATTTCAATATATGGCCTTGAACCTACTTCGCCTTCGAGTTGAATGGTAAGCCCACTCGGCAGCTCAGGCGCGATCATCAGCAATGCGGAAATATACTGGCTGCTCACGTCGCCGCGCATCGTTAGATGGTGGTTTCCGGAGTAAGTAAATCCGTTCAGTTTTAATGGCGGGTATCCTTCCTGGTTTTCGTATGTAATGTCGGCACCCAGCTTTCTCAATGCATCTACCAAAATCCCGATCGGTCTTTCGCACATACGCGCCGTGCCGGTCATGGTTTTGGCCTGATTGGTTACCGCATAATAAGCAGTAAGAAAACGCATGGTGGTACCTGCATCGATCACATCTGCGACTGCATCTTTGGAAGCTAGCAAACGCATCATGGTTTGTGAATCCCTGGCTTCGGATACATTAGAAAGCTCGCATTGAAAACCTGTCAATGCATTGATGATCAGGGCGCGGTTGCATTCGCTTTTGGAAGCGACCAGTTGGATTTCTGCTTGAACAGGTTTTTGCGGGGGGCTAACAAGAATAGATTTCACTTTAAAAAAATCAGATTTCAATTAAATGCGGCAATGCTGCTCACATCGTTCAATATGTTTCCAATACTTTCAGCTTGTTGCGGTTGTTGATTTTCAGTGATGAAAATGTGAGCCGGTAACAAACATATCCTGCGACCATCATGGAGCCGCCTATTATGAAGGATGAAGCGTCAGTTGTAAAGCGTTTGTTATCCATGCCTTTATTGAAGAAGTCGGCACCGATAAAAATAAGTCCGGCGAGCGGCAGTAATGGGGCAGCCTGGGATATGAATGGAATGTTCCTTGAAACCTTCATCAGCCGGACATCCTTTAATAAGATCTCCTGGTAGTCGACGCGGTTCACTGCCTCATTTAATATTCCAATGGTAAATGAGCTATCGGAAACACTCGAAATAGTCTCGTTGAATTTGATAGTTTCATTCCGCATTCTGAACTTGATATTGTCACCGGGAAAGAAGCGGTACCGGTGAAAACCACCAATAGCAGGGGAAGCGTCGAGGACGAGGTATTTTTGTCCCGGGCTGGCGATCGCCCTGCTTGGGTTTCCCTGTTTTAAAAACAATTCCTCACTTGTAGGCGCTTTGCGGGGATCATAATGGTCCTGTGACCACGCCGTCAGATTCCCGAAAACAAACAAAAAAACGATAAGCAGCAGCTTTCTCATAGCACAAAAAGAATGTTTCAAATATAGGGAATCATTCTCTTAAACGGGCAGAAGTGTTGCAATGTTGCCTATTTAAACTGCGGCTTAATCCTCTTCCTCAGGCGTTTCCTCCTTGGAAACTTTCACCGAAACTCCCCCGGAAACGATCATTTTCATGATATCCGTTGACGAGGATTCTACGGGTACAATCTGGTCGACGGGCACGATGAAGAGTTCTCCGGATAGTGAATAGGAAAAGGGCATGTAAACGGCAACGTGCTCCGTTATTTTAAGGTGTGAAAGGTCATTTTGAGTAATGAAACCAATCTTTTTAATCCCGGTATCTTTATAAAGGGTTACCAGGACAGGTTGGTTGAACTTCTTTTTGTCTCCTACAAAGGCCAGGATCAGATCTTTGATAGAATAGTAGATCAGGCTTACCAATGGAATGCGCCGCATGATTCCTTCGGTGAATTTGAAGAACGATTGCGGAATGATCGTGGAGAAAAGAAAGCCAAGTAAAATGATCCCGAGGATGATGATCAGTACACCAAGTCCGGGCAGGTACACTGATTGCTGGTTGGAAATCGGGATATCTATCGGAATGATGTTGTCCAGAAACTCAACTCCTGTCCATATAATAAGTCCAGTAGCATAGAGCGGCGCAACAAGCACGAGCCCGCGAATGAAGTAGCTGATAATCCTTTTCAGGATAGAATTCTTGATTTCCATTTTTGGACGAAGCCAAACGAATTATTGATATTTGCACGCCGGCAGTAAAATCAGACTGACAACTACGGTAAAAATAAACAGAAGTTCACTCATTTGACGTATATGTATCAGGCCAGTTATTTGAAACATTTTACCGAGGAAGTATTCCTGGCTATCGGCTGTCCGCCGGCAGATGCGAAACTCGCCTCAGAAGTACTGGTAAGTGCTGACCTGCGGGGAGTTGATTCCCACGGAATAGCCCGGCTCGCCGGTTATGTGCGCCTGTACGATCACGGCCGCTTAAATCCCTCCCCTGAAGTTAAGGTTGTGTATGAAACGCCAAGTACGGCAGTTGTGGACGGAGACCGCGGACTTGGGCTGGTGGTAGCGCCAAAAGCAATGGAAATTGCGATGGAAAAGGCAGAGAAGGTTGGTTCTGGCTGGGTTTCGGTACGTAACTCAAATCACTTCGGGATTGCGGGGTACCATGCTATGCTGGCATTGCAGAAAGATATGATCGGCTGGACAATGACCAATGCGGCACCGCTGGTTACGCCTACTTTTTCATTAGATAAATTGCTCGGTACAAACCCGATCGCAGTTGCGGTACCTGCGCAGGAAGAACCTGCATTCGTGGCAGATTTCGCTTCAACTGCCGTCGCTTACGGCAAGTTCGAGATTTTACAAAGCAAAAACCTTCCGGCCCCGCTCGGCTGGGCGCAGGATGCAGAGGGGAATGCAACCACAGATTCCAATGCAGTAAAAAGTGGTGGCGGATTGCTGCCTCTGGGTTCAGACAGGGAGCATGGAAGTCACAAAGGGTACGGTCTCGGAGCGATCGTTGACATTTTTTCAGGCGTACTTTCAGGTGCTAACTTCGGGCCTTGGGTGCCGCCGTTTGCCACTGCGGGTTTTATGTCTGCCGGGGCGGGTGTTGGTCTGGGTACCGGGCACTTCTTAGGCGCCATGCGGGTGGACGGGTTTCGTCCTGCCGACGATTTCAAGACAGATATGGATAAATGGATCCGTGCATTCAGAGGCGCAAGGGCCGTGGAAGGGCAGAAAGTACTGATACCCGGCGATCCTGAGCGCGAAATGGAGGCAGAAAGAAGTGTAAATGGAATATCCTTGCTGGAACCGGTCGTTTTGTCACTTGATGAACTTGCCAAAAGGTTCGGTATCCCATTTGAGGTCAATTTATAAATGTAAAAAGAGCAGCCGAAAGCCAATTGCTAAAAGCTGCCAGCCTGATAACTATGTCTCGTAATTTCAAAGTAGGATTGTTCGTCACGGTCGCCATTCTGGCTACGACCTTTTCATTTTATTTCTGGCAAATATTCAAAACGCCCAATTTGCAGGTCGACAAGCAAGCAAGCTTTGCATTGCTGATCCCGGAAGGTGCTTCTTATGAGTCTGTGCTGGATACGCTGAACAAGCACGATGTGATCAACGATCACATTTCCTTCCGTTTTCTGGCCAAGCTTTTGAAATACCCTGAAAAGGTAAAAGCCGGCCGCTATGTGATCAAGCCCGGAAGTAACAACTATGAGGTTGTCAAGAAGTTGGTTTCAGGTAACCAAGATGCGGTCAAGCTCACTTTCAATAATATTCGTCTGAAAGAAGATCTGATCAAAAGGATCGGAAGCAGGTTTGAGTTTGGGGAGGCTAATTTCAGAAAAGCATTGAATGATCCCGCAGTTTGCAACAAATACGGGCTCGATACACTTACGATCGTTTCCATGTTCCTGCCTAATACTTATGAGATCTACTGGACTACCGGAACTGAGAAATTTCTCGATCGCATGCACAGCGAATACAAGAAATACTGGACTGACGAACGCGTTGCCAAAGCAAAGGAGATAGGATTGACGCCGGAACAAGTTTCGATCCTTGCTTCCATTGTGGAAGAAGAGCAGGCCAGAAAAGTGGATGAGCGCCCGCGCGTTGCAGGACTTTACCTGAACCGTCTGAAGGCGCAAATGCCATTGCAGGCGGACCCTACTATCAAATTTGCATTGCAGGATTTTGGTATTAAAAGGATTTTGAACGGACAGTTACTCATCAAGTCTCCATACAATACTTACATCAACACCGGACTTCCTCCCGGGCCGATCCGAGTTGCCGATCTCAAATCACTGGATGCGGTGCTGAATTATGACAAGCACGATTATATTTATATGTGTGCCAAAGCAGACTTGTCGGGCTACCATGCATTTGCAACCAATTACGCCGATCACCTCAAAAATGCCCGGCTGTATCAGGCAGAGTTGAACAGACTCCAAATTCTTAAATAGCATGTTTGTTCACGAAGTGAAAGGGATCAGGGTCAGGTATGCCGACACTGATCAGATGGGGTATGTTTACTACGGAAATTATGCCCGTTACTATGAGATAGGAAGGGTAGAAGCACTCCGCAGCCTCGATTTTCATTACAAAGCAATGGAGGATGAAGGGGTAATGATGCCAGTTTATGACTGTCACTCACGCTATCTTAAACCTGCCCGTTACGACGATCTGCTCAGTATCAAAGTGACAATCCAGGAAATGCCCGGCGTGCGCGTCCGGTTTTTGTATGAAATAAGAAACCAGCTTGACGTTTTGCTGAATACTGGGGATACCACACTGGTATTTCAGAGAATGGACAATGGGAAGTTGTGCACAGTTCCTGAAAAACTGAAAGCCAAGCTGCAATCGTACTTCGAATAAATGATACCATGGGAAATATGCTTGAAAAACTGCTGCAAAACCGCCAGATCAAGCGATTTGTTAAATGGTCACAACATGCTACGCCTGTAAGAGGGAGGGTAACCCTTTACGACATTGCTCTCAATCTGGTTAAAAGCAATCGTAAATACGACATTGACCAGCGCGCATCAGCTGTGGCTTTCAGCCTTACACTCGCGCTGTTTCCTGCGATTATCTTCCTTTTTACCCTGATCCCTTACATTCCGATTGAAAACCTGGATCAGCAGATCATGGATTTGCTGCGGGAGAATATTCCGAGCGGGATTTATGAAGATGCCGACCAGACCATTATGGATATCATTAGCAGGCCGAGGGGAGGAGTACTTTCATTCGGTTTTATCTTTGCGGTAATTGCCTCCACCAATGGAATGATGTCGCTGATGCGCTCATTTGATATGGTCTACGAGGATGATGAAATCCGGACCTTCCTGCAGATCCGTGGTATTGCTATCGCGCTTACCTTTCTCTTGTTATTGGTATTGTTCGTTTCCGTGATCCTGCTGATTGTAGGCGATGCGGTGATGAACCTGCTTGCGGAATGGAATATTGTGAGGGACAATTTTCTGTTGATTTCACTGAACATTACGCGGTACCTCGTCAGTTTGGCATCTTTAATGCTTACAATCTCCATTATTTACCGTTTTGCTCCGTCGCACGGCAGGCAGGTCGCATTCCTGAACGCAGGCGCGATCGTTGCCTCGGTACTTATCCTGGTAGCTACTTACGGTTTTTCATTTTACCTCTCTCGTTTCAGTTCTTATAACAAACTGTACGGTTCTATTGGTACGATGATTGCGCTGATGATTTGGCTGTATTTGCTTGCATTCGTAATTATCCTGGGTTTCGAGATCAATGCGAGCATATTAGCCGCGCGGACTTCCAAGGCGAACCTTAAAGACTGATCTGCCGGAAAATAACTACTTCGGCTGCCTCTGCTTATTGTTCCTACTTTTGTACCGGAAGGCGCGCATTCAACATCAACAAAAGCGCCGTCGTGAGCTAAGCCGCACTTGTGAGGGTAAGATGAGACAATCAGAACAGCCATTGGTTACGGTAATCCTGACCGTATTTAATCAGGATCAATACCTGGAGGAAACCCTCAATTCAGTCTTTTATCAGACCTATCCCGTCATTCAGCTTATTGTTGTAGACAATGCAAGCACGGATAAATCCCTGCGGATTGTGGAGCAGTTTCGGCAGCGGGCACCTGCATTCCAGGTAATCAACAACACTTACAATGCGGGATTGTGCCGTGCATTTAATCAGGGGCTTGAGCTTGCGCAGGGTAAATATGTGATCGATCTGTCTGGCGACGATATTCTTTTGCCAGAGCGGATTGAAAGGCAGGTTGCCTGTTTTGAAAGCCTTTCTGAGGAATATGCGGTGGTATTCTCCAATGCGCAGTACATGGATCAGGCCGGTCGGAAATTAAACGATCACTATCCTGTGAACCAGCAGGGAAAGGCGCTGACACCGGTGCCTTCGGGAGATGTTTACAAAAAGATCCTGGAAAGATATTTCATCTGCACGCCTACCATGATGATGCGGAAAGAGGCATTGACCCAGCTTGGAGGATATGACGAGAGCCTGTTATTTGAAGATTTTGATTTTTGGGTAAGATCGGCTGTGAAGTATAAATACCATTATCAGGACGAAATCCTGACTAAAAAGCGGATCGTACCTGCGTCTCTTTCAACGAAGGTTTACCAGAAGAACAGCGGCATGCTCGCGTCTTACTATGCAGTCTGCAACAAAGCCTACGATCTGAACCGCGACCAGCAGGAATTCGACCTTCTTGCCCGCCGGATCCGCACTTTTATCCGCAAATGTCTTTATGCACAGGAATACGAGCTCGCATTGCGTTTCCGGCGCTTACTGAACTATATAGAAAATCCGGGCTGGCAAACTGAGCTGATTGTACTGCTCTGCGGGCTTCACCTTCCACTCAATTTTGCTTACCGTTTTTACATCAAAAACTTAAAAAAAGCATTCAGGCAGGAAGGATTTAGCTTTTAACGTTGTTAGTTAAAAAAGCCCAGAAGTTTTATGCCTGCTGAATTCATTAAAATATATCCTCAAAATCCAGACGAAAGGCGCATCCGCCAGGTTGTTGATTGTCTCAAAAACGGTGGTCTGGTGATTTATCCTACCGACACGGTTTATGGTCTTGGCTGCGATATTTACAATACCAGGACGGTTGAGCGCATCGCGCGGATCAAGGGGATCAAGCCTCAGAAGAATGACTTTTCGTTCATTTGCTACGATCTGAGCCACATTGCAGATTATGCCCGCGTCGGCAATACTGCATTTAAAATCATGAAACGGGTACTTCCCGGACCTTACACCTTCATTCTTGATGCGACCAGCAATGTTCCTAAACTTTTGAACACCAATAAAAAAACGGTCGGAATCAGGGTGCCAGACAACCTTATTCCCCGTTTGATCGTAAAGGAGTTAGGAAACCCGATTGTTACGACTTCCATTAAAGACGATGACGAGATCATTGAATATTCAACTGACCCTGAGCTGATTTTCGAGAAGTTTCAGCATCAGGTAGATATGGTTATCGACGGAGGTTACGGCGGAAATGTTCCATCCACGATCGTGAAGGCTGACTCGGACGATTTTGAGATTGTGCGCGAAGGTTTGGGTGATGTCAGTATTTTTTCCTGAGTGGAAATTGTAAAGATCTAAGGCAGTATTGAACATTGCTGACTGCGCAAAATAATTATTATAAATTTTTTGATAATATCGACAGCCTTTAGCATATTTGGTAGTGTCAGAATTGGAAGTAAATAGTGCTCAGAATCGGGCGGTTAAGTTAGAATTGCAGTACCTGCCTTGCCTGGAATACTTTACCTGCATCCTGCAACACGAACAGGTTTTGATTGATATTGAGGAGAGATACGTGAAGCAGACTTTCAGGAACCGGTGTAGTGTACTTACTACCAATAAGATTGATGTATTGACGGTCCCAGTCAAAGGTTACGAAGCAACCAGCCCCACAAAAGACATTTTGATTGATTACAACCAGGAATGGATCAGGCGCCACCTGGGTTGTTTGAAAGCCGCATACGGAAAGTCCCCGTTCTACGAGTTTTATGCACCCGAACTAATCGATACTTACGCTAAAAAGCCAAAATTCCTGGTCGATTTGAATTATGAATTATTGACAATTTGTCTTAGATTGGTTGGAATCAAAAAAGAAATAAGGTACATTTTGTCAGGTGAGCGGGAGGGTGATAATGGCGTTTTTAACGCTATCTCGCTGATTAACAACAGAAAAACGCGGAATGGATTTACATACTATTCGCCAGTACCTTACTATCAGACTTTCGGGAATGGTTTTGTTGGTAATTTGAGCATAATCGATTTAATTTTTAATATGGGGCCGGAAGCAAAAAGTGTTTTGTTAAGATCCTGTGAATCCCGATAAAGCTATTTGAACAAACGGTGATCAAGTAGCGTTAATGATTTTAAAACACTTTTTTATTGCTACACAATGGAAGCAAAATTTTCGAATAGAGTGAAGGAAGTAATTTCAATGAGCCGGGAAGAAGCCCTCCGACTTGGCCATGATTACATTGGAGCCGAACACTTGTTACTTGGAATGATTCGTGAGGGAGATGGTGTGGCGATTGGCTTGCTTAAAAAACTGGGCGTTTCGTTAGATGATGTTCGTCAGACGATCGAACAGGCGACCAAGGGTGCCGCAACCAATAACGTCAAGAATTTACAGAATATACCTTTAACCAGGCAGTCTGAGAAGGTACTTAAAATTACCTACCTGGAAGCCAAGATATTCAAAAGTACCCTGATAGGAACGGAGCATTTGCTGCTCTCCATTCTCAGGGACGAGGATAATGTGGGCACTCAGATCTTGCATAAATTTAATGTTAACTACGAAGTCATTAAGGAAATGTTAGAATATCAATCATCTGGATCCAGACCTCATATGGGGCCGGAGACCGAGGACGGAGACGACGAGGCAAGAGGCGGTATGTTTGGAGGCGGTGGATCTTCATCCGGAAAAGAATCAAAAGGCGCTGAGAAATCCCGCACCCCGGTGCTCGATAACTTTGGACGTGATCTTACTAAAATGGCGGAGGTAGGCAAGCTTGATCCTATTGTAGGCCGTGAAAAAGAAATTGAAAGGGTAGCTCAGATTCTAAGCCGTCGCAAGAAGAACAACCCGATCCTGATTGGTGAGCCTGGTGTAGGTAAAACGGCTATTGCAGAAGGACTTGCCTTGCGTATTGTGCAGAAGAAAGTATCACGTGTACTTTTCGGAAAGCGTGTTGTTACGCTTGATCTTGCTTCGCTGGTAGCTGGTACCAAATACCGCGGCCAGTTTGAAGAAAGAATGAAAGCGGTGATGAATGAGCTTGAAAAATCACCAGACGTGATCCTTTTCATTGACGAGCTGCATACAATTGTTGGAGCCGGTGGCGCTTCGGGTTCGCTGGATGCTTCGAATATGTTCAAACCTGCATTGTCACGCGGAGAAATTCAATGTATCGGTGCTACCACGCTTGACGAGTACCGCCAGTATATTGAAAAAGACGGCGCTTTGGCCCGTCGTTTCCAGATGGTAATGGTGGATGCAACTTCTATCGAGGAGACTATTCAGATACTTGAAAACATCAAAGACAAATACGAGGATCACCACCACGTAAATTATACGCCGGAGTCTATCAGCACTGCTGTGAAGCTTTCGGAAAGATACATCACCGACCGCTTTCTACCTGACAAAGCGATTGACGTTTTGGATGAAGTAGGAGCGAGGGTACATATCAGCAACATTACAGTACCTGAGGATATCCTGCTGCTTGAAGAGCAGATTGAGAACATCAAGCAGGAGAAAAACCGGGTTGTAAAAAGCCAGAAATACGAAGAGGCTGCGCAGTTGAGAGATCGCGAGAAGAAACTGATCGACCAGCTTGACCGCGCTAAACTGGCGTGGGAAGAAGAAACCAAGCAGAAACGCTACACCGTTACTGAGCAAAACGTTGCGGAGGTAGTAGCGATGATGACGGGTATTCCGGTAACCAACGTTTCAATGGACGAAGGCAAGAAATTGCTTAATATGGCCGACGAGCTGAAAGGCAAAGTAATTGGTCAGGATCCTCCGATCGAGAAATTGGTAAAAGCGATTCAGCGTACCAGAGTCGGTTTGAAAGATCCTAAGAAGCCAATCGGTTCCTTTATATTCCTTGGACCAACCGGGGTAGGTAAAACCGAGCTTGCCAAAGTGCTTTCGACTTACCTGTTTGATAAAGACGATTCGCTGGTACGTATCGATATGAGCGAGTACATGGAGAAATTCAGCGTATCTCGTTTGGTTGGAGCGCCTCCGGGATATGTGGGTTACGAAGAAGGTGGTCAGTTGACAGAGAAAATCAGGAGAAAACCATATAGCGTTGTTCTTTTGGACGAGATCGAAAAAGCGCACCCGGATGTGTTTAATATCTTGCTGCAAGTGCTGGACGATGGTATTCTGACGGACGGATTAGGTAGAAGGGTAGATTTCAGAAATACGATCATCATCATGACTTCGAACATCGGAGCACGTGACCTGAAAGATTTCGGTACGGGGATTGGATTCTCGACAAAAGCCAAGTCTGAAAACCAGGATGAGATCATGAAAGGCACCATTCAAAGTGCACTTCGTAAAGCATTCTCGCCTGAATTCCTGAACCGTTTGGATGACGTGATCGTGTTCAATTCACTGCAACGTGAAGACTTGCACAGAATCATCGACATTTCTCTGGGCAAATTGTTCAGCCGCGTGAAAGGGCTGGGTTACGAAATCGAGCTTACAATTCCTGCAAAAGACTTCCTTTCAGAAAAAGGTTACGATCCGCAGTACGGAGCTCGTCCATTGAACCGGGCGATTCAGAAATACCTCGAAGATCCCGTAGCTGAAGAGATCCTGAAAGGCGATCTGCGTGAAGGAGATGTTCTGGTTGCCAATCACGAAGAGAATAGCGAGCAACTTGTTATTACCGTTCGCAAGAAAGAGGAAGAGCTGGCTAACTAATAAGCCGGGTTAATATAAAATGAATGTCTAAGAGGCAGGTCGAAAGATCTGCCTCTTTTTTGTTTGCAAATATTAACAGGGCGGATCAAAGCATTTGTCTATATTCAGCGTTCGCATTATGATTTGGGTTATATTTAACCACTGAAAATTTAAATATGCAGATGAAGTTACATTCCATTCACATTGCATTCCTGGCTGCTTTCTATCTGTTCATTTCGGGGAGTAATGCAGTCTCTCAGAAATATTCAAGTGGTCCCCAGGTACTTACTTTCTCTTCGGATGCGGACGATACAGATCAGCCTTACGGATTATA
Organism: Dyadobacter sp. HNCC25DJ183; assembly: GCF_056895175.1. Lineage (NCBI taxonomy): Bacteria > Pseudomonadati > Bacteroidota > Cytophagia > Cytophagales > Spirosomataceae > Dyadobacter > Dyadobacter sp. HNCC25DJ183. The sequence goes on from NZ_JBXHAP010000006.1 coordinate 477,899, forward strand.
TCTCCCGCCTAATTACGATTCAACCAAAAAATACCCGCTTGTAGTAATGCTCCATGGCGCAGGCTCTAATCACAAGCTTGCATTGCGACGTGTATTTGGCAAAAGCAATGCGGAGGGCGAAACAGACGTGGAAGCCTCGCGCTCCTTTCCCAAATGGGACGATGTGGATTTCATTGTTGCGTCATCTTATGCCCGCGGTACTGCGGGATACCAGGGCGTTCCTGAGCAGGATGTATACGATATGCTCGATGACGTGAAGAGGCGCTTTAATGTGGATGAAAACAAAATCTATCTGACAGGCTTGTCAATGGGAGGTGGCGGTACGTTGTGGATCGGACTTACCCGGCCAGATATTTGGGCAGCGATCGCACCTGTTTGTCCAGCACCTCCTGAGGGCACGTTTGATCTGGCGCCTAATGCATTGAATTTTCCAATTCACTTCTTTCATGGGGATGCAGATCCCGTTGTGCCGGTTGATGGTACAAGAAAATGGGTCAGCCACCTGCAGGAAATGGGCGTAGAGGTAAGCTATAAGGAGTTTGTAGATGTGAAACACGATAGCTGGGTGAGCGCTTACGACAATGAATTTATTTTCGAATGGTTTGGCCACGCGGAGCGAAATCCGTTTCCTGATAGAGTGCGTTTTGTCAGCAAACTGTATAAGTATAACAAATCATTCTGGGTGACGTTTGACAAGATCACTTATGGTGCATTGGCGGAGATTGATGCTAATCTTGCCAAATCGAATGCATTGCTAATCAAAACCAAAAACCTTGAAGGTTTTACACTTAATCTCAAAAATCACCCTAAGTTCAAGCCCGGGACTGTCACAATAGATGTGGATGGTGTAAAGCTGTCGGCAAAAACAGACAGCACAATCTCGTGCTCAAAAAAAGGCGCTGTATGGACTTTGGTACCAAACCCGGTAAGTACGGCAGCTGGAAAGAGAAAAGGCGCAGAAGGGCCCATTTTCGATGCTTTCTCGACTCGGCACATCTATGTTTACGGAACAGCTGACAACCCGTCACCGGAAGAGCTCGCAAAAAGACTGGAGATCGCCAATGCAGCTGCTAACTGGTCGCAGTACCGTGGCCCATTTCTGGGAAGGATCATGTTTTTCCCTCGCGTTTTGTCTGACAAAGAAGTGCGTCCAAGTGACCTCGAAAGCAGCAATTTGATTTTGTTCGGAACGAAGGAAACAAATTCATATATAAGCAAGTACGCAGACAGACTTCCTGTGCATTTAAAAGCCACAGATAAAACCCACGGACTTTTTTATGTTTTTCCGGTGGATCAGCATTATGTTGCGGTTAATTCAGGATTGCCCTGGTGGCTTGGAACGGAAGATCAGGGTTATCCCTTTGTACCGGTAATGCATCGGAAACTTTCCGAATACAAAGACCTCATATTCTTCAAAGACAGCGCCAAGAATATGATCGTAGAAGGTTATTTCAGCCCTGAATGGAAGTTAACCGAGGATATGAGCACCAAACTGTCTGCCTCCGGAGCAGTGAACATTACAAAATAGAACAATTACCATTTACCAAATAACCGATGAATTACGACGAAAAGATTTCCAGGAAATCATTTATGAAGGCAAGCGCCCTGATGCTTGCTACGCCCATGTTATCTAAACTGAATTGGGAGTCGAAAGCCACTTCCAAAATAGGTTTGCAACTGTACACGCTGCGCAATGAACTATCCAAGGATTTGCTTGGGACCCTGAAAAAAGTATCAGCTATCGGTTATAAGGAAGTAGAGCTTTTTGGCTATTCTGATGGAAAGTTCTTTGGGAAAACACCTAAGGAATTCAAAGCAATGCTCGGAGATCTTGGCTTGAACCCGGTTAGCGGACATTATGGAGCAGGTGTTGAGAATAAGACCGCCAAAGGCACGCTCAGCAACAACTGGCAACAAGCAATAGACGATGCTGCGGAAATTGGCCAGAAATATGCGGTATGCGCTTACCTGACAGACAAGGAGCGTCAGAGTATTGATCAGTACAAGAGTTATGTTGATCTTTTTAACAAATCGGGTGAAGTAGCAAAGAAGGCAGGATTGCAGTTCGGCTATCACAACCATGATTTTGAGTTCAAGAAAATCGACGGCCAGCTACCTTATGAGCTGATCGCCTCAACGGACCCGAATCTGGTGAAATTAGAGTTGGACTTGTATTGGATCGTGAAAGCGGGAATGGATCCTGTGGATCTGTTCAAGAAGTATCCGGGCCGCTTCCCGCTGTGGCATGTAAAGGATATGGATAAAACAGATCAGTCTTTCGCAGAGGTAGGTACCGGCTCCATTGATTTCAAAAAGATCTTTGATGCGCGTAAAACGGCTGGTTTGACGCATTTCTTTGTTGAGCAGGATGTGGCTAAAAGACCACCGCTGGAAGCCATTGAGATCAGCTTTAAAAACGTGACCAAGATGAAAGTTTAAGACAAAAAAAGACCCGGCCGCATAGCAGCCGGGTCTTCCAAATTATGCAGATAAAAATTTCAGTTTACTAACTGTAATTTAAGCTCATTAAGCCTGCTTCTCAAAGACGCGTCGATCTGACGGTCTTCAATAGTCAGGATGTATCCTCCAATCAGGGCTGGATTGATTTTCTCAGCCAGCTGCACTGTTCTTCCTGTTTTCTCTTTAACGATTTCTTGAAACTGCTGACGCAGCTCTTCTGTCAAAGGAGTAGTTGTAGTAACAGTTGCCTTCTGAATTCCCTGGTAAAGGTTGTATGCTTTTATAAATTCGTTAGCGATCTCATCAAGGATCGATTCACGGTTTTTCTTTGTAATAATATTAAAGATCGCGTAAGACACAGGGTTTACGCGGCTTTCGAAAAGTGCTTTCAGTATACCTGATTTCTTTTCGTGACGCACAACAGGACTTTTCAATGCAAGCATTAAACCTCTGTTTTTGTCTGCCGTATCTTTGAACAAAATCATATCCTGGTAAACTGCTTCAAGCACATTCTGCTCTTTGGCGAGTTCAATCAGCGATTTTGCATATCTGGAAGCTACTATACTTACTGACATCGGAAATCAATGGTTTAATTAAGACGTGCAGAAGAAGCAAGTTCCGCGATCAATTTTTCCTGGGCTTCCTTGTCTTTCAATTCACGCTGCAATACTTTTTCAGCGATTTCAAGAGAAAGCGTAGCGACTTCTTTTCTGATTTTTGCTACTGCAACCTGTTGTTCGTTGCGGATCGATTCGCGTGCGCTTTCGATCATTTTCTGTGCTTCCACAGCTGCTTTGTCTTTTGATTCTGCAATGGTGCGATCAGCTGCATCTTTCGCGTCGCGCAGGATCTGGTCGCGAACTGCATTTGCTTCTGCGATCAGTTTTTCGTTATCAGATTTCAACTGAACCATTTCAGCGCGGGTTCTTTCCGCCAGGTCCAATGCACCCTGAATTTCGTTTTCACGGTCTTTAAGTCCTTTGATGATCGGTTTCCAGGCAAATTTGGCAAGGATGAAAACCACCAGTAAGAATACTACCAGCATCCAGAAGATAAGACCTGGGTTTGGAGTAAGCAATGACATAGAATAATGAGTTTAAGTGTAAGTAGCTCTCTTTTTTCAAAAATCGTGGAAGCCTAATGCTTCCACGAAGAGTTTCATTTTACTTCTAAGCCTAATGCGTTTGAAGTAAGGACTAAGTCCAGTGTCGATTAAAGCTTGAACGAGATCAGCAGACAGATAACCGCCGCGAACAACGCTACCGCTTCAATAAGAGCCGCGATGATAAGCATGGCAGTCTGGATAGCACCAGCAGCTTCTGGCTGACGAGCGATACCTTCAACAGCGCTACCACCGATTTTACCGATACCAAGACCAGCACCGATTGCAGCAAGACCAGCACCGATTGCAGCACCGAAAACAGCAAGGCCAGCACCGCTCTGCTCAGCAGCTTGAAGCAAAATTTGAAGCAACATAATTGTGTTTGTTTAAAATATAATTGATAAAAAGAGATTCAGAATCAATGTCCGTGGTCTGCGTGGCTATGTTCTTCAATAGCGCTGCCGATGTACATGGACGACAAAAGAGTAAAGATAAATGCCTGGATAAATGCTACCATGATCTCGATAAAGTTGAGGAACAAGGCGAACAGCGAGATAACCGGCGCGATCACAAAGCTTTGGAAAATAAAGATCAGACCGAAAAGGCTCAACAGGATAATGTGGCCTGCTGTAATGTTGGCGAAAAGCCGCACCATTAAAGAGAATGGTTTCATAAACACACCCACAATCTCAACCGGGATCATGATCAGCAACAATGGAACAGGTACGCCGGTTGGTCTTACAAGGTGTTTGTAATAGTTACCGTTTGCATTCAGGTGAACAACAATGAATGTCAGAACTGCCAGTGTCATAGTTACTGCTATGTTACCTGTCAGGTTGGCTGATCCGGGAAGCAGACCCATGATATTGTTGATCAATATGAAGAAGAACAATGTGAGCAGGTATGGCAGGTACTTCTCGTATTTCGGACCAACATTTGGCTTCACAACTTCGTCACGGATAAAAAGGATGATAACCTCCATTGCCGACTGAAAGCCTCTTGGCGCTCTTCTGCTGTTGTTTTTGTAGAATTTGGCGATGCTCGTAAAAACGAGGATCAGGATCACTGCGCTGAGCAGCATGGAAGCGACGTTCTTTGTAATAGAGAAGTCGTAAATTTTACGGGATTCATCAACCGGAACGATTTGTTCTGAATCGCCGTGAACCAGATGGTATCCGTTGTATTCGTGGTGGTCGTTGTGGAAATTGGATGAAGAGAATACTTCAATTCCGCGGTCGGCTGAGTAAAGGATTACTGGCAAAGGAATCACTACGCCATGCGTGATTTCCCACTCGTGAGAGTCGGCAATGTGGTGCATGATCATCTCGCCGATATTGAACTTCTCCTCTGACTCTTCAAGCTTATGTTCAATTTCGTGCTCTTGCTCGTTGATGCTTTCGGTCACCTTTTCACCCTCGTGCTGAGCCCGAGTCGGAGCGCTGAAAAGACAGGTAGTAGCTACCAGGGCAATTGTAAAAAAACGTCTGATATGGATATACATAAATGCTTGAAATACTATGCTTTGTCAATCGCGGCGCAAGTTACAATACAAACCATATATTTCAAAACATGTATAAAATAAATAGAGTACAAAAAAATTGATAATGAATAGGAATGAATCACTTAGCCCCTGATATAAAAAGAAGGCAATGAAAACGAGACACAGTATAATGCGGGCAACGATGGAGGAAATGTAAAAAGTGACAAATTTCTCCCGGTTGTTTCTTAATCCGATCTCCATGAGCCGGTGACCCAAAAAAGAGAGCCCCAGGAAAAAGATCAGGATGTACCATATATAAGGGTGGAGCAGGGTATCTCCACCAAAGTACTTAACAAGGAATAATGCAATTCCTAAAATGAGGGTGGCAAGTAAAGTGCGTAGCATCAGGCTGACTGGGTGAATGGCTCAGGACTTTGAAAAGCTTCTGATCAGCATGTAAAGCGAGCCGGCTATTGACGTAAGTGAAAGGATCAGCGTCCATACAGGTACTTCATTTTGCTGGTATTCGTCCAGTTTGTACCCGCCCCAGGTAAACAGCAGAATGGTTCCCAGCATTTGCGTGGCCAGTCCGGAATATTTCAGGAATTTGGAAGATTGGTTTCCAGCCAACTCTTTTCCCTTTTTCTTCCCCGATGTGCTGCTGTCGCTGTCCATGCCGATGATTGATAATAATGCGGTAAAATTGCTCCAATTTTCACAAATGCCGCTATCTTCGATACGGTTTTATTTAAATATCCGTTTTAGTTTTGCTTGTTACAAGAAGATCAGACCACCCCTAAAAGCTGCTTTGTGATCGACGTTATTGCCTTTCATATCCGAAAAATTACTTCTTTCTTTATTCTGACTGTGCTGATCGCCGGGTGTTCGCAGTTCAGCAACAGGCCGGGAGCTGTGAACTTCCATAACATTTCGGCGAGGTATAATGCATACTTCATGGCCGAACAGGATATGCTTGAAGCCGAATACGAGATGAAAAAGGCTTTCAAGGAAGATTATAACCAGCTGCTCCCCATTCTTCTTCCGATGGATTCTGTTCTCTCGCTTCCTGTCAAGCCAAAATTGGAAGACGCGATCAAAAAAGCCTCCATCGTTGCAGAAAAACATCAGAATAGCAAGTGGCTGGATAATAGTTATATTCTTTTAGGTAAATCGCGGCTCTATCTTGGTCAGTGGGCCGATGGGCTTGAAGCGCTCCGGTATGTGTATGCCAATGGACGCGACGAGAATGATAAAAATAATGCGCTAATCCTTTTGATGCGCGCCTATATCGAGCAAAAGGACTACTCAAATGCATTAGGCGTTGCAGAGCACCTGAGCCAGCAGTCGCTTAACAAATCAGCAATTCGCGAATTTTATCTTACCAAAGCATATCTGCATCAGCAGAACGGAGAGTACCTTACTTCGGTGGCAATCCTGGAAGAGACATTCCCGCTTTTGAAAAAATCAATTGAAACGGCACGGATCCATTTCGCAGCCGCGCAGATGTACGATCGCCTGGGTCAGTACGCTCTGGCCAATAAGCATTATAGAGGAGTTTCTAAAAACCGGCCGTCTTACGATCTCGGCTTCTATTCCTCCATGAATTCCCTGCAAAATGAAGTAGTACTGAATCCCAAGAAAGACCTGAGCTCAGTAGGTTTTGACAGAATGTTGCGTGACAGAAAAAATGACGACCTACGTGACAGGATCTACTTTACAATGGGTTTACTGGCAGAGCACCGCAAGCAAGTGCCGGAAGCTGTTGGTTACCTGCAAAAATCAGCCGCTGCTTCCAAAGGAAATATGCAGCAAAAGGCATATACCTATTTGCAGCTGGCCCGCATTAACTACGAAGCGCTGGAAAATTTTAAAGTTTCGAAATCATATTACGATAGCGCACTGGTAATCCTCCCGAAAGAAGCGCCTGAGTACAGACTGGTTGCTGACAGGAAGCGCGCACTGGACAGCTTCGTCGCGCAATACGCCATTGTGACAATGCAGGACAGTTTGCAAAAGCTGGCCGCAATGAATCCCGCAGCACTTGATAACAAGATCGACGTGATCATTGAAGCCAATGAAAAGTTGCGCATTGAGGAAGAAGAAAAGGCCAGGAAAGCAATGCTCGCTGCGAACAATGTAAATAACCAGTCAGCCTCAAGCCCGCTTGTAAGTGGGAACGAACGCAGGTGGGAGTTGTATGATCCTGCATTGATCAATCAGGGTAAAATAGATTTCAAGAGAATCTGGGGTAACAGGCCGCTGGAAGATGACTGGCGCCGGAGTAATCGTCCATTGCAGGCAGCGTCCAATAATCCTGCCTCCACCGCTGACGACAGTACCGGGTTAGCCAGTGCTGCGCCTGTTGATCAAAGCATGAAAAAAGGGACGCCCGAATGGCAGGCGGCGCATGATCTGTTGAAAAAGAATGTTCCGCTTACCGAGCCTCAAATGGCTGAGTCGCGGCACGCGAAAGAAGATGCGCTGTACAATCTTGGTAAAATTTACCGCTTTGACCTGAAAGAACCTGGCCGCGCTATTTCCACATTCGACCGGATGCTTGCTGAATATCCCCAAACCCAGTATAAGGATGAGATTTACTACCTGCTTTATCTGAGTTATGAGGAAGATAATCAAACCAGGGCTGCGTTGAAGAACAAACTGCTGACCGAATATCCAAATTCCACTTATGCCAGGCTGGTGAACAAATCCAGTGAAGCAGCCGGAAATTCAGGTAATCCGATTAAAGAATATGAAGCTGTATATCAGCTGTATGCGAGCGGAAATTACACCAAAGCGCTTGAAGATATTGAACGTAACCTGCCGGCCTACAAAGGGGGCGCAATGGAAGATAAGTTTGCTTTACTGCGAGTTTTCCTGATCGGGAAAGTAAGGGGCAAAGAAGCTTACGGACAAGCTATTACTGAATTCATGCGATTGTACCCTGCCAGCGTCTACCTGCCTCGACTGAAAGAAATGCAGGAATTCAATTCTGTTTCGATGGGAAAAAGATAATTTCCCCGAAATCATATCTTTGTAAGTTTTCAATACCAAATCCCACATCTAATGATTGAGTTACAACCCGGAAAATATCGTCGCACCATTATACGCTTATGGAGGTACGTGGCACTGGGGCTGGGTCTGATTATCCTTTATATTGTTGCTGTAAGCTTTAACTTTTTCTGGCTTTTTGGTGGAATGCCGGATTTAAAGATCCTGGAAAACCCAAAAAGCGAACTCGCTTCCGAGCTGATCAGCGAGGATGGAAAGTCACTTGGCAAGTACTTTTTCGAAAACCGTACACAGATCGATATTTCCCAGATTTCACCTAACCTGATCGACGCATTGGTCGCTACTGAGGATGCGCGTTTTGTAAACCACTCCGGGATCGACCCGAGAAGTTTGTTGCGTGTATTCAAAGGAGTTGTTTCGGGTAATTCAAGTTCAGGGGGAGGTAGTACGCTCACGCAGCAGGTCGCCAAAAACCTTTTTAACACGCGCTCTGAGGAGTATGAAGGATTATTAGGGAAAATTCCGGGGATCAGGATCGTGATCGCTAAGACTAAGGAATGGGTACTTGCCGTAATTCTTGAAAGAAAATATACGAAGCAGGAGATCATGCAAATGTATCTCAACACTGTTTCTTTTGGCAATAACACTTATGGTATCAAAGTAGCTGCCAAAACATACTTTGACAAGGAAGCCTGGGACCTGAATGTAACGGAGGCAGCCCTACTTGTGGGAATGCTTCAGAATCCGACACTTTTTAACCCGCTTCGTTTCCCAACCAATGCCACCAATCGCCGCAATACGGTACTGGCGCAAATGATGAAGTACGAGTACATTCCGGAAGAGGATTTTTTGAGATATAAGGAAAAGCCGCTCGGCCTCAACTTCACCGTCGACAGTCACAATACTGGCCTGGCGCCTTACTTCCGCGAGTCAATGCGGAACTACCTTAAAAGCTGGGTGAAGATCTACAACGAAGAGCACGATAAGAATTACGATTTGTATACCAGTGGGTTGCGTATTTACACGACCATTGATTCAAGAATGCAGCGCTATCAGGAAGATGCTTTGAAAGAGCACATGAAAGAACAGCAGCGGCTTTTTGACGAACACTGGAAAGGCAGAAACCCGTGGACTTTTGACAATGGAAAAGAGATACCCGGATTTTTGGTATCCGCTGCCAAGAAAACGCCGCATTTCATATCCCTGAAAAGAGATCTGGGTGAAGAAGAAGCCTGGAAAATCATGCGTAAGCCTTATAAAATGAAGGTTTTTACGTGGAATGGCGAAAAAGAAGTCATGATGAGTCCGATGGATTCCATTGCTTATTACAAACGCTTTTTGCGCGCAGGTATGATGTCAATGGACCCGCGGAACGGACATGTGAAAGCCTGGGTGGGCGGTATCAATTTTAAATATTTCAAATACGACCACGTGAAGCAGGGTTCGCGCCAGCCCGGCTCGACGTTCAAACCGTTTGTCTATGTTTCTGCATTGGATAAGAGCTTCCTGACACCTTGCGATCATGTAACGGATCAACCGATTTATTTTGGTCCTTCCGACGGAGTTCCCGGCGGTTGGTCTCCAAAGAACTCTAATAACAAATACTCTTATCAGGCACTTTCGCTACGTCAGGCGCTCGGAAAATCGGTAAACACGGTAAGTGCTTATCTGATGAAAATGGTCCGGCCAAAAACGGTTGTGGAGTATGCGCATAAGCTTGGGATCACCAGTGACTTACAGGCGGTACCTTCACTTTGTCTGGGTATCAGCGATGTTTCAGTTTATGAAATGGTGGGCGCTTATTGTGCATTTGCAAATGGCGGGCACCGTACAGAGCCGATGACGATCCTGCGCATCGAGGATCGCTATGGTAACGTTTTACAGGAGTTCTTCCAGAAGCAAAATCAGGAAATCAGTGAGAATATGGCATACAACATGCTATACCTCATGCGCGGCGCAGTTGAAGACCCAGGTGGAACAGCAGGCCGACTCAGACAATGGGGTGTGACAGAAGGAAACGAAATTGCTGCGAAAACGGGAACTACCTCAAACTATTCAGATGGCTGGTTCATGGGTATGACGCAAAATCTTGTTACCGGTATCTGGGTTGGGGGAGAAGATCGCGCGATCCACTTCCGTACCATTGCATTAGGTCAGGGTGGCCGGATTGCGATGCCGGCCTGGGGCATGTATATGAAGAAAGTGTACGCCGACCAAACGCTCGTACAATACAGAAAAGGCCCATTTAACAAACCTGAAAACTACGTACGGGAATGCGGTAATGTATCTATGGATAGTACCGATACCTATGTTCCGCCATCCAGATCTGACGACGAGGGCGTTTTGTTTTAATCCTGAAAAACTGGAAAGCATTGAATATTCTCGTTGCACCCGATAAATTTCGTGGTTCGCTCGAAGCGGACGAGGTATGCAATGCAATCCGTGCGGGTATTTTGCTGGCCTATCCCGATGCGAATGTAACCTCAGTGCCGCTAGCCGACGGAGGCGAGGGAACAGCACAAATCCTGACAAGGCAGGCTGGTGGTACACGAATCGAAGTAAAGGTATCTGATCCGTTGGAACGTGAGATAACTGCTTCCTACGGGCTTTCGGCTGATAGGGAGGTTGCATTTATTGAAATGGCGGCTGCCTCTGGCTTGAAGTTACTTTCTGAAAACGAGCGTAACCCGCTGCTCACAACTACATTCGGTACCGGTGAACTGATCCTGGATGCATTGTACCGGGGTGTAAAGAAGATTATCCTGGGAATTGGCGGTAGTGCTACTACCGACGGTGGAATCGGGCTGGCTGCTGCGCTTGGTTTCCGGTTTTTTGATAAAAACAATAAAATGCTGGGAGTCAATGGAGGCAATTTGTCGCTGATTGACCGCATTGAAAGCGCCAATGCAGATCCCAGGTTAAGCGGTGTATCCATTGTAGTAGCCTGCGATGTTTCAAATCCGCTGTTTGGAGCCAATGGAGCAGCTTATGTATATGGTCCTCAAAAAGGCGCCACTGTTGAAATGGTCGAAACGCTTGACCGGGGATTAAGAAATCTGGCCGACGTAGCTACCAGAACCTTCGGTCAGGAATACAGTGAAGTACCTGGTGCCGGTGCTGCCGGCGGGCTTGGTGCAGGTTGCATGTGGTTTTTAAATGCTGAATTGAAAGACGGAGTAAGCATTGTGATCGACCAGAGTAATATCGTCGAGCTGATCAAACAAGCTGATCTTGTCATTACCGGCGAAGGTAAGATTGACGAACAAACACTGAGCGGAAAGGTAGTAAAAGGATTGGCAGACTTCTGTCAGCAGTATCAGGTACCTCTTGCCGCAGTGTGCGGTACCCTTCAAATCACCCCGGAACAAACCCGCAATGCAGGTATTACGTACGCGGTTTCTGTTTTGGATAGACCAATGAACCTCCATGTTGCCCAAAATGAGGCATTCAGGTTGGTAAGAGACGCAACTTTTCAATTGGTACGCTTGTTTTTTTGCCAATACCAGATCTGATTTTTCCTGAGTATCTTTTATTAAATGTCTGAATTCAACTATAAGGAAGAGCTTTCAAAGATTCCTAACGATCCGGGAGTTTACCGGTATTTTGACGAAACGGGAACGGTGATTTATGTGGGGAAAGCTAAAAACCTGAAAAGCAGAGTTTCCAGTTATTTCCTGAAATCCAACCAACACGATCGCAAGACGAGACGACTTGTAACTCAGATCAGAAGGATCGAATATACCATTGTGCTAAGTGAATGGGATGCGCTGCTGCTTGAAAATCAGCTGATCAAGCAATTGCAGCCCAAATTCAATATTCTTCTTAAAGACGATAAAACATATCCGTTTATCTGCATTACCGACGAGCCTTTTCCGAGGGTTTTTCCAACGCGGAATATGGATCGGGGTAAAGGAACTTACTACGGGCCTTTCGCTAATCTTAGGTCAATGCACACGCTGCTTGACATGTTTAAGTCGCTGTATCAGATCAGGTCCTGTCAACTTCCGCTCACCAAGCCGAATATTGAGGCAAGGAAATTCAAAGTTTGTCTTGAATACCACATTGGTAACTGTAAAGGTCCGTGTGAGGGCTTGCAAACGGAGCCCGAATACAATGCAGAGATAGAACAGGTACACAATATTCTGAAAGGTAACTTATCGTCCCCTCAGCAGTACTTTAAGGAGAAAATGCTTGCTGCGGCGGAGCAAATGGCGTTTGAAAAAGCGCACACTTGGAAAACCAAAATTGAGCATCTCTCTAATTTCCAGAGTAAGGCGACAGTTATCAATCCACGCATCGGGAATATCGATGTGCTGACGATCGTGTCTGATGAAGAGGCTGCATACCTTAATTTTATGAAGATAAAACAAGGGTATATGGTGGCTACGCAGACTGTTGAGGTGAAGAAAAAGCTGGACGAAAGCGACCATGACATACTTGCGATGATGATCATCGAAATGCGCAGTACTTATGGTTCAGAAGCCCGGGAGCTGATTTCGAATGTGAAGCCAGACCTTGAAATGCGGCTTGAAGTAACCGTTCCTCAGATCGGCGACAAGAAGAAGCTGCTGGATATGTCAATGAAAAACGTGATGTATTTCCGCAGGGAAAAAGCGGAGCGCCGGGAAGTGGAAGCTTCTGCTACCTCGTCTAAAAAGGACAGGGTACTGATTCGTTTGAAGACTGATTTGCAGCTGAAAAGTCTGCCAAGGCACATTGAATGCTTTGACAACTCCAACATCCAGGGTACTAATCCGGTGGCGGCTATGGTTTGTTTTAAAGAGGGTAAACCTTCCAAGAAAGACTACCGGCACTTTAATATCAAAACGGTGATCGGACCGAACGACTTTGCGTCGATGAATGAGGTTGTGAGCAGGCGCTATCTGCGGTTGATCGCTGAGGAACAGCCGCTACCCGATCTGATAGTAATAGATGGAGGTAAGGGGCAGCTGGGAGCAGCTTGTGATGCATTGAAAAGCCTGGGTATCTACGGTCAGATTCCTATAATTGGCATTGCGAAGCGTTTGGAAGAAATTTATTTCCCGGAAGATTCGCTGCCGCTTTATATTGATAAAAAGTCAGAATCACTTAAACTGATTCAGCAGATACGCGACGAGGCCCACCGTTTTGCCATTACTTTTCACCGGGATAAACGCAGTAAAGGAAGTTTAGTAAGTGAGCTGGAAGGCGTAGTAGGTGTAGGGAAAGTAACTGCCGCGAAATTATTAAAGCACTTCGGGTCAGTGAGAGGCATTCGCGAGAGTTCGCTGGATACACTGACGGAACTCGTAGGTTTAGACCGGGCGAAAAAAGTGCGGGCCTACTTCGATGCTATGGCTGAGTAAGCCCGATGTTTTTGCCTGCGACGTAGCCGGTAGTCCACGCGTTTTGAAAGTTGAACCCGCCTGTGATACCGTCTACGTCCATTACTTCTCCTGCGAAGTACAATCCATTTACGGAGCGGCTTTGCAATGTTTCTGGATCAATGTCTGTCAGTGAAATACCGCCGCAAGTCACGAATTCTTCCTTGAAGGTCGTTTTTCCACTTACTGCAAACTGGCTGTTTGTAAGTACTTCTGTGAGACGGTTTAGATTTTTGTGGCTCGCATCTCCCCATTTCAGTGTTTCAGGAATTTCCACCATTTCAGTAAATGCTTTCCAGAGTCGGAGCGGCAAGCCGAACCTTGCATTGGAAACTACCTGCTGTTTGGGTGTTTTGGTTTTTTCACTGATCAGGAATTCGCGCACCTGCTGTTCGTTCAGTTCAGGCAGCCAGTTGACCTTACACCCAAATTCATAATTTTTCTCGGCCAGCTCGCGGGCTCCCCAGGCTGAAAGCTTTAAAACAGCCGGTCCGCTGAGGCCCCAATGCGTGATCAGTAATGGACCCCGCCACTCGTATTTTGTACCTGAGATTTTAACAATCGTATCCTGAACCGATACGCCGGCCAATGGAAGCAGGAAGTTCTGAGGTGTATTAAATGTAAAAAGCGAAGGTACAGGCGAAACAATCTCGTGGTGGTGCGTTTCAATCCAGTCGAAACTACTTAGCCGGGGATAGCCTCCCGTTGCAATGAGAAGACGGTTGGCCTTTAAAATTTCACTATCTCCCAAATGCAATTCAAAACCTTCCGGAGTGGATGTAAATGAATCCACCGCAGTACTTGTTCTGATTTCAATGTTAAGCTGGCGGGCAGTCCGGAGCATACATTCAATGATGGTGTGGGAAGAATCTGTTATCGGGAACATTCTTCCGTCCGCCTCTGTCTTCAACCTGACACCTCTCTTTTTAAACCAATTTACAGTTGCATTCGCGTCAAATCGGGGCAGCAGTTTTCGCAGCAGCTTCTCGCCGCGTGGATAATTTTTAATAAAAAACCGGAGATCGGAAGGGTTATGAGTCACATTGCAGCGACCTCCACCCGAGATCCTGACCTTGTTCAAAACGGTCCTGTTCTTTTCTAAAATGACAATTCTGGCTTCCGGGAATGTCTCAGCGGCGGTAATTGCCGCCATAAATCCGGAAGCACCTCCACCAACAATTGCTATCTGCATCGTAATAGTTTGATCATGCAAAAATGAAATGTAAGTTTTAAAAACTGGAATTTCTTTTCATATCTTTCAAAAACCTTCAAATAATTTAACAAAAACCCGTCAAAACTATACATGCAAAAAATTCTCGTTATCGGTTTAGGAAAAGTTGGCTCGCTGGTGGGAACATTGTTGAGCAAGCGCTTTGATGTGACAGGTGTGGATAAGGCCACGCCAGCGTCGGTGCTCCCGTTTCCTGTACTTTCAGGTGATGTGAATGATCCTGAGAAATTGGATCAGTTACTAAGGGGGCAGGATGCAGTTGTGTCGTGTATGCCTTATAATCTCAATCTGCCCATTGCCCGCAAAGCTTACGAGCACAGTATCCATTATTTTGATCTTACGGAGGATGTTGGTACCACAGCTGCCATTCGCGAGCTGGCCAAAGACAGCAGCAACGTATTTGCTCCACAGTGCGGCCTTGCGCCCGGCTTCATCGGGATCGTGGGGATGGACCTTGCCAAGAAATTTACCAGACTTCGTGACATTGAGCTGCGTGTGGGCGCGTTGCCGCGTTATCCGAATGGGTTAATGGGTTACTCGTTTACATGGTCGCCCGCCGGGGTTGTGAATGAATATATTAATGATGCGGAAGTGATTCACAATGGAGTCCGGAAAATGGTGCCTTCTCTGGAAGGTATCGAAATGATCAATATCGAAGGACAGGAGTTTGAGGCATTCAGTACTTCCGGCGGCCTTGGAACTATGTGCGAAACGTTGGAAGGAAAGCTGGACACACTTAACTACAAGACAATCCGCTATCCGGGGCACTGCAGCCTGATGAAATTCATGCTCTATGAGCTTTGTTTGAAAGACAAGCGCGAGCTTGTAGAACAGATTTTGACAGAAGCCAAGCCGCCCGTGCAGCAGGACGTGGTATATGTATATGCAGTGGTGGAAGGTTGGAAAGATACCCGGCTCGAACGAGAGGAATTTTACAAAGCCTATCATCCGATTGAAATAGACGGAATACACTGGCGGGCTATTTCGTGGACAACTGCGGCCTCCATTGCAGCTGTGGTGGAAATGGTAGCAGACGGAATACTTCCGCAAAGAGGTTTTCTCCGGCAGGAAGACATTCTCCTGAGCGATTTTCTTGCAACACAAAATGGCCGTTTTTTCCTCTAAAATGCTTTTCTAAAATGATTGATATCAGATCTGTATTAAACAAGCTGGATATACAGCCGCTTAACAACGGAATTACGACTGGTCAGAAAAGTTGGCCCGGTGACGGTGACGTCATTGAATCCATATCCCCCGTAGACGGTAAAAAGATCGCCGGAGCAAATCAGGCAGAGCGCAGTGATTACGATCAGGTAGTAAAAAAAGCGGAAGAAGCATTCAGGATTTGGAGAATGCTGCCTGCGCCAAAGCGCGGCGAGATCGTGCGGCAGATGGGCGACGCGCTTCGGAATGCCAAGACCGAGCTGGGTACGCTTGTCAGCTATGAAATGGGGAAAAGCTTACAGGAGGGTCTCGGGGAGGTACAGGAAATGATCGATATATGCGATTTTGCCGTCGGTTTATCGCGCCAGCTTTACGGGCTGAGTATGCATAGCGAGCGGCCCCAACACCGGATGTTTGAACAATGGCACCCGCTGGGTATCGTCGGGATCATCTCGGCCTTCAACTTCCCCGTGGCTGTGTGGTCCTGGAATGCGATGCTTGCCTGGGTTTGCGGCAATGTTTGTATCTGGAAACCTTCGGAAAAAACGCCGCTTACAGCTCTAGCTTGTCAGAACATTATCCGGTTAGTCCTGAAAAACAACGAGGTACCCGAAGGAGTATCCTGCGTGATCGTAGGCGGGCGGGAAGCAGGAGAATGGATCGCTTCCGATGCACGTGTAGCATTGGTATCTGCTACTGGAAGTACGAGAATGGGAAAAGCTGTTGCCGAGGCAGTTGCGCGCAGACTTGGAAAAAGTATCCTTGAATTGGGTGGTAACAATGCGATCATTGTTACCCGGCACGCAGACCTCAACCTCGCCATTCCGGGCATTGTCTTCGGAGCAGCCGGAACAGCGGGCCAGCGATGCACTTCTACCCGGCGCGTACTTGTACAGGACCTTATTTATGAAGAAGTAAAATCACGGCTTGTTCGCGCATATGGGCAGCTGAAAATCGGAAATCCGCTTGATGCCGCAAATCACGTGGGTCCATTGATCGATTTGCTGGCAGTTGAACAATACAACGGTACTATTCAGAAACTGAAAGAGGCCGGGGCGCAATTTGTTGTTGAGCCGGGTATTCTGGAAGGAGAAGCCTTCAGTTCAGGCTGCTATGTTAAGCCTTGCATTGCAGAAGTTAACAACAACTGGCCCATTGTTCATCAGGAAACATTTGCGCCTATCCTGTATCTGATCAGGTACACTACCCTGGAAGAGGCCATTGCAATGCAGAATGACGTACCGCAAGGTTTGTCTTCCGCTATTTTTACATTAAATATCAGAGAATCAGAACTGTTCCTGTCACAGGCAGGCTCAGACTGCGGCATTGCCAATGTCAACATCGGTACGTCGGGCGCAGAGATCGGCGGTGCATTTGGCGGTGAAAAGGAGACGGGGGGCGGGAGAGAATCAGGATCAGATGCCTGGAAAGCTTATATGCGCCGGCAGACCAACACCGTCAATTATGGCAGCACGCTTCCATTGGCGCAGGGAATAAAGTTTGAGATTGACTGAGTAAAATTTTTAACTTTGTACAAACGGCACATTATACTTTTTCAATTCCCTTCATGAAATATCAATTAACCTCAGATCAGATTTCGTCAAAAGTAGCGGGTGAAACCGTTATTCTTAATCACAGCAAAGGTGCCTATTATGGCCTGGACGAAGTAGGGGTGCTGATCTGGGATACGCTTGAAAAAGGGCCGCAGACGATTGAAGCATTATGTGATGTAGTGGTAAGCGAGTATGACATCGATCTTGATACCTGTAAAAATGATGTCGATACTTTGCTGAAAGATCTGATATCTGAAAAGCTGGTTGAAACCGTGAAATAACTTGGGAAAGCTGCGCAGATTTCTTGGTAAATGGCGAAGCCTGAGTAACTCCGGTAAGCTGATCTTTATAAAAGCTGCCGTTTGTCTGTTGCTGGTTAAGGCCGGACTTTCGTTGCTCCCATTTGCTACATTCAGAAAGCTTTTCCACCGGTTGACCAGTACGAAATCGGTGCAGGAAAAATCCAAAGAGGAGATAGATCAGGTTGTTTGGGCTGTGGATACTGCAGCGAATTTATTGCCTATTGAACTGTTGTGCCTCCCGCGCGCGCTTGCCACCAAGTTTCTGCTTCGTAAAATTCCTGCATTAACACTTGAAATCGGTTTCGAAATCAACCCTGCCAAATCCTTTGAAGCCCACGCGTGGGTTGAGCGTAATGGACATATCATCATAGGCGATTGGCCTGACGCGATTTCATACAAGCGTCTCTGGGTTTGGGAATGAGCTAACCTAAATTATACATGCATTATTACAAGGCTTTCGGGCTGAATGTATTTTCTGAAATACCACTACCGGAATTGAGCGAAGGTGATCCTGCTACATCACCTGATCTGCAAATCAAAACAGCCACCATTGAACTACCGGATCTTAGCAAGACACAGGTTTACAGGCGGGGCATTCGTGCATTATTTGGCAAAAACGCAGGCGAGCTGGTATTGCATTGGCCGGGTATAGCTACATTCAAGGCGATCGGCGGTAACGAGCTGGTCGTGAATCCATTCGTAGAAGATCCCAATCTTGTCAGTCTCTTTACAGTAAGTGAGGCAATTGGTTTGATATTATTCCAAAGAGGGCTTTTTCTGCTTCACGCCAGCGCAGTGCTGGTAGGGGAGGAAGCCTGGTGTTTCATGGGTACACCCGGCGCTGGCAAGTCTACTACCGCCGCTGCATTTATAAAAGCAGGTTGCCGCTTGCTGAGCGATGATCTTACGGCGATTCAGACAGCGGAGAATGGCACATTATTTGTTCTGCCTGCTTACCCGCAGCTTAAAATCTGGGATAAAACCGTTGCAGGCTTGCAGTACGACAGAGGAAATCTCGAACCTGTCAGCGAGGGTGTGAACAAGTTTTCATTTCAGCCTAAAACCAACTTTCCTGATAAGCCTGTTCCTCTTACCAAAATCATTTTCCTGCACAGAGCCCGGAACCGGGCTGCTTTACAGCAGGTAAGTGTGAGCGAAACGCCCGGCGAAATGATCAGGAACTTTCCTCTTCCTATGCAATTGCTGACCGGCGACGTATTAAAAACACATTTTCTGCAAAGTATGAAATGTGCCGCCCAGGTGGAGGTAATCAAAAAGAGAAGACCCGAAGGATTTGACTTATTGGAAAAATGGGTTCAGGAGAGTGTCATTCATTCGGTTTAGTGCATGAAAATCTCCCCTGAGCTGAACCTACTGATCAAAGCGTCGCTGGA
The DNA here is from genome assembly GCF_056895175.1 of Dyadobacter sp. HNCC25DJ183. Lineage (NCBI taxonomy): Bacteria > Pseudomonadati > Bacteroidota > Cytophagia > Cytophagales > Spirosomataceae > Dyadobacter > Dyadobacter sp. HNCC25DJ183. The sequence goes on from NZ_JBXHAP010000006.1 coordinate 496,957, forward strand.
CAACGCAAGCGAGTTGCCTTTCCAGGTTGAGGCCCGTTCCATTGACTGGCAAAAGCTTGGCCGGCAAGCTAAATGGAATCAGGTCCGCCCTCTTGCCTTTGACTTTCTCTCCCAAAATCCGGACAACCTGGCCGCTGACGATGTACTTGCGCAGCTAAGAGATTTCAGTGTTGGACAAGCTGTTACCAATATGGCATTTTCCAGCATTTCCGTTCATTTGAATCAGCAGTTGGCGCAGCAAGGTGTTCGGGCATTCCTGATGAAAGGTGCATTGTGGGCCTGGCTGCTGTATGAAAAGCCTGGGCTCCGAGAATTTGGGGATATTGATTTTTTTGTCGCAAAAGAGCAGCTTCAAGGTGGTTTGAATGTTTTTGAACAGAATGGATTTGAACCCGATTCGTACCGTAAGTACCTGTTGAGAAGCGATAAAGCTGCCAGCGCCTACCTGAATACAGACTATCAGCTCCCATTAACGCCGGTGCGGGAACACGCATTAAGGTCACTGGAAATTCAATGGAATTGCAGCTACCCGCGCTACCAGTTTAATTTCAGCTGGAAGGAGCTGTGCAGCGAAATGGTGGGGCATCAAATTATGGGTAAGACGGTCAATGTGCCTGTTCTGGAAAATCAGCTGATTATGATGCTGGTACACCATGTAGGAATTGAGCAATGGGATAAGCTGAAATACATGGCCGACTTTGTGCGGCTGTTAAAACAGTACTCAGCGACACTCGACTGGGCTTATATCTCCCGGATTGCGCGTCACAAAGGTTTTTTCAACCTGCTGCTGGAATCACTTGGAGCCGCACAAATGCTCACGGGGATACAGTATGTGCGGCTCGTAGATCCAACCGGCAATGCGGAGTACCCTTCGGCCGGGTTTATGCAAGATATTGTCAGCCACTGGGAAGACGAAAGGGACACTTTAAAGACCAAGACGTTCCGCATTCTAGCTTACAATCTGAAATACAGGGACAATTGGAAAGTAAAGTTGAGAATCCTGTCGGGACATCTCGGTTACCTTGTTCACTGGCGACTGATCTGGCACAAATGGATCTGGCATAAAAACCGTTAAGTCAATCGTACTACAATCTCCCCGCTGAATACACCGCCTCCTGGCAGAATATACAATCCGTCTCCCGTATTAAAGGAATCAACATTGGCGGTAAGTGCCTCAATGGCGATACAATCCCTTTCAGGCGGTGTGTAAACTACCAAATGATTGAATTTGCCTTCTCCTGTTTCCTGCGTAACAGACAGTGTGACGTCCTGATTTTCGGATATAAGCTCAGTAGTTGCCAATTGTCCTTCTGACTTTACAACAAAACAATTATCGAAGACTTTGCGGTGTAAAAGCGCTGGCTTGTCAATGTGAAAATGCGCCACTCCGGTAGGAATCTGGTTACTGTCAAATGTGACGATCTGATCAGACGGAATGATAATCTTCCAGGCTTCCACATCTTCGTTCCCCAGCCTGAAATAGGGGTGCCACCCAAACATAGCCGGACAAGGTTCCGATCCTTCATTCAAAGCTTCAAAGGAAACAACAAAACGCCCATCCAAATGGAGGATATACCTGATGGAAAAGAGCACCCGAAAAGGGTAACCTTCAGGCGCATCTATCAGATACGATAGTTTAATGGATGCATGATCAGCATGCGCCAGTTGTTCTTCCAGATGGAAATGCTGCTTTCTTACCAGCCCGTGAATTGCATTCAGACCATTCTTTTCATTTTTCGCAAGCTGATAATCTTTTCCCAAGAACCTGTATTTACCCTCGGGAATGCGGCTGGCAAACGGGAACAGAAGCTCACTTGCACTTTCCGTATCATGTTTCAGCGTTTCCGGTGTTGGAGGTGTTTTCAGGACAGAAAATAACGTAAGACCTTTCCGGAGCGATAATTGCCGGACAATTCCGCCTAGCTCGGGTACCACTACGAAGCGGTTGCCTGTTGTACTTTCCTGCACTACATATTCTGTAAGATCACCAAATTGCTGCTTGAATATCTCAAAGGCCATATTTTCTCTTGGTTCAATGGGTTTATAAAACAATAGCCGGGCTTTCGAGTGCCCGGCTTCTATTTTATGGTATTTATTTCAGATTCTATTCGTTTGAAGCATCTTTTTCAGCTTCTGCCATCTCTTCTTCCTTCTTTTCCTGTTCAAGAGTATGTTTTACAACTTCCTCATGAATGGCAGCTTCCTCGTTTGAACGACGGTTAATGTACGCCTGATAGCTCGTTTCTTTTTCGTAAGGACGTTTGCCGATCAGCTTTTCAAGGTCGCTTTGGAACAGGATCTCTTTTTCAAGAAGTTCTTTGGCCAGCACTTCCAGCGCCTCACGTTTTTCGATCAAAAGGTTTTTAACAAATTGGTAAGCCTGGTCAACCAGCTTTCTTACTTCTTCGTCAATTGCCTGTGAAGTTGATTCTGAATATGGTTTGGTGAATGAATAGTCCGACTGTTTCGAATCGTAGAAAGAAATGTTACCAATCCTTTCGTTCATTCCGTACATCGTAACCATGCTGTAAGCTACTTTGGTAACTCTTTCAAGGTCACTTAATGCACCTGTTGATATCTTGCTAAATACTACATCCTCAGCCGCTCTTCCACCCAATGTCATACACATTTCGTCAAAAAGCTGCTCTGTACGATACAGATACTGCTCACGAGGGAGATACTGTGCATAACCCAACGCGGCAACGCCACGGGGAACGATAGATACTTTCACCAATGGATCAGCGTGTTCCAGGAACCAGCCGGCTACTGCGTGACCAGCTTCGTGGTATGCTACGATCTGCTTCTCTTCGGGCGAGATCAGTTTGTTCTTTTTCTCCAAACCACCAATAACACGGTCCATTGCATCCTGGAAGTCCTGCATGGTTACCTCTTCCCGGTTACGCCGCGCCGCGATCAATGCAGCTTCGTTACAAACGTTGGCAATTTCAGCACCCGCAAAGCCGGGAGTTTGTGAGGATAACTTCTGAATGTTGACGTCAGTTGCCAGTTTCAAAGGTTTCAAATGCACTTTGAAGATTGCTTCACGGCCAATTACGTCTGGCTTGTCAACTGAGATCTGACGGTCAAAACGGCCCGGGCGAAGCAGGGCAGGATCCAATACATCCGGACGGTTGGTAGCAGCAACGATAATGATACCTGAATCGGTCGCGAAACCGTCCATTTCTACCAATAAAGAGTTCAATGTATTTTCACGCTCGTCGTTTGAACCTGGCATAGCGCCACGTCCACGAGAACGTCCAACTGCGTCAATCTCATCTATAAATATGATACAAGGCGCTTTCTCTTTTGCCTGCTTGAAAAGGTCACGCACACGGGCAGCACCCACACCTACGAACATCTCAACAAAGTCGGAACCTGACAGCGAAAAGAATGGAACACCTGCTTCACCCGCAACAGCTTTTGCAAGCAAAGTTTTACCTGTTCCCGGAGGGCCAACAAGCAATGCACCTTTTGGGATTTTCGCACCCAGTTTCTTGAATTTGTCTGGGCTTTGAAGGTATTCTACAATTTCTTTGATCTCTTCTTTCGCTTCATCAAGGCCAGCCACATCATTAAATGTAATCTTCACCTTGTTTTCAGCGTCGAAAAGCGTTGCACGGGAGCGGCCTATATTGAAGATCTGACCACCAGGACCTACTCCTCCTGACATTCTGCCGAGGATGAAGTACATCACCAGTATCATTACGATAAAGAAGCCCCAGGTTCCGAGGAAGCTGGTCCAGTCATTTCTTGTATCAACTACAAAAGGGACTTTGTCATCGTCAGGCACTTTCTCCTGCATTTTGTCAAAATCCTTCTTAAACGTTTCTGCTGATGTTACCTGAAACTGGTAATGCGATGCGCTTTCGCCACCGAAGTAGTTATTTTCCTTCGCAACAACCTTGTATTTATCTTGCTTTAACGCCTCTGGTTTAAGAGTTACTTCTACCGACTTATCGTTCACGATAGTTACCCTTTCCACTTCCCTGTCGGCCATCATCTTTTCAAAACGCTTCTGAGTAGTTTCGCGGATTGTTGAGGTACGATTCAGGTAAGTAATTCCCAGTATAGTGGCAATAAGAGCGGCTATAATCCAGCCTTGATATCCCTTTTGAGGACTTTTAGGACTGAGGGGCCCCCTTTTGTTATCGTTTTCGGACATTCTTTGTTTCTAATTAAGAGGAAATTTAATAAACAACGTTCCCGGTAGGATGAATGTTCACCACCGGCATTTTATACCATGGAATCTTCCAGGTATGTCACCTCTGCATCTCCCCATAGTTCTTCCAGATCGTAGTGCTTACGGCGTTCCTTGTTGAAAATGTGAGCGACAACGTCTACATAGTCAATCAAAATCCATTCCCCGTTTGCTTTTCCTTCTTTCTGCCAGGGCTCTGTTTTAGAGATTTTATACACCTCTTCTTCAACCGAGTTTGCCAGAGCATCGATCTGCGTATCGGAGTTACCGGAACAAATCACGAAAAAATCAGTTATTGAATTTTTTACTTTGCGGAGGTCGAGTATTGCTATGTCCTGGCCCTTCTTTTCTGTCATTCCTTTTACTACCAGCTCGGAGAGATCTTTTGAAGATAGTTCTTTATTTTTGCGTTCTTTCATGCGTAATGGATTCCTTTCTAAACCCTAAAGTAAAGCAAAAAAATTGTACAACTCGATACAGGATACCTTAATAATTGGTAAAAAAGTTATCTATCTGCCAAGTTGTCATTCAACAAACGACATAGCGGCGGAAATAGTACATGCTGGCTTGTTCACGGAGGGTACCGTTGTCATAACCGGCCATCAGCTGTCAGGAAGGGGACAGCGGGGGACAAGCTGGTTCGCAAATCCTGGGCAAAACCTGACATTTTCAATTGTACTGACACCCGCATTTCTGCCCATCCAGAATCAATTTCTTATCAGTCAGACCGTTGCTCTAGGTATCAAAGCATATCTGGAAAAGTATATTTCAGGAGTTCAGATAAAATGGCCGAATGACATTCTTGTGGGCGGAAAGAAAATCTGCGGAATACTGATCGAAAATGCAATCCAGGGCAGCAAACTGAATACCTCCATTGTCGGTATTGGGTTGAACATCAATCAGATGAATTTTGAGAATGATCTCGCAACCTCACTGTTTATCGAGACAGGGGGCGAGCTTTCACTGGGGGACGAATTTGCAGCGTTAATGCGTTGCCTTGATGCCGCCTATCTTCAATTGAGAGGCGGCAATCGGTTTACAGAAATTCGCAGGGCGTATATGGGCAGTCTGTATGGGTATGCACAGGAGGTGAAGTTCTCCTACAAAGACCGCGTTTATACAGGTACCGTAACAGGGGTCGATGAGTTGGGACAGCTGTCTGTCAGGCTGTCAAACGGAGAAGAGCTTACAGATCTGGGTATAAAGGAGATCAGCTGGATCAGGAGTTAGGCTGTCCCCATTTGCCAATCACAAACATCACGATCGCACTGATTGCAAGTCCCAGCGACTCTCTCGCCAATTCAATGTTCAGGCTCCTCATCTGCGTTTCGCCAAAGAAAATTCCTTCGAATTCTGACGGCCATTGAAACACAGCACCTATCAGGTAGGCTGCTCCCAGCATATAAAAAACCCAGCTTGGCCAAAGGTCGCGGATACTCATAAAACAAGCGAGCGCTGCAAAACTGTAAATCCCGATCCATACACCGGAGTCAGGATCATTCAGTTGGAAGTAGGCGAAAATGACGAAGATGATGCCGAAGAATATTTTAAACAATCGCATTGTTCTTTCAATAAAAAGTGAGTCGGTATATTTAGATAAAGTACTTTCACAGGCTCAATTTACCCGTTTTCCCCGATTTATTGACAAAACTGCGCCAGCGCATTGACCGCGTCGGAATAGCCCAGTTTTTCAGCTTGTTTGAGACTGGTGCAGCCAAGGTCTTTCTCTCCGTCATTCCATTGCGAAAGGCCAAGTCCATAGAATGCTTTTCCGTATTGCCCGTCCAGTTTTACTGTCTGCCGGAACGCTAGAGTCGCTTTTTTGTAATCTTTCAAGCGGTAGTAAGTATTGCCGAGATTATACCAGGCTTGCTTATTGTTTTCATTAAGCCGGGTAGCTTTTTCAAAGTCCGGGATAGCTTCTGTGGGTTTGTCCATTAGAACCAGCAACTGACCGCGGTTGAGAAAAACGTCGGCAGTGTCGGGCGCAAGTGTGGCGGCTTTATTGTAGTCTGCAAAAGCGGAGTCGAGGCGGTTTTCACCGGAGTAGAGCAGAGCGCGGTTGAAATACGCGCGGTAGTTGTCAGGTTCCAGTTTAATCGCCTGAGCAAAGTCCAGCAAAGCATTTTCATTCTCCTTCAATTCATAGTAAGCGACAGCGCGGAGGTTGAAGGCCTCTGCACTCGTTGTATTTTTTTCAATTGCTGTATTAATGAATTCAATGGCTTCACGTGGTTTTCCCTCATTCATCAAATCCTTGCCTTTTTTCAGAAAAGCGTCGGAAGATTGGGAGCAGGCATTAAGGAGTACTAAAAAAAATAAAAAAAATAAGCGGGGCATACTGATTCATTTCTAGGTGATTCGCACAAAAGTAGCGCGAAACGGCAAATGAATGTTTTCTTTTTGTTAATAAAATGTCTTTATCTTTGCACCCGGCAAATCGGAACTACCAGCTCCTTCCGAATCCCCCAGGTCCTGACGGAAGCAAGGGTAGGTGGTTGATGCGGTGAGATTCTCGGTTTGCCTTTTTTTATTCCCCTCCCTGCGATCCCCCCTTCTTTCTTTTTGCATTTGACCAGGGTTTTCTACTTTTGTGGAATATTCTAACCAATAAATTTCCGATATGAAGTTTTTCATTGACACTGCTAACCTGCAAGAGATTCAGGAGGCACAGGCGCTTGGCGTTTTAGATGGAGTTACCACCAATCCATCCCTGATGGCGAAAGAAGGAATTACAGGTAAGGACAATATTATGCGTCACTACAAAGCAATTTGTGACATTGTTGATGGAGACGTAAGTGCCGAAGTAATATCAGTTGATTTGGAAGGAATGATCCGCGAAGGTGAAGAGCTGGTGGAGATTGATGATAAAATTGTGGTGAAAATCCCGATGATCAAAGAAGGTGTGAAGGCATTAAAATATTTCTCAGGCAAAGGAATCCGTACCAACTGTACACTGATCTTCTCTGCTGGACAGGCACTGCTGGCTGCAAAAGCAGGAGCAACTTATGTATCTCCTTTCATTGGCCGTCTGGATGATATTTCAACAGACGGAATTGGGCTGATCGAGCAAATTCTTACTATTTACAGAAATTATGGATTTGATACCCAGGTACTGGCTGCATCAGTTCGTCACCCGATGCACATTATCCAATGCGCAGAAGTAGGCGCCGATGTAATGACCGGCCCGCTTAGCGCAATGGAGGCACTTTTGAAGCATCCATTGACCGACATCGGTCTTGAAAAATTCCTGGCCGACTACAACAAGGGTAACTCCTAAAAAATCGTTTTTGCATTATTATGACTGAGTCTTCGGAGCCGATAATTGTACTCGACCAGGCGGATATTTTCCAGGGTGACCGGCCGGTACTGAATGACGTGCATTTTGAGATTAAAAAGGGAGAATTTGTCTATCTGATCGGTCGGACCGGCAGCGGCAAAAGTTCACTTTTGAAAACCCTCTATGCGGATTTGTGGCTCCATACCGGGTCTGCCAAAGTGGCTGGTTATGAGCTTCACAACATCAAGAGAGCAGATATACCTTTCCTGCGTCGCCGGATCGGCATTGTGTTCCAGGACTTTCAGCTCTTATCCGATCGCTCTGTGGAGGATAATCTTTCATTTGTACTCCGCGCAACCGGCTGGGACAACCAGACGAAAATTTCGAAACGAATAGCCGAAGTGCTCATGCAAGTTGGATTAGGTACTGCTCAGAAAAGAATGCCGCACCAGCTTTCAGGCGGAGAGCAGCAACGCATTGTAATTGCACGTGCGATGCTCAACGAGCCGGCAATCCTGATCGCCGATGAGCCTACTGGTAACCTTGACCCGGAAGTTGGTGATCAGATCATGAATGTGTTCAGAACAATCAATAATGCAGGTACTGCCATTTTAATGGCTACTCACAATCACGATTTTATAAAAAGATTCCCTGCGCGTGTTTTGAAATGCGAAAATGGGAGCGTGACAATCAGCTAAGTCACACCAGACTAAGAACAAAAAGGGGGCAGAGTTTTAAACTCTGCCCCCTTTTTGTTTGCTATGTCTCGTCCTGAAATATCGATACAGAAAAAACGCATCGATATGGAAACAGAAGAAAGTTATGTTCGGCGAACGC
>NZ_JBXHAP010000007.1:0-471203 GCF_056895175.1 Dyadobacter sp. HNCC25DJ183
TGCGTTCGCCGAACATAACTTTCTTCTGTTTCCATATCGATGCGTTTTTTCTGTATCGATATTTCAGGACGAGACATTATTTCAAAAAAAGCGGCAGTCCCGAAACCATGAACACGGCCTTTTCAGCCTTTCCAGCAACATACTGATTGGCCCACCCCTGCAAGTCGGTAAACTTCCTGCCGACTTCTGTATCTGCATGCAACCCCATTCCGATCTCATTTGAAATGATTATAAATGTCCCTGGCATAGAGGCGAGCGCATCGATCTCAGCCTTAAAAGCTTGCAGCGCTGCTTCAATGTCCTGCTCATGCGCCATAAACAGGTTGGTCAGCCAGAGGGTCACGCAGTCGATCACCGCTACGCGGTGGTGCAGCGGCAGCAAATGAATGTGTTGCTCCTGCTCCATCAGCTCCCATTCCGTGCCGCGTTCGTTCCGGTGCAGCTGCACGCGGCGGGCAAAATCTTCGTCCCAGATCCTGGCCGTGGCTACATAAACGGGATTTTCGCTAAGCTGCAATGCCATTTGCTGCGCATAGCTGCTCTTCCCGCTCCTGGCTCCGCCACTTACGTAAATGATCATTTATTCGGCGCTTTTAAATCGTTTGTACAGGAAGAGCTGCCACTTTTCTTCGGCCACACCAGCCTTGTCCATTTCTGCCCGGGCCAATGTGAAAAACAGGTCGGACAGCCGGTTGATATAGGCAGGTATCGCCTCGTGCACTTCGTCGGTTTTGATCAGGGATACGAGCCGCCGCTCTCCCCGGCGCATTTGGGTACGCGCCACGTGACAAAGCGCCGAAACTTCATTTCCGCCCGGCAGCAGGAAGTAGTCCGAAGGTGAAGTCATTGCCGCTTCGAGCGCATCTATCCATTGTTCACAAAACTCCGCTCCGTCTACCGGCATCGGGTTTTTATTCTCCTTTTTCGCATCCGAAGGCCGCGCCAGGTGCGACATCATATCCATTAAATCTTTCTGGATCTTTTGCAGGTTACCCTGCCATTCATGCGTCTCACCCAGCTTCACGCGCAGCAGCCCGATCGTCGAATTGGCCTCATCGAGCGTCCCAATGCATTCCACGCGCACATCATCCTTAAATACCCGGCTCCCGCCAAATAATCCCGTAGTTCCCTTGTCTCCTTTTTTAGTGTAGATTTTCATGTTTTTTGCTGTTAGCTGTTGGCTATTAGCCAAAGTCTTCACTCCACCCTCCTATAATACCCCAGCTCCCTTCCAGGCAGTAGTTCCGGGTGGAGGATTTGGATGAGATCGGCTAGTATTTCGTGGGGGTTTACTGCGCCGGATTCCCAGTAATCATTGGCGCCCTGTTCGTTTGTTCTTTTGTTATAATTAAAAATTTGTCCTGACTTAAATGCCTTAAAATCAGCATAACGCGTGTCTTTTGCCAGGATCTGCTCCTTCTTTGTGATATTCCCTATACTCACATTCAGCCAGTAATCGGCCTGCAATGCAATGGGATATACTGCTTCAAAACTAAGCGGCAAACTGCCCGTGGCCTTCGTTCCCGACCAGTGGTAAGTAGCCCCCGCATCCTGCAAAAACTGACAGACATAACTGTTTCCATTGGGTACAAACCACGCATCCCGCGAGCTCATTCCTGTGACTACACTTGGCTTTACAGCTGCATTCCGGCCCATTGCGGCAAGCCGGTTATACTCCTTTTCCACGATCGCGAATCTTGCATTTACCTCGGCTTCCTTATTGAGCAGTGCGCCCATCAGCTTCACCCATTCAGCGCGGCCGAGCGGCGTGGTTTCCACCCATTCCGAATTGATCAGTACCGGGATACCCGCGGCCTGCAATGCTGCGTAATGGTTCATTTTGGATACTGGGCTTCCCGTCGCCATGATCAGGTCGGGGTGCATGGTGATCAGCTTTTCCTCGTTCAAGGCCTGGTCTTTTCCCACTTCCACGATCCGGCCCGCTTTAATTCGCTCAATCACGCGCGGCGACGATACATATTGTACATTCCCCAGCCCTACCAGCACATCCTCCGCTTCCAGGAATCCCGCCAGCCCGATGTGCATGGACGACATTGCCACAAGACTTCGTACCGGAATCTCTATCACCTGCGCCTCAGGATAAACTTTGGGCCGTTTTGAACCACGTGGTACCAGCAGGTAGGTGATCGTGTCAGCCGCTTTTTCAAACGGGCTGGCGATCTGGACCACCTTGAATGTTTTATGGTAGCTGATCCTGAAACCTTTTGCATATTTCACCTGCAATTCGCCTGAAAAGCGCTCATTTCCACCCCGGCGGATTTCATTTCTTTCGTAAAGCGAAGACGAGCTGCTACAGCCAAGCAGGAGCGAAAAAAGCAGGGAAGCAAGCAGGATGTTTTGTTTAAAATTCATTGATCAACATTTTTAATACAAACCTGACCCGCTCTTCAACTGTACCAAATGGAAGCGTAACGACATGATAGCCAGCCTCCTGATACACCTGACAAACAGCCTCATACAAAACCGCCGACTCTTCAAACGTCTGCCAGCGTTCGTCGTCATTGATATAGATCGCTTCCCAGGGCGGCGCGACAAAAACGGTGGGCGCATACCTCCATTGGCCCACAGCCGCCGAAAGTACCGGGCTTGATTCCAGGCCGCCCACCCGCAGGTAAGCCACAATATCGGGGATACCCCGGTCGAAAAAAGTAATCGCATTTGCATCAGCAGACCTGAAATCTGCCTCCATTCTGTCCAGACAAAGGGCTGCGAATGCATTCAGATCCAGCCAGGGCAAACAGGTACTTTGCAATGCAACCTGCTCGCGGATCAGCCCGCGTGATACTTCGGGCACCGTATTGAATCCTTGCTCCTGTAATGCATCCAGCAAGGTTGATTTGCCTGAACCAGGACCGCCTGTTATGATAATTGAGGGCATCAGTTAATTGTTAAATACATGATAATGCACACCAGCAGTATCATCGCAAAGCACACGAGATGATTGATCCGGCTTACATTTGCGATTTCGCAGGGAGCTATTTCGCGCTCCGTTTCACCTATGTAAGGTTTGTCGACGAGTACGTCGTGGTACGCATTCGGCCCACCGAAACGACAATTGAGAATGCCGGCAAGCGCTGCTTCCGGTAAGCCCGCATTGGGACTCTTATGTTTGTTCCCGAACCGGAGCATAAAGTCCAGTCCGCGCCAGCTTCCTGTAACGAATACCATTAAAAATGCGGTCAGCCTTGCAGGAATGAGGTTGGAAACATCATCAAGCCGGGCCGCGAACTTGCCGAATTGCTCGTAACGCGCATTCCGGTAGCCGATCATCGAGTCGAGCGTGTTTACCATTTTGTAAGCCATCATACCCGGCACACCTGCCACCAGATAGAAAAACAAGGGTGCTACCACGCCATCGCTGAGGTTTTCCGACATGGTTTCAAGTACCGCAATCCGTACTTGCTGCGCGGATAATCGGGAAGTATCCCGGCCCACAATACGCGAAAGCTGCATTCTGCCCGCCGCTACACCTTCCATTTCCAGCTTTTGAAATACCTCCCTACCCTCCCGGATCAGCGTTTTGTTGGCGAGCCCGTACCATACCAGCACACTGTTCAGCAGCAGATAGAGCCAGGGAATAGCCGCGGTGATTTTGTTTAAATACCAAAATGAAAGAAAGACTGAAACCACCAGCAATACAGTCAGCAGCATCCCCTTTACAAACCTGTAATTGCCGCTATTAAGCCTCTTTTCACCAAACGCGATCATATTACCAAACAGCTTTACGGGATGAGGCCAGCTTTCGGGATCGCCGAGCCACAGGTCCAGCATGTAGCCCGCGAGCAACGGGACAATCAGTAGTACAGCTTTTTCCATTCTTCCAATGCGTGAACGAGCAAGCTGTTTTTCTGCGAACTAAGTGTTGCCACCCGGAAGTGCTGACGTGTGAGCCCACGAAAATTTCCTGCGTCCCTTATCAGAATGCCGTGTTGATCGAGCAGGAACTGTTTGAGGTGCCCGGCGCTTCTTACCAGCGTTTTACATAGAAAAAAATGTGTCGCACTTTCGCTGGTTTCAATGGCTTCATTTGAGCTAAGCTGATTAAGAAAATCCAGTTTATCGGAAAGCAGCTGTTCCACAGGGGGTTTGATCTTGTCGTAATTATCAAAAATGAAATGGCCGGCTGCCTGCGCCAATGCATTCACAGTCCACGGCTGCTTGATACTCCTCAGCTGGGATACAAGCTCCTCCTGGCCGGCTATATAACCCAGCCGCAAGCCCGGAATCGCATAAGTCTTGGTCAGCGAGCGCAGGATGACCACATTCCGGAAAGTCTTCAAAAGACTGAATGCGCTTTCGACGCCTACAGTAAAATCGATGAATGCCTCGTCGATCACAAACAGACAGCCGGGGCTCCTTTTGATCCAGAACAGCAGGTCGGGAAAGATTTTTCCGGTAGGATTATTGGGATTGCAGATAAAAACCAGATCAGCGCGCAGCTGCGGCAGATCGAGGCCTTCTGACCAGGGCAAAAACCTCAGCTCGTGACCAAAAATGTGACACGCATCTTCATATTCGGAGAATGCAGGAGTGAGAATGGTAGTAGCACGCCCGGAAAACAGCTGGGCGATCAGATAAATGCTTTCGGTGGTCCCGTTATTCACCAGAATCTGTCCGCTTTGCAGTCCGTGGTGCGCGGCGATTTTCTCTGATAACCGCTCTGCGGTCACCTCGGGGTACCTATTCACTTCATTCCATTTATCCCACACAAACTCCTTCATTCCCGCAGGCTCGCCGCCATACCAGACATTCGTACTGAAATTAGCAACGATATCTTTCCCAAAAGTGTAACCATCATCTCCGTGTCCGCTCAACATCTTCTGCTAGTATTTAAGGGTATTGTAAATCTGGTACATATCCACATTAGCGCGGATCAAATCCGCAAGCTTATCGTATTGCTGCTCCTTGAATGCCTGAAAATCCAGTCGCTTATCCACGAGCTCCGGGGTATACTGACCCAGCAGGTGATCGATCACGTGATCATTGTCCAGGATACCGTGAATGTAAGTCCCCCAGGTTTTATGATCGAGGTAATAACCGTCTGTCCTGCCGTCTGCGAATGTCACAACAGGCGACGGTGTACCTTTCACTTCGGTAGTTCCCATATGAATCTCATACCCGGTTGCGGGGTGTCCATTTTGAGAAAAGGTAAACCGGCATTGCAGCGTTGTTTTTTCTTTTTGTAAAATGGTAGATACCGGTAAAATGCCGAGCCCGGGAATGCTTTCAAGGCTGCCTTCTACGTGAAAAGGATCTTCAATACTTGTTCCGAGCATCTGATAGCCGCCGCAAATGCCTACTACCGTTTTCCCTGCTTTATGCGCAGCCACAATCGCTTTCGCCATTCCGTTATTCTTGATCACGAGCAGATCAGCGATCGTATTCTTGCTTCCGGGGACGATGATAATGGATGCTTTTTCCAATTCGGCCGGATCCTGGGTGTAGAACAAATGGACGCGCGGGTCATTTTCGAGGCGGTCGAAGTCGGTAAAATTGGAGAGTCGCCGGAGGAGTACCACGGCGATATTGATCTTTCCCTGCGCTGCATTGCGGAACTTGGATTCAAGTGAGACCGAATCTTCCTGTTCCAGGTAGATGTCGCGAAAGTAAGGCAAAATGCCGGTGACGGGCAGCTCGGTCAGATCTTCAAGCATCCGTTTTCCGTCTTCAAACAGTCTGGTATCCCCGCGGAATTTATTAATGATAATGCCCTTCATACAGGCACGTTCTTCCTTTGTCAGAAGTGCGATTGTCCCGTAGACGCTCCCGAAAATCCCACCTTTATCAATGTCCCCGACCAGGTAAGTAGCAGCGCCGGCGTGGGCTGCCATGCGAAGGTTGGTGATATCCCGGTGTTTCAGGTTCAGCTCGGAAATACTGCCCGCGCCTTCCATGACAACCGGTGAATATTTAACCGAAAGCCTGTCGAAAGCAGCTTTTGCAGAAGTAAAAAGCGCCTGCTTGTCATTGGCCATAAAGTACTCGTAAGCAGACTGGTTACCAATGGATTTTCCATTCAAAATCACCTGCGAAGACTTGTCGCTCGTAGGTTTCAGTAGCACCGGGTTCATATCCGACTGACACGGGATACCAGCTGACTCAGCCTGCATCACCTGCGCCCGGCCCATTTCAAGTCCGTCCGCAGTTACGTAGCTGTTGAGCGACATATTTTGCGCTTTAAATGGAGCGGGATGAAAACCATCCTGTCTGAAAATTCGGCAAAATCCAGCTGCTATGGCGCTTTTACCCACATCGGAGCCAGTGCCGGCAAACATGATCGGGCGCAATCGTGTGATTATCGACATAGTATAAATTCAGTCCAGAAAGCGCTATTCAGCATTTACATTATCTTTTTACAAAACAAAAAACCACTACCCAATGGACATTAGCCAAGACGCCCGGTAACCGACGCCGTAATTCCTTCCCGCGACAGATCATCCAGCGCCACGCATTCTGCACCAAGTGCCTGCGCCAGCTCAGCCGCGCGACCAAAACGGAGGTATCCTTTTTCTGTATCGAGTACCAGAGAAGTAATGTTCAGACCGGCGATCTGCGTGGCTAGCTGCATGGTTTGCAGCCACGGATCACCACCGCCCGCGAGTGGCACATTGGCTTTTCCATCACTTAAAATGACGAGAAAGGGTTTGATCCCCGGTCTGCTTTTATAGGAATCCAGCAGTTCCCGCGCCAGCTGCAGAGCATGTGCAAGCGGCGTGCGGCCACCGGTTGGAAGCGACTGCATAGCCAGCCCCGCGCGCTCCGTGCTGGCGGTAGGTTCCAGCAAAATTTCCGCCTTTAATCCACGGAAAGAGATCACACCAACGATGTCACGCTTTTGGTAAGCATCTTCCAGCAAAGTCAGCACACTTCCCTTCACCGCCTCCATTCGCTTCCCGGCCGACATGGAACCGGAAGCATCCACAACAAAAAGGATCAGATGCCCGGCCCGGCCGTTTTTCACTTTCCTGTGCAAATCCTCCCGCGAAAGCGCAATGCGATCGGGATCACGCGAAACGGCATGCATTACACTTGCAGTCACCGCAATATCTTTTGCAAAAACATCCTTTTCCGTCCGCACCAGCATTCCTTTAACAGTATCCCAGGCCCGGCTCCTCCGTCCACCAGAAATCTCCGGAACCACCACAGCCGCCTCCGACTTCAATTGAACATTCCCCAAAACCGCCACCCCAAAAACCTCCTCATTACCACCCCCCGCCCCCTCGCCCTTGCCCAAAAAATCCAAATCCCCAAGCCCAGCCGCAAGTCCGGGCGCAGCCGCAGGCCCAGGCTCAGCCGAAGGCCCAGGCTCAGCCGCAAGCTCAGGCGAAGCCGCAGGCGCAAGCTCAGGCTCAGCCGAAGGCGCAAGCCCAGGCGCAAAATCCATTGCCCCGGGATTCATCCCGGGGACCTTAGATGATCTGTGAATGAGGACAAGCTGGGCAGCTTGTTTAATATCATCGGCAATGACAGCGGATCTTCCCGCCCAGGCGGCCAGCGTAACCGCCGTTTTATACATCACAATATCCGCCCGCAAGCTCGCGACAGCCCATTCTATACAAAGCTGACTGATCAGCGTGAGCAAACCATCGGGCATTTGTACAGTCGGCAGCAACAACTGAGCACGGTATATCCTTTCCTGTAAAGCCAGCTGAGACACGCGCCATTTCTCTTCGAAAGCCGCCGAATCCGCTTCAAACTGCATTCTCCTCCTGACCACCTCTGTCCTTTCTGCAATATCCTGCGGCGGGGCAACCTCCACCATTAGTCCAAACCGATCCAGGAACTGCGGCCTGAGATTACCCTCTTCGGGGTTCATGGTACCAATGAGCACAAACCGGGCTGGGTGACTCGCCGACAAGCCTTCGCGTTCAATGGTATTGATGCCGGATGCAGCCACGTCAAGGAGCACATCGACCAGATGATCGGCGAGTAAATTCACTTCGTCGATGTACAAAATACCCCTGTGCGCGGCCGCCAGCAGTCCGGGTTGCAACTTTCGCTTCTTTTCTGACAGGATCGCTTCCAGATCGAGGCTGCCTATCAGCCGGTCTTCCGAAGCGCCGAGGGGAAGATCCACAAATGGCGGAGCGATCTTCTCGTGATCTTTTTCAGCTAGTTGATTATTGTCAGATTGTTCCGTTTCAATGGAGTTAAATATTGGATCAGGCTCCCGTTTTACCAGCGGCATTACAGCTGACAAGCCGCGCGCAGCAGTTGTTTTGGCGGTACCCTTTTCACCCTTGATCAACACGCCGCCGATAGCAGGGTTAACCGCACAGAGCAGCAGCGCCTGCTTCAACTTTTCTTGTCCCACAATGGCGGAAAACGGATAATAATGCATGGCTGTGTTCAAATTCATGTATTTCAAATGCGCCTATTCGCTCCTGGTTTCAACGAGTTCTTCGCTTTTCAGGTAAAGCGCTTTCAAACTTTCCAATGCTTCCGGCGAAGGGTTGGCCCACATACCTCTTTGGGCCGCTTCCAGCAGCCGCTCCGAAATCGCGTGCAGCGCCCAGGGATTACTCTCTTCAAAAAACTGCTGCATGGAAGAATCAAGCGCGTAAGTCTCTGTTACCTTTTCGTACATCCAGTCGTCGACTACCTTGGCAGTCGCATCGTACCCGAAAAGGTAATCGACCGTGGCGGTAAGTTCGAGACCGCCTTTGTAACCGTGCTTTTTGATGCTGTCGATCCACTTCGGGTTGACCACGCGCGAGCGGAATACGCGCAAAGTTTCTTCTTTCAGGTCGCGCACGATGGGCTTACCGGGATTTTGAGAATCGCCGAAGTAATGCCTCGGTTGCTGGCCTGTGAGGTTTCTGATGGTAGCGATCATCCCGCCGTGAAATTGCAGGTAATCGTCACTGTCGAAAATATCGTGCTCCCGGTTATCCTGGTTATGCAAAGCGATTTCAACGCCCGCGAGCTGGTTTTTGAACTCGCTTCTTGCATCCACACCCTGCGCATTTCTGGAATAGGCATACCCGCCCCAGTTCACATAAGCATGCGCGAAATCCGCGTCCGAATGCCAGTTCTTCTCATCGATCAATGGCAATATACCCGCACCGTAAGTGCCCGGCGCCGCGCCGAAAACGCGGTATGCTGCACGGGCTTCGGCTTCTTCGGGAGAGAGTTCCTGGTTTTTATGTAATTCGGCAAGATCTTTCAGGTAGTGACTGCGGACGAAATTCTGGTCGAGAGGCTCGTCACTGGCAATCACGAGCTGCACAGCCTCATCGAGCAGCTCTATCAAATGCGGGAATGCATCACGGAAAAAGCCGCTGATGCGGGTAGTTACATCGATACGCGGACGGCCCAGTTCCACAAGCGGGATAAGCTCCACACCGGTAATGCGCCGGCTCTCCGACTGCCAGAGCGGACGCACGCCGAACAATGCAAGAACTTCCGCTACATCATCCCCGTGCGTCCGCATGGCGCTCGTACCCCAGATACTGATCCCCACACTCTCGGGATAGCGGCCTGTCTCTTTCAAATGGCGCTCCAAAACCTCCCGCGCAAGCTGCTGACCAACTTCCCAGGCGGCCTTGGAAGGCAATACCCGCGGATCAACTGCATAGAAATTGCGGCCAGTGGGCAGGATATGCGCCATTCCCCGCGTAGGAGCACCGCTTGGGCCAGCAGGAATATATCCTCCTGAAAGTCCGTGCAGCAGGTTTGTTATTTCTTCATCTGTTTTGGCAAGATTAGGGACAAGTTCCACGCAGGCAAATTCCAGAATGCGCTTGAAACCTGCTAATTCAGGTTTTTCAGGAACAAAGTCCATCGTTTCAAAAATGGCCTGATCCACCGATTTTACATCAAAACCATAACTTCCCAGCAGGCTGAACAAATGGTTGCTCAGTTCATCAATGGCATCCAATGCATCCGCGCCTGTCACAATCTGCCTGCCGGCAAGCGACTGCAATGCATGGGGTACCTGCTGTAAACGTTCGCCTTTTCTGGTCAGAATTGCGTCGGTATCCAGACCGAAAATCCGCATCATTTCGGATTGCAGGCCCGGTATGTTCGCGTTGGGAAGGCGGGTGAGCGATTGCAGCATATCTGTCAGCGCCTGTCCCGCGGGCATTTCACCCAGCGTATGCAGTCCATTCCTGATCTGCGCGGCACCCAGCTCGCAGAGGTAACCGTCTATATCTTCGATCAAGTGCGCAATATCTTTTCCGTCCATTTCGGTAAGACTTACCGGCACCCCTTCCGGCGTCATCTCGTCGTCCCAATCGTGCTTGTGATCGCCGTGGTCGCGGCTTAGCATCGCGGCGAGATCAGCATCCAGGTTTGTTTGTCTGATCAGATCCCAGATCTGCCTTTGCAGCAGCGGCAGCTTCGCCGGATCAAGACTTTCCACCTGATAGTATTCATCCACCAGTTGAGTCAGTTCCGCCAGCTCGCCATAGCTGTCAGCCGAGGTCATAGGCGGTGTAAGGTGATCGACTACTACGGCATGCGCACGGCGTTTGGCCTGCGAACCTTCGCCCGGGTCATTGATGATAAATGGATAAAACAGCGGCAAATCGCCCAGGATAGCATCAGGAAAACAGTTTTCTGATAAACCGATCCCTTTACCCGGCAGCCACTCCAATGTACCATGCTTGCCTACATGCACGATTGCATCCGCTCGCCATTCGTCGCGGAGCCAGCGGTACAATGCATAATAATGGTGTGTCGGGGGCAGGTCGGGCTGGTGATAAATGGCATCTGGATCCATTCCGTAGCCTCTCGGCGGCTGCAAGGCCACAAATGCATTCCCAAGTTCAAGTCCGGCGAGGGCAATGTGCCCGTTGTGTACGTAGGTTTCACCGGGAGGCGGCCCCCATTGTTTGGTCATTTTATCACGTATCAAAGGCGGCAATTCCTCAAACCAGCCTTGATATTGCGCCGCTGCAACGCGCCCGGCTGCATTGCCCAGCTGCGCAGGTGTAAGATAATTTTCATCGTAAGAACAGCGATCTATCAAACTGTGGATCAGCTCGTCGCCTGTTGCAGGAAGGTTTTGGATCCGGTATCCTTCTGCCTGCATGGCGTGCAGAATATGCATCAGAGAGGCCGGCGCATCAAGTCCAACCGCATTTCCTACCTGTGAGGCTTTTGTATTGGAGTTTGTGAAAATGAAGGCAACCTTTTTGTCCTGATTAGGTAAATGTTTCAGTCTTGCGAAACGAAGGGCGAGACCGGTAACCCTGTCGACGCGCTCGGCCAGTGGCTCGTAGCCTTTTGTCTCCTTGCCTTTTTCTTTGAAAGATACAGGTACCGTAATAATACGACCGTCAAATTCGGGTATAGCCACATTCATCGCGGTATCCAGCGGGTTCAGTCCCCGCGCCGACGATTCCCAGGGACCACGCGCCATTCCGCTGGTTATGGCCTGCAAAACAGGAACATCCAGTGAAGTAAGCGCAGCCACAGGTTTGCTGATCGTGCCCGCAGGCTGAATATCTGTAATTGCAAA
This sequence comes from Dyadobacter sp. HNCC25DJ183, assembly GCF_056895175.1. Classification (NCBI taxonomy): domain Bacteria; kingdom Pseudomonadati; phylum Bacteroidota; class Cytophagia; order Cytophagales; family Spirosomataceae; genus Dyadobacter; species Dyadobacter sp. HNCC25DJ183. The sequence goes on from NZ_JBXHAP010000007.1 coordinate 11,489, forward strand.
TGAGATCGTATTAATCAAAACATCCACACGCACAGGCGCTTCAAAGAACCGGAATGCAGCCGGCTTGCCGCTCGCCGCATCGGTGGATTTCAGGGAAGATGTAAAAACAGGCAATGCATTCAGCCCGCGTTCTTCCAGCGACGTTATCATCGCGTCAACAAAAGCGGTATTCCCGCTGATCCAATGGGCGCGGTAGAATGTAATAGCCACGGTCGCACGCGATGGATTGTGCCATTTCAGCCAGTCAGCTATATCTGCATTTTCGGGCAGGTCGGGGTGATAGATGCCGTGCTCAGGCAATGCAGCTGCCGGCTCGGCGCCAAAGCCGGTCATTAGTAAATGGTCCGACAGATAAAACAGCAGAGAAGCCAGGTTGTTGTATCCTCCGGCTTGCAGGTAGCTCAATGTATCTTGCAAAATCGCAGGAGACACCGTGGACACTGCTGCGAATTCGGGATTCAATTCACCTGTCCCGCTTACCACGATCAGGTGTTGCTGCCGTTGCCTGGCCAGGTTCACCAGCTCGCTAAAGCCCGGGATACTGCTCAACCTGCCGTGAATGCGGATCACGATAATTTTGGCTTCAGCAATTTCCCTTTCCAGCAGCTGCGCCATTTGCTCCTCGCTTTTAATACTCATTAAACTCATTCCCGACGTTTTGGGAAACTCATCAGGCAGCAACTCCATAGCCCGGCTGAGCGCCAACAGGTCGGTATCGGCGTGAGTAAGGAATACAATTCCTTCTGTTGGCAGAGCGGTCTGTCCGGACAAAGTCGCATTTTCAGATCCTTTCCAGGTATAAAATTGAAAAACATACTCAGCCAGGTCTGCCGGCGGCACGAGGTACCTGTCCGCTTTGACCATGCTCTCTATATAATCGAAAATCGCGACGATCTGCCAGTCGTTATTGATCGAGTGAAACCATACTGAATGCCCGTCAAAAAGCAGGGTAACCACATTGGCGAGTGTACACGGGCCCAGGCAGCCGCCTTTGGTCAGGTGCACTGTATTCCGCAGCTTTCGTTTCAGCCACTCGCTCTTGTAAAGCTCGACGGGTATAGCTGCATAGCCACGGTCAACCCGGCCGCAGCAGCAGGCATTATAGCAGTAGGACAAATGTCCCCTGCGCTGCACCAGGTTTATGGATTTTCCATCAGAGCGCGTGACACGCTGGCGTTTGTGCTGGATCATGTTTTGGCTATCGGCTGTTGGCTGTCGGCTGTCGGCTTTTTGATATTAGATTTTCTAAAAAGCTTTGGGTTTCGCCCCAGTAGATGTGCATGTAGGTGCCGAAGGTGTTGTTTTTCCGGTAGAGCTTTGTATCTGTTTCAATGCCTATTGCATTCGTAATCAGCGCATTGCCGGCGGTCAAGCTATTGTTTGTAAATCCGGAATAATGGAATTCGTGGCCGTTGAACTGCACCCCGTCCCAGTTTCCGGTGCGGTAACCCAGTACCATTTTGGAATGCAGCATACTGGTGCTGCATGGGAGCGCACCTGCCATTTCAAATGTGTCGCCCTGCGCATTCGTAAGCTGCTCGCCGAGGTACATCAGTCCGCCGCATTCGGCGAAGGCCAGACCGCCCTCGTCACAGTAAGCTTTGATACTCGCCCGCATTGATTCGTTTTCGCTCAGCTCTGCCGCATGCAACTCGGGGTAGCCGCCCGGGATATAGAGGAAATCCGTTTCGGGAAGTACGTGATCGTGAATCGGACTGAACCAGGTAATATGACCTAAACCGGCCAGTGCTTCAATATTTTGATGGTAAGTAAAAGTGAATGCCTCATCGCGGGCAATGGCAATTTTCAACCTGCTGGCTGGTTCTTTTGCTGACCCAACGGGGCTGCTTTCACCGGGGTTAATGTTACCCCTTGTCAATTCCAGCAGCCGGTCCAGGTTCACTGTCTGCTCCACCAAGTGAGCTGCACTTTCAATGATCTGCTCATAGTCTGTTTCCGCGGAAATATGCAAGCCCAGGTGTCGCGACGGGATTGCCAGTGCACTGTTTTTAGACAAATAACCAAGCGCCTCAACGCCTGCATCTGCACAGGCATCCTGCAAAAAACGGTAATGCGACTCTGTCCCGACAAAGTTGAAAATCACTCCCGCGATGGAGATATGTTGGTAAAAGTTTTTGAATCCGTACAACAAAGCCGCAGCCGAATACGCCATTGACCTGGCGTCAACTACCAAAACAACCGGGATACCCAGCAATTCTGCAATTGCCGCGCTGCTGCCGTCCATTTTCTGAGCGCCATCAAAAAGTCCCATCACACCCTCGGTCACCGATACATCGGATTGAGCCGAATACTTTGCATAAAGGGCCTGCACGTGCGCATTGGAGGACATGAATGTATCGAGGTTGATACTCTGGCTCCCCGCTGCCTCGGTGTGGTGAATGGGATCAATATAATCAGGTCCGCACTTGAAAGGCTGTACTTTCAGGTTGCGTCTGGTAAGCGCGCGCAGTAAACCCAGCGTGAGGGTCGTCTTACCCGAGTTGCTCGCCGGGGCAGAAATAAGAAAATGAGACTGGGTCATTGGTTCTGCTGCTAACGCCACTCCTATCCGGCTGTACACGCATTCGTGTCCATTCGTGCATTCGTGGCAAACAAAAATGTTGAGAGCCCTAGCTAAATCTCACAATGCAATCGGCAGAAAAAAAGAAAAGACAGGAAGAATGGATTAAGAAGAAAACCCAATGGAGAGTACAGGGCATTAACCCTGAAACGCAATATCCAGATCAGACTAGCTTCATTCCGCGAAAGCATTGTCAACAAAGAAAAGGCAGGTTTTCTGACTCGTAACGTTACAAATTTCGAACGTTACTTACAGTTGCGCGACAGCTCGTGATTCTCACACGATTCCCCTATTAATTCACTGGTTAGTAAAACCTTTCCTGTTGGAAAAAGATAGCAAAGAACTTGTTTGTGGCAAATGTAGCACGATTTTGCAGAAATCCCGGAAGGCAGCGCGGCAGAGGGACATTTTTTATCAGGCAGGAAATTTTTGCTTCACGGCATTCAAAAAGATATAGCTTTGCGGCTCATTTGGTTCACGCCGCTGGTGTGATTAAAAGGGAATCCGGTGTAAATCCGGAGCAGTACCCGCTGCTGTAAGTTCACAAAAAAGGAGCTAACAATTTGCCACTGGAAGAGGAATTTTGAATGTTGAATGAGTGAATAAACCCTTCGCTCATTCACTCATTAATCATTCACTATACTTCCGGGAAGGCGTTAGCTACTGAACGAGTCAGAAGACCTGCCATTCGAAAATATCCGTTTTGCTTTCGGGAAGAAAGGCGAGAGGATTTTGGCAGGCGGTATTTCGTCGTGCCTTCTTCCCTGTTTTCCCTGTTCCAATCCGGATAAAATCAGTCAGCCTGCGCTTGCAGGGTTAAATTTTATTCGATGATCAATTTCCTGCTTATTGACTCCCTGCTGCTCGGTGTGCAGCATTCCTTCGAACCCGACCACATGGCGGCAGTCTCAGTACTGGCTACCGATGAAAAACGCAGTCCCGGCCAGCGCTGGAAACTGATCTGGCGATCGTCGCATTGGTCTTTGGGACATTCTTTTACCCTCATCCTCTTCGCAGTGCTGGTACTGCTGCTCAAATCCACCTTTTCGCTGGAAGTCTCCGGCAAAGTTGAGCTGCTCGTCGGACCGCTGATGATCTGGCTGGGCATTGTGGCAGTGATGCGGAATTTCAGAAGCTCCTCTGCCCCGCCTGTTGTCCATTCTCAAAAGTTCAGCCGCTCTTTTTGGGTAGGTATGGTGCACGGACTGGCTGGTACAGGCGGTGCCTGCGCAGTGGCATTGACGCTCGCCGCAAGTGACGCCCGCACGGCAGTCTGGATCATCGTCATTCAAAGTCTGGGCATTATCCTGTCCATGTCCGCCTACGGCTACTTTTTCGCATTCTCAATCAGCAAATTCGTCTCCCACCGCGAAACCTTCCTGCGCCTCGTCAACTACCTGGTAGGTACATTCTCCATCATTATCGGAGCGATCACACTGGCGGGTTCGCTGTAATTGTAGTAGCTGTATTCTTTTGATTTTCTAAGTTAATTTTTTTTAAATGAGGTACTTGTATTTTCCTTTTTGGAGTGTTTGTTATGTTGCTTGTTGGCTTTTTCATGCTGTTTGTTCGCTTTGTCATGCTGAGCGGAGTCGAAGCAAAATAGCGTCACGCTCGTTCACTTCGACTCCGCTCAGTGTGACAAGGTGGGGGCGCGGTGGTGTGGAGCGGGCGTCGCGCCTCTTCACTTCGACCGCCCGGCGGCCCGGTCCGCTCAGTGTGACAAAGCTGGGAAGCGGTGTTGTGGCGAGGGCGGCGCACTTCTTCACTTTGAATGCTCTGCATTCTTCGTTTCATGTTGTCTGCCCCCTTTGTCATGCTGAGCGCAGTCGAAGCATAGGGGCGTCACGCTTCTGCACTTCGACTCCGCTCAGTGTGACAAAGGCGGGAAGCGGTGTTGTGGAGTTGGCGATGCGCTTGTCCACTTCGAGTGCATTCCACTCGCTTCGTTATGCTGTCCATTCCCTTCTTTATGCCGTCCACTCTTTTTGTCATGCTGAGCGCAGTCGAAGCATAGGGGCGTCACGCTTGTCTACTTCGCCTGAATTCCACTCGCTTTGTCATGCTGAGCGGACCGGGCCGCCGGGCGGTCGAAGCAAAATAGCGTCACGCTTCTTCACTTTGCCCGCCCGGCGGCCCGGTGCGCTCAGTGTAACTAGGCGCGAGCGCTATGGTGTGGAGTGGGCGTCACACCTGGCGTTCCTTGCTTCGCTTTTTCTTCCGCTCCTCTCTTTTGGTCAGGGTTCGGATTCTATTCGGCAGAATGTGTTGAATCCGGTGGTGGTTACTGCTACGCGGTTTGAGACGAAGGTGGAGGCTATTGCGCAGAAGATGGTTTTGATTTCGAAGAGTGATATTGAACTGACACCATCGGCGGACCTGACTGATATTGTGCGGAAAACGGCTGCTGTGGATGTGATTCAGTATCCCAATTTGTCTTCCGGTATCGGGATAAGGGGTTTCCGGCCGCAGTTCTCGGGACTAAACCAGCGGACGCTGCTTTTGATCGATGGCCGGCCTGCCGGCGCGACCAACCTTTCACAAATTAACCTCAATGGCGTTGAGCGGATTGAAGTGTTGAAAGGTCCCGCGTCTTCGCTCTATGGCTCGCAGGCAATGGGAGGGGTGATCAATGTAATTACTGCGCGTTCGAAGGGGGACCACAGGGGGTCCACATTTGCTGAATACGGCAGTTTCCAGACTGTTCAGGCCGGGCTGAATTCGGGAGGTAACCTCACCAAAAAGCTTGATTACGACCTTTCTTTCAACTATCTGGAACGTGCAAAAGATTATAAAATCGGCAAAAACAACTGGCTGCGTAATACATTTGGCTTCAATAATGCGCAGAAAAATTATGCTTCCGGCCTAAGTGAAAATGTGGATGAAAGTGTTACCGACGGACAAAGAAGACCTTTCACAAAATTACATTATTACTCCGGCAGGCTGCGGGCGGGATACCAGCTTGCCACAAACTGGCGTCTGGATGTAAGTGGGGAGAGCTTTCAGGCGAAAGATGTGGAATCGCCCGGCGAAATCTCTTCGGGAAGTTCGGAAGCCAGTACCAAGAATGTGGACCGTGCTGCCATAGACTTTTCAATTTCCGGCAAGATCGGCAACCACAGCCCGTCGCTGAAAGTGTTTACCTCCGAAGAAAATACCCGCAATTTCACCCTGAATGTATCCGGTAAGCCCGTGGTACCATTCCGCTCGGCTGAGCTACAAAATGCATGGAAAGGTTTACAGGTAAAAGATGTCTGGAAGCTGGGCAATCACGCGCTGATCCTCGGCTACGATTACCTGAATGCGGCTACCAAAAGCAGAAGATGGACAAACGACACCACCGAGCGCGGCCCCACGCAGCCGGCCTATGCGATCATTTCTTCCGCATTTTACGCGCAGGCGCTGCTTACCTTCAACAAACTGACTTTACAACCTGGAATTCGGTACGATCAGATCACATTTGATGTGCGCAAGACGGCCCTTTTACCTTCCTATAAAGCAGGCAAAACAACAAACCCATTTACCAGTCCGAGCCTGGGTGCGACTTACCAGGTGCTGCCGTTTTTCCAGATTAAAGGTGCATTAGGCCGCGCATTCGTAACTACCGACGCTTACAGTGTGGCTGGTTACAATGAGGTGCGGGATGCGAAAGGCAGGATCGCGGTGACAGCCGGGAATGCCGACCTCAAAAATGAAAGCAGCCTCAGCTGGGACCTGGGCCTGCATTACACCAAACCCAGGTCGGGCTTCTCTGCCGGTGTTACCTATTTTTCTACCAAAGTGGATAACCGGATTGCCAAGATCATTAAAACGACCAGCGAGCCGCAGGCAAATGGCGACATAATCGTGTCCCGGGCCACTTTCGTGAATGCGGCAGACGCGGAGATATCCGGACTTGAAACTGAAATTTCGTACGATCTGGGCGCATTGAATGATTTCAGATATGCATTGCGCGCTTACTGGAACGGTTCGTCAACCTTCAAAGCGCGTGAGCTGATCATTGAAACAGATGGCGCCGCTACAAACCGCGATATCCAGAATGTGGCCAGAAATACATTCAATTATGGTTTGGAATATGACAACCGGAAGTGGCTGCGTGTGCGGCTCTCGGGAAGGTCGGTGGGAACGCGGAAGGATATTGACTACAGCGACCCGGTCAATCCCGAAATCGAATACCCGCAGTATATGGTTTTCGACCTCGCCGCCTCTTTCAAGATCAATCCAATGCATTCGTTAACCATGAAAGTAGCCAATGTAACGGATGAAAATTATTACGAAAAAAGAGGCTATAACCTCCCCGGAAGAGCAGTTTCGGTACGTTACCAGATTATGTTTTAACAAACAAAAAGGCCGGGGATTGCTGCCTTACAATCTCCGGCCCAATAACATCTTTATAACAATTCTAGCGTTTGCTGAGCGATTTCCAGCTCCTCATTCGTAGGTACCACCAGAATTTTTACACCATCCCCCACCCGGCTGATCTCACGGATATTACCTGCGCGTATGTTGTTTTTTTCTTTGTCAAGATGGATATTGAGGTAGTCCATTCCCGTACATACCGCCTCACGGATCGCGGCGTCGTTCTCTCCTACCCCGGCTGTAAAAACAATGGCGTCCAGTCCATTCAAAACAGCTGCATAAGCGCCAATATACTTTTTGATCCGGTAGGCATACATATCCAGGATCAGGCTTGCAGGGCGGCTGCCCTCCTGCTCCATTCTGCGCACGTCGCGCATGTCATTCGATCCTGTAAAGCCGCGCAGGCCTGACTGCTTGTTCAGTATGTCGCTGATTTCATCGGGTGTGTACGTTCCGTTATCCATCAAATGCAGCAGCACCGAGGGATCGATATCCCCGGAACGGGTACCCATGATCAGGCCGCTTAACGGACCGAACCCCATACTTGTATCCACCGACCGGCCACTATCCACGGCGGTAATGCTGCAACCGTTACCCAGGTGAATGCTGATAATCCTGGCATCCTGCTTCCCGAGCCACTGCATTGCTTTTTGTGTTACGTGACCGTGGCTCGTCCCGTGAAAACCATAAACACGCATTTTATCCTTTTCATAAAGCTTCTCGGGTATCGCATACCGGTACGCCACTTCCGGGATAGTCTGGTGAAATGCAGTGTCGAAAACTGCCACCTGCACCGCTTTCGGGAAAGTGGCTTCCGCTACTTCAATGCATTCCAGGCTAACGGGATTATGCAACGGCGCCAGGTCTGACAGTTCTCTGATCTTCTCTTTGATGTCGGCCGTAATGCGTGTGGCTTTTGAGAAATAATCCCCTCCATGTACCACGCGGTGCCCTACCGCCGCAATCTCGTCCGTGTTTTGGATCAAACCGTCTGCCGGATCAGAAAGGAGCCGCAGTACTTTGTTTAAACCAACCGCGTGATCAGCGATATGTTCCTCGCTTTCCAGCACCTTTTCGATGCCGCCAAAGAGCGTTTTGTGTTTGATAAATGCATTTTTCGCACCTATCTTCTCAATGATACCTGTGCAAAGAGGCGCCTCAGAGGGCATTCTGAAGAATTGGTATTTGAGCGAGCTGCTGCCCGCATTGATGACAAGTATGTTCATAGGCTTGTTTTAAACAGGCTGCAAGCCTTCCTGGCACTGAATCGCCGTGATCACTACTGTGTTAAAAATATCATCTACCGTACACCCGCGGCTCAAATCATTGACCGGCTTGTTCAGCCCCTGCAGCATCGGACCAATTGCCAATGCGCCTGTCTCCCGCTGCACCGCCTTGTAGGTATTGTTTCCGGTATTCAAATCCGGGAAAATCAGCACGCTGGCTTTTCCGGCCACTTCCGATTCAGACAGCTTTTGCTTTCCGACGATCGGGTCTACGGCAGCATCGTACTGAATGGGGCCTTCCACTTTCAGGTCGGGCCTTTTTTGTTTTACAATGCGGGTCGCTTCCCTTACTTTCTCCACATCCTCCCCTTCCCCCGAAGAACCCGACGAATAGGACAACATCGCAATGCGGGGCTCGATGCCGAACCTTGCGCTGCTTTCAGCTGACGAAATCGCAATGTCGGCCAGCTGATCGGCGGTAGGATTTGGATTTACCGCACAATCGCCGAACACCGACACGCGCTCGGGCAGGCACATAAAGAAAATAGACGACACGATGGATACGCCGGGTTTGGTTTTGATAAACTGCAATGCAGGCCTGATCGTATGCTGGGTAGTGTGTATCGCACCCGAAACCATTCCGTCTGCCTCTCCCATATACACCATCATGGTTCCGAAATAGGAAACATCCTGCATCAGGTCACGCGCCATTTCCTGGTTCACGTTCCGGTTTTTACGAAGCTCGTACAGCTTCTCAGCATACAGCTCATATTTATCCGAATTGGCCGGATCAATAATGCGGATCTCATTCATATCGGGATTGAGGCCGAGCCGCTTGAAAGACGCGGTGATCTCCGCAGGGTCGCCCAGAATGGTCAGCTGCACCACCTGCTGGTTCACCAGGCGCGTGGCGGCTTTCAGGATCCGGTCATCGTTTCCTTCTGGCAGTACTATGTGTTTTTTCTGATTTTTAGCCCATTTCACCAACTGATACTGGAACATATGCGGCGTAATACCCTGCGGCTGGAAAGTAATGATCCGCTCGTCCAGCGCTTTCACGTCCACATATTTTTCGAAAGTCTCGATAGCCAGACCGATCTTTTTCTTATTATCTGCCGTAATCCGGGAGTTGATGGCGCCGATTGCGGTAGTTGTTTCGAAAGTACCCTTTTCCACTGCCAGGATCGGGATCACGGTTTGCAGACCTTCGATCATCCGCACCACCGGTTCGTCGGGCAAGGTACCTGCGGTGAGCACGATACCTGCCACTTTCGGGTAATTAGTAGAAAGGTTCGCCTGAATAGCCCCGATGATAATGTCGCCCCTGTCGCCTGGTGTTACGATGAGGACATTCTCCTTGATGTGATTAAGAAAGTTGGGCAGCATCATTGCGCCGGTCACGAAATTATCAACCTGGTTCGATATCAGGCTTTCACCAAAAAGTAGCTTGGCCTGCAATGCATCGCATATTTCGCGCATTGTAGGACTTTGTAAATCCTTGTTCCAGGGAATAACCGACAGCATTACATGCGCAGGCACCTGCATTTGCAGCAATGCAGTAATATCTTCCTGCTGCTCGGGCTTGACACGGTTTACAACAATACCGACCACCTGCACTTCCCTGTTTTCGAAATTGTGCAGGATATTGAGTACCGCACTTACGATCTGCGAAGTAGATTTATTCTGTCCGCCGACAATGGCGAGCACGGGCGCGCCGAGGTTTTTCGCGATTGCCGCATTGGATTCAAACTCGAATGCAATACCCTCGCCGAGAAAATCGCTGCCTTCGATCACAGTAAAATCGTAGGTATCTTCCAGCTTTTTGTACTTGCTGATGATGGTATCCAGCATTTCACCCTGGTTTTCTGACTCGGTGAACTGCAGTACCTGCTGCCTGGTGAATGCGAAGGTATCCTCGTAAGGAACGGGGAGCGCAAAATAGTCGAGTATCGCTTCCACATGCCGCTCTTTCTTGCCCGGCGGCTGCTCGGAAATGATCGGTTTGAAATACCCTACCTTCTCGGTTTTGCCGAGTAACATATTCACGAGGCCGAGGGCCAGCACCGACTTGCCTGTAAATGGTTCTGCCGAAGCTATAAAAATGGATTTTGTCATAAATGGAAGTCTGTTTGGACAGTTCGCTTTAACCAGAACCGCACCATAGTAAAAGCAATGTGGCTAATCTGAGCCATATTTTTGCAAATGCGCTGCCAGAAAATCTTTCAGGCCGTAGAGGTCAGTAAGGTCGGCAGATTTTCGCAAAAAGGTCATTGCGCCCAGTTCAACGCTTTTAGTGGCCACACTGTCTGTATAATCGGCACTGTTGATCACAACCGGAATATCTTTCCACTTTGGATTCATCCGGTTGCCGGAATTTTTAAGGATTTGCAGGAGCTCATACCCATCCATTTCCGCCATATTCAGGTCGAGCATGATCAATGCAGGAAACTCCTCGTCCCCTGCGGTACCATCTATGGCGGCCACTCTTTCCAAAAATGACCTGGCGCCATCGAAGAACTCTATCTTTCCTTCCGGTAAAAACCTCCCCAGGAAATGGTTCAGCAAGAACCTGTAATCGGCAGAGTCGTCGACAATGAAAACGGGTCTCATGGTTTCGCTGGTCGGGTAAGGATTTGTTGATATGAGCAAAGAATTAAGGCGAAAAGCAACAATCATGCCAATTTTGAAATAGTACCTGCCGAATAATCATGGTTGTAACACAGTAGACTACCATTTCTTTGTTTTTATATAGGCTTAAAACTTTTACTTTTACCTACCTCCTTTATTAGAAACAAACAAAAAAAACCTTACTCCGTAAATAAAATCTGAATGTCTGAAGATGCGAATGATGAATACGTAAATCTGACACCTGGCAGCAAGCCGGTGCCCGTGGTAGCGATTGGAGGATCTGCGGGAGGGCAACTTGCTGTGACCGAGCTTTTGCAGCATCTTCCGCCGGATACCGGCCTGGCATTTGTATATATTCAACATCTATCCCCCGAATTTGAAAGCCGGCTTTCGTCCATTCTAGCGAAGGCTACGCAGATGAAAGTGCTGGAAGCAGCACCACTGATGCAGATTTCCCCCAACCACCTTTACGTCATCCCTCCGAACAAGGGAATGGAAATCATAGACGGCGTACTGGTGCTGGTACCCAGAAAGCCGCGCCCGCACATTCATCTTCCGATCGACCAGTTTTTTATATCTCTTTCGGAAAGACAAAAGGACGGTGCAATCGGTATTGTATTGTCGGGTATGGCGAGTGACGGAACGCTGGGACTGAAAGCAATTAAAGTAGCGGGAGGCATCACTTTCGCGCAGGATGAAAGTGCAGAATTTTCCGAAATGCCGCAGTCGGCGATCAGTGAGGGTGTGGTCGATATGGTGCTGAGCCCGAAAGACATTGCCGCCGAACTGGTGCGGCTGAGCCAGCATGCCGATATATTCCAGCTTACGAACGAGACACAGGAAAATATAGAAGAAGATTCCACCGACAAAGACCTTGCAAAGATTCTCGCATTTGTAAAGTCATCGGTAGGGATAGATTTTGGTCATTATAAAAAAAGCACGATCCGCAGGCGGATCATCAGGCGAATGCTGTTGTACAAGCTGGACAAGCTGAGCCAGTATATGGACTACCTGAAACAGCATCCTGCCGAGGCCACTATCCTTTACAATGACCTGCTTATTAACGTAACCAGCTTTTTCCGGGATGAGCAGACAATGGACTACCTTAAAAAGCAGATCCTTCCTGCCATTATCAAAAACAAAAATGCGGGGGATCCTGTCAGGCTTTGGGTAACGGCTTGTTCCACGGGACAGGAAGCGTATTCCATTGCCATGATCATTATGGAAATACTTGGTGAACGTACCGCCAGTATTCCGATCCAGATCTTTGCAACCGACCTGAGCGAAACTGCTATTGCCAAAGCGCGGGTTGGCGTATATACCCAGAGTGAGGTAAAGGATATCTCTGTACGAAGACTAGACCGCTTTTTTACCAAAACCGACGAGCAGTACCGGATCAACAAGCCTATCCGTGACCTGTGCGTGTTTGCACCGCATAACCTGCTTACCGACCCGCCGTTTTCAAGGCTGGATATGGTCACCTGCCGCAATCTGCTGATATACCTGGATGATATGCTGCAGAAAAAAGCGCTCGCGACTTTCCATTATTCCCTGAACCCGGGCGGCGTGCTGGTACTCGGAAAATCGGAGGCAGTAGGCAGCTCGCCTTCGCATTTCTCGCAGATTGAAAAGGAATACAAGGTTTTTGCAAGAAAAAACAATACGGTTGCACGGATTCCATCGGACATCAGTATTAAAAGAAACGCTTTCGTAATTGACACCAAAACTTCTACCTCTAAGAGCCAGGAAATGCTACCCCCACAAGATCTGGATAAGCTTGTTGACACCTGGCTGCTAAGCAATTTTATCCCGCCAAGTATTATTGTAGATCAGGATATGGAGATTCTCCAGTTCCGCGGCTCTACGAGTCTCTTCCTTGAACACGCCACAGGCAAAGCCAGCCTGAACCTTTCGAAAATGGCGCGGCCGTCACTTGTTTTCGAGTTGCGTAATGCGATACACAAGGCAAGAAAGACCTCCCAGCCGACCAGCAAGTCGGGCCTGGAAGTGATCGTAGATGGTGTGGTACATTACGTCGAGATCAAGGCGGTGCCAATTACGAGCTCGGCCAATCAGCAGTTGTTCCTCATCCTTTTTGAGGAGTTGAAGGATAATCCAGCCTCCCTGGGTGTCGTGGAAATGGAAGCGGACAAGCGCGTTCTGATGCTGGAAGCAGAACTGGCAGCGCTGCGGCAGGATATGCACTCGATCATTGAAGAACAGGAGGCCAGCAATGAAGAGCTGCAATCGGCGAATGAAGAGATTGTCAGCAGCAACGAAGAGCTGCAGAGCATCAATGAAGAACTCGAGACCAGCAAGGAGGAAATTGAATCTGCAAATGAGGAATTGCAGACGATCAACCAGGAGCTGCAGGTAAGAAACGACCAGCTCAGCGAATCCTACGACTATTCGGAAGCGATCCTGGATACCATTAATGAAGCCACCCTCGTACTCGACGATCAGCTCAGGATCAAGGTGGCGAACAAAGCGTTTTACCGCGTGTTCCGTACCAATCCGGAGAGTACAGTGGGAAGTACAGTTTATGAGCTGGGCAACCGCAAACTCGATTTCAGCGGATTCAGCGACTTAATGCATAACCTGATCAGCCGAAATGCCCCGATCACCGGATTTGAGGTCAAGCTGGAAGTAAACTCCGGAGACGAACGCATCATGCTGATCCACGCGCGGAAAGTCCTGCTGCACCGCAAGCAGACGATCCTGCTTGTATTCGAAGATAATACGGAGCACCACAAAGCGCAAAGTCTGCTCAAAGAGCGCCAGCAATGGTTTGAGGAGCTAGTCGACAATGCAACCGCCATGATCTGGGTATCGCGGCCTGACGGGAAGGTCAATTACCTGAACAAAGCTTGGCTGGATTTCACGGGACAATCTTACGAGAAAGAAAAGGGACATTTACTGGCGGAAAGCATCCACCCGGAAGACCGGGACTGGTACAAGGAGCTTTCTGTCAAAAGCATGAACGACAGATCGCCCTACACGGCTGAATACAGGTTGCGGAGGCGTGACGGCGAGTACCAGTGGATACTGGAAAATACGAAGCCGATGTTTTCCAGCAACGGGGTTTTCTCCGGGTATATAGCCACCTGCACCAATGTTCATTTGCAAAAAACACTAACCCAGCAGCTCAACCTGCATGTGGAGGAAAGAACAAGAGAACTTACCAATGCCAATACCGGACTCGAAAGGGCCAATGCAGAACTGAGGCGCACGGCCGCCCGACTGCGGAGTGTACTGAACGGCGTACCCGCCGCGCTGACCTTAATGGAAGCGGTGTACTCGCCGGAGGGGAAAGTGGTTGACTTCATTACTTCCATTTACAACGACGTAGCGCTCGAACTCACCGGAATGAGCGAGTCGGACCTGACCGAGAAAACGCTGCTGCAATGGTATCCCGACTTCCGCGACACCGGACTGTTTGACCTTTATACCGAAGTACTTACCACAGGAAATACAGCCTATCGCGAAGTGAGCGGATTGAGGATTGCTCCCGGAAAAACGGCCGCATTCCTGATCACGCGGCAAGTGGATCTGGCGGGTATAGTGGTGACTGTACTGGATATTACAGACCGCAAGCAGGCAGAAACGAGATTGGTACAAACTGCCGAGAATTTGCAGGCTGTGCTCAACAGCTCCCCTGCTTCTATCGGCTTTTTCAAGGGGATATACGAAGGCGACGAGCCTGTTGATTTCAGATTGGCTGTTTGCAATGAGAAATATGCGACCGGTTTGGGCAAGCAGGTTGGTGAAATGCTGGGAATGCTCGCCTCAGAACTTTATCCGGCGGAAAAAGTGAAGATAATGACGGAGGTACTTGCCAAAAAAGAGTACCGCTACGAAGAAATATTAAGTGAGGAACCCGAACGCAAATGGGCGGGTGTTTCCATATCCCAGCACGACCACGGCGTAGCGATCACGGAACTGGATATCAGCTCCCTGAAAGAAGCAAAATCCCACCAGGACGAACTGATCGAGCAGCTGAACGGATCCGTAGAGATCATCGAGTCGCTTTCGGTAGTGAAGGAATATGTGCGCCAGCGGGGCTCTTTCCTGCGGTCGACCTTCCATGACCTGCGCGGCAGCTTTGGCATTATCAGCGGGGCAGCATCTCTGATGAATATCATGGAAACGGAAGAGGACAGGAAGAAGACCGTCGATATGATCCAGCGTAACCTGGGCCAGGTTGCGCAGATGATGAACCAGCTGCTCGATTTTGCAAGACTGGAATCAGGACAGGAAAGACTGGAAATCACTTCATTCAACGTTTCCCAGTTGTTGCGGGAGTTGTGTGATGGTTCTTCCCCAATGGCAGCGACCAAAAATCTGTCGCTTCAATGTGAAGGACCAGCCGAGCTGGTGATTAACGGAGATGTAGTGAAAATCAGGCGCATTGCTCAAAATCTACTGCTGAATGCAATCAGGTATACAGCAGCCGGCAGTGTGAATGTGAGCTGGAACGAAGCCGGTTTTGGCGACAATCCGGGCTGGCAGTTCAGTATTGCGGATACCGGAGTGGGGATTTCCCCAAAACTGATCGACCGCATTCTGGGCGATGACGGCGACGAAGACCAGCAGGAAAAAGGACGCGACAAGAAAGAAAATAATGGGGAAGGTATTGGGCTGTTTATTGTTAAGCACCTGATCAGGCTGCTGAAAGGAGACTTGCAGATCACCAGTGGTGAAGCGGGTACAACCTTTGTAGTTAGTCTTCCAAAAACATATTAACCAAGGAAACCGGGTGGCATAAGTTGAATAGTGTAGTCTCGGAGGCGAAAAATATGACTGATATGATTAGAGAAATGTACATTGTCGACGACAATCCCGATTTCCATTTTCTGCTTTACAAAGCGTTCAAACAATTTGGCGGGCAGTATGCAATGAAATTTTTTGAAGACGGCAAAGTGCTGCACAGACACCTGAATACGCTGATCACTCAACAAAAGAGTGATCAGCTGCCGGGATTAATTATTGTGGATCTCAACATGCCGGGCATGAACGGACTCGACCTGCTCAAAGCACTCCGCCAGCAGAGAGCCCAAACCGACACCTACCTCAACGAAATCCCCGTGGTGGTGATGAGCAGCGAAACACGCACGGACAAAATCCATCAATGTTACCAGTTCGGCGCTGACGCTTACATTGTTAAGCCTATGGAGCTCGAAAACCTCAAAAACACGCTGCAGGGAATCTGTAACTTTTGGCTGGGCAGGAGGGTTACGGCAAATTGATTTGAGAAAATAGCAGGCGAGAATTCCCTGCTCGTTTCGCGCTATTATATACCTTCGGAACCGGGCAGGGAACTTCTATATCTTACTTGTGGGATTTGTGGGATGCCGGAGAGTTACTTGAATGTTTGAACAACTCTTCGGCCATTTCAAGATGGTGCTTTAATGCAGGGATCTTTGCATCTGCCCAGCTTTTCAATTCATTATCCTGCCCTTTGTTGGACTCTGTCTGGAAAAGCCCGATCGTTTGTTCGTGTGAGGCAATCATCATATTCATATAAAGCATATCGAAGGGTTCGCCTTTCATCGCTGCAAGACTATCGTACTGCTGCTTTGCCGCTTTGCCCAGTCCGGCTGGTATTTGGATCTGCTTCTTTTTAGCGAGTGCTTTCAGCTCATCATTTACTTTGGTATGGTCTTTCACCATCATTTTACCAAATTCCTTCACCTTCGGGGAGACGCCGTTTTTAGCAGCGAGGTTACCGAGCTGTACTTCCAGCATCCCTCCTTCTGCAGCTTTAAGAACAAATTGCTGATCTGGCGAATCCAGCCGGAGGCCCGACAATGCCGCGAGCATGATAACAATGGTGAAGCAACTTGCCCACACGATGATCGTCTTCATAAATGTTTTGTTTAAATGTTACTGATTTAGCGTGCGGTTTTTGTAAAAATGCATGCCAGTGGCGGGAGTATAGAGCTGGGCATCCCCAAAAAGGACGCGGCCCAATTATGCGCTGCCGTTAACAACAATCCGCATAATCAGGCCGCATTGCCTGCAAGTCCGATCTTCTACTCGTGGTCGGTAGAATCGTGACCCTGTGTTTTTACAATCTTGTTGTAAGTTCCCAGCAGCAGGAATGGCGCCGCCCATTGTCCAACAAACAATGCAGTATGTTTTCGTCCAAGGATTTTCAATGTAAGTGACGCGCCCATTGAAGCGATCGCCGCCCATAAAAAGATGTCTGAGGGCAACTTCGCGGTTTGTTCCTCAATGGCTTCTGCTACTTTTCCTTCGCGGTGTTGCGGATTAATTTGATCGTTCATATCTGTTGATTTAAGCCTGCACCCGTTTGCAGGCACCGGGTTTGATCAAAAATTATTCCAACTGCCTTCATCTACCCCAAAATTGGACTGAAATCAGGCACAATACGAGCCTTACAACCTCTGGTTTTGAGTGGAATAGTTTTTTCTCTTACTGCCTGCATCACAGTCTTCACAGTATAGTATCATATGACCACACTTTCCAGAACTTGCCTCGCAGCAATCTTCATTTTGTTTGCGTGCAGCTCCGTATTCGCACAATTAACCATTTTCAACGTTTCTTCATCCGATATTGCCGACGCCCGGCAGATCAGCATTCAGCAACAATTCGAGATCAATGATCAGATCGAGTCCTCTACAACACTTACCTATGGTCTTGGAAAAGGCTGGGAAGCGGGATTGAATCTCATTAATGTGGATTACAATTATAAGACGAGGCATTTTGAGGTCAACGATACCACAACCATACTTCCATTCGCGCCCCTGTTGCTGGCCAATGCGCAGAAATCTTTTGAGCTGAACGATCATTTTTCCACAGGTTTCGGGGCTGTGGCGGGTACCAATCTCACAGGCAGCCACGGGCACAGGTTTGTTTACTACGGATATGCCAACCTGCTCGCGACAGTGGGAAGCCAGGATCAGTACCAGTTTGTAGCCGGGCCGTACATTAGTAACCACCGTTACCTGAGCGACGGTCCCGTTTACGGGGTTCAAAGCGGGGTTGATCTTGGATTCTGGTATAAAAAAATCCATTTTCTTGCTGACTGGATCTCGGGGTCACATAACAAAGGGCGCCTTACCGCCGGTATCGAGCTTTTCCTGGCAGAGCGTTTCCCGCTTTCACTCGGCTGGCAGCGTTCCAATGCCGATGGTTCGCAGGCTGCGGTTGTACAATTAACGATTTTACCAAAATGAGTCTGAATATTCCCACGTTTTCTCAAAACCCATCATGAAAACAGCAGAGACAAAACATTCCTTCTTCTATCGGAACAGTTTAAGTATCGTATTTATCACCTTGTTCCTGGTGACGCTCGCGGGACAGGCCATTACCGGCTGGCACGAGCATAATTCGGAGCTTGAACAGGACAATGCCCCCGCAATCGGGTTTACAGCTTACCTGCAAAGCGGGCACTTCATTTCTGCCACATTTGAAAACTTTGAAAGTGAATTCCTGCAAATGGCACTGTACGTGGTACTCACCGTGGGACTACGCCAGAAAGGCTCCGCGGAATCCAAGTCGCTGGATGAAAAAGAAGAGGTAGACCGTGAGCCACGCCCGGGAAAAGACGCGCCCTGGGCAGTTAATAAAGGAGGTTGGATACTGAAACTATATGAAAATTCGCTGTTCGCGATGTTCCTGGTTCTGTTCCTGATCAGCTGGTACCTGCACCTTTACGGAAGCTGGGTGGACCATAATGAACAGCAGGTTTTAAACGGAATGCCGGCGGATACGATGGGAAACTACCTGACGCAGGCTAATTTCTGGTTTGAGGCATTTCAAAACTGGCAGAGCGAATTCCTTTCCATTGCGAGCATTGTAGTATTTACCATTTTCCTTCGTCAGAAAGGTTCTCCCGAATCCAAGCCCGTAGATGCGCCTGACTCAGAAACAGGTAAATGAGGTTACCAGACTACGCTACCGACGTATAAGCATCCTGGGTATCATCAGAAAATTCGGTCAACTCGGCTGCCAGCGTGTGGCTCAGGGAGGCCAGCTGGCTGATGTGCGCGTGACAGGCCAGGGCGGCCTCGCTATCTTCATCTATATGTGAGAGCAACAGCTCGTATGCGCTGATCAGCTGCTGCTCTCCCCGGATCAGATCGGAAAGCAAGCCAGCAAGGTTATCAGCGTCCATTGAATCGTCGTTTTTACTTCTAGTAATACTCGCCAGATCACCATCATTCAGGTTGCACTTCACCGACTCGTAAAGCGCACCCATTTCCTTTTTGTACAAAAGGGAAATCATAAATCCATTGCTGCACGTTTTTCGCAACGCAGCAGAGATCTCCAACCCCATTACAGACCTGAAAAGCTCTTCCTGCTTTTTAATCAGCCTCCAAACGCGGGCGGTACACTTGACGATATCTCTTGAACTCTCTGACATGGATATGGGATAAAACTTTGAGCGCGATTATAAAAATCGTGCCAAAAATCCGCTTCCACACTTTTGAAAAAAGAGGTGAGCGGCTGCTGGCATGCATTTTTATTAGCGACCGGCGAAAATTTATCAACAACAAACTTAAAATGCGTCTTATGAAAAAGTTGAAATTGCTCCTGATGCTTACCGCCGGAATGTTCGTGGCCGTATCCTGTAATGATGATGACGATGATAATGTGGGGACTATGGTACCCGAAGCCGACAGGATGTTTGTAACAAATGCAGCAGACGGGGGAATGTTTGAAGTGAAAGCGGGAGAGATGGCGGTTGCAAAAGGCGACACGGCCGGAACAGGTATGGTAATGGGATCGGATACAATGAGCATCAAATCTTTCGGGCAAATGATGATAACTGACCACACCAAAGCCAATAATGAGCTGAAAGGAATTGCAGATCCCAAGAAAGTGGAAATCCCTGCGACACTGAGCGCGGCCAAGCAAAAAATGCTGGACAGCCTGAACACTGCCTCTGGTGCTGCATTCAATATGATGTATGTGCGTATGATGGTTGCTTCCCACAAGGAAACCGTTTCGCTGTTTGAAAAACAGTCAAACACAGGTCAGGATGCCGAGCTTAAATCATGGGCTTCTCAAAAGCTGCCTACTTTGAGACACCATCTTGAAATGGCGGAAATGATGCATGATAAAATGTAAAGTGCATTTTAAAAGACAATAATCATGGAAAACGACAAAGCACAATCCGATAAGGAAAGGGTCCTCAAAAATGACCCGACCTCAGGCGGGCGGAATGCCACCGACAACTTCAATGAGGACGAGGTGGATGATTACGGGATCGATTACAGCAAGCCCGGCGCAGAAGAAGAACTGGAAGCGCGCATTACCAACAAGGGCGGACGCGGGGCAAACAGCGGGGACAGAAACCCCAATGACGAGTTCGACGACAAGTACGAAGACGAGTAATGTTCCATTATTGCAAGCAGCCGGATCTGAACCCCGGCTGCTTATTTCGGTTACAAGATTAATTACACGGTTTTTTGATCAATTATGGCGGACAGACATATAGAAAATGAGCTGCTTGAATCCCCTTCCTCGGCACAGATAAAAGTACTTCCGGGGAGACCTTATCCACTGGGCGCTTCATTTGACGGAAACGGCGTCAACTTTGCAGTTTTCTCAGAGAATGCAGATGGCGTGGAGCTTTGCCTTTTTAAAGCTGAAAACGATTGTGAGGAGGATATCAAGATTAAGATTGAAGAAGTGACACACCATATCTGGCACGTTTACGTACCAGGGCTGCAACCCGGCCAACTTTACGGTTACCGCGTGCACGGCCGCTTTGAGCCGGAAAACGGACACCGGTTCAACCCCAACAAGCTGCTGGTGGACCCTTATAGCCGCGCGCTGGCTGGTGAGCTGAAATGGAATGAGGCGCTGTTTGCATACAAGATTGGCGATAAAGAGGAAGATTTGAGTTTCAGCGAAAGCGACAGTGCCCCCTATATCCCCAAATCGGTGGTCATTGATTGTCAGTTTGACTGGGAAGACGACACACGCCCCGACATTCCTTATCATGATTCGATCATTTACGAAGCACATGTAAAAGGGCTCACATTTACACACCCAGACATTCCCGAAGAGATCCGGGGTACTTACGCGGGAGTAGCACACCCGGTTACAATCGATTACCTGAAATCACTGGGCATTACCGCTATTGAGCTGATGCCCGTGCACCAGTTTGTCGCAGACCAGCACCTGCTTGAAAAAGGACTTACCAATTACTGGGGGTACAACACGCTTGGCTTCTTTGCACCGGACTCGCGTTACAGCAGCACCGGTAAGAACGGCGAGCAGGTTTCGGAATTCAAGAATATGGTCAAGGAACTGCACAAGGCAGGAATTGAAGTGATCCTTGACGTAGTGTACAATCATACTGCGGAAGGCAACCACATGGGCCCTACCCTGTGCTTCAAAGGATTTGATAATGCTTCGTACTACCGGCTCACCCCGGAAGACCAGCGTTATTACATGGATTACACGGGTACTGGCAACACATTGAATGTACAATTGCCCAATGTACTCGCATTGATCATGGACAGCCTGCGCTACTGGATCACTGAAATGCATGTTGACGGCTTCCGGTTTGACCTTGCGTCTACACTGGCACGTACCCTGCACGAGACAGACAACCTGGGCTCTTTCTTCAACATCATTCACCAGGATCCTGTTATCTCCCGCGTGAAGCTGATTGCGGAACCCTGGGACATTGGTGATTCTGGTTATATGGTGGGTAAATTCCCTCCCGGCTGGGCAGAATGGAACGACATGTTCCGGGATGAAGTCCGTGATTTCTGGCGTGGGGAAGAGGTATCTTTAAGCACTTTCGCCAACCGTTTCACAGGCAGCCCCGACCTTTATCGCGGCGATTACCGCAGGCCCACAGCCAGCATCAACTTCGTTACCGCGCACGACGGCTTTACATTGCACGATCTTGTTTCGTACAATGAAAAGCACAATGAAGCGAACGGAGAAGATAATAAGGATGGGTCCGACGATAACAGGTCGTGGAACTGCGGCGTGGAGGGAGAAACTGACGACGAAGGCATCATTCAGCTCAGAAACAAACAGAAACGCAACTTCCTCGCGACCATGTTTCTCTCACAGGGCGTTCCGATGCTGGTTGCCGGTGACGAGCTGGGGCGCAGCCAGGGAGGTAACAACAACAGCTACTGCCAGGACGATGAAATTTCATGGATACTTTGGGACAAAGCAGATCAAAAGCTTCTTGAATTCACCAGATCGCTCATACGGTTTTGTAAAGAACACCCTACTTTCCGCCGCCGCCGCTGGTTCCAGGGCTTGCCGCTCCACGGATCCGAAGTAAAGGATATTATGTGGATGCTGCCGGACGGAAGTCAGGTTACGGATGATCAATGGAATTCTGCGGCTGCGGGTGTATTTGGTGTGTACCTGAATGGAAACGGTATCCGTTGCGTCGATATGAACAATGAACGGATTGTAGACGATACTTTCTTCCTCATTTTCAACTGCACGCCGGAAGCGGTGGACTTCGTACTTCCGTCTGACGATTGCGGCGACGAATGGCGCATTGTCATCGATACCGACGCGTGTATGATCGCGGAATCGGGCGACGATTTCAAGCCGGGAGAAGTACTTTCCATCCCTGACCGGAGCGTAATGGTATTGAAATGTCCGAATGAAAAATCGGCCAGCGTATAGGATAACCCAGCGAAAAGGATCATGAAAAAAGATGAAATACAACCCTGGGACTGGCCGCGGATTTTATTCGGGCAGGCTCCCCCTGAATTCCTGATTGAGGTATTTCTTCGTACAACCCTCGTTTTCATTGCATTGCTTGTTGTAGTGAGGTTAATGGGAAAAAGAATGGGCGGTCAGCTGACCATTTCTGAAATGGCGGTGATGATCACCCTCGGTGCTATTGTATCCCCGGCTATGCAGATACCCCAGCTGGGTTTATTAATGGGCATTATGATCCTCGTTTGCGCATTGATCTTCCAGCGCGGCCTCAACATGGCCGAATTTAAAAGCCGGAAGTTTGAGCGGGCCACACAGGGACGTACCGAAATGGTGGTGAAGAATGGCGTGATCCAGTTGGAACAGATGGGTAAATCAAAGGTCTCCCGGCAGCAGCTGTTTTCGGCGTTAAGAGGTAAGGATGTGCTTAATCTGGGAGATGTAGGGCGCGTTTACCTGGAAGCCTGCGGCATGTTCAGCATTTACAGAAGAGACGAGCCACAGCCCGGCTTGCAGATCTTTCCCCCGCACGATGAGGCGATTGCAGGTTTTTACCAGGAACCTGTAAACGGTGCGACTGTGTGTGCAAACTGCGGGAAAGTGATCTACGATGCCAGCAACGAGCAATCCTGCAAGGTATGTGGCTCAAACGACTGGTTACCTGCCACAATCTCCATTAAATCTCAACTCGTAACCTCATGAAACCCGAGGATATCCACATAACTGATTGGCAGCGGATCTTCATTGGTGATGTCCCGGGCGGTTTTTACCTGGAAGTGATATTGCGGATCGCCGTGATCTACCTTATTCTGATGGTATCAATGCGGCTGATGGGAAAAAGAATGGCGTCACAGCTGAGCCGCAGCGAAATGATCGCGATGGTATCGCTGGCCGCCGCGATCGGGGTGCCGCTCCAATCTCCTGACCGTGGTATCCTTGCCGCAGTGGTCATAGCCGCGATCGTGGTTTCCATTCAGCAGCTGATCGCAGGACTTTCCACCAGGAACCAGAAACTGGAAAACCTGATGCAGGGAAACATCACACCGATCGTAGAAGATAGCCGCCTCAACCTCGACATGATGCAGAAAACGGGTATAACCCGCGAGCGGGCATTTGCGCAGCTTCGGGGAAGCAGTATCAGGCATTTGGGGGAGGTAAAAAGGCTCTACTTTGAAGCGGGCGGCGCTTTTACCCTGATCAAAAATTATGAGGTAGTGCCCGGCCTGCCCATTCTGCCGATATGGGATAAAGAGTACCAAAGTGAGATCAGCGAGACCAGTAACGAGCAGGTTTGTGATCAATGCGGGAATAAGGCAGTCGGCAATCATGCTGATGAAAAGTGCAGCAATTGCGGCAATGACCGTTTTATAGCGGCTGTAAAATAATGCGCTGGTTAATTCCCGGGAAACGGTGGCTCTGGCAGTGAATTTGTATAAAGCCTTGCCTTGACAAACTAACCGAGAGCAGATATGGAAACAGTAACCAACTCAGAAAACCGCCGGATACTGGTGGTCGATGACAACCGCGACGCTGCGGACACCCTGGCGATGATGCTCAAGCTGACCGGCTATGAGACAAAAGCTTGTTACAGCGGCCGGGATGGGGTTGCTGCTGCCGAATCGTATAGACCGATGGCGATTGTGCTGGACATAGGAATGCCCGATATAACGGGATATGAAGCCTGTCGCCTCATTCGTGATACTGCCTGGGGACAATCAGCGCTTATTGTTGCATTAACCGGCTACGGAGCCGATGAAGACCGTCAGAAAAGTACAGAGGCGGGCTTCGATGCGCATTTACTCAAACCCGTCGACCTGCCTGAATTATCCAGATTACTGAAAGAAAAACAAAGCAGCCTGGCCTGATATCAGGCCAGGCTGTAAATTATGCAGGGAGGCGATGTGCTTCCCTGGATGCTGCTTCCTGGTAAATAAACCGCTCGGATAGCTCCCGCAGCAACAGGTCTGTACCTGCGTCCTCGATAATGTTCGCTTCCAATACTTTTTCCAGCTCCTTATCCCCTAGCACCTGAGCAATCGTGATCAGATTTTCATAGCTGGCCACCTTGTATTGTCCCGCTTTCTGAGCGGCAATGATCAATGCGAAATCGCCCGTTCCTGCGCCTTCCCTGTTTTTGCTGACAGTCGCTTCTACACTCTGGAGCAGCTTGCCGATTGCCGCTGACTCAATGCCCGAAGCCGGTTCATCCAGCGCATCAAACAAATGCCTGATCCTGTCAATGTGCGCCGACGCATGCACCCTGCTTTGTGCCAATGTTCTTGAAAAATCCTGTGACTGCGCAACTCTCTGCATCATTCTCAGCATACCCCACATTTTTTGTTCTACCCAAAGCATCTCCCTCAGCTCGGAAAGAAAAAGCTCGTAGAACCGCGATTTCTTGATTGTAATTTCCATTTGATTTTTTGTTGTTGATAAACCACCCCTACCCGCCTGATATCAGCTCTTTTCGGCACTAAAAAATCAATGGGAAGCAAAGTGGATGAAGTGTAATTTGACACGCTAAGAAGTGACTCCTAGTTATAAAAAGCATTCCAGCGAACAGCAAAAAAGCCGGCAATGTGTGCCGGCTTTTTCAAATTCAAAGTAACTATATCCTAACTGGCCAGCAGCCCGTCCGTGAACGCTTTCCACTGCACTGCCGACAAGGCTTTTTCACCCATAAATCCAACAATTGCATTCCTGATCTTGTCGAGCAATCCATCGGCTTCCTGATTGGGTGAGAGGTTGCGGTCGTACACGCCGGCGGATACCGTCAGGTGATTTCTGGACACCGTGAATGTACTGGTTGCCTCGGGTGCATAAAAGTGCGCAGTTTCCTCCGCATCTGAGGTAGGATCAGAAGCGGGCCGCACACGAACTGCCACAGATTCAACCTGCTCCGATGTTTCCTCTTTTACCTCCTCCACAACCACCCAGTCGTACCCGTCGCCTTCCCTGGTACCAGGTCCCGGAATGTCAATCCTGATCATCAAACCTTGCTGAACCGGTCCGGCTACCGGGTTACCGGCCTGATCGGCCAGCATAAAATGCGCAAGGTGCTCTCCTGAAATGCGGTGCCAGCTGTTCACGTCCAGCAACCTGCCCCGCGCTGTTTGATAAAGCGCGTTTGCTTCGGCTGCATTTTTACATTCTTTAACGGTTTCGGTATTCACCTCGTCACCGCTCCTGTTTTCAGGTACTGCGTCAGTGTGATTTTTGTTTTCCATTTTTCAGTTGATTGTGAAGTGGTAGATAAAAATAGTCTTAGCTGAGCATCGATAGCAGGCGTTTCATGTGATCAATATCATTTCTCCGCTGCAGTACAGCCTCTTCTATCATGCTGTCCAGTCCTGCATTAAACCGCCGGGCTTCGTCCTGTAAAGCCACATAGCAGGGTTGCAGCTGGGCAATGTAGTTGTTATGAGCTATGATCGTCTTTTTAGGACGTTTGTCGTATTGCGGGTATTCAAGGTAAATTTCCTGATTGATCTGGTCTGCATACCACTCGCCCTCGCAATCCGGCACAGGTACCGGTGGCCGGCAGCCGAGCAGGTAGGTCTGCGCCTTGAACGGGTACTTGTAGATCAGCACATTCACCCGCACTTTCACGTCGGGCTTGGAGCCGGGCTGGTACACCGACAGCGGGTAAATGCGCTCTATCATGACCGCCCGCCCATTTGCGAAATCGATATCGGGAAGAAACATTTCGTGCCTTTGTTTCAGCGCAACCACGTGCTCCCCAAGTTTTTCGGAAGACAGATATTCTTCCGGCCACTGGCCCACCTGATCTTGAACTTCCTTCCTGGTTTTCAGGATCAGTGCATCCGGATCATACTCAGAAAATAGCCTTATCTTTTGCATGAGTAAACTATTTTATTGATTTGTTAAACGATCGCGTATTACAAACTTTTAAATACAAACCCCTCAACAACAGCAACATCTCCTTCTATCCCTTTGGCCACAATGCCGGCACGTACTGCGCGGTCCCAGGGCGGCAGGTAGGTGATGTCGGGACTGTCGATTTTCAAAGCTTTAAAATCCTTGCCATTCAAGCTGTATGAAAAACGGATATCCGTGTTATTGTTCACCATCATTTTCAGGAACACGTGTTTGCCTGCGGCAGCAACGGGAAACTTGCCCAAACTGCTTTTTGCCCCGTCTTTAACAATAGATATGCCAATGCTGTCCTGCTTCGCTGCTGCATAGATCATATTCTTGTCATCCCCTATCAATGCGACTCCTGCATTCACACTTTTACCCGGCACAATTTCCACAACAGCCTCGTAGCTGCGGCTATCTATCCTGCGGGCGATGAATGCTTCGCGGTCATCGCTGATCCGGATGCCCAGCCTTCCGTTTTTCATTTCAATTTCCGGCTTATTAAAAACAGACCAGCTCCACTGTAAATCGAGATTTTTTTTGTCAAAATTTTCAGTCACCGTATAAGGACCTGCTTTCCCGGTCGGTTCAAGGAATTCATCTGTAAAGCGGAGCCAGTTGTCGGCCGTAAATTCAAATCCGCGGATCAGCGCCTGGCGACCTGTGTATTTGTTAGACACCTTATCATAGGCGTGGTACATAAAGTAGTTTTTATCATTGTACCGGACAGCGGTTCCGTGGCCGGGGCACATCCAGTCGCCCTGCGCCGTGAGGATCGGGTTACCGGGAAATTTCTCCCACGGTCCCATCAGATTTTTGGAGCGCGCTACACCGGTTGCATACGTACAGCCCGGCCCGCAGCAGCCTGCGGCAGCATATATGGCATAGAAGTACCCATTGTTTTTGATCACCGAAACACCCTCCACGAGATTCGCTTCCCAGGGTGTATCGTTCCTGAACAGCTCCTTCTTCTCTCCGATCAATGCAGTGCGTTCCGCATTAATTTCCTGTATCCAGATCGGCGTCGGCTTTCCTACACTGTTCCCGTCTTCCTTCCAGATCAGGTGCAGCTTGTTATTTTCATCACGCATCGGAAATCCGTCGATCGAGCCTACCTCCTGACATACCAGCGGGCCATGGTCTTTAAACGGACCTTCCGGGGAATCGGCGCTGGCAACACCAACACACAGGTTACCGCCTTTTTTGTGGGCAGTGTAATACACATACACTCTACCGTCTTCGTAGCTGAGCTCAGGCGCCCAGTAGTAAAAATCTGCCCAGGAAGTAAGATCAGGGAAGATCGCGCCTGTCTGTTGCCAGTTTTTGAGATCTTTCGATTTCATGACCGGAAACGCAGGCCCCCAGTTGGAGCTGGTCGCAGCAGCATAATAAGTATCTCCCACTTGAATAATGGAAGGATCGGCAAAATCGCCACGTACTACCGCACGCTGCGCATTTGCAAGTTGTACCAGTGAAAGCAATAGCAGACCAAGTGTCAGTTTTTTCATAAATAACTTTGATGTGGATACTGTATATAACCCCAAATATAACAACGGTTACTCACCGGAGAGAACAGAATTGTGCAATCGGAGAGTTGGTTCGGTAAGTATGTATGGATTGCTCATGCGGCTGGAATGGTATTAGTAGCCGCATTGACTTGGTTGTAAATTATCAATGAAAATTTATGGGCAAAAAAAATCCAGATACGGAGGCTCCGATCGACGAGCTGGTAGACTACCTGCAGGCAAGGCTTGAAACCATATTGGCCAACTGGCGGCTTGCCTGCGAGGCCGATGCTACAATGAGCAGCAAAAGCAGCTTCTCACGGGAAGAATTCAATGATCAGGTACCATTGCTGATTACACTGCTCTTCCTCAGACTTAGAAATGAACCTTTGAAGCTCGATCCTGCCACAGTAGCCAGTGAACACGGGCTGCATCGCTGGCAGTCGGGCTACTCGCTCCCCGAATTGATTTCGGAAATGGAGCACCTTTTTAAAACGATTCTGGACGAAGTGGAAGCTTTTGAAACTTCTTCGGGAAAACTGGGTACCAAGTCACTGCTTTTTGTTCAGCAGCAGGTTTTCAGGATGTACGGAGAGGCAAACAGAGGCAGCTTGCTGTACTATCACCAGCTTTTGCAAAATGACGCGGCCGAGCGTGCGCGCAGCCTGCAATTTGCATTGGATCAGCTGCACCAGCTTGGCGAGAAGCGAGGCGAACATCTCCGGCAAAGCTCCCACGACCTGCGTACCAGTTTCAGCATAATGACGGTCGCCTCTCAGCTGCTTGAATATCCCAAAACTGAAAAAGAGCGGACAGACCTGATGGATATGCTCAACCGCAACCTGTCGTCGATCCGGGAAATGCTTCTGCAACTGACGGATTATGCCAAAATAGAGGCAGGCCAGGATGTGCTGGATATCCAGCGGTTTGATGTGGCCAAGCTTGTAAAGGAAACGCTTGAAACGGCCCAGCCGCTCGCGAAGCACAACAAGCTGGTGTTGCAGGGAGACGGGCCGGAAAAGCTGGAAGTAACAGGCGACCGCGTGAAAGTGCAGCGGATACTGATCAATCTGCTTTACAATGCATTGAAATACACGCGCGATGGCAGTGTGTATGTTACCTGGACGTTGGAAAACCAGCTCAGGTGGAGCCTGAGTATCCAGGATACCGGCCCCGGGTTTACTGCCAACAGTCCGGCTGCATTGCTGGCTGAACAGCTCAAACCAAACGTACTTACCAGCGCCAGCCACCAGGAGCCGCATTTAATGGAGGAACTCCCACCTGGCAAAGCTGAGAAGGAAAAATCCAAGGAAAGTGAGGGGCTAGGGTTGTTTATTGTCAAAAAGCTCTGCGAGCTGATGAAAGCTTCCATGGATATTGAAAGTCAGCCAGGCAAAGGCACCCTTGTGCGTATCCGGTTTATGATGAAACCTGAATAAGCTGCGTAACTGTGCGTCTTTTTAACCTCGATGGTATGACATCCAGAGTTTGAAATAGTTTTTGGCATAATTTTTACCAGGCGGGAAATCTTGCAGTTCATCAACAAACTATTTAAACAGGAACCATTATGAGATTCATCAGCACAAAGTTCCACAGCAAAATCGACTATCTGACAAGCGCATTGTTTATCGCAATGCCGTGGATAGCCAACTTTGAAGGAGTATTGCCCGCTACCTGGACCCTGGTAGCCGTAGGCGCAATGTCGATCCTGATGTCGCTGTTTACAGATTATGAGGGAGGAATGGTGAGAAGCATTCCCATGTCGGTACACCTGAATGTCGACGTGGTTACAGGTTTATTCCTGGCGGCTTCCCCATGGATCCTTGGCTTCGCAGACGAAGTTTACCTCCCCCATTTGCTACTAGGTCTGTTTGAAACAGCAGCCGGGTTAATGACTTCCCGTTCTGCACACGGGGCAGAAGAAAATGCCTTCGAACGGAGCCACAATGTAAATTAAGTTTTAGTACAAAATCAGTTCAAATTATGGGAAAAGATCAGTCAGGCGGATTTCATCCGCCGAAAGGGAAACCTTCAGTGATTAATAAGGAAGAAGGATTAGGTGTATCCAATGCACCGGCTGACAAGCTGGAAGAATTTCTGGAACTGGACGATCAGTATGTCGAAGATGACCTGACCCTTGATCCGTCGATACCAATCCGCCATCCGAACAGAAATACCTCCAAAGGTGAAAACTCCTTTAAAGGCAAGGAAAACAAACCGGAAAGCGACAAGACCGCAGATATCGCCACTGCTGAAACTGTGGATGTAGAGCCGGAAGAACTGCCGCAGGTACTCAGCAAGGAGCTGTTTATAGAGCTGGCAAACTACACCTCTTCCTGCTGTGCAACTGTATACATCCCTACCCATAAAGCGGGAGCGGCTATCAATGAGAAAAAGGATGCGATCGTATTTAAAAATACATTGCAGGATCTTGCCAAAAGATTTGCAGAAAAAGAGATCCCAGTGGCAACGATCGAGCAGATGCTGACACCAGGCTACGAGCTGCTGAAAGACGACGCTTTCTGGGCGGGTATGGATAACGGACTTGCTGTGTTCATTTCGGAAGGTTATTTCAAATACATTAAAATGCCGGTAGCGCCGGAGAGCGAGGTAATGTGCGAGAAAACATTTTATGTTTCTCCATTGATCCCGATCATGGCTTCCAAAGCATATTTCTATCTGCTGGTGATCAGCAAGGCTAAATGCAAGCTTTTCAAAGCGGATGCATTCGGTATGCAGTATGTGCCTGTGGAAGATCTGCCCGAGGATATGATGGATGTGAAACGCATTTCTGAAAAGGACGCCAGCACTGTACGTGTGGCAAACAGCTCCGGAGGTGGCGCCAACTTCCATGGAATGGGCGGCGGCAACCCCGATGAAAAGGCGAACATCGCTACCTACTTCGAACATGTGGACGACATTCTGTACAAGCAGATCCTGAATACGGAAAATGTGCCGCTGCTGCTTGCCGGAGTCGAGTACCTGATCCCGATCTACCGGTCCGTGTGCGACTATCATAATATTTGCAGTGAGTCACTTACCGGCAGCCACGAACATGATGAAACGCATGCTTTGTATGAAAAGGCGAAAGAGGTTATGCAGCCGTATTTCAGACAGCCTCTTGAAAAGGCGCTGACGATTTACGCCAACCAGTCTGCGACCGAGCTGACTTCATCGAGCGCGAACGAAGTTATTCCGGGTGCTTATTACGGAAGGGTTTCGCACATTTTTGTACAAAAAGCGGAGCATATCTGGGGGACTTTTGATGAAGCCAACAATGTGCTCAACTTACAGGAAGGCCAGGATTCGGAAGACCTGCTTGATCAGGCACTGATTAAAACCATTCAGACAGGCGGCGAAGTGTACGTGCTGGACAGAGAAGAAATGCCCGCTGAAAGCGCAATAGCTGCTGTATTCAGGTATTAGCATGCAAAGTACGGCACAGGTTAAGTTCAGGTACCAATACCATGATGTCAACGGGCTGATGCTGCACGTGGGACATATGGGTCCGGCTTCCGGCGAGAAGATCGTGTTCCTGCACGGCTTTCCGGAGTTCAGTGAGAGCTGGCAAAAGCAGGCCGAGTTTTTCGCGGGAAACGGGTACCACGTAATCGTTCCCGATCAGCGGGGCTACAACCTGAGCAAAAAGCCCGCGGCCGTAAAGGACTATGCATTGAACATCCTGGTGGCCGATATTGCCGCATTGATTACCTCCCTCACCACGTGCCCGGTTGCAGTAGCCGGGCACGATTGGGGTGGAGGTGTCGCCTGGACACTAGCGCAGCAGCATCCTGAGCTGATCAAAAAACTGGTTATCCTCAATATGCCCCACCCCGGGGTGATGTTGCAAAATCTTCGTAAAAACCCGAAACAAATGCTGAAAAGCTGGTACGTGGCATTCTTTCAGCTTCCGTTCGTTCCTGAGCAGCTTTGTAACGCATTCAATTTTAAATGGCTGGCCGCGAGCATGATCAAAACGGCACGGCGGGGCACGTTTTCCAGAAGTGATATAGCCGACTACAAACGTGCGTGGCGCCAGCCGAATGCGCTTGCATCGATGATCAACTGGTACCGGGCTTTTGCCCAGTCGCCTCCTGCCACAATCAACCAGAACATTGAAGTACCTGTGCTCGTGCTCTGGGGAACAAAGGATATGTTTTTGTCACGTAAAATGGCAGAGGAAAGTGTGGCCAGATGTGCGCACGGTCAACTGATATTTCTTGAAAATGCCTCACACTGGCTTCACCACGAAGAGCCTGGGCTTGTGAATGGATACATTGCGGCGTTTTTGGAGGGTTAATCCTTGAATACCTTGAAATGACCTATATACCTTACCGTTCAATTAAAACATACTGTTATGACGCGAAATACATTGCTGGTACTGCTGATCATCGCTGCCGGTTGCGGCGGCAAGAACTCCGGCTCGCAGGTTACCTCGCCCGGTGATTCCCTGAATGCAAAAGACCGGTTGCTCAACACGGGCGCGGATATATTGCAGGACAAAACTCCGCTCAAACACTTTGATGCGTACCTCGACGGTTTTCATTTTTACAACGGCAACATTAATGCACAAATGGAAGCCCATCATTATGTAAGTCAGCTCAACGATGACCTTTACCAGGCAGTCATTTTTGACGGAAACGGGAAAGATGCGAAACTGATGGGCGTGGAATACATTGTCACCGCGGAGGCTTTCAAGTCGCTGGATGAAGAAGAGAAAAAGCTGTGGCACAGCCACCACCACGAGGTAAAGTCGGGATCGCTCATCGCCCCTGGTATCCCGAAAGTTGCGGAGCACGAACTCATGGAGAAACTGGTGTCGACTTACGGCAAAACGATCCACACCTGGCACACAGACCAGGAAAGGGAACTGCCGGTAGGTTCGCCTATGATCATGATGGGCTTTACCAAAGACGGGCAGCTTCATAAAGAAATGCTAAGTGACCGCGATAAGCGCTTCAATGTGTCTACCGAGGAAATCAAGAAAAACAGGGCAGATATACCCATGCCCGCGCTGATCCCCGGCGCAAATGCCTGGGAGAAAGGTGAGATACGCCAGTTTGTAATTACAAATAAGCCAGATTCAGCAGTTCACAAACATTAATTTTTGAAAAAGCCTGTGGTCTTTGTGCATTGGCATAATTATTATTAATACAAGCCAGCCTGCATTAGCAACTAAATGAAGCTCAGGCCGGATCAACAATTTTATTCATCAATCAAATTAAGAATTATGAAAAAGCTGACTTTTAGCGTAGCTGCATTGCTCCTGTTAGCAGGAGGATCATTGTACGCACAATCGACGACAGGACAAAGTACGCCTAGAACTGGCAGTACGCAGGGAACAAGCACACAGAGCAATTCTCAGATGCAAAAAAGCGGAACAACTACCGGAACCCAGGGATCCGGCACAACACAAAATAGTACAGGTACTACCACCCAGACACAGGGCAGCAGCGCACAAGGTACATCAGCATGGCCACAGGCAACCGGTACTACCGGAGCTGAAACTACTGAGCCACAAAGCACTGGACAGGGAACTACCGGCTCACAAGGCACAGGTACGAGCGGAACAACCGGCAGCGGATCCACAGGTACCAGCGGAACCAGTGGCACAAGCGGTACTACCGGCGGTTCAAATACGAGCAGCCAGACAACCACAGGTACACCACCGACGCACATTCAAAGCAGCGGCTCAGGTGCCACAGCTAACCCGCAGAACAGCGGTACTTCCGGCTCTACCAATTCAGGTACGTCGAGTGTAGGCAGCGACAATGCTACCTCGGGAACTTCCGGAACAACCAGCCAGTCTGGCCAGGATGGCAAGATGAAAAGGAAAAATAAAAGCAAAGGCGGTTCAGGTTCAGATAATAACTAGAACAACTTTCTTATAATGCAAAAGCAAAGCCCCCGCAGAAATCTGCGGGGGCTTTGCTTTTTGATGTATTCCCAACAGTATTAGTCTTTTTTGGTCGACGGTCTTGGCTGGGTTTTCTGGTTATGCTTTATTTCTTCATTCCTGTAATTGCCGGTAACACCTGTGTGGTCCTTCGTGTTTCTACGGGCAGATCCGCTGCCTTTTTTCATGGTAGTATCAGCCTCCGTCATATTTTTCCTGCGTTTTTCACGCGCTTCTTTGGAGTTGAGCATTGACTTGGAATCGCCTTCACTCTCCCGGTTCGATCCTACATAATTGGCATTCGCATTCGACTCTCCGCCGGGCCTTGTGCTGGAACCTACCTCATTGGCTTTTACACCCTGCTGCTCACTTGCATTCAGCTTTCTGTCGTTTCCATCCTGGCTGCCACGCGTTGACTGAGAAGCAGATTGCCCACTCTGGGTTTGTTTGGGACTGGCCGATGTGCTGCTTTTTGCAGCCCCATTCCCTGCGCCGCCGGATCCCGACGTGCTTTGCGAATAGGATATTGTTGCGGTACACAGCAAGACTGCTAATGTAATGTTCATTGACTTTTTCATGATACTTGTTTTTAGATTGATGAATAAATGCTCTTTTCAGGACAGCTGGCCGCGTTTGCTGGCTACTACTGCAAGCGAAATGCCCAGCAGCGCTACACCTATAACCACTGCGGCAGCAATGGAAACTGTTTTCTTTTTAGGCAGGTACACAACCCCTTCCCTGTTTGCCACAGCGGGATCATTTACATACCGGCCCGACTTCGGTACAGCTGTCTCTTCAGAATGGTAGGCCAGCTCGCGCAATGCCTGCTGCATTTCTGCGCCCGACATTGGTTTTCCGTGGCCGGATGCTACAATCTCCGGGTTGAGTTCGGCCAGCAGGTTTACTGATTCTTTCGATTGTTCCCAGTCGTATGTAAAATACTTCGGCGGACCGGATAATACCTTTCGCTGGGTTGCTACACTAAGTGCTGATTCCTGACGGGTTGTTACAAATGCGTCACCAGACAGGAGCAGCTTGTCTTTTTCCCTCCACAAACTGATGTGTCCGGGTGCGTGGCCGGGAGTGTGATAGTATTTCCATTCGGGTAAAACAGGTACCGAACTTGTGACGGGCAACGTCCGTATAGATTCGGCTACGTCGATCGGATCGTTGGGATACAGGTCGGCCATGTACGCCATTAACCCACCTCCCACGCTCGGATCAGCCGGAGGGTAGGCTGATTTACCCGACAAATAAGGTACTTCTAAAAAGTGCACGACTACAGGAACATGCCAGTCTTCGAGCAATTTTTTGAGCGAACCCACGTGATCAAAATGCCCGTGTGTAAGTACGATTGCTTCCGGCGGCATATCCTCGCCGAATATTTCCGCTGCTGCCTGCTTTATTTTAGGGTATGCGGTTTTGAGGCTGGCATCTACAAGCACCCAGCTTTTATCGGGATTGGCGATGAAAAACACATTGACAAAAATGTCCCTCAGCCCCCATACTCCCTCCGCTACTTTGAAATGCGACGCATTCATTGTTGTGGCTTTTTCCATTTTAGTTTTGTTGAAAGTTTCGACTTCGTTCTAAAAATTGTGCCATTGAATGCATTCCATTCGGGGTTTTGTATATTTTTGGTTAAAGGGCTGAACAGGCTTTTACAATGAAAATCATGCAGCTTTTATGAAACAGCATTTATACAAAACCACCATTGAATGGACTGGCAATTCGGGAGCC
The DNA here is from genome assembly GCF_056895175.1 of Dyadobacter sp. HNCC25DJ183. Lineage (NCBI taxonomy): Bacteria > Pseudomonadati > Bacteroidota > Cytophagia > Cytophagales > Spirosomataceae > Dyadobacter > Dyadobacter sp. HNCC25DJ183. Next base: position 46,979 of record NZ_JBXHAP010000007.1, read on the forward strand.
GGCACTACCGATTACCGGTCCTACGAGCGCAGTCACATCGTGAAAGTGAATGGAAAAGCAGATATCGCAGCTTCCTCAGACCCTGCCTTCCGGGGAGATTCCGCGCGCCACAATCCGGAAGAGCTTTTTGTAGCGTCCATTGCCTCCTGCCACATGTTATGGTATCTGCACCTGTGCACAGAGGCGGGCGTAGTTGTAACCAGCTACACCGATCAGGCAGTGGGAACGATGGAAGAGACGGATAATGGAAGCGGGCGGTTCACAGAAGTGGTGCTATATCCCGTGGTGCAGGTACTTGCAGCGCATATGCAGGAAAAAGCGGACGCATTGCACGACAAGGCGCATCAGTTTTGCTTTATCGCCAACTCCTGCAATTTCCCGATCCGGCATAAACCGGTTTCCTTTATCTAATCCCATTTCTGAGTATTCGACTGCTGTTGGAACGGCTTTTGTAAGTACAGCGCACAGACTTTAAACCGCTTACTGTTATGAAAACCGAAACAGGCTCAGAGCCAAAGTTCAAAACAAAGACATCCGTTAAAGCCGAACCGGCTCTTACCGAATTATTCCTGGACAGCCTTAGAGATATTTACTGGGCTGAAAACCATCTCGTTAAAGTACTTCCTAAAATGATCCAATCGGCCAGCTCGCCGAAGCTTTCGAGCACTATACAGGAGCATTTGGCACAGACAGTGGAGCATGTAAGCCGACTGGAAGTGATTTTCGACCTGTTGGGTGAAAAGGCCATTGCCAAGAAGTGCGATGCCATGGAAGGACTTGCCAAAGAAGGCGAAGGTATCATTGAAAGTACCGACGAAGGCACTGCAACACGTGATGTAGGTATTATTCTCGCTTCCCAGAAAGTGGAGCATTATGAAATCGCAACTTACGGCGGACTTACCCAGCTTGCAAAAACGCTCGGTCTTGACGATGTAGCCGAGATCCTTGCCACAACATTGGCAGAAGAAAAGCAGGCTGACGAGCTGCTTACAGAAGTTGCAGAAAATGAAGTCAATTATAAGGCTGCCGAGGAAGCCTGAATCTAACCACATAATTTATTACTATGGCGACTAACCAGGATCAGGAAAAACCGGCACAGCCCGACAACGATAAAATTGAAAATCTTGCCCCACATACCATCGAGGATGAGGGGACATTGCTTACAACGAACCACGGCGTCAGGATTAATGATGACCAGAACTCCCTGAAAGCCGGAGAACGCGGGGCTACTTTGCTGGAAGATTTTATTTTCCGCGAAAAAATGACCCATTTTGACCACGAGCGCATTCCTGAGCGCATTGTGCACGCCAGAGGCTCTGCCGCGCATGGTGTGTTTAAGGTGTATGAGTCGATGGCGAATGTAACGCGGGCGCACTTTCTGAGTGATCCAAGTTTGGAAACACCTGTTTTCGTCCGGTTTTCGACGGTTGCAGGGTCACGCGGTTCTACCGACCTGGCGCGGGACGTACGCGGATTTGCTGTTAAATTCTATACACAGGAAGGTAATTTCGACCTTGTCGGAAACAACATGCCCGTGTTTTTTATTCAGGATGCAATCAAATTCCCTGACCTGGTGCACGCTGTAAAGCCTGAGCCGGACAATGAAATTCCGCAGGCAGCTTCGGCACACGATACTTTCTGGGATTTCATCTCATTGATGCCGGAGTCAGCGCACATGATCATGTGGACCATGAGCGACCGGGCAATTCCGCGCAGCTACCGGATGATGGAAGGATTTGGTGTACATACATTCCGTTTTGTGAATGCAGAAGGGGTATCACACTTTGTCAAATTCCATTGGAAACCGTTACTGGGTGTACACTCGGTAGCCTGGGACGAAGCCCAGAAAATTTCAGGAAAAGACCCTGACTTCCACCGTCGCGACCTTTGGGATGCGATTGAAAGCGGAAACTTCCCGGAATGGGAATTGGGTGTGCAAATCGTTCCCGAAGAAGACGAATTCAAATTCGAGTTTGACCTGCTTGATCCCACAAAGATCATCCCGGAAGAACTGGTACCTGTGCAGCGCATTGGTAAATTGACATTGAACCGCAACCCGGACAATTTCTTTGCAGAAACAGAGCAGGTGGCGTACCATATCGGTCACGTTGTACCTGGTATCGATTTCACAAACGATCCGCTTTTGCAGGGAAGGCTGTTTTCATATACAGATACCCAGCTGCTGCGTCTTGGCGGACCTAATTTCCACGAAATACCTATCAACAGACCGATTGTGCCGGTGCATAACAACCAGCGCGACGGTTTCATGCGGCAGACGATCAACCGTGGTAAATCGAGCTACGGACCGAATACGATCGGTAACAACTACCCTGCCCAGGCGAAAGCTTCGGAAGGTGGTTTTACCAGTTACCCGGAAAGGGTTGACGCACGCAAAGTGCGCGCGAGAAGCAGAAGCTTCTTCGACCATTTCAGTCAGGCGCGTTTGTTCTTCAACAGCCAGTCTGAACCTGAAAAAGACCATTTAATTGACGCGCTTAGTTTTGAGCTGGGAAAGGTAACCTCTCCGGAAATCCGTACCCGGATGCTGGGTATCCTTTCGCTGATAGATAAGGCGCTGGCTGCGGAAGTAGCATTTGCACTTCGTCTGCCAGTGCCGGAAGATCCCGAGCTGCCGGTAAACAGGAGCATTCCGGCGGACGCTGATCCTGCTGATTATGATTCCATTATGGCAGAAGGAAGCCTGAAATCGTCAGCAGCATTGAGCATGGCGAATACGGTAAAAGACACGATCGCAACGCGTAAGATCGCATTCCTTGCGGCAGATGGCGTGGATGAGAAATCACTAATGACGGTGAAAAACGCATTGGAAGGCGCAGGTGCCGTAGTGGAAATTGTAGCGCCGCGCCACAGCTACCTGATCGCTGAAAACGATACGCAGATCCCGGTTGACCATACTTTCCTCACGGCTGCATCCGTATTATTTGATGCGATATATGTACCTGGCGGAACAAACAGTGTCGCCACCATAGAAGCAGATGCCGACGCGGTACACTTCCTGAATGAAGCTTTCAGGCATTGCAAAGCCATTGCAGCTGACACTTCGGCTATTCAGGTGCTGGAAGCGACTTATTTCAGCAAGAAACTACCTGCCGATTTCTCTGATGCAACGGTGATCAAGGAAGGATTGGTTGTACTTGATGATGCGGAAGCATTGGCGGACAAGTTTATTCTGGCGATTTCGCAGCACCGTTTCTGGGAGCGCGAGAAGCCACGACGCGTTCCTGCATAATCATGCATAAACCAATATAAGAACACCCGGGCTTTGTGAGTCCGGGTGTTTTTGCTTTAAAGCAGGTCGGGATTAAAGAGAATGGGCTTTCAGACCTTTTCCAGTATATCCAGCGCTTCCTGGTTATTCTGCTGGACAGCAAGATCGTACACAGACAAGCCGCGGGCATCGAGGATACTGGTGCTGGCACCGCGGCGGATCAGCAGCTTCACCAGATCATTGCGCCCGAACATGGTCGCAAACATCAATGCGGTACCGCCGTTTCCATGTTGCAGGTCGAGGTCCGCGCCTTTGTCGATCAGGAGATCGGCTATATCTGCGTAGCCTTTGAATGCGGCCCCCATTAATGCGGTATTTCCTCCATTGTCGGCACCATTTACATCTGCGCCGGACTCAATGAGAAACCTGGCTGCTTCAAGCTGGTTGTTGTAACAAGCCACGATCAGCGGGGTGTAGCCTTTTTCATCCCGGCAGTTTACATCTGTTTTCAGGTCCACGAGCTCTTGCAGAACAGGAACATTCCCCAGTCTTGCTGCATGGATTATCACTTGGGTGTAGTTTTCCATTAGTTATGTAGCGTTAATATTTTCCGTTTTACCAAATATTATACCATTGAGAGCAGCCAACTGAACTTACGGGCAAAAACCAGGTCGGTTATGCTGGCGTGATAATTTAGAATCTTCCTTTTTTGACATTACACGACCACATTAATGCATAAACCCGACTACCACCGCATTGAAGATTACGGCCTGATCGGCAACCTGAAAACAGTAGCACTTGTCTCTGTCGACGCTTCGATCGACTTCATGTGTTATCCCTCGTTTGACTCTCCTACCGTTTTTGCCAAATTACTCGACAACAAGAAAGGCGGGAGCTTTGAGGTATTTCCTCAAATGGAAAACTACAACACCAAGCAGATTTACTTGCCCGCCACCGCTGTGCTGCTGACGCGCTTTTTTTCGGAAGAAGGAATCGCGGAAGTGACGGACTATATGCCCATTAATGAAGATGCCAAAGACAATTCGACGGCGATCGTGCGGCAGATCAAAACGGTTCGCGGCAATATCAAATTCCATGTGAGATGCCAGCCGGCATTTGACTATGCACAAAGCACCCATTCCTGTGAGTTGCGGGATGATGCAGTGTACTTTAATCCCGATAACGCAGAGAACAATGTATTGAGGCTGATCGCCGATGTGCCGCTGGGAATGGAAGAACTCGCAGGTACCGCTGAATTTACATTGAAGCAAGGTGAAAGTGCGTGTCTGGTACTCGAATGCGGAAAGAGCAAAGTGGAACACGAAAATCCCATTGATGCTTACAAAGCTGACACTTACGGGGAAACGATTGAATTTTGGCGGAACTGGTCTAAAAAATCTACCTACAAAGGTCGCTGGAATGGCACTGTCAACCGCTCGGCGATCACATTGAAACTCCTTACTTCCCGCGAGCTCGGCTCTATGGTAGCTGCGCCGACATTCAGCCTGCCCGAGACGATTGGCGGCTCTCGTAACTGGGACTACCGCTTTATGTGGATACGCGACGCGGCATTTACCATGTATGCATTCCTCCGGCTTGGCTATAATGATGAAGCGACTGCATTCCTTAAATGGATCCACGACCGCTGCCGCGAAGACAAATTGTACCTGATGTACACCATTTCCGGATCGCACGATCTCGCCGAGGAGGAGCTCGAAAACCTCGAAGGTTATAAAGCCTCCAAGCCTGTACGGATCGGCAATGCTGCGCAGGACCAGTACCAGCTGGATATTTACGGTGAGCTGATCGACACGATTTATATCTATAACAAACAGCATGCGCCCATTACTTTCGAGTTTTGGGAAACGATTGTGGAGCAGGTGAATGAGGTGGTTGAAAAATGGCAGACCGCCGATCACGGGATCTGGGAAATACGCAATGTGGAGAAGGAATTTCTGCACAGCCGGCTGATGTGCTGGGTAGCGATGGACCGGGCGATCAAGATCGGGCAGCACCGCTCATTCCCCTTTCCCGAAAACCAATGGAAGGAAGTAAGAGATGCGATTTACGCAGACATTTACCACAATTTCTGGAATGAAGAAGTGGGTGCCTGGGTCCAATACAAAGGTTCCAAAAACGTGGATGCAAGTGTACTTCTGATGTCGCTGATGCACTTTATCTCGCCGCACGAGCCGCGCTGGCTTTCTACCCTGAATGTGGTGGAAGAGCAGCTGGGCATTGATGTGCTGCTATACCGCTACAAGAACGGACCGGATCAGTTTGACGGGCTGGAAGGCGAGGAAGGTACTTTCAATATGTGCTCGTTCTGGTTTATCGAATCGCTCGCCAAGAGCGGGCAAGTGTCGAAAGCGCTTGATAGTTTTGAGAAAATGGTAGGTTATGCCAATCACCTCGGTTTGTTCAGCGAGCAGATCGGCCACAAGGCAGAGCACCTGGGCAACTTCCCGCAAGCTTTTACCCACCTTGCATTGATCAGCGCCGCATTGGAAATCGACAAACAGCTGGACAGGACCTAAGTATCAAAATTCCTTTTCACCAAACTCGCTGACAGGCAGCTTTGCTTTTTTCGCAAGTGAATTGAGGCTGTATGTCAGGTTAATTGTAAACATATCCGTTTCCTGGATGTAGTTGGTGGTAGTGTAAAAGTCCCTGCCGTAAGTGGTAATGCGCTGCTTGTTCGAGCCCAGCAGGCCGAGGTCGATTTGCTGCCATTGCAGCAATGCAGATAGTTTTCCTTTTAAAAACGTCTTTCTCAAAGCCAGCGCCGGGTTCAGAAACCTTGAATCTTCGCCCTGGGCTGTAACCCGTTGCGACAGGTAATTGTAAGTCAGCTGCACATTCCAGGTCGGAGCAAGCCGGAAGCTGGTATTTGCATTGACAGAAAACACTACACTACGCTGATTCACAGCTACATCTTGATTGAACAATGCACCTTTGATCTTGTAGTTATAAACATTTCCGCCTGCATAAACCTGCCACCAGCTGGTCAGCTGCAAGCTGGTGCCGGCCTCAATTCCCCAGGAAGTAGCCAGTCCCGCATTGGTAAAGATGCGGTTGAGGATTGTGTCATTATAAACGCTATTAACCCTGTTGACCACGTTTTTAATGCGCTGGTTGTAGACTGTGGCAAACACCGTGTTTTTACCAAAATCCCTGATAATACCAATTTCAGAAAGGTCAATAAACTCGGGCAAGATGTTGGGATCGCCGGATTCAAGCGTTTCGGAATGCTCGCGCTCGGGAAATGGATTGAGCTCCGCATTGGTAGACCGCTGCACCCTTTTGCTGTAATTTGCTTTCAGCCGGAGGTTTTTGCCCGCCTGGTACTGCAGGCTGGCTGTCGGGAAAAGGTTGGACAAATTAAGGTGTCGCGTTGCATCAGTTCCAGCTGTAAATGCGCGGGTTGAATACTCGTAACGCAAACCGCCCGCATACTCGATTTTTCCCTGCTTGCCTGCGTACTGCACAAACGTGGCGTGGATCTGATTTGCTACCCGAGTGCGGCTGCTGAATTCAGGCACAAGTTCCAGCGTACCATCTTCTATATTCTGGTTCAGATACTGAAACGCTCCTTTCTGAACCTGGTTGCGGTACTGGTATCCTGCTTCCAGCTTTCCTTTGCCAAGGTTCACTGCATAATCCGCACGAAAACGGTACGCATTCAGCGGGTTCTCGCTTGGGTTGCGGGTGTACTGCAATACTTTGAGGCGCGCGGGTTGGTCGGTATTCAGGTTGGTTGTCAGTCCGTCCAGCTCGGCCCGCTCGTACAAACCGGATATGGATAGGGACGATTTGTTCGTAAAAGTGTGTACATAATCCAGGTTACCAAGTGTAATATCTGCCGTTTTTCGTGCAATGTTGCTGTTGAAATACGTGATCCTTCCTGCTACTTCACCTGTTGTCAGGTTGGTTTTTGTGTTGTTGTAAACAATGTCCGCGCGGCGCGATTGTGAGCGGTACCCTTTGTAAATCCCTGCCGAAATACTGTTATTCTGATTGGGCATAAATGAGAGCGATGCGCGGCCGGTGTAATTGTACCTGTTGAAACTGCGCTCCCCGTCGGAAGGAAAGGTAGTCTGGATGTTACCGATGGTCGTGCGCACGTCCCCTACTCTCCTGCCCGCAATATCGTTTCTAAGGTAACTCCCGCTCATTTGAAAATCCCATTTGGCACTCCTGAAACCGAACGACGCATCTGCACCGAAACGCCGTGGATTTTTCAGGTTATCATAAGTGTACACAGCGGGCAGTCCGCCCATTACATTGGCAGAAAAATAGCGCTCTCCGGCCACAGCAGCCTTTGTCACAATATTAATGATCCCGCCTTTACCGTCGGGATCAAACCTGGCCGAGGGCGAAGTAATTACCTCCACATTTTCGATGAGATTGGCTGGTAGCTGGCTCAGTACCTGCGCGGGGTCGGATTGTACCGGCTTTCCATTGATCAGCACCAGAAAGCCCGAAGATCCTCTTAATGTAATCGCACCTTCACTGTTCACGGTCACAGATGGCGTGTTTCGTAAAACGTCCACTGCGGTGCCGCCTTTGCTGTTCAGGAAACTGCCTGCCTTGTATACCTGCCTGTCGACTTTATTCTCCACAACTCCCTGCGTGCCACGCACACGCACCTCTTCCAGCATTCGGGAGTCGGCACGCAAGGCGATGTTGACGACCTGGTTGCCGCCGGTTTCCAGCAAAGTCTGCTGCTGATTATAGTAGCCGATATACTGCGCCTGAATGTAGTAAGTCCCTGGCGCGATATCGCTGAACTGGTAAGCCCCCTGCTCGTTCGCGACCACGCCGTTGACGAGTGTCGAGTCGCTGCTTTTGTACAATGTAACCGAGCTGAATGAAAGTGGCAGGCCGGTTTGCTGGTCGGTCACTTTTCCGGATATACCAAAAGTAATTTGCGCTGATGCATTGAGAAAGCTGCACAGCCCTAAAAACAGCAATGTAAAGAGTTTCATCAAAAGTAAATTTCGCCGGATCGGAGTTGTTGATCAGGCAAAATTATACCCTGTAACCTGGTAGACTTGGTAGTATAAGTCCAAAAACTGGTACATTCAGGAAATTCCTTTCCTGTAAATGCCGGGCAGCACACCCACCTGCCTTTTAAAAAACTTGTTGAAGTGCGACGGATCGGTAAAGCCCAGTTCATAGGCAATCTCGGACAATGTATCCTCCGAATAGAGCAGCCGCTTTTTGGCTTCCAGGTTCAGTCTGGCATTGATCAGCTCGCCCGCCGTTTTGTCCAGGACCTTCCGGCAGGTATTGTTGAGTGTTTTGGTAGTAACATGCAGGCTGTCTGCATAAAAACCTACTTCATGATTGGTTTTATAATGTGCATCGACCAGGCCGAAAAAGGCTGTCAGCTGATCAGGTAAAACCTGCGGCTGCGGCGTATCGGTTTCCCTTTTTAACAGATTGAATAATAATTGCAGGTAAGTCTGGATCACCGCGAGATAATTTTCCTGCTGCTCCTGGTATTCAGTTTCTATGTTTTCGAATAGCTCGCAAATCTTCTTATCCACATGTTCCAGCTCATATCCATTTTTAAAAATGGGTGGAAAGCTTTGGAAAAGAGAGTTGTAGAAAGGCTGGTTGAGCAGGAAATCTTTTTGCAGCATGATCACAAAACCTTTGGGAATCTCTGTAAGCGCCCAGCTGTGGATCTGGCCGGGCATCACGAAATACAGACTGAAAGGTTTAACCTCAAAATGATGGTGATCAATATGGTGCACACCCGCGCCTTCCCGGAGGTAAATGATTTCGAGATAATCCTTGTGACCGTGGGGGTTGGTCGTTTTGATCACTTCCTTCATTCTCTTGATCCTGAACAGCTCTGCTGTTTCGAGCTTGTTCTTTACGGGTATCTGCATGCGGTTTTTAGCGGGTTAGGTGGAATGCAACATAAACACATACACGGGGATTATCATACAAGTTTCGATAGTCTGTGAAAATAGTTGAACAAGTTTTTTTGAAGACGGTTGCATAACCGTTTGGTTATATATATAATTGCATAACCGAACGGTTATATTTATTTAAAAATTGAGATGACAGCGCGCAGAGATGTTTTTCAGGCGATTGCAGATCCAACCAGAAGAGCGATGATCGGGTTACTTGCCTCCCGTACGATGACCGTCAGCGACATAGCTGACAACTTTTATATGAGCCAGCCGGCCATTTCCAAGCACATGCGGATACTTACCGAATGCGGACTCGTGGTAATGGTCAAGCACGGACGCGAAAAACGCTGCCAGGCTAACCTGGGTGCGCTGGAAGAAGTTACCAAATGGGCCGGGGAGCACCTCGCTTTCTGGAACAATCGGCTTGATACGCTTGAAGATCTTTTGAACAATGAACAGTAAATGCTTTTTTCCAAACCTTAAAAATTGATCGTATGAAAATCGAAATGGTGAGTGTGTTTGTAAATGATGTTGTGAAAGCACATCAGTTTTACACGGAGAAGCTTGGCTTTGTGGAAAAAATGTTTGTTCCCGAAGCTTACCTGGCAATTGTTGCTTCTTCGGACCAGCCTGACGGAACTTCAATCCTGCTGGAACCCAACCAGAACCCGATCGCTTCCACTTACCAGACCAGTTTGTGGGAAGCCAACCTGCCCGTGATCACCTTTTCTACGAGTGACATTTACCAGGAATACGAGAAACTGAGTGCTGCGGGCGTTGTTTTCCGCAAAGCGCCTGTGAAAACGGAATGGGGTTATGAAGCGATTTTTGAAGATACCTGCGGAAATCTGATCCAACTCGCGGCATTCTGACGGATTGATCATGGCAAAAAAAGGAAAGATACTCGCACCGGGCGTGATCTGCTTTGAGCGCGTTTTCAACAGCAGCATTGACAAAGTATGGAGCTACCTCACAGATTCCGAAAAACGCGGAAAGTGGCTTGCGAAAGGCGAAATGGAGCTGTTTCCCGGCGGGAATTTTACATTGCATTTCATGCACAGCGAACTCAGTCCGATTCCAGGCCCGCCGCCTGAAATTCATAAGGCTATGGAGGCAGGACACAGTTTCAGCGGGAAAGTGTTGCAGGTAAGTCCGCCCCATTTGCTTTCATTCACCTGGCATGACGATTCCGAAGTCACCTTCGAGCTCACCACCGAAGCTGACGGCGTACGTCTTGTACTTACCCATCGGAACATAGCAGATAAAGGCAAAAACCGCCAGATGATCGGCAGCGGCTGGCACACGCACCTCGAAATCCTGGAAGCCAATCTGCACGGAGAAGTACCCCGGAATTTCTGGGTGATTTTTGAGGAGACGCAGAGCACGTATATGTAAAGTCGGCAGGCAAGATGCGCATCCACTCTGCAAATCCGAATGTACTGCACTCACACCAAAATCGGCGATTCCAGTAGATGGAAGCATTCCGGTAACCTAATGTATAGCGTGGCGGGAGGATGCAATGCGCTGTTTTTTTGTTTGTTAAAGTGAAGTCCAGGCTCAGAATTGGCGCTGGTACCTAATAACAAACAGACAACAGAACATGGAAACTCCAATTTTAAACCGCAAGCTGGTTAAGGTGCAAGCTCCTCGCGCAAACCAGGGTTTTCTCGGCCCTGATCATATTGCGCGGGCTGTGATACAGAATGATTTTAGCAACAGCGATCCATTCATTATTTTGATGGATGATTTTTTGGACAAAAAAGACAATGAACCGGTGGGTGGCCCCCACCCGCATGCGGGGTTTGAAACGGTTTCGCTTTTGATCGAAGGCGAAGTGGGCGACTCGGCGCATACCATGAAGTCGGGGGATTTTCAGATGATGACAGCGGGAAGCGGCATTGTTCATACGGAGACTATTGAAGGTGAATCGAAAATGCGGCTGCTGCAAATGTGGCTTAACCTGCCCAAAAAAGACAGGTGGATTACCCCGCGCGTGCAGGATCTTCCCTTCTCGAATGTGCCGAAAGTCTACGACAATGGTGTAGAAATTCGGATTTACAGCGGTACACTGGGCGGCGTTACTTCACCTGTGAAGAATCACACACCGGTTGTAATTGCCGACATGATCCTGCAACCTGGCGCAAAAACGACGCAAAAGTTGCCCGCTACATTCAATGCGTTCCTATATGTAATTGAAGGTAGCCTGGAAGTGGGAAACTCGGGAACATTAAGCGACGGTCAGATAGGATGGTTTGACAGGCTCGACGAAGAAGGCGAAAGTACATTCAGCCTTTCCGGCGGCAGTTCAGGCGGACGGGCTATTCTGTACGCCGGTCAACCCCAAAACGACCCGATTGTTTCCTACGGACCTTTCATCGCTGACAAAGACGAAGAGATCCGGAATCTCTACCGCGATTACAGATCCGGCAAAATCGGGCATGTATCCGATTTACCGGAGGAGCAGCGGTTTAAGTATTAAGCTGCCAGCTATTAGCTGTTAGATGCTAGTTAATTCACCGATTGATGGTTGGCTCTTTATACATCACAGTCTTACTGTGTGTAAAGAGTCAACCGTCAAATCAGCGCTGACATTTCTTCCCATTCGTAAACCTGCACTTTGCCGGATGTTTTTTTCGCGGCGGCTAGCATTGCTTTGGCTATATCTTTTGCCTGGATGCCCCGGTATTTTTTGACGGGGCCGATCAGCAAGGGGTTGATTAATGAAAACAATCCGATAAAAGATTTTTCCAGCGGGCGGCTCTCCTGGCGATCCCCCATGATCATGGAAGGACGGAAAATGTGCGTGTGCTCCATATCCAGCGCGATAATATCCTGCTCCATTTCCCCTTTGGTACGTACATAGAAAACACTTGAACCCGCATTGGAGCCCACAGCACTTACTACAAACACAGACTTCGCGCCATTTTCTTTCGCAATCCGGGCTGCAAGCACCGGATAATCGTGATCCACCTGGTAATAGATCTTTTCGTCGGGTGTATTCTTTCTGGTAGTACCCAGAGCGATGAATACATCATCGGCTACGATCTCATTTCTCAATGCGGGTAGTGTATTGTAGTCGCCAATCAGGACTTTCAATTTGGGATGCGATTTGTTCAGATTTTTCCTGACAACAACGGTTACCTGCGCATAATCAGGATCGTTCAAAAGCCCTTCCAGGAGATAAGAACCGATGAAGCCGCTCGCTCCGAATAATATGGCTTTTTTAGATGTCATCATGTAAAATTTTATGGTTTGAAACTGTTCACTTAATCCGATTTCAAAGACTTGACAGGATTAGCAATTGCCGCTTTTACGCCCTGGAAACTGATTGTGATCAATGCCAACAAAAGTGCGCCAGTACCTGCGAGCACGAATACCCAGGGACTCACCGGAATGCGGTAAGCGAAATCTCCCAGCCACTTTTCCATTGCAAAATAGGCCAGCGGCGAGGCGAGTACGAAAGAGAAGATCACAAGCCTGACGAAATCTTTGGAAAGCATCGTCACGATGTTCAGCACAGTAGCCCCGAGCACTTTCCTGATCCCGATTTCCTTTTGCCGCTGCCGGGCAGTGAATGTGGTCAGACCATACAAGCCCAGACAGGCAATGAGAATGGACACTATCGTAAACCAATACACAATGCGCCCTGTAAGTACCTCTTTCTTATACATTTTAGCATAGGTTTCATCCAGGAATGTGTATTCAAACGGGCGGTTTACTTTAAACTGGTTGTACACACGTTCCACACCAGCGAGTGCGGTTTTCATATCCGCATTTTTGTTGATTTTGATATACAGATAATCATTAAAAACGCTATCGCTGTTCAGCATTAAGGCCATCGGTTTGACCTTCTGGCGTAGTGAAGTGTAGTGAAAATCCTTTACAATCCCAACTACATCCTTTTTCATATCTTGTCCCAGATCAAATGTATGCTTAAAATTAGCGGCATTCAGTCCGAGTTCAGCAGCTGCGGTTTCGTTGAGCAACAGTCCGCTTGTCAGCGCTGTTTTTGCCGGACCTGCCGCCCATTTGATCTGCATGGTTTTCACAAAATGATCATCCACGCGAAACGAGTTGACTGTAACCCGCTTATCTGAATTTGCCCGCTTGAGTTCGAGTGAATTCCCATATGGATGGTACATCAGCAAACTCGACGAGGTAACTGCATCCACGCCGGAAATGCGGTCCAACTCGCTCCGGATCACTTTGTAATGTTTGCTCATCCCGTCCTGATGATCCAAAAACACCGTCACAACCTGATCACGCGCAATGCCAAGTTCTTTCTTTTGAAAAAACTGCATTTGTTTAAATATCAGGAAAGAACAGATAATCAGCGAAATGGAGATTGTAAACTGAAATACGGTGAGAAAGTTGCGTGTAGTGGCCGCATTGCCCAGGATCGCCAGGTTACCGCGTAATGCATCCCCGGGCGAAAAGCCGGAAAGCATCAATGCCGGATAGCTCCCAGCCAGCACAATGCTCAACACATAAAAAATAATCACCGGGACTATAAACCATGGACTCCGCAAAAAATGGGTATCGACCTCGATCGAAAGCGCAGTATACACTGCATTATAAAAGATAAGTACGAGCAGAACAGCCGCTGCAAATGCAATGGTAACAGACAGAAAAGATTCGAGGAAAAATTGAAAAACAAGGGAGCTGCGTGCGCCGCCGACCACCTTTCTTACCGATACTTCCGCCGACCTGGTAGATGCATAGGCCGTAGTAAGATTAACATAATTGATCAGCGCCAATGCCAGGATCAGCACACCGATGACCGAAAATACGATTGCTTTTTGTCTGGCAGTCAGATCAATGCGGTCGAAATGAAGATCGTGAAGTGCATAAAGATGATAGCCGTCCTTTTTATCTTTGATCTTTGCTCTCTCGGAAAGCAGCGACGGAATGCGGGATTCCACAGCTTTGGCCGATGCATTGTTTTTGATTAAAAAGTAAGTGTTGTAGCTGCCGGTTGCGCCTATGTTGTTGGTCTGCGTTTTTAATGCTTTTTTATCCAGGTAACCCGCCATTTCGCGGAGCTCATTGGCGCGATAGGAATGCAGGTCAGCCAGGAAGTCAAACTGAATGGACGAGTTTGCGGGCGGGTCCTGAATTACACCAACTACCTGATAAACATTGGTTTTATCGTAAGTGATCGTTTTTCCAAGCGGATCGGCCTCTCCGAAATACTTTTTAGCAGTACTTTCTGTGAGGATGATCGTACCAGGTTTAGTAAGTGCAGTGCGGCGGTCGCCTTTTATTATTTTAAAAGAAAAGAGGCGAAGAAAACCGGCGTCGGCCGCCACAAATCCGGATTCGTAAAAACGGTGATTTTCATCACTAAAAACCAGTTTACTATAAAATGAATTGTCCGTTATCCTTCCAAAATCCTCAATTTCGGCACATTGTTCCTTGACTTCCGCACCAAAATCATACGACATCCACGGAACAGAATAAGAAGCCTCGTCGTCTGAATGATCAAACTCCACTTTGACGATCCGGCTCCCCTGCTCGTGAAAGCGGTCGAAACTATATTCATTGGCCACATACAGCACAACAAACAATGAAGCAACCAGCCCGACGCACAGTCCGCCTATGTTGACAACGCTCATACCGGCTTGTTTTCGGATAGACCGAAATGCGATCTTGAAGTAATGGAATAGCATAGGATTCAGGAGTTTATCTGCACTAAAATAATCCAAAATCCCACAGTATATCACAAAAAAATTGCCAATGCAGGTTCTCGAATTCCTGCATTGGCAATGTAATGTGAGTAGCGTGTGCTTACTAAGCGAGTCTTACTGAGTATACCGGCTTCATAATCCTTGGTCTCTTACCCGCTTTCTGCATAACAGGAGCAGCTGAGCGTTGGAATGGATTAGTGTCCGCCAGCATATTTTGATCTTCAAAAAACTCCTGGTTTGTTTCGTAAGCGGTTTTGGCTGATGATTTCATGATTGCTAATATTTAATGATTTTTAGTTTTATTGATGATATGTTACCTATGATACACAAAACCGTGCCAAACTGCTTTTATTGTCGCTCAGGCAAGTGGAAAATTGAGTAAAAATCGCGAACCCTGCTCAGAATCAACGTTTATCCTTCCGTTAATCTGCTTCGTTAAAGAAGCAACCAGCCGCTTTCCAAACGACTGTCCACCCGCTTTTCGCCAATTTGCGACATCCACACCTCTCCCGTTATCTTTAATTTCGAGGTATACTTCCTCCTGTTGCCACAGCCTGATACTGAGCTCAGGATTTTCAATGCCCTGGTAAGCATGCTTGAATGCATTTGTGATCAGCTCATTGACAATGAGGCCGAGGGGAACAGCCATTTTAAGGTCCAGTACGATGGGTTCAATGTCTGTACGCAAACTGAAATCCTCCGAATAGCCGAAAGACTGCATTAGTCCTTTCACCAGATCCTGGATATACTCTTTGACACTTACCCCGGCCACATTGTCGGTTTGATACAATTGCTGGTGGATCAGCGACATAGCCTCTACCCTTTGCTGCCCCTCCGTCACAGCCTGGATCGCCTTCTCATCTTCCAAACGGCTGGCTTGCAGTGATAACAGGCTGGAAACAATGGCGAGATTATTCTTCACCCGGTGATGCAATTCCTGCATTAACTCTTTGAGCTGCGTCGCCTGAACGCTGATCCGGCTATTGGCTTCTGACAGGTTGCTATTGGTAATTTCAAGTTTCTGGTTCACCCGCTGAATGATCCTGTACTGCCACAATGCGATCGCAAGCAGGAACGCCAGCATGGAAATTCCGCCATAAAGCCACCACAGTTGTCGTTTTTTCTCATAGTTCTCAGTACCCAGCCGCTGAATGCGTTCCTGGTTTTCCTTTGCCTGAAACCTCGTTTCCGCCTCGATCAGCTGCCTGCTTTTCTCTGAATTGAACACGCTGTCGCGGTACGCAACCCATTGATTCTGGTAGTTCAGCGCCTGTTCAAACTGCCCCTTTTTTTTGTAGATATTCGTCAGCATCTCGTAGATATGCATATAATCGTTGATCCGCTGCGGACTTGTTTTGGCCATTTCAATGGCTTTTTTAACATATTGTTCCGCCTCATCTGGCCTGCCGAGCAGGAGTAATGTGTTGGGAAGATTGAGGTAAACCATTTTTTCAAGAAACTGGTCCGACTCCTTTTTGGCATAATCGAGCAGCTGCATGTAAGTATTCAGCGATTCCTGATACCTGCCTGCATTTTTGAGGATAATACCTCTGTTGAAAAGTGTTGACGAGAAGTCGGCGCCCAGCTTTTTGTATATTTTCAAAGCCTTATCATTGTAAGCAAGTGCACCGTTGTAATTTTTCCTGATATCCTCGACTGTGGCAAAATCGGTGTACATATTGGCTACTTCATCTTCCATCTTGCTTTTTTCGGCCAGAGACAACCCTCTCCGGAAGTAATGTTCAGCCAGTTTCAGATCATTTACGGTAATATAAACGCTGCCAATCCTTTGCAGCGCCCTGATTTCCCGCCGCACTTCCCCGGCTTTCTGAAACAATGCCTGCGCCTTCTGGTAATTTGAAACCGCCGCATTGGAATTACTCTGTACCTTTTGCAACCAGGCCATCAACATATAAGTACGCCCTTCCCAAACCCGGTTCTCTTTATCAACAGCCAGTTCCATCATTTCCATAATCGCACTGTCGACCCGGCCAAATTTGAGCAGATCGATCATATCGTACCCATAATTATTCAGGTCTTCAAAGCGCCCCGAGTCGGGTTTGCTGCTGATTTTATTCCGGAATATGGAAAATGCAGTAGAATCCGGCTGTGCGTGACTGCTGAAAACAATAGCCAGCACAGCCGTAATTGAAAGTATAAGTGATTTCATGAACTGAATTGAGAGCGATGGAGGTACCACACGAAATGCCGTAACCCAAAACTAAAGTAACCGCTACAATTAGCCAAATGAAAAAACAGCACCCATATCTGCCCTATTTACCCAATGCGCGCCGGATAGCAAGCTCCACTGGCGTGTAGTTCTCAGTCTGGCCAGAAATGACAAGCTGATCTCTCAGTACCAGCGGAGGCTGCGCCATAAACTTCGGGTTAGTGCCGCGATGTGGCTGAGCCGCATGTACAAGAAACGGGTGACACAGGTAAACCGTACCGGCTGTGCCCGTTGCAAGCGCTTCTTCCTTTGCGGGCAGCGCATCCAGCCGGGAAGCCACTTCCATGAATGAGAGACCACGGTCGCCCTCGGGTTCCAAAATGCGGGCAATATCCAGGTGCGAACCTATTCTGATGCGGGTAGGCGCATCGTTTTCAGTCACATCGGAATAAAGGAAGAGCATCAGCAAGCCGCGGCCTTTGGAAAATATATTAATGCGCCAGTCAAAAAAATTGTCGGGATTGTCGCCGGGAAAACTTGCATCCACGTGCCAGCCATCGTCGCCGGGCGATTGTTCAGAAGGGAAGCGGACGGGGAAAGTACCCATACTAAACCTTGGCAGCCATTTTCCCCTACCCACCAGCTGATCAAATGCGCTTGTCAGCACATCCGTATTAGCTGATTTATGGAATGGTTCGTCTGTGTACATGCCGAGCCTGATGACCGGTTTCGTCCAGGTGGAGCGGTCGTTCGGATTACAGTCCAGGTCTTTCCATAGTATTTCTCTGGCCGCGGCAGCAACATCCGCTGAAAATGCGTTATTCAGCTTGATAAAGCCGCTATTGATGAATTCTGTTATTTGCTGGTTATTAAATGGACCTTCCATAATTGTATAGATGAATGGGCTCGAAAACAGTGCAAAGTGGCAGTGTTCAGGAATGATTTGAAGAAAAATACAGGCAATACAATGCTAACCTTTATCAAAAGGAAGCGCGTCGGGTGACGATGGAAGTGGTGTCAGAGTGTTGGAGTCATCCTCATAACTACTAAAATAAATTGTTTTATCTGAAATTCCTTCCCGTCGGGAAAATTTCAGTCTGCACGTCGCGCCTTACCTGCGTCCGTTTGTTGATTGCTTGTGACACATATTCATCCTTTTCGTCGGCGCGGGAAAGCGTAAGTATGTCGGGATTTTCAGTTTCAATGGTTGTGAGCTTTTTGAGTAAAACAGACAAATCATAGCATTTCTGAACAATTACGTGCGTTACGTCTCCTTCTCTTTGCAACCTTCCTTCCACCATCAGCAGCCGCGCGCGCAACACTTCTTTCCGGTATTTTTCAAACAGCTTTTCAAAAACCACCAGGTTCGCATAGCCAGTTTCATCTTCAATCGTAATAAAACAAACCCCTCCCGCCGTACCAGGCCGCTGCCTGACGAGCACCAGCCCTGCTACTTTCACCGGCCGGTTGTTGCCGATCAGTTCCAGATCGTTGGTGGAATAAATGCCTTGCTCTTTCAGCTTTTCACGCACAAAACTCACCGGGTGTGCTTTTAAAGACAGTGATGTGGAAGCATAATCCTGCACCACGTGCTCAGAAGCGGTCATAAGCGGCAACTGTACCTGCGGCTCAGTGGCACTGGCCGAGGGTTGACCTTCAAATAAACCAATGGGCCGGTCGCTCAATGCAGTCACTTCCCAAAGTGCCCGCCGCCTGTCCAGCCCGATCGACCTGAATGCATCCGCATCAGCCAGTCGCTCCAATGCAGCCTGCGACACGCTGGCCTCGCGCAGGTGGTGCACGCTAGAGTAAGGTTTTTCCCTACCCGCTATCAGTGACTGGATTTCATCTTCCCGCATTCCTTTGATCTGCCTGAAACCTAAGCGGATCGGATGGTACTTACCCGTTTTTTCTTCCAGAATATTATCCCACTGAGAATGGTTGATATCTACTTCGCGAACTTCCACATCGTGTTTTCGGGCGTCGATGATGATTTGCGCGGGCTGGTAAAAACCCATTGGCATACTGTTCAGCAGTGCAGTAGCGAATACTTCTGGGTAAAAGCATTTAAGATAGCAGGACACATACACCAGCAATGCAAAACTGGCCGCGTGGCTTTCGGGAAAACCGTAGCTGCCGAATCCTTCGAGTTGTTTGAAAATGCGTCTTGCAAATTCTTCGGTGTAGCCTCTCGCGGTCATTCCCTCCACCAGCTTTTTTTCAAACCGCTCTACCATTCCCTTCACTTTAAAAGTTGCCATACTTCGCCTCAGCTCATCTGCTTCGGAAGGCGTAAAACCGGCAGCAACAATCGCAATTTTCATAGCCTGCTCCTGAAAAAGGGGCACTCCCAGGGTTCTTTCTAATATTTTTTCCAACTCAGGAGTTGGATACTCCACTAGCTCTTCATCATTCCTTCTGCGCAAATAAGGATGCACCATATCCCCCTGAATAGGCCCTGGGCGCACAATTGCTACTTCGATCACCAGGTCGTAAAACACGCGTGGCTTCAATCGGGGGAGCATAGACTGCTGCGCCCGGCTTTCGATCTGAAATACACCGATTGTGTCCGCCTTGCAGATCATATCATAAACCCTGTCATCCTGCTCGATATTAGCAAGTGTGTAATCCTTGCCATAATGCAGTTTGGCGAGGTCAAAAGCTTTGCGAATGCAGGTAAGCATCCCGAGCGCGAGTACATCGATTTTCAGGAAACCCAGCGTGTCAATATCATCTTTATTCCATTCAATGCAGGTTCGGTCTTCCATTCTTGCATTCAGAATCGGGCATAAGTCTGACAATTTACCCTGCGTGATCACAAATCCGCCGGTATGCTGGCCGAGTTGGCGTGGGAAGCCCATGTACTGTTTGGTAAGGTCCAGGATTTTGATCAAATGCGGATCTTTTGGGTTAAAACCCTGCTCGGCTACTCGTTTACCTTCAAACCATTCATCTGTAAATTCCCAGATCGAATTGGAAAGCCGGTTGATCGCGTCCAGCGACATGCCCATTACCTTCGCCACATCCCGGATCGCACCACGCTGGTGTACCTGCGTAACAGTTGCTACGATACCCGCACGATCGCGACCGTATTTTTGATAGATATATTGAATTACTTCCTCCCTCCGCTCGTGCTCAAAATCCACATCAATATCTGGCGGCTCATTTCTGGCCGAAGAGATAAAACGTTCAAAAAGCAGGTCGATTTGCATTGGATCAACTGAGGTGATACCTAAACAGTAGCAAATGGTCGAATTAGCCGCAGATCCCCTCCCCTGGCAAAGGATCTTCTGCTCTTTGGCAAACCTGACAATATCATAAACGGTAAGAAAATAAGGCGCATAGTCCATCTCCTTGATGAACACCATTTCATGCTCGATCGCAGACCTGATCTTTTCAGGAACACCATCAGGATATCGCTCTTTTGCTCCTTGCCACGTCAGCTCAGCCAGTTCTTCCAGCGGCGAGCGACCTTGTTTGGTTATTTCTTCCGGATAAACATATTGAAGTGAGTCGAGTGAGAAACGGCAGGCATCTGCTATTTCACGGGTACGTTTAATAGCGTCGGGGTACCAGGCAAAGAGGCGCTTCATTTCTTCTTCTTCCTTCAAAAACCGCTCGCCGTTTTGATATAGCTTGAAACCTGCATTGTAGATGGTGCACTTTTCGCGAATGCAGGTCAGTACATCCTGTAATTCCCTGCGTTGCGGATGGTGATAATACACATCATTTGTGGCGACCATCGGCACATTCAATTCCTCAGCAAGCTGCGAAATCCGGTACAGCTTTTTGGTATCGTCCCCCTGGTAAGTGCGAGCAGCGGCAATGTAAAGCTGACTTCCCAGGTTCTTTTTGTATTCTCTTAATGCTCTTCTGAATTCGGGTTCAAAATCAAATGCTGCATTGAGTGTAGCAGGCGGCACGACTATGAACTTCATTCCTTTTGCGTATTTGTACACATCTTTTCTATACAAATGGCATTGTCCTTTCTCAGTACGTATATTACCCTCCGTCAACAAAGCGGAAAGCCGGGAGTAGGCATTTTTGTTAGTAGGGTATGCGAGCAGGCTTGGTCCGTCCAGCAAGTCAAGCCGACAGGCAGGTATGACCCTGATACCTTTGAGTTTTTTGGCAGCCGCATGTGCACGCACTACCCCTGCGAGTGTGTTCCGGTCGGTGATCGCGATTTTTTTGTACCCGTAATTCACAGCCTGCGCAACCAGCTCTTCCGGGTGCGAGCCTCCGCGCAGAAAGCTGAAATTGGTTGTTACCTGCAGTTCCGTATACATCAGACAAAAAATCCGTGAATGAACCATATCCGCTTATCCTCCTCATAATGCCCCAGCCGGAAGATCCAGTAGCGTGCTCCATGCTGATCTTCAACGCAATAGTAATCCCGGTGCTCACCTTCTTCGAGCCACCATTCGCTCTCGATCCTTTCAGGCCCGTCTGCTTTCCGGATCATGTGCACCTTACCTCTATAATTAAAAAGAATGGGCGGATAATCCGGTAACATCGACGTCACAAATACTTTTTCAGGAATTGCCAGCAGCTGTACCGGCCGAAACCGGTCGGTACGCCAGGGAGTCGGCATTGGATCTTTCAGCGAAGCTGCCTCGCTGACCGACCTTTCGGGCCAGTAATGTTCCACAGGCAAAAAGCGGCGGATCACCTGCATTCCTGCCCTACCCGCAAGTCTGTCGAGCAATTCCATTAAGGTAACCCGGTCATTTTCTCCGGAAATATTCCAGATCGACTCCTGCACCGGGTCAACATCTTCTACCTCAGGAGCTTCTATAACAAACAATTCAATACCCAAGGCAGGCCGCAACGTCTGGATTTTGAGTTCAAAAAGTTTGAAAAGATGCTCCCGGTGATTGGATGCGCAGTTAGTAACTATATCAATCTGTACAATTTTTCCATCTACCCGAAATCCTTTAAATATTGCTTTTCTTAAACCTTTACCTTCTTTTAAAAACCGCTTGCAAAGCTTTTTAAGGAGGATTTTTAATGCAATCGCAATTCCGGTAGCTGTCACGATCGGCTCCATGCAGGGAAGTCTGTCTTGATAGGGCACAATGGGCTGCACGGGCTCGATGATTTCCAGTGCATGCCCGGTCGCCTGGTCCAGCCGGTCTAGTAACTGCTGACCAAAACGCCTTCTCAACACGGGACGCGGCATATGGATGAAATTGCGGATCTGGTACAAACCCAGTTTATGCAGCTTTTCAACAATAGCAGGTTCAATGCGCAATGCTGCAGGCGGCAAGCTGAGCAATGCATTTGCCTGATGATCAGGCGGCACTATTGACTTAGCCGCCCCGAAATGCGCCATTGCCCAGGCCGCTCCGATCGTGTCCGCGATACCTACCCTTACCTGGTACCCTTGTTTACTAAGCTTACCTGCTATTTCCGCCAAGTAATTTTCTTCGCCTTTCCATAAATGCGTGCAACCGGTTATGTTGAGGATCAGACCGTCTGGTGGATCAATTGATACAATGGGCGAATAACGGATGCACCATTCCGCCAGACTTATTAAAAGCGTCGTGATTTCCTCAGGCTTTTCATTGATCACTTCCAGGTCCGGGAAAATAGCCCGGGCATCCGCTACTACCATTCCAGGCTCAATCCCGTTATCCTGCGCCTGCTGACTGGCAGCCTTTACCACCATCCGGTTACGTTCCGGCGCAGCCAGAACAAACTGCTGCTCCTTCAACTCGGGCCGTCTGATTGTTTCCCAATCTGTCGCTAAATGCCGGAACCATATGTTAGCGAAGCGCAGATGCATATTTTAGCCCATTTAAAAAATTAAAAGATTGTTTATTAATAAGTTACAAAATAAATGATATTTTAAATATCAATAAATTGATTACAATAATATCAAATTGCTTGTATAAGTGCAATCTTTTTTTGAAGTTTGAGCCAGACAAAATCATTTCTATACACCTAAAAGAAAGCACTATGACAACAGACAATCACCTATCGCTTTTTGAAGAAATCAGGAGAACAGACGAGCAGGGAAATGAGTATTGGAGTGCGCGGGATCTGGCAAAAATCCTAGAATATACGGAGTACCGCTACTTCAAAGCAGTGATTGAAAGAGCCAAGGAAGCTTGCAAAAACAGCGAACAGAACGTTTCAGATCATTTCGTTCAAATGCACGAAATGATCGAGCTGGGTAAAGGCGCAAAACGGAAAAGTGATAATATGAAACTCTCCCGCTACGCCTGCTACCTGATCGTACAGAATGCCGACCCTTCCAAGGAGGTCGTCGCACTAGGCCAGACTTACTTTGCCGTACAAACGCGTTTGCAGGAGATCCAGCAAATGGAAGCGTACAATAACCTTCCGGGAGAAAATGAGAAGCGTGTTTTCTTGCGCGGAGAAGTGACCAGGCATAATCTGCTACTTGCCAACTCTGCCCGCATTGCCGGTGTAGTCGAACCTGTTGATTATGCCATTTTTCAAAACCACGGTTATATGGGATTGTACGGAGGGTTGGATGCAAAAGCAATCCATGAAAAGAAAGAACTTAAAAAAAGTCAGCACATTCTGGATCATATGGGTAGCTCCGAACTCGCTGCAAACCTTTTCCGCACGACACAAACGGACGATAAGCTTAGACGTGAAAAAATTACAGGTAAGCAAAAGGCGAATCAAACGCATTTTGAAGTAGGCGCGAAAGTGCGGCAGACGATCGAAGAGCTAGGAGGTACCATGCCGGAAAACCTGCCGAATGCAGGCAGTATTAAAAAACTGGCCAGAGTCAATGATGTTAAGAGAATCAGGAAGAAGTAGTTAGAACAAATAAATGGGTACGGGGAGATGGAACAATTCAAATTATTCAACGATAGGGAGCACCTTTCGCTTCCGCAACATTTAATGGATTATGTGCCTGATTTTTTTGATAAAAAGACAAGTGACTTATATCTGAAAATCTTCGTTCTCACCATTCCCTGGCAGCAAACAAAGGTGGTGATGTATGAAAAAGAAGTACTTACACCGCGTCTTTCTGCATGGTTTGGCGACCGGCCGATGGTAAAGGGGGACAAAAGACCACCTATTGAATGGACAGAAGAACTTTGGGAAATTAAAAAGAAAGTGGAAGACTATACGGGAATGAATTTCAATGGCGTATTGCTCAACTATTACCGCAACGAGAAGGATTCAGTAGCCTGGCATAGCGACAAGGATACGATACCCGGCATGAAAACCGAAATCGCCTCCGTGAGCTTCGGACAGGCTCGTGCTTTCGATTTCCGGAACAAGAAAGATCATCGCCAGCAATATTCGCTGGAACTGGAAAATGGCTCATTGCTGCTCATGAAAGGCGATTTGCAAAGGTTTTGGGAACACCGGGTAGCCAAATCAGCTAGGCCCATGAACGCGAGGATCAACCTAACATTTAGGAAGGTTATGCATTAAAAACAAAACTAAATTCCAAAAACCAAAAGCTAAAAGCCAACAGCTAATAGCCAACAGTTAACAGCCCATCGAATTATTACGTAAGTTGGAATCCGAAAACGATTCTAACCCATGAGTGAAACCAAATTTAACATCGCCGTATTGATCGATGGGGACAATGCGCAGGCCAAATTGATGAAGGAAACTTTGGAGGAAGTTTCCAAGTATGGGAAAGCGACTATCCGACGCATTTACGGCGACTGGACCACGCAGCATATGAACAGCTGGAAAGAAATTGTCAATCAGCATTCGATCAGTCCGATCCAGAAATTTTCTTATACTACTGGCAAAAACTCAACCGACAGCTCGCTCATTATTGACGCAATGGACATTCTGCATAGCAAGAGTGTCGAAGGTTTTTGCATTGTGTCGAGTGACAGCGATTACACCGGACTTGCGAAGCGGATCCGGGAAGAAGGGCTATTTGTAATGGGGATCGGGCGGAAAAATACGCCGATCGCATTTGTAAATTCATGCGAGATCTTCACATTCAGCGAAAACCTGGTGGCAGAGCTGGATACAAGTGCCGAAGAACCCGAACCGCTGAAAGTGGATATTACCCCGAAGGAAATTGTCAAAAAAGAGCATAAAAAACAGGAGCCCAAGCGCAGATACCCGAAGATCGATATGAACATTATTGACAAAGCATTTGAGATATCGGCCAACGAGGAAGAAGAGGCATTCATTTCCAAAATTGGCACCTCACTTCGAAAAATCGATCCCAGCTTCGACTCACGTACCTACGGATTCAAAACGCTGACATCCCTTTTCAAAAGTCTGGACAAATATAAAATCGTAAAAAATGATGTAAATGGACTGAACCACCCGCTGGTTAAGTTGAAATAAGAATCAAAATATAATTGACAAACCGAGTTGACCATGATCCACATCACGCAATTTGTTTATGTCCGCGAGGGTAAGGAGGACCTTTTTCATGAATTCGAATCGCGGGTTTTGCCTTTGCTCGAACGCCACAACGGCAAACTGCTGATGCGGATCAGGCCCACTGCCGACCAGTTTATCGCTGGCGAGCTCGACCCTCCGTACGAAATCCACCTCGTCAGCTTTGAAGATGAAGCTGGCTTGCAGGCTTACGGAAATGACGAGGAGCGGCTCAAATGGCTGAATATGAAGGACGAATCAGTGACGAGCGTGATTATGGTAAAGGGCTGAACCATGTTGTCGCCGAATTGCAAATAGGCCGATTAATCAAGAAATAATATGGAAAAGACAGTCTCCAGAGGGTTGCTGGCTGTATATGTAGTGGTGTTGGTCTGGTTTGTACTATTCAAGTTGACATTCAGTATTCCGTACCTGCTCGATGGCGCAAACAGAACGCTCAACCTGATTCCCTTTGGTGCACCTGCCATCAGGCATGGCCGGATTAATTACGGAGAAATGATCATAAATTGTGTGATCTTCATTCCATTTGGTTTGCTTTTGAGCGCCTGTTTTAAAAAAGCCAGATTTTGGCCGAAGCTTGCTATTATACTTGCATTCAGCTTTGTAGTAGAACTGCTTCAATACATATTCGCCATTGGAGCAACTGACATCACCGACTTGATCACAAATACATTGGGCGGCTTTATCGGACTTCAACTCTACGATTTGAGCAATAAGTATATTTCCAGCAAATACTTGGACCGTACGATCATCGTCCTGGGCATACTCCTTTTGCTCTTTTTCCTGTTTGTACGGTTTATGTTTATTATTCTGCGGTGATAGACTAATTCTCCCGTTCCCTGGCAAGAACATGCAGCGCACCGGATTGTAGTCTAGCCAAAATATGCATCAGGAAAATGCCGCTAGACATAAATATTTGTAACAACGGTGGCCCCAAGAGATCGCACAAATGCCATAGGCATGTAACAACGAAAACATTACATCCCTCCGGGATCTCCACATCGTACTTGCCATCTCAGTCTACCGATGTTTTGCCGCGCTGCGGCTTTTGCTTCGGTGTAGCACAATTTCTGAACTAGTAAAGCCAAGAGCCAGGCAATCCGCGAAGGCTACCTGGCTCTTGGTTTGAAGATGGAGTGATTAATCCCTCTTACTTTTTCATCTCGCCAATGCGCTCAAAGAAGAACACCAGCTCTTTAAAAGACGCGAAAATGTGACTCGCGCGTGGATTGTAGCCGAGCTCTGGCTGGGCGACCATATAGCCGCTGTAAATGTCCCAAAGGTCATTGACCCAGGTGGAAGCGTGGCTCTGGCTGAGCAACTCTGCGACTTCCCGGCCGTAAGCCAGGTGCCTCGAATCCGGAGATTCGTCGGAATTTGGTTGTGTTTGCATAGTGTTACATTATTAGGATGGAAAACAGGGGTGCCCTGTTTTAGGTGTCCTAGCAGATGTAACACCGCTTGGGGAGCTTTCGCCGACCCCCACCATAACAGGGCATTTCTTGCAAGATTCTTCATATGTTACATTTGATTAGGAGCTTGAAGGTTCGGAAGAAATTTGGAGAAATGCAAATCTTGTTAGACTCTCTGATTTGCTTGAAGGCCGAATTTTGAAGGGTACGAGAAAGCGCTTACCGTTTAATAATTGGTTAGAATAATTACTTCCGTTTGATAAAATAATTGGGTTTTTTGGAGGAAAAGTTTAATTCTGACAAACCTCCTAAAAATTTTATCATCATGGCATGGAGTTTCCGTAAACGAATCAAAATAATACCAGGAGTACACTTTAATTTCAGTAAAAGTGGAATAACTACATCCATTGGAGTGAGGGGAGCAAGTTTAACTATTGGTAAATCTGGGACATATTTAAATACAGGGATCCCGGCACTTGGTTTATATCACCGGGAAAAGTTAACAGGTAAAAATAATAAGCCGCTAATTGATCCTCAAACATTTAACGAGCATTTAGTTAGCGATCAAAGCGATAATATTTTCAGTGCAGATGTTCAGGAAATAACTAGCCAGGATATGCAGGGGATAAAGGAAGCAATTTTGCTAGCTCATCAGCAACGTTTAGATTTGCAAATGGATTTACGCAAAATTCAGTTTGCAGCTACTCTCTCAGTCTTCAAATTGGCAGCGTCTTACATACTAATTTATGGTCTTGTAAAAAAAGCCATTGCCGAAAATATCCGTGTTGACTTATTAGCGCAAAAAGAAGCAGTAAAACAAACAAAACAGCAGATCGAAAATTGTTTTGTAAAACTTGAAGTAGATTTTGAGCCACATATTCAAGAAAAATATGATGCTCTCATCCGAGCTTTCCAAAAGTTAACATCTTCACATCGAATCTGGGACGTGACGAGTGCACATTATCAAGACCGAGTTGCAGCACGTTCATCTGCAAGTACACTGGTAAATAAGCGCGATGTCAGATTTACTTTAAAATCTCTACCTGACATTAAATCAGATCTAAATGCGCTTTATTTTCAAAACGCAAATGGGGCTGATCTATATTTCTATCCTAGCTTTATTATTATGTATTCTTCAAAAACCAGTTTTGCAGTAATTGGATTTGATGAAATTCAGTTCAATTACAGATATGTTCGGTTCACAGAAACGGGTTCAGTGCCACCAGACTCGACAATTATTGATAGAACTTGGGCAAAGGTCAATAAGAACGGAACGCCAGATAAAAGATTCAAAAACAATTATCAAATTCCCATTGTGAAGTATGGAGAGATTAGTTTGCAAACCAATACTGGATTGAATGAAGAATACGAATTCAGTAACTATGAGTATACGGAAGAATTCGGTAGAGCATTCGTAGATTATCAGAATGCTATTAGGAAGCTTAGAAAATTGTAGCTCAGAGACATTCAGAAATAATCATCGAACTAAAATAATTTTGCTAGCTTCATTAAATGTGCTCTCCACTAACCCACATGCGATAACCTTTTCAACGCCTCTCCAACACTCCCCAAAAAGTTAATCCTCCCAATCCTGTTACTTTCAAAAATGAAATCTTGAATGCTTTTCCCGGAATATTTTTCAAAGTCACCTACAATGGCCAGGCGCATCCGGTAGTTTGAGAATTTCTGAAGTACCTCTCCTGCAATGCCCGTTTTCAGGTCAAAGAAGGCGGGTGTAATATTCTCTTCGTGAATGACAATGCTATCAAATCCCTGGTAATAAAGATTACCGAGCAGGTCCAATCCGTCTTCCACGGTTTCGATAATCAGCTTGTCAGAAGTGACTTCGCCAATCTGAACTTCATCGACAGTATGAGATATAATGTTCATTTAAATGTTCGATCTATACTAAAAACGATTAAGCAAATTTCCCACCTTAGATTCAATTATAAAAGATCATTTCGATCATTCAATCATTCAATCATTCAATCATTCGATCATTGAATCATTCACTTCTCAACGCCTTCACCGGATTCATCAACGCCGCCTTCACCGACCGATACCCTACCGTCACAATCGCAATCAAAAACGTAATCCCAATTGCAGCCAAAAAAATCGTAGCATTCAAATCAATATGATACTTGAAATCAGCTAAGTACTTATCCATCAACCACCAACCAATCGGCGCGGCGATGACGAAGGCGATTACCAGGAGCTGGGCGAATTGCTTGCCGAAGAGCCAGATGATACTTCCGATGCCGGCACCTAAGGTTTTGCGGACTCCGATTTCTTTGGTTTTTTGGGCGGCCATGAAGGAAATGAGTCCTTACAGGCCGAGGCAGCCGATGAAGATCGCGATGGCGGCGAAGATCCACATGAGCTTTAAAACGAGCTCGTCGGTTCCGTAAAAATACGTCAGGTGATCGTCCAGGAACTGGTAGGAATAAATGTACTCGGCATTGGTTTCGTTCCAGATCTTTTCGAGGGAGGCGAGGGTTTTAGGCACATTTTGTCCGCTGATTTTGAGGGCCACGCGGGAATAATGGTCGGACCGCGTGGTGAGGCAAACCGGCTCGATCTTGGAGCGGAAAGAGAAATTATGAAAGTCTTTCATCACCCCCACGATCATGCCGTCCGCGCCATTGACACTCACATTTTTCCCGATCGCCTCCTCCGGTTTCACGCCCAGCTTTTTCACGGCGGTTTCGTTCAGCAGATATTCCCGCACAGTATCGGACTGAGCAAGGTTACGGCCAGCCACCAGCTGCAAACCGAACATGGAAAGGTATTCAGGATCACCGGATTTAAGGAAAATCGTGAACTTCTCCTGCTCGGGGCGCGATGCGTAGCGGATGCCTGTATCAAAATTCCCGTCGGGCGAGGCAGGCGGCGCTTCGCAAAAGGCGATCTTTTCAACTTCCGGCAACTGCGACAGCCGCGCACGCATAGCGCTGGTTTTGGCCGGGGACGTTTCGGGCACAGGCAGCATTACAATGGCGTCTTTTTTGAAACCCATATCAGCCTCACTGTTGAACCGCATCTGACTAGTGACGACAATCGTGCCGATCAGAAGCGTTTGCGAAATGGCAAATTGAGTTACAACCAAACCTTTCCGAATGGAAAATCCGCCGACCTGACTTTGCGTCATTTTGCCTTTGAGCGCCATAATGGGCTGGAAACCTGCGAGTACCAGTCCAGGATAAGAGCCGGCAACGAAAGTTACGACGACAAGCAAGCCGAAAATGAAAAGAGGTTGGTTGAAATCCTGCAACAAACCGAGCGTGACGCGCGTCGACAGCATTTCGTTCATATACGGGAGCGAGAAGTAAGCCAACCCAATCGCGAACACGAAAGCGATGACAGTAATGAGGGCGGTTTCGGTAATGAATTGCCAGAAAAGCTGCGATTTCATACTTCCCATTACTTTTCGCACACCAATTTCCCTACTGCGCCCCAAAGCTTGCGCCGTGGCGAGATTAATGAAATTGACGCAGGCAGTGATGATCAGGAAAACGGCAATGAGGGACAGCGCAATCAGCTGGCTTTTAGCAATGGCGCCGCCGAATTCCTGGTTCATATGCACGTCCGAAAGCGGCTGCAAATGGTAGCTGAACGTTTTAGCGCCTTTTGCATCGTAATATTTGGTGGAAATGCCGGCCATTAACCTGTCCGCTTTGACAATGTCGGTACCGGGTTTCAGGAGTACGAAAGCCTGGGTGCCGCTATAAATGCCGCCCCAGCTATTGAGCCAGGGTTGCGTTTGGCTGATCGTGACGTATGAAAGGAAGATCTCCTGGCGGAAATCGGTGTTTTCAGGCAAATTTTTGATGATACCTGTAACGGTGATATCGGTTTTGTTATCGAGCCGTAAGCTTTTACCCAATGCATTTTTTACACCAAAATATGTCTCTGCCAATCGCTCTGTGATCACGGCAGTATTGGGCTGTGAGAGCATGGTTTGAGGGTCTCCCGCTACCAATGGGAAATCCATTATTGCAAAGAAATCCGGCTCCGTATAAGCCACACCGTCACCAAACTTCGGATTGTCTTTTCGCGACGGAATGGAAATGGTGCCGCCAAAATTGATCGTCATCGCGGCTTTTTCTACAAATGCATAATCGTCGCGCATGGCGGCGCCAATCGGCTGCGGCACGATGCCGTACTTGCTGACGGTTTCATTGTGCAGCTCGGAGGTGACACGGTAAATACGGTCGGCATTTGCGTGAAATTTATCGAAACCCAAATGGTAATTGACGAATGAGAAAATAAGGATCGCACAGCTCATTCCCAGCACGAGGCCGAGGACGTTGATGAGGGTGTAGGATTTGTGGCGTGCAAGGGTGCGACGTGCGGTGGTGAGGTAGTTTTGGAGCATGATTGTTACGGCTATCGGTGGTCGGCTTTCGGCGGTCGGCTTTTTTTTGCGGTTGACTATTGGCGGTTGGCGGTTAGCTGTTGGCGGTTGACTTTTAGCTTTCTTAAGGGTTAGTAATCTTTTTTTTAGGAAATAGGGTTTGGCGAATTTTAGGGTTTCTAGCGCATATATTCTCTCTGCTGCCTTTACTCCTACTCTTTTTACATCCAGCTCGAATTGTTCCTGCAGGTCGCCTTGGAGTTCTTCGAAGAGTTCGTGCGGGCAAAGCAGTTTGAATAAGTTATTGGCCCAGCGCGGTGGAGCGATTTGGTTGTTGTCTTTCATGATTGGGAGGGATTTACGATGGCGGTCCAGAACTGGTTCCTTACTTCCTGGATTTCGGCCAGCATTTCGCGGCCTGCATTGGTGATGCTGAAAAGGCGCTTCTTCCTTCCGCCCCGACTCAATGTTGCCCCGCCCATTTCTGAGATGAGGTAGCCTTTCTCTTCAAGCCGGTACAATGCAATGTGCACGGCGCTCAGACTGATGGTCCGGTTGGCACGCTGACGGAGCTCTTCGGCAATGCTCACGCCATAAGCGCCGGTGTTGAGGACGGTAACTGCGAGCAGGACAAGTTCTTCAAATTCGCCTAAGTAGGATCTTCCCATTTGTTGAAATGTATTTTCTTGATATTTGCTAAACAAATGGTGTGCCGAAAGACTTGCACTATCATTGTAATCTCATTATCAGTGAATTAGATTATTACAATAACTTTTTTATCTGTTCGAAAGTGAACGGGTAGTTGCGGGAATGAACGTAATCTGATGAATATCGGCACGACACTCGCAGTGTATGCAAGTATTTGTAAGGAAACAGGGAGGTCGTTTCCTTAATGACAAAAATACGCGTTAGTAAAGCAAGATGGCCGGGCAGAAGAATTTCTGCCCGGCCATTTTAATAATACTGTAAACTAAATAGCGCCTGTTGCTATTATTCCTGAATGAATGCCAGAATATCCTTGTTAATCGTTTCGGCTTCCGTAGTGGGCATTCCGTGCGGAAAACCCGGATATGTGATCAGTTTGCCATTTTTCAACAGCTTAATCGCCTTCAATGCAGTGATCTGATAAGGCACAATCTGGTCATCTTCACCGTGTAACACCAATACTGGGATATCAACACTTTGAAGATCTTCGGTAAAATCTGTCGCAGAAAATGCCTTGATGCATTCATAATGGGCAAGAATGCTTCCCATCATCCCCTGGCGCCACCAGTTGTCACGAATCCCCTGCTTTTCAACAGCGCCTTCGCGATTGTAACCGTAGAAAGCCTCCGAGAAGTCTTTAAAATACTGCGGTCTTTGCGTTGCGGTCATCTCGCGGATTTCATCAAAAACACCCATCGGCACACCGTCCGGATTGTTTTCGTTCTGCACCATGATCGGAGTTACGGCACTTACCAGCACCGCTTTTGCTACCCTGCCGTTTCCATGCTTGTTTACATAATGTATCACTTCGCCACCACCTGTCGAGTGCCCGACGTGTATGGCATCTTTAAGGTCCAGATGCGCAACCAGCTCGGCTACATCGGCCGCGTAAGTATCCATTTCATGACCTTGGTACGTTTGGGAAGAACGTCCGTGTCCGCGGCGGTCGTGGGCAATAACGCGGAAACCTTTTTCGAGGAAAAACATCATTTGGCTATCCCAGTCATCACCGGAAAGTGGCCAGCCGTGGTGAAAAACGATAGGTTGTCCGGTGCCCCAGTCTTTGTAAAACATTGTGGCGCCATCTCTTAGCTGCAAAGTGCTCATGATTTTGTGTTTTGAGAGTGAAAATTACTGCGACAATAACGCAACATTCCCTAATAAAAACTCCCTTACCGAAGAATAATCGCATTGTGATACTTTGTGCAGGGCTCTTGATTTTTCATATTCAACCAATAAGTTCTGAGTATGAAAAAATACATGATTGCAGCTGCGCTCATTTTGCTTTTTAGTGTTTTCAAAAGCCATGCACAAGTTTCAGGGAACGCGAATGACTATATGGGCAATGCGCAATACAATGCGGCAAGAGCAAACCCTATCTCGGGAGTCCGGTTTTCCGGGGATAATTCAAATGACAGTACTATCGTAGTTACTGTAAAAGGATTGATCAACATCATGCCGGATACTTACGTGGCTACTTTCAATGTAGTGCAAACCGGGGAAACTGCGGAGGTGACCGATCGGCTCATGCTGGAAAGGATTAGTAAATTTAAAACAGGGTTGGTGAATGCCGGAATCGCCGAGAGCGAGATGGATGTAGATATGATTTCATTTGTCCCGAAATACGATATTGAAACAGAAAACAGGCTTTTCAGCAAAACTTCCAATGAAATTCCAGCGGGTTTTGAAATGCAGAAAAACCTGAGCATTCGCTACAAAAAGGCTGACCAGCTTGATCGGATGGTCACGATCGCGGCGCAGAATGAAATCTACGATCTGGTCAAAGTAGATTGCTTTCATACCAGATTGGAGAGTTTTAAAGATTCTTTGCGCACTAGCTGCGTGGCCGCATTGAAGAAGAATATCAGATCTTACGAAGCATTAAACCTGAAATTGGATACATTGAAAAAAACCGTTCAGGAGAATTTTCATACCATTTCACCTTCGTCAAGATACTTTTCCTACCAGGCTTTTTCCAGAACTTCGGTAAAGCCAGTCAAGAAAAACGGCGCGCAGACTAACATCAACGAAATTGAAAAAACAGTTTCCCGCTATTACCTGCCGCTCGGTTTTGAAAGTTTTGACATCGTCATGAACCCGGTCGTACTTGAACCGGCAATCCAGGTAAGCTACCAGATCACAGTAAGTTACCAGTTAAAACCAACCAACAGGTACTACATCATTACCCCCGCAGGAGAAAGCAAGAAACTTCTCCTAAACTAATCCGCTTCACTCACTCCCGTTGCACGGAGGATACATTCATAACTCACACTCCACCCTGGTAAATTCACAAATTAAATTTGCGTAAGTAAATACTTACATGTACTATTGCGTAAGCAAATACTTACACAATGTCAATTGAAGCAAGAAGGGATGTTTTTCAGGCGATTTCAGATCCTACCCGGCGGCAGATCATTAATCTGATCGCTAAAAAATCTATGAACCTGAATGCCATTGCCGATAATTTCGAAATCAGCAGACCGGCTGTATCTCAACATATTAAGATCCTTGCTGAATGTGGAATGCTGGTCGTGCGGCAGGAAGGACGCGAGCGATTTTGTGAGGCGAAATTGGACGGATTGAAGGAAGTTTCAAATTGGGTGGACCAGTACAAACAATTCTGGAATGAGAAGTTCGACTCACTGGAAAGCTACCTCGGTCAAGTTCAGGCAAATAATCAGTTAAACGACAATCAATCAAACATTGAATAAAATGGAAGAGCAATCAGAAAAAAGAACAGGTTTGAAAATCGTGCGCGAATTTAAAGCCCCTAAAACATTAGTCTTCGATGCATTTGCATCACCGGAAGCATTCGAACAATGGTGGGGGCCAGCTGGTAGTCAGCTTACGGTGGAAAGTTTCGATTTCAAGCCGGGCGGCAAAACGCACTACAAAATGGACGGGAACGGCCACATAATGTGGGGATTATTCCAATACAAAAACATCCAACGCCCCGATCTGCTGGAATTCATTAATTCTTTCGCCGACGCCAAAGGCAATATCATCACCTCTCCGTTCCCGATGGATTTTCCATTAGAGATTTTCAATCAAATTACTTTGGAAGAAAACAACGGGATCACCACCCTTACCATTCAGGGGCATCCCATTAACGCCACTCCGGCACAGGAAGAGACGTATTTTTCGATTATGGACAGCATGCAACAGGGCTTCGGCGGTACGTTCGATCAGCTGGAAGCCTATCTTGCGGAAGTGCAATAGTAGGTTTGATAGGCATTGTACTTGGTCAGGTCTTGTTTTGGAAAGCTATTTAAAGCAATACCTGACCACACCGGCCATTTTCAGGATTTGAGGAATTCCTTTGGAATGGGATTGCGCTCGAGGAAGATCTTTGCTTCCTGTGCCTTTCTGCTAAGAGGCCTGGTTTGTTCAGAAGTATTGATCAGATGCTCGGTTTTTTGAGACAGGAATTTGATCCTTTTCTGTCACCGTTGTTCGAGAGAGTTCCGCCTTCATAGTGTATTGTTTAGTGTATTCGAATTTAACTTATTTGCTCCCCTTTTCAAAATTCATACTCCACTCCCTCTGGTAATGCCTCTACCGCTACTTTCATCCATTTTCCTTTGATTTTGATTACGACGATATCGCGGTCTTTGTCGTAGAAAATGGTACCGTCTCCGCCGTTTTTCAGCTCTTTATAATTGACGTATTTGGCATCTTTTTCGGCATTTTGTTCATCGTCGCCTTCGGGTTTCGTAGTGGCGACATCTTCTTTGCCGATGCTGCCGAGCGTGAGTGCATTGGTGAGTTTGAGAGAACCAAAGAAAATGGCTTTGTCGCGACCAAACATAAATGAATGCTGGCGCACGTCGGAGCCTATTTTAAACCAGTTGTAGGCGGTTTCGTCGTGGTTGTACACAGTTGAATAATAGTATAGCTCAGCTACCGGCCTTTCCATTTCAATGTGTTTGTTCACCAGCATGGTAATGCGCGATTTATCGTCTTTCGCATACCCTTCAAAGACGTGGTAACCCCAGCGCTTTTTGTTCCGCTCTTCTGCATTGCCGCGCACCTGGATCATGTAAGGTGTGCTCAGAATCCCATTTACAGTGGTGTACATAGGTGTCTTTGAAGGTGCAAATCCGAAGCTGTAACCCCGCTCTTTCCAACGGTACCAGGTGGTATCAATGTCGGATTTCAGCTCAATGCGCCTTGTGTCTGTCGATTCGCTGCCTTTTTGCAGGTGAATGTATTTACCCAAAACAAAAGAAGTATCCCGCTGGGCAAGTGCGGCATTTGAAATAATGAGTAAGAGCAAAAGATGGATAAGTTTCATAAACGGGCTCGTGAAAGTGAGGTAATTATTAATCGTCAGGAAAGAAAGAAAAAAGCAGGTTAACGAAAAAATGAAATACGTTTTGGCTAATTTGAAACCCGTTCTTCCCAGTCGACTTTAACCAACAAAATTTACCAAATATGATCAAGCCCATTTATCCCTGCCTATGGTTCGACGGAAATGCCAAAGAGGCCGCAGATTACTATTGCTCTATTTTCAAAAGCTCGAAGATCACATCTGAAAACCCGATGGTCGTAACTTTTGAGCTCAATGGTTTCAAATTCATGGGACTGAATGGCGGGCCGCATTACAAATTTTCACCGGCTACTTCCTTTGTGGTAGAATGCGATACGCAGGAAGAAATTGATTATTACTGGGAAAAGCTGGGCGATGGTGGCAAGTATAGTCAATGCGGTTGGCTTGATGACAGATTTGGTATGTCTTGGCAAATCGTGCCGACTGTTTTATCAAAACTAATGTCAGATCCGGAAAAGGCACCGCGCGTGATCGAGGCTTTTATGCAAATGTCAAAATTCGACATTGCTACGCTGGAAAATGCGTAACCCCCTAATCCCCTTAATGGGGACTTTTTTTGGGTTAAAAGGCGTAAAAGGTATCTCCCTTTAAAAGTCAGGGGCACAGGCAATTCACAATTAAACAGCAACAAAAAATACCCATATGTTTAAGTTAATTCTTACTGCATTCTTTTCCATCTCCCTCATCGCGGCCAATGCCCAGTTAGTATCCGATTCGCTGCTGATCGAAGGCAAGCAGCGTGTTTTTGTTTATGATAAATCCATCAAAGTAAAACCCGGCGCAAGCCTTGTGTTTGTGATGCACGGATCGGGAGGCGAACCATTTGGATTAGCGCCCAGGGCTGCTAAGCTACAAGCACGGGCGGAAGCGGAAAATGTGGTGCTGGTATATCCTGCCGGATATAAAAGATACTGGAATGAATGCAGGAAAGCTTCTACTGCGGTCGCCAATACCGAGAATGTGAATGAGGAAGCTTTCTTCTCAGGTATGATCGATTATTTTTCAAAACTGTACAAGATCAACAAAACTCATGTTTTTGCGACAGGCTTCTCCGGAGGCGGTCACATGTCGTATAAGTTAGCTTTGACGATGCCAGACAAGATCAAGGCGATTTCGGCGATTGTCGCCAATTTGCCAACACAGGAAAATATGGATTGTTCGCCACGTAATGTGCCCATTCCTGTAATGATCACCAATGGAACTGCCGATGAAACGAATCCATATAATGGTGGCGAAGTGAAAACCTCGGGTGTAACGCTGGGCAATGTACGTGCTACCGAGGAATCTTTTCAATACTGGGCTAAGCTAGACGGATATACCGGCCAGCCAACCAAATCCATGTTCCCCGACGCCAATCCCGGCAACAACATTACCGTTGAAAAGTACACTTACGCGCAAAAAGGGAAACCGGAAGTTACGCTGTTGAAAGTGGTCAATGGAAAGCACGAGTTCGTGACTGATTTCGATATGTTCGAAGAATCGTGGGAATTTTTTAAGAGACAAATGAAGAAGTAAGCGCCGGTGAGGAGATTGTATTTGGCAGAACTATTTTTAACCGCATAATTCTAAAAAATATAAATTTTGTACTTTTAAGGTTACAAATACATCCTCCTTATATCACCTGGTTCATTCATTACAGCTCCATGAAAAAACTGCTGCTCTCTGTTCTCTTATTTGCATTCACCTGCCAGGTTTTTGGTCAAGCTGGAAAGAATATACCTGTTACCACCTCAGAGTCGGGCACAGACTTTCGTACGAATACGCCGCTGATTGCCAAGGAATACCAGTTTGCATTGCCTGTTTTCAACTTCTATCCCGCTCCTGAGCAGCACGAGATAACGGTGTTGCTGCGTAAGAAGAACGCGACCAACGATCTGTGGAAAATAGCGGGCAGGCTGACCAGGATCGATATGGAAAGCGGGTTGACCAGGTGGGACAAAAAGCAGAAATACGGCATTACTACGGTGCAGCAGGTCGATAACGTGATCATGGACCAAAAAGGGGCCAAATTATCAAGGCTGAATCCGGAAGACGGTAAGCCGCTTTGGAACAGGCAAACTACCGCGTACCGCGTTTATCCTGAACTGAACCTGGCATTGTGCTACGATTACGCCGCGACTGGTCCGAATACACTTCACGGGATCAATCTTAAAACGGGTCAGTCCATGTGGAGGCGCGAGGTACCTGGTGAATTCGGGTGGCAAAAAACGGAAATGCTCGACGATACTACCTTAATGGTCATTTCCGAAGGGCTGCATACTTTGGGTTTAACGCAAGGAAAAGGCTGGTCGGTCAACCGGGTGGCGCACACGAAAAAAACCGATATGGGCAAGGTTGGACTGGCTGTTCTTGGCGGAGTAGCTGCGGCTTCTGCGGGTTATATGGCTATTCCGATGGGAAGTTTTTCAGATTACCTGCTGAACATTTCATCGAACGTACTGCATTCAGGTGACGTATTTTATTTTGCCGCAAAAGAGAAAATCAGCTGCCATACCTGGGATGGGGAAAAACTGTGGGAAACTGATCTGAACACTAAAAAAACGAGTAAGTCACACCTTTTTCGCGAGGGCAATGTCATTTATATGCTCAATATGGGACACGCGTCCAAATACGGCAGGCTCACCGCACTGGGTAACCCTTACGTGGCAGCGTTTGATGCAGAAACAGGTAAGGAGCTGTTTTTGAAAGAATGGGAAGAGCGGAAGAACTTCATCGCCGATTACATGATACAGAATAATGAGCTGTACATGCTTTACCGTGACAAGGTGGATATCCAGCGCTTTTCGCCGGAAGGTTTGATGCAAAAGTACGTGGTACGCATTGACGAAAAGTCAAATATGCGCTCGTTTGTATCGGATGAAATTTTTATCAGGCAGGATAGTATTTATCAACAGGCCAGTCTGGATCAGGATCACTTTTACCTCTTTTCCGAAACAGGTGAGCTGTTCAGGTTTACCAATGATTTTGAGAAGTTCGAGAAAGTAGATTCCAAATCGGTTTATTCAAAGTACCTGGAAACGGACGGTTATGTATTCGTGGGGAACCGAAAAGAGACTTTTATCCTGGACCGGACAACAATGCGCACGGCAGCCAGATGTAATGCACCGGCCAACTCGCCTGTTTATGACAGGAAAATGTACTACAAAAACAATAACAGCATTTACGCACTGGATATCAGCACATTCCTGACTAAAAAGCTGGCGGGAAGCTATTAATCCTTGTAGTTATTGCTATAAATTGGTATCATTGGAATCATTATTGTGGTATTAAAAATACCAATACTCAATATTCCTATGAAATCATCAACAAGCAAATCAGCTATTCTTGAACAACTACAGAATGAAATTCTGAATTTACAGGGATACCGTGCGCCGGCCATCGATAAGTGCATTGATTTTGGCTTGGGTCCCATTGAAATGTCGTTTCCGAACCAGATCTTCCCTACCGGCGCTGTCCACGAGTTTATCACCGACGCACCTGAAAATGCAGCGGCTACCACAGGATTTGTAGCCGCATTACTGGGACCATTAATGCAGATCAATGATTTCTGTTTGTGGATCAGCTTGAACCGGACAGTCTTCCCGCCCGGACTCGCATTTTTCGGGGTACAGCCGGAGCGGATCATTTTTATTGATCTTAAAAAGGAATCTGACCTGCTGTGGGCCATTGAAGAATCACTGAAATGTACTGCCGTGGCTGCTGTGGTAGGAGAAATTCCCGAAGTTACCCTTACTGAATCGCGACGTTTACAGCTGGCGGTAGAACAAAGCCGCGTGACCGGTTTTCTGCTGCGGCACAATCCGCGGAGTGCAAACACGTTGGCGAGTGTATCGCGCTGGAAGATCACTCCACTGCCCAGCCAGCTGGAACCTGGCATGCCGGGCGTGGGTTACCCGCGCTGGAATGTGCAGCTGCAAAAAGTTAGAAATGGCGAGCCCGGAGAATGGGAAGTGGAATGGAGTGCCGGCTCCTTTCAGCACATTCAAAAGCGAACATCCGCCGCAGAAAACAAGGATTTGCTTCAAACGGGATAAGCTTTAAAACACAAATCGTGCAGAACCCGGAGGCAATGCACGACTTTCATTCTGATTAAGGAGAGCTTACGCGGATAAAGAGCGTTTACGTAATGTAAATGTATGCTGCGCACCGCTTCGCTCAACGGGAATTTAACCAGTCTCCGTTTATTTCGTATTAAATCCGGTTTTTATCTAACGAAGTAAATCTACCTGCTGCGAACTACATTCAGTTCCGCGATCAGCTCCGATCTTCTGCCTTCCGGAATGGGGATAATGTGGTTTCCCATTACAATTTGAGACGCGCTCATTCTCGTAATATGATCCAGATTGATTACGTGCTTGCGAGATAGTTTGAAGAACGCCGGTTTCAGTTCCGGAAAGATCCTGCCAATGTTGGGAGAGATGTGAATGTAGTTGTATGTTTTACCAGGATACAACTTTACAAACTCCTCGGTAGTCAGGTAAAGTCTCGCATAAGGTCCGTCTGCTTCAATAAAAAGAATGTTATTCTGCTTTACCTGAATGTGTTCCTTGTCGGTAAAAAATACAATGTGTTCGGTCTGGTTTGTTTTGGCAGCAGGTAAATTACCAGCCTGAAAATTGTGCAGTGCCAGGTTAATCTGGACCACGAGCTCGTTGGAACGCACCGGCTTTTCGAGGAAAGCCGCCGGGTAGGTAGACTGGCTTCGTTCCGCTATTTCTTCATACGCGTCTTCGCCGGTAATGTAGATAATGGGTATCCATTTGATCCGCAACAATTCCTGTGCTGTTGCAATGCCATCCTCGGGACCGTCCAGTTTCATGTCAATCAAAGCGAGATCGGCGCTCTGCTTTTTCATGATGGCAACTGCTTCTGTGAGGTTCCTGGCCACTCCGCTGATTGAAAAACCCTTACCGCCCAAATTAACTTCCAGATGCCGTGACAGCAACGGGTTATCCTCTACGATCAGAATTTTTGCAGCTACGCTCATATCGATAAAAGCTTGTTAGCATTGCTAACTAAAAGGATTTAGGATTAATTATTGTGTTTTTACTCTCAGGCCCAATATAACCTAAAGTAAACCTAATCTTTAATTCTTCTAATGTCAATCGCTTTTACAGAAATACTTCGACAAGTTTCGACAGGAAATTACGCATTTAATGCATAAATCCTGCCTGACTTGTTCATGTTTCATGCTGCCGATTATCGTCATTCTTTTGCCAAAACCTCTTTAACCGGAATCCAGCGGATCCCCGGATAGCGGTCGTTGTCCAGCGGTGCCAGCTTGGGAAGGCCAGTAAACATATTATGCATATACTGCATTCCCTGCCAGGCCGGGAACGTTTCTTTTTCTTGTGGAGCTATGGTCCGGGTAAGCTTGATCATCGTACCCAGCATTCCTAGTCCGCCTACCCTGAAAGTACCGAAAGCTTTTCCGTGTGCCTCAGTTGCCGCTCTGGCCAGATCCTTAATTGATGCCACTTCTCCTGCAATGCGCAGGTACCTCGGCGTAGCGGGATCAAGTGCGGCTGCCGCTGTAAATTCGGCGGTATTTTCGATGGTGGTAAAATCGAGCGGCTGCTCATTGTCTCCCCAGTAAATCACCTTTTTCAATGCAGGTACAATCAAGGGCGCTTCACCAGTGAGCAGATCGGCGAACATCCCGTTGAGTATAGACGTAGCCTGAATACCCGATTTATCAACTACCTCGCTGAACTCGCGCCTGAGGTCGAGATTGCGGTTGGAACCCGGACGCAATTTGGTATAATCAATGGAATAATCGGATGGGATAAACCGGGTAACACCTGCCCAAACCGTGGCCTGCAGCAATTCCGTTTGCGCATTGATAATCACTTCCCGCAAGCCCGACAAGGCAGATACGACGCAGGAAGCCCCGGTAATGGCGCTTGCCAGTTCAGGAATATTTGTAAAATCAACCTCAACTAGCTCTGCGCCTGCTGCCCGCAGTGCATTCACACTCGGGTTGGAACTGCCTTTGCGAATGATTGCTCTTACCCTTGCACCCTTTTGAAGCAGGTAGTGTGTGATCCTGCCACCCAATTGCCCCGTAGCGCCGGCTACGACAATAAGATCAGCGGCGTTTGTCTCTGTTGTAAAATCCATTTCTTAGTTCGAAGTAGTAGGTATGTTGCTGCTCATTACATTATAATTATTATTCCCGCTCAACGAATCGCATTAAATTGCACCCAGTATAAGTCGATACAATACCCAAAACCAACTGCATTGTACGCATGATCTACGTCGTAGGAAGTTCCAACACCGACATGGTGGTCAAATCAGAAAGATTGCCTGCGATGGGTGAAACTGTAATAGGGGGTGATTTTTTGATGACGCCCGGCGGAAAGGGCGCTAACCAGGCAGTAGCAGCAGCGCGACTGGGAGGGAACGTCACATTTATATGTAAAGTCGGTAACGATCTTTTCGGGAAACAAGCTTTACAGCAGTTTCGCCAGGAACAGATCCACACTGACTTTGTTTTTACCGATGATACCGCGCCTTCTGGCGTTGCGCTGATTAACGTAGACCAGAACGGACAGAATTGCATTGCGGTAGCACCGGGAGCCAATAACCAGCTCACTCCGGCCTCTGCCGAGCTTGGACTCGTGGCACTTTCGGCAGAGGATATCCTGCTGTTGCAACTTGAAATACCTTTGACTACCGTTGAAACGGCTATGGCGGCTGCACACCAAAAGGGTGCAAAAATCATAATGAACCCCGCTCCCGCACAAAACCTGCCCGCAGCTATTTACCCTAACATTTACCTTATTACTCCCAACGAAACCGAAGCTGCGCTGCTCACAGGCATTCGGGTCTCAGACCACGCCTCTGTTGAGAAAGCGGCGGAAATCCTGCTCGCAAAAGGTTGCAAAAACGTGATTATCACACTAGGCAGTAAAGGCGCTTACCTGCGAACGGCAGAAAGCAGCGCATTAATCGCTTCCCCGAAAGTCAATGCAACGGACACGACGGCGGCAGGAGATTGTTTTAATGGTGCGCTTGCAGTCGCCCTATCTGAAAACATGCCGCTGAGCAATGCGGTAACGTTCGCTGCCAGCGCTGCGGCGATCAGCGTTACGAGAATGGGAGCGCAGAGCTCCATGCCTTACCGGAATGAGATACCCGTAAACTAAAACAGGCTGCCTTTCCAGACAGCCTGTTTTCTTCACACTCCAACCTCACACTTGCATTAAATATGTCAAGGAACGATAAATGGCATTGCAATTGCAAACGTTTCTTCCTTAGTCAGGATTTCGTCGAATGCTTCTGTTGCAGCCTTGTATCTGATGTCGCCTGTATCAGGGATACCAGTAAGGTCAAGGTCAAGCAGGTTAGCGCCAGCCTGAACGATCGTTGCTTCGCTGTTAGATCCTTTGTAAACAGGTGCAGGTGAACCTTCGTCCAATGTGATCCAGGACTTGATAGCCTTGTTGTTTCTGATCTTAGAAAGGATTTTTCTTGAAATAGAAGCGTGACGTGCTTCTACAGAGTGAACCTGCAATGCATATTCAAGAATTTGCGGATCGTTGATCAAAGTACCAGCCTGGCCTTTGTAAGCACGAACACCGGTATCTTCAAATGCGTGTGAAAGGAACACGAACGTGTCGAAATTGGTGAAAGTATCGTAAGTTTTGTTTACTGTGAAGTCAAACTTTGGTTTGTTCTGACCTGGTGTCAAATTAAGTGCTTTTTCCAAAAACTTAACGTGTGCATCTTCATGCTTGCTGATCTGCATGAAAACAGGCTTGTACATCGAAGGGATC
Source organism: Dyadobacter sp. HNCC25DJ183 (assembly GCF_056895175.1). Lineage (NCBI taxonomy): Bacteria > Pseudomonadati > Bacteroidota > Cytophagia > Cytophagales > Spirosomataceae > Dyadobacter > Dyadobacter sp. HNCC25DJ183. Next base: position 90,938 of record NZ_JBXHAP010000007.1, read on the forward strand.
AGACCAGCTGTATCGTTTCCTACTTTGTAGAATTCGTCTTCCAGATATTCCAGTGTCAAAGCGAATTTAAGCACTTCAACTGCATCGGATGATTGTGCGTAAGCTTTGTTCATCGCGCTTGCAAGGAACGCAGGCGTAGCAGCCGCAGCTACCTTCGCACTTACTTTGTTAAAGAAAAAACGGCGGGATGTGTATCCGATACGCTCTACTGCGTCACCATCGAATTTTTCGAATTGCTCGAGTATATTAAATATGTTCATTTTGTTCCGAAGTTGTAAAAGTTGTTAATTATTGAGGCAAACCGCTTCCGCTGATCGTGTTCTTAACGAAAGGCTGTACAGCTGGTAAAATCACACCTGGCTTCACTGCTTTGTCAAAACCTGTTGCAGGATCAACCACATCGTCACCAGAGAAATCAGCTGAATTAGGGTTCAGCAAGTCACGGATTGCAGCAGCGTGACGCGCTTCAACCGAAACGATCTTACCGGCAATAAGCAAATAATTAACATTCTCGATCAGGTTTCCAGCGCCGTTATAAGCCTGAACACCAGTATCTTCGAACAATTTGGCAGCGCCAAGTACACTTGCACGGCTGTTGAAGTCGATGCCGTCGAAATTAGGAGTAAGCCCTTTGATCGCAGCAGCACCCAATGCAGCTTTGAAGAACTGACGGTGTACGATCTCGTGGTACATGATATCGGTCAGGATCATTTTCTCCTCGTCGGTCATTCCGGCGTATGGAGACATCATCACCTGGGTATAGAAAGCTGCTTCGAGTTGTTCCAGTGCGTATGCATAGTTCAGAATTCCGATGTCGCCCGTTCCAAGATCCACTACTTCGCCAGGAAGATTGTGATCGTCCAATGTACATCCCATGATGAAGGCACCAGTTGCAGCAGCGACTCCTGCTGATCTTAAAAAGTAGCGCCGATTTACCTTTTCAAGCATAGGGCCAGCATTTTGTAGTAAGTTGTTTTCCATTACGGCAAATCCGGTTTTGTTGAGAGAAATTTCAATTACTGAAACCTACGAGGTACCACTTGAAACGGATCAAAAAAAATAGGAACTTTCTTAGAGCTTTTAGGAGTAAATATTCTGTTTTAAGACAAAACACAGAATTAAGTTCCGGAAGCATTCACTTCCTATGATTATACCAATACTGTCGACCGCTAAATAAAGTATTTCAATTCTGATATTTTCTAAATCAAAATAACCTCCGGCCATTTCCTTTTCTCAATCCTTTTTCTCTACATTTGAATCTCTTGTTTTTATATCTTTTTACACTTAAAGTACTATTAGTCTATGAGAAAGAATTTTGTTTTACTCGCAATGCTCGGCGTGAGCGTGCTTTTCGTCGCGGCAAGGTTTGCTGCCGACACCCTGGTAGGCACCTGGAAGTACACGGTATCCAATGTATCTCCTGAGTATCAATCGGGTACAATGACATTTGAAGAAAAAGGCGGTAAAATTGCCGGCTATCTCGGAAGCACCGACAGGTCCGAAATGAAGGAGCTGAAGATTAACCAGGATAAGGTCAACTTCAAGCTCGATTTCCAGGGTTCGCTGATCACCATTGATATGGTACAAAAGGGCGACACGCTCAAAGGAATCGTAGTAACCAATGACGGCGAGTTCCCGATCGAAGCAACGAGAGAGGCCAAATAATAGAACAACACATGAAAATGACCTCCTTGTCGGAGGTCATTTTCATTTACAAACGGACTTTAATACCGAAGAATAAACCTGATAGCCACCTGCTCATTTTGAACTGCCTGATCCTTTTACAAGAACTTTTTTTGTAATCAGTACAAAAAAATGTCTCACTAAAAAGGTCAAAAAAATGAACCTGTTACAAAAATTCCCGGTTAGTCTCGGCTTTGCTTGTTTGTTGATGCTGAGTAGCTGTTCAGAAGAAACCATCAATGCAACCAGTCCTTTAAATGAAAGTAAAAATTCGTCTCTCAGAGAAGGACAGCAAGGAGGCGGCATTGAGGTACTACCCAGCTTTCCAACAACGAACGGGCCGACTGGCAACAATGTTTACGCTACACGTTGGCAAAGGGACATCCTTACCTCTCCGGACAACCCGCAGCTGCTGCCAACCGGATCGTCAGGCTTTACATACCTATGGGGTAACAGCAATTTTCCCTGGATTAAACCACTGCCGGCAATTCCCGGTGTTGCAAGTTCTGCCTCCATCGCGACAGTTACCACCACTTCAAATACCTGGTCGCCGAATGGAAAACGATCAGCTGTGAAAACAAAATTGCAGTACCTGAAACCAGGCAAGAAGTACGCAATTACTTTCCGGGTCGCTACAACCAAGTTTGACGGCCATTTGCTCCCATTTGTGCCAGCCTATTCCAAAACGGTATATCTGGTAAGGTCCTACTCTACCGGTGCCGTAGCCGAATACATTGATCTGACAGGCAAGCAAGCTGCCTGGGTTGATAAAACAATCACATTTGTTGCGGAAGAAGCTGAAATGACACTTTCGTTTTCGGCTATCAATGCGAATGCAGGCGAATACTCTTACGCACACATCTTTGTCGATAAGAATGCAATTCAGGAAGTAAATTAAGAAGCCCCACTTTCATCCTTTCTGAGAGGCTGCCCCGAAAACCTGGCGGGCAGCCTCTTCTTTGTTATACCCGTCTGGTTCATCTACTGTTTGAAAACGGAACATTAACCAACCCTTAATCCCCCGGTAACACAGCCTTAACATTGACTATCTACTTTTGCGGGCGTTAAAACAGGATTAAACGAATTTGAAAAAACACCTCAGAACCGCATCGTATACAGCATAGCGGTACAGCCGAATGCACAGCCGACACTTGCAGGTAAGCCTCTCCTGCACGCTGTTGCTCATGTAACCCCATCTTTTTAATACCGACGCAACACCGGATGTCCCGGTGGTAAAACAAACACGTGAACAGAATTTCTCAAACCACAACGATTACTCATCTAACTCACAAAAAATGAATCGATTAATTACAGGACTCATTGTGACAATCGCAATGTTCTTCATCGCTCCCGACATGTACGGACAGGGGAATGAGGCAACAATTATCGGTAAAGTCACCGAAGTACAAGCAGGGCCGATCGTCGGCGCGACCGTTCTGGTCAGAAATGAATCGACCGGTTTCCAGGCCGGAACAGTAACCGATGTAAATGGTGATTACATTATCAAACAACTTCCATTGGGCTCACCTTACTCCATCACCGTTTCATTTATTGGTTTTGGAGAACAAAAGAAAACAGGTTACGCACTGAACCAGGGCGATCAGCTAAGACTGAATTTCGCCATGGAAAGTGCTGCTAATGAGTTGCAGGCTGTTGATATTAAGGCCAATTCGCTGAGAAACACAGTTGTCAACCTCGGCGCATCCACTCCTATTACTGCAAAGGACATTACCAAATTGCCGGTAAACGGGCGGAATTTCACCTCTCTTATTGAACTTTCACCATTGAGCAACGGTAACAGCCTTGGCGGTCAGCTGGGATCTTCTACCAACTATACAATCGATGGTATGACCTCACGGAGCACCATTGCAGGTGGAGAAACCGGAGGTGCTTACGCGATTTCCATGGAGGCGATCCGTGAGTTCAAGGTGGTTACCAATGAATACGATGTTACACTGGGCCGCGCGGGTGGCGGAACGATCAGCACTGTTACCAAATCGGGTACAAACAGATTGACAGGTAGCATATTTAACTTCATGCGTGCCGACTGGCTTTCAAGCGGTTATGATTTGAGAGGTAATAAAAGAACGCAGGATTTCTCGACAAATCAATTTGGTTTGTCGCTGGGTGGTGCATTGAAAAAAGACAAAGCTCACTTCTTCGTAGCCTGGGACCATCAGGCCGACTCGCGTCCCCTGTTTATCGCCAACCTGCAATCTGACGCAGACGTAGCAGCTAACAAGGTGACGCAGCAAACATTGGACAACTTCCTTGATATAGCAAGATCGAAATACGGTGTTTCCAACAGTCCGCAGTTTGGTGCATTCGGCAAGAAAAAAGGTACTGACGCGATTTTCGCAAGAATTGACTGGCAGTTAAATTCCAAGAACCTGTTGACGCTCCGCAATAACTTGATTTCAGAAAACGACAAGCTGTCGGAAGGTGACAACACGTCGATCAATGCATACGAATCTTACATCGACCGCAAGCGGTTCAACAACAGTATTATGGCATCGCTTCGTACGATCGTGAGCCCAAAAGTCACGAACGAATTCAAAGTGCAGCATTTGTATCAGTACGAAGCGGTAATACCAAGCTCGGAACTTCCATCTGCGGGTATTCCACGTGCCATTGTTGAAAACATAAACTCCACTTCGGGAACAAACAACTATATCACCAATATTCAAATCGGTGGTCAGCGTTTTTCTCCTGAATGGTTCAGAGGACAAGTTTACCAGGCGGTTAATAACCTTTATTACAACACGGGTAAAATCAACTTTACTTTCGGTATTGACGTGATGTACAACCGCATGAAGTCAGTTTACGGTAGCGAAATGAATGGACGTTTCTACTTCACCGGTCTTGACAACTTCAACAACCTGACCCCCTACCGCTACGCACGTGAAATCAACTTGCGGGACGATCCAAGCTCGATCGTAAACTCGCTGGCAACAGGTTTGTACGCACAAATGGATACCAAGCTGGCGCGTGGTCTTGATATGATGGCAGGTTTGCGTCTGGACAATACGCAATACCTGAACAAAGCGAATTTCAGCCAGGTTGTATTTGATGAATTGAACCTGCGCACTGATAATAAAATCAACACAACGCAAGTGCAGCCACGCGTACAGTTTACGTGGGATGTGAATGAGCAAAGCAAAGACATTATCCGTTTTGGTGCGGGTATTTTCGGCTCTCAGCTGAACCCGTATTCGATGATCAATAACATGTTGTTTGACGGAACTAAGGTAGCAGCCGTTGAAATCCAGGGCGACCAGGTACCTCGTCCTGACTTCCCGGGATACCGCGAAAACCCTGCTTCTGCTCCCGGCGCCGACCTTTTCAATAACCCGAAAATCGAGCGTCTGGTAACAATCAACATGAACAATGCCAATGCGAAAATTCCGGTTCTCTATAAAACGAACTTCTCGTACAACCACTTTTTCAGCGACCGTCTGCGTGTAGGTGTGAGCGGTTACGCTTCATGGGCACGCAACAACTATATGTATGTTGACCGCAACATGGTGGAAGATCCGTATTTCCGCATTGCAGCAGAAGCCAACCGTGGCGTATATGTGCCAGCCGACAAAATCAATGCAAAAAATGGTGCTACCAACTGGCTGGACAGCCGCAAGACTACCAAAGTAGGTCGTGTACTGGAACTCGTGAGCGAGGGTAAAAAGAACCAGTATGCAGTTGTGATTGACGGTACTTACCGTTATTTCAAAGACGGACAGATCACGTTCTCGTATACCTGGAATGATTCAAAAGACAATACTTCGTACAACGGTAACGTAGCGAACACTGCGACACTCGATTTGATGGTAAACGATGATCCACGCGATCTGAGCCGCATTACTTATGCTAATAACCACTTCCGCAACAAAGTCGTATTCTACGGAACTGCGCCGAGTATCTGGGGTGTGACATTGGGTCTGCGTTACTCGGGCATCGGCGGAACGCGCTACTCCATGGCCGTGAGCGGTAACATGAACGGTGACTTCGTTTCTTCAAATGACCTGCCTTACATTTACGATCCTAACAGCCCTGAAACGCCGCAAAACATCCGTGACGGTATCAATGCAATCCTCAATAATCCAGAGGCAGAACAAAGCATTAAGGATTATCTGACGAGAGATATGGGCAAAATCGCAGAGCGTAACGGTGGTATCAACGGTTTCTACGGTGTGTTTGATTTGAGATTGGCAAAGAAATTCAATTTCTACAAAAACCACGGCCTGGAAGCATCAGTTGACATTTTCAACGTAGCTAACCTGCTGGACAGAGACTGGGGAGTAGGAACCAACCTTGGTAAGCAAAACCTCTACTCCATCAAGTCATTCGAACCGGCTACTAAAAGATACGGATATGGCATGAGTAATGGAGTGGGTGTTTCCACCCTGAACGGTAGCCCATACCAGATCCAGATTGGCTTGCGGTATGCGTTTTAATTAGAGGAGGAAAGGGAGGAAAGGAAGGAAGGAGGAAGGTTTGTCTACCTATTCTTCCTTCCTCCTTTTCAATTAACACCTTCGCCTTTTTGTCACCCTGAGCGCAGTCGAAGGGCCCTTCGACTGCGCTCAGGGTGACAAAGGCGATTACATTTTCCAAAGGAGGACTTACTAGAAATAATAATGAACAATATGAAAAAACTACTCACACTCCTCACCCTCGCATTGTCACTAAACGCTTTCGCCCAGGATTCACACGTAATCCTGATCAGCATTGACGGATTGCGCCCGGAGTTTTATAAGGATCCTACGTGGAACATGGTCAATGTACGGCAGGGAATGCAGACAGGGGCTTACTCCGACGGGGTAACGGGCGTTTTTCCGTCTGTTACCTACCCTTCCCACACCACGATGGTTACCGGGGTGAAGCCTTTGAAGCACGGGGTTTATTACAACACACCTTCCGAGCCGCTGGAAGTTACCGGCAAATGGATCTGGGATTATAACACGATCAAGGTTCCGACCATTTTCAGTGCGGCGAAAGAAAAAGGACTGGTTACCGCGTCGGTTTTCTGGCCGGTGTCGCTCAACAGTCCGGCGAGCTATAATGTACCTGAGTACTGGAATTTGCCTGAAACAAAAGGCGGCAAACGTACTGTCATCAAGGCGCTGACCGAGAGTTCTACGCCGAAAGGCTTGTTCGAGGAAGTGCAGCAGCATGCCACCGGAAAGCTGGACGAAATTGATTTTGACGCAGATTACCTGAGCATTGACGAAAACAATGCGCGTATCAGCAGCTACCTGATCCGCAAGCACAAGCCCTCGTTTCTGGCAGTACATTTGGTTGCAGTGGACCATTTTGAACACGAAGAAGGCCGGGAAGGCGACAAGGTAAAATCCTCACTCTCCGGAGTTGACCGTAATATCAAAACGATCATTGAAGCGACGGAAAAGGCAGGTATCAGGGACAAAACCACATTTATCATCACAGGTGACCACGGTTTTGTAGACATTCACACGGCCATTGCGCCCAATATCCTGCTCGCAAAAGCCGGCCTGTACGACCCGAACAACAAGGCTGCCTGGAAAGCTTATTTCCACAGCTCAGGCGGATCGGCCTTTTTGCATTTGAAAGATAAGAACGATACCAAAACCCTGGAAAAGGTAAAGCAGATCCTAAGCCAGCTGCCTGCAAACCAGAAGGCGCTGTTTGCGGTGAAAGACCGCGCGGCATTAGACGCAGTAGGTTCTGACCCGAATGCAGCTCTGGCTATCGCACCCGTACAGGGCATTACGATCAGCGGCGCAGCTACCGGCGACTTCATGCGCAGTGCCAGCGGAGGTACCCACGGATTTTTTCCCGATTTTAAAGAAATCCAAACCGGTTTTGTGGCATTTGGAAAGGGTATCAAACCAGGTGCAGTAATTCCGGAAATGAGTTTGCAGGATATCGCACCGCTAATCGCCAAATTATTGAACCTCAATTTCCCCACAGCTGACGGTACATTGTACCCGGGCTTGCTGGCGAAAGAATAAGTTAATTCCTGTTTGCTCAAAAACAGGCACTTATATACTTTCAAAAATTCACTTTCGGTCATAGCTTTACAGGATTCCAGCTCTTTCCTGTATCGTTATGACCGAACCTTTTTCTCAGTCCCGCTCCTCTCTCTTCCTGAAAATCTGTGAATGTACTCTGGGGATTCTGGCCGTATTGTCATCCTTTACTGTCATACTGAACTTTGTCCCGGTTTCACTCTTACACAAATACGGGCACTACTATCATCCATTACTGATCGGCATTGTGACCGTGGCCTTTGTGGGCGGGCTTGTTTACGCGATACTATGGCATGAAAAAGAGAAAGAAGGGAAAGGTAACAGCGGCATCCGACACGCCGTTTTACAGGGAGTAGTTCGCTACTGGCTGGCTTACTCGATTTCCGTTTACGGTTTTGCCAAAATCCTGAAAACGCAGCTTCAATCACCGGAGTTTAACCTTGATATTCCAGTGGGCGAACTGAGCGGTTTCGCGCTTACCTGGTACTACTTTGGCTATTCCTACACTTTGGCGGTGATCCTCGCATTGTTCCAGGTGGGCGGATCCATACTGCTTCTTTTCCGTCGTACCACGTTGATCGGCGTCATGGTTTTGCTGCCGGTAATGGTCAACATTGTTCTCATCAACATGTTTTACCAGATTGCCGTAGGCGCATTCTTCAACTCGGTGATCTACACGATCAGTCTCACTTTCCTGCTCCTGCTCGATTTTCAAAAACTCAAAACTGCATTCTGGGACCTCGTGGAAAAGCTGCCGCGGGTATCAGACAAATCCGGTTTCCTAAAAAATGCACTGCGGTTCGTGATCATTGCAGCTGCGTTTTGCACCATTCAATATTACGTTGTAAGTACCAAAACGGACACCGTGCTCAAAGGGACGTGGAAAGTAGAAACGCTCCGAAGAAATAGCGAGCTCGTTTCCTCCGCTGCCTGGCTTACAGATACCAAAGCGTGGAACAAGGTATACTTCGCAGGCTGGAACGGCTGCGCATTCAGTCCAAACCCGTACCGCTACAAGCCGGATGAAAGCCTGACGGGCTCTTACGAATTCGATAGTCTGAAAAATAACATCAGGTTCATTCATGGGAATCCGAACCGGGCAGACAGGCGGACGGACACCCTGATGATTTCCGTGAGCAACCGTACACGAAAATCAATGCAGCTGCATTTTGTGATGAGCCGCGATACCATTGAAATGCAGCTGGCCAGGTTGCGCTGACCATTTTAGATTTTGGAGAAAGTGTGTATTCAGCTTCTTACGATTAACGTAGGATCAATGGAATTCAGAAGCTGGCCGCAGGTAATGTCCGAGGTACCAAGCGGTTCATTGAAATATCCTCTTGTGAACAGCGGCTGTAAAGTGTTTTTCCCTTTATACAAAAATCCGATCGTAGACCTGGGCTGACCGATGTTGAATACTTTAGAGCCCGAGTTGGGATAAGAAGACACGAGCTTTTTGAGCACACCAGCCTCCACGAATTCCAGACATTTCAATGTAAATCCATCTCCGTCACCGTCCCAGTTGAGATAAAGCAGGAAACGCAGCCCGCAGGTGATTTCGAAATAAAAGTTAAAGCGCGGCTGGTTAGCCAGGCTGCCAGATAATTGAAGCTCTTTTGATTCAGGGAAATAGGTTTTTATTTCTTCACGCAGGTATGTGAGTGCGTCCGTTGTCATCCGTCAGATGTTCAGTAGGGGTAACTGCCTGAACAAATATATCCACCAGACTTCAAAATTTCAAGGTATTCGCCCGTAACAAAGCGTGTGATCAGGTTTAAAAATTACAATGCAACCACTTTCGGCATTTGCATTCAGCTTTCCTTTAACTGCATCCTGATCGCCGCCGCTACCTTTCCGGAGCTAGGCCGGGCAGCGTGGGCTTCCAGCATTTTGCCGTTTTTATCCACCATAATATAGCGCGGAATACCCCAGAGATGGTACTTCTCCCAGATTGATCCGGCGACATCCGTTTGCTGATTATTGTGCATTCCGGCGGGAGCGAGCCCGTCTTTCAGCATTTTCTTCCATGCCTTCACATCCTGATCAACAGATACATACAGAAATACGACCTTGTCATTTCCCTCAAACTCTTTCACAAGCTTTTTCGATGACGGGAATTCGTCCCGGCAAGGCCCGCACCAGGTAGCCCATACGTCAATGTACACAACTTTGCCTTTGAGACTTTGCAATGAAACAGAGTCGCCATTGGCGGTAACCCCCGTAAAGTCAGGCGCTGGCTTTCCTTTGCCAAGTGCCTCCCATTTGGCAAAGCTTTTGTCCAGCGTTTTTCTATAAACAGGCGAGACCGTCGTTTTATAGAAGTCCTCGCGAAGCTGGGCTAATTCCGGCGACAAGCCTTCCATTTGTACCCAATAGTTGATATTGGCTGCTCTGAAATGCTTTTTCAAAAAGGGGGGCAACTTCATTTTCTGAATAAATGTATCAGACAGCTCCACCCAGTGCCCATCGAGTGAGTCCTCATTCATTTTGTCAGCCAGCTTGCCGAAGGGGCCGTGAATACCGGAAATCAGGTAACCCGACAGGATTTCGCCGTATTCATACATGTTCATGTCCAACAAAACTGAATCCGTGGGCAACGTCGTAACTACCTTTTTCAAATCTGCCGGAATGGTAGGATCGTCCATGTCATAGCTGTAATGGTTGTTCAGATAATGCTGCTGATAAGCGTGCAATGTCATCCCTGCTTTCTTCTTCATCAACTCTACTTCCTCTGGGGTGATACCGTCCTCTTTTTCCAGTTTTTCAAGTTCCTTGTTCAATTCGTTCTGATACAATTTGAAGCTGGACACGAACTCGGCAGGCTCATTTTGCCATATCATCTTTCCTTTGTAATTCTGATATTTCTGCCTGATTTTCTGGGCATTCCGAATAAACCCGCTAACCGCAGCGCCATCTCCGACGACTTTGACTCCATCTCCCGTAGTACTGGTATCTGCTTCAAGTACGATCTCGTCGCCTGCTTTGAGGTACAATGGGATATACTGGTCCTGCAAATAAACATGGCCGAAAACCGGCTTTTCGATCTTTGTTTCTAGTACCCCAAAACCATTGCTATCCAAGGTAGATTTCCCTAAAACCAATGTGTCCAGATTTAGCATATTGTAGGTGACCAGAACTGCGCCGGCCCCTTTGGCTTTATTTAACCGGAAAGTAATCTTGACTTTCCAGTCGTCCTTTTTCGCGCAGCCCGCAAACAATAATGCGACAATGCAGACTAACAGAAGGTTTTTCAGGTGGAGGAACATAGCGTCAAGTTTATGATACAACAAGTTACATTGCCCATACTGCCAAAGTTGGCGTTCTGATGCAACAGATCACTTTTAACTTGCCAGGTCCGCTCTCTGCACCTTCAAACCTACTTATGAAGCGCCTTCCTGACTGCCGGAGCCACTTTGTCGCCAAGTAATTCAATGGACTTCATCAATACATCGTGGGCGGGCGCGCCTACGTCGGTGTGGAGCAGGAAGCGGGTAAGTCCGAACATTTCCTGCTGCTGTAAAATCTTGTCGGTAACCTGGTTGGGATCACCTACAAACAAGGCACCGTTGCTGCTGCGACCGCCTTCAAACTGCTGGCGCGTGTAAGGCGACCAGCCGCGGCTTCTTCCCACACGGTCCATTTGCGCGGCATATCCCGGATAGTAAAGGTCGGCCAGTGCGCCGCCATTCTCCCCTACCAGGCCGTGCGAATGCGTCGCGAGCTGCATCTTGGCGGGATCGTGACCTGCATTGATATACTCTGTTTTATATAATTCAAAAAACGGTTGAAACTGGGCAGGCTGGCCGCCTATGATCGCGATGATCAATGGAAATCCAAGCCGGGCCGCACGAACGACTGACTGCGGCGTACCACCCACGGCGATCCAGATATCCAGCTTTCCATTGGAAGGCCGCGGCAGTACCTGCTGCTTGTCAAGCGACGCGCGGTATTTGCCTTTCCAGCTAATAGTTTCTGTTTCATTGATCTGTTTCAGCAGGTCCAGCTTTTCAGTGAACAGACCGTTGTAATCATTGAGGTCGTACCCGAAAAGCGGGAATGATTCAATAAAGCTTCCCCTGCCGACGGTGATTTCGGCGCGGCCATTGGAAAGCAGGTCTACGGTGGAAAAGTTTTGGTAAACACGCACGGGATCGTTGGAGCTGAGTACCGTCACCGAGCTGGTCAGTTTGATACGCTTGGTAACTGACGCGGCAGCAGCCAGGATAATCTCCGGGGCTGACACGGCAAAGTCGGGCCGGTGGTGCTCTCCTATCCCGAATACATCCAGTCCGACCTGGTCTGCCAGCTTGACTTCTTCCAGCATATCCCGCAGGCGCTGCTGCGATGATTGAAACGACTGTCCGGCCTGATTATAAGCCAGATCCCCGAACATGCTTATTCCTATTTCCATGATATTGTTCCTCTTTTGAATCGTGTAACAGTTTACATAAAGAAAAGGCGATCTCGGCAGTATAAAGTTCATTGTGGAGTTGTAAATAGGATAACAGCAGGACAAGTAAAAAACGAGCTGATTGAAATTTATAAGGAGAAAGAAAAATCCAGTGAGTACCAGAAATACGATTATCGTAATTTACTCGCCGATTCACATTGAACCCGAAACATGCGGCCCTATATCTTTGGTCAGAAATGGCTGCTCGGCTTTGCGCTTGCGCTCATTTACATTCCCTTGCGGACTTACATAAACGTTCCGCCCGAACGCTGGCACACCATACCCGGTAACCTGCCGCTTTTCGGGATTGAAATCATTATCAGCACCATTTTTTATACCAGCTGGATTTATGTGGTCGACTGGTTCCTCGAAAAGCTCGCTGTCCTGACCGGCACCGCCGAGTCACCCGAATTCAAGCTTTCCAATCAGCTGATCACGCTCGTTCCTGCTGTTTTGATGGCAATCCTTTTCAATTCCATTCTAAGATATACCTGGGGCCTGATGGACAACCTGTGGAGCCAGCCTCAACAACCTTTTCTCGACCATATCAACTGGCAACGTATCAGGGCATTTCACAGGCGCTCCAACGAGGCACTGACCATTCTCGCACTGATCGCGGCTTACTATCTCTGTGTCAACAACCAGGTGCAGGAAAAACTTAAAAAGCTGCTTGTAGACTCTGAAAAGCAAGAAAAGGAGAATTTACATGCACGTTTTATCGCATTAAAAAACCAGATCAGCCCGCATTTTTTATTTAATAACCTCAGTGTACTCTCTTCGCTGGTGGAATCCCGTCCTGAAAAATCGAGCGAATTTATCCAGCAGTTGTCGCTCGCTTACCGGTACATTCTGGAACAAGCCGAGCTGCATCAGATCAGTCTGAAAGAAGAGGTCGCATTCCTGGAAACGTACACTTACCTGCTGCGCATGCGGTTTAAGGAAAAAATCATTATCGATGCGGACTTATCCCCGGCAGATCTGGAACGCTATTCCATTATCCCGCTCACTTTGCAGCTTCTGATTGAAAATGCCGTGAAACACAATACAATGTCCGTGAGTAACCCGCTGCGGATAAATATTGGCATCGAAGGCGGAATGCTGGTGGTGAGTAATCCATTGCAGCTCAGACAACTGACCGAACCCACCACCGGACTGGGCTTGAAGAATATTATCAACAGGTACAAGCTGCTGCTGGACAAAGATGTTATTATCGACAAAAGCAGCAGCCACTTCGTTGTTAAAATCCCGCTGATACCATGAAAGTGCTGATTGTTGAGGATGAAGAACTGAGTGCCGAAAGATTGCGTAATCTTATCGCGGGCATTGCTCCGTCCATTCACGTCCTGGCGATCATACCGTCCGTTTTGGATACCATCGCTTATCTGCAAAATGAATCCAATGCGCAGCCCGACCTGATCTTCCTCGACATTCACCTGGAAGACGATAATGGTTTCAGGATCATCGAAAGTCTGGACCTGATGATCCCCATCATTTTCACGACGGCATTTGATAAATACATGCAAAAAGCTTTCAAAGCACATAGCATTGATTACCTTCTTAAACCGATCAACCCGCTTGATTTACAAGCTTCTTTGCTGAAATTTAAAAAGCTGCATGCATTGCAACAAGAAAAAGCTGATCACGATACAAGCACGGCCAGCTTGCTGAGCGAGAAGTACAAAGACCGGTTTCTGGCAACAGCCGGCCCCCGCATTTTTACATTTAAAACTTCGGAGATTGCCTATTTCGTCATTGAAGAACGTGCCACTTTTCTGAGGCTTTATGACGGCCGGCATTTTGCGGTTGAATATAGCCTGGAAAGATTGTCGCAGTTGCTTAATCCGGCCGACTTCTTCCGCATCAACCGGACGCTGCTTATTTCCGTCAATGCGATCCGCGACATCCACATGATCTCGGCGGGCAAGCTGAAACTCGATCTCAATCCCGCCACTTCACAGGATGTTTTTGTCAGTTCCGAGCGCATTACCGACTTCAAAAATTGGCTTGGCCGCTAGTGCCTAGCCAGCTTCTGCAAGAGAAAACCCGCCTTTAAGTCCCCAAAACCTGCCTTCGGAGAATTAGAATTTCAAAAGAATGTATGTTTTTGAAAATTGGGTTTAAACAAATCCTTTTTCTGATGTCTGTGGTCAAATTCAGTGCGCACAAGAAATTTCATTTGCTTCAGTGTAAAACCAATTGCTGGGAAAGTACTCCCGAACACCTTTCACATTACCGCATTATTTACGTGCTTTCCGGCGAGGGCCAGTTTGTTCTCGACGGCCGCATTCATTCCTATTTACCAGCCGGTATCATCGCGCTGAAACCCGGACAGCAGCCCGTTTTTGACGAAAATAAAGGCACTGAGATCTTTGTATTTGCATTTGACAGCTACCTGGCAACAGACTTCCACACCAAAAAGGCTGTGGACGCAGACTTTGCAGATACGTACAAACACGCAGAGAACTTTTGTAATAACAGCAGACTTACACCCGGAAAACCGCTGAGGAATGTGAGAGACAGCGAGACGATCCATTACCTTGTAAACCAAATTGCATTTGAAATAACCCAGCGCCAATCCTCTCACATCCGGTTGATCAAAGGTAGTATGGACCTGATCGTGACCATTTTGGCAAGAAACAATTTCGAAGTCAAAAGAACAGAAGAGAAATCAACGGAGCAGGTACTTACCGACAGGATCGTGGAATATCTTCGGTGTGAGCTGAACCAGAACAAGACGATCCGCGTGCCGGAGCTGCTGTTCAAATTCAATATATCCGAAGAGGCAGCGAACCTGTATATTCTTAACCGAACAGGAATGTCGCTACGTAATTTCATTTTCAAATACAAATCAGATCTTTTCAAAAGCCGGCTCCTGAAAGTAGATGTAATGGAGCTCTCCCCTTACCTGCGGCCGCACTGACTACCGGCGCTCCACGCAGGACCGGAACAGATCATAGTAGCGTCTTACCATCCTTTCCCAGCTGAAATTTGCCTCGGTATATAGTCTAAATGCATCCTGATTCGGCTTAGCCGGTCCTGACTGAATTACTTCGTTCAGCCGCTCCGCCCAGGCAGCAGCATTGCCCGAAGGAAGCAGGTACCCGTTTTTACCATCTTGAATTGCATCGGGGATACCGTCGATATCAGCTGCAAAAACCGGAGCCCCGGCGATTGCGGCTTCCAGGCAAACCAGTCCGAAACCTTCCATATCGCCTTCAACTTTGATGTTTGGCATAATGAAAGCAGCCGATGCAGCAAGAATGGCTTGTACGTGATCCGTCGGGAGCTTTCCAAGATGCTTAACCTTCGCATTCAATGCGGGGTCGCTGAGCACTTCGCGAAGCGGGGCATTGTCGGTTGGAAAACCGAGGAACAATGTGATTTTCCGCGAAACACTTTTCGGTAAAAACGAAAGCAGCTTTTCGGGCGTGGTCGGTTCGGGCTGGTAGGCGCCGATCAGAAGGAGCAGAAATTCACCTTGCAGGCGGGGAACCACATTTTTGATAAACCACGACATACCCTTCCGCTTCACAGGCCTGCCCAATGCTACCAGTATCCGCTGCCCGCGATAGTTGATCCCGTGTTCAGCCAGCAATCCGGAAATGGTAACTTCGGTGCGAGAATGCGGGATCTGCGTATCCACTCCATTTGGAATAACAACCAGCTTTTCTGCATGAATGCCAAGTGACACAGCCGCTTTTGCGGTAGCATTGCTTACAGCAATGAGCTTATCAAACCTGTTGAACCGGGGGAGAATGTTTTTGTGGTAAATCGCACTAGGAAAAACGACGTCGAGGCCGTGGAGGGTAGCTGTTCGTTTCAGGTGAGTGTACCCTTCGTGCCGCACGCAAAAAGCAGCCAGCAGGCCGTCGTTAAAATGGATAAGCTTGATTCCGGGGTTTTTCGCGCAGGTTTCAATGATCCTTTTTTTTAACAGAATAAAAAAGCGGATGATACTTTCATTTCCGTCAAAAACGATTTTATGCACTTTGCAATACCGCTCCATTCCGGTGATCAGCTCGTAGCTTTGCTTTTCCATTCCACCCACAGCCGGCGGATATTTATGACTTACGAAGAGGATTTCCATTGAATTCAGGAGGATATGCGTTTGTTCCTGGCAAATACCGCGTAAAACAATGCGCCCATTAAAATCCAGAAAAGCTGGCGCGTGCGGCGGAGTGCAGATACCGACAGCCACAACGATGCACTCGAAATGCCGATAACACTCAGCATCAGTTTATTGCCTAGTTCTTCCACACCAATCTGTCCGGGCACGAATGCGCCGGCAGACTTCACGATCACTACGCCCATATCCAGCAAAAGTCCGTGCATGAGCGTCACATCGTATCCGAGCAGTTTCAAAATAATGTAAAATTCAACCGAGCCGATCAGCCAGTGGAGCAGGAATGCGGCAAATGCGAGCAGCAGCTCTTTGGGGTGCGTGCTTGCGAAGCGGTTAAGCTCGATGCGGATCTCGCGTATTTTGCTGTTGATCTTCACCAGCCTTCCCGCACCAGCCGCCAGTGGCCCCAGCCCGGCCGCCCTTTTTACCCACCAGAAACAACCGGTGGCAAACAGCACCAGTGCAACAATGATGAGTGCGACATACACCGGCGCTATCAACACCATATCCTGACTGCTTACCAGCCAGAGCATCGCCACTACAAGCAGCACCAGCTGGCTGAGGATCATCAGAAACCGGTACATGACCACCGAAGTAAGTGCAGTTTGCTGATCAATCGCGTAAGGTTTCAAGAGGAAAACCTTAAACATATCGCCTCCCGCAACACTGGCGGGATTGAACATACCGACGGTTTCACTGATATGCCTGACTACAAATATCCGGAAATGCGAAATCCGGCGGCGTGATTCGCCCAGGCAATACCACCATCCCACAGCGCCACACCAGTAAGCGACGAATGTACTGAACAAAACCAGCAGAAAGCCGGAACCAGCTGTTTGCAGTGCCCCGGATACTTCGGCCAGGTCGGTGTTCCGGATAAACTGGAACAGCAGCACCGAGATACTTAGCACCAGGACGGTCTTGATAATACGTATATATGCAGGGTTAATCTTCAAACTGGATCTTTTCCGTAGGTTGGGCCAAAGCAATGAGATCGCTAAAATAAACCCTGGCGAGTTCATCCCAATCATAGCTGCGGCTGTATTCGATCGCATTTTCGCTTAATCTTGATCGCAATGCAGGGTTTTCAATCACTTCCCTGATTTTTTCGACGTAGCAAAAAGCATCGTAGGGCGCGCATTTAAAGCCGTTTTCACCTTCTGCAATGAAATCCCTGCTTCCGCCGCCGTCTGCAACTACCGGCACCAGGCCAGAAGCCATCGCTTCCAGGACCACATTCCCGAAAGTTTCAGATACAGATGGAAACACGAAAACGGTCGCAGAAGCGTACAACACAGATAGCTGAGTGTGATCCAGCTGGCCGGGAAAGATCGCGTCAGGCATTCTGGCTTCACAATCCTTTCTGGCCACACCGTCGCCGGCAACGATGAAATTGCATGGTACAAGCTCCGCTTTCAGCAGATTGTAGATGTCGATCAGCGTTTCCAGGTTTTTTTCCCAAACCAGCCGGCTTGCAAAAAGTACAGTGGGCAGGTCATTGCCGGTCAGCTTGCGAAGGTATTGTTCGTCTTTTTTCCCGGGCGAGAACAGGCTTGTGTCCATTCCCCGTTTCCAGATCTTCATATTATGCGACGCCATTCCGCTCTCCACCAGCTCTTTGGCAATACTTGTTGAAGGAATGTAAACTTTATCACAACTTCCGTAAAACCGGTTCTGCCATTTCCTGACGCGGTTTTCAACAGGTTTGATCAAAAATGGCAGGTATTTGAAATAGTAGGAAATGTAGCTGATAAAATGGGTATGATAAATGCTGGTGACAGGGAGCCTGTTTTCTTTTGCATAACTCAAACCAAAATGCCCCAGAAAAGAAGGTGTTGCGATGTGTACAAGATCCGGCTTAAATGCATCGAGGCGCGCACGCGTTTCCGTCGCTGCGAAAGCAGGCATTCCGATCACATAATTGCTGTTGAACGGAATGGGTAACGAGGGAATGCGGACACAATCAAAACCTTTGACCTGCTCAGGTCCGCTTGCGCAGATAAACAAAAATTCAAACTGCCCGGGATCAATGCGGTTGAAAAGCTGGAACATTGTACGCGCTGCCCCGTCAAAATCGGCAACGAGGATCTCAGCGAAAAAGGCAACTCTCACTTTTCTCATGGTGGCTATGATCTGCTAAAATAGCTTGTGCAGGTTTCCTGAATGTGAACTTGCTGTTAACAATTATTCCCAACGCAAATTTTGTTCCTAATGATTCAGCTCCCGCATTCAAAATGCAGGATGTAACCATTATGCTTGAAATATCCGCATTAAATAATGATAAGGTAATATTCCGGATGCATCCTGTTCACATGCCCGGACTAATTTCGGAGATCATTAAAACGCACGGAATGATCAAGTTCAAGTCCAAAAAACGCCAGCAAAACCGCACTGTCTGGCTCCTGCTCCTGCTGCCTGCACTCTGGGCGAACACAGTTACCCGCGAAATACCCGACTTCAATAACACCCAGGCCGCCGCGAAAGACACTTCCTCCTCAGGCAGCTTCACCGTGATCAGCTATAATATCGCAGGCTTGCCCCAGCTCATTTCCAGCGCAGCGACCGACCGGGACCCCAGTATCCGCGAAATCGGCGCTCGTCTCAACCGGTTTGATATCGCGCACGTTCAGGAGGATTTCAATTACAACCGCACTTTGTACAGCCGCAACAACCACCCTTTCCGCAGTGTGAGTAAAGGCAAGATCCCATTTGGCGACGGGCTGAATACGCTGTCCCGGTTTCCTGTCAGGAACCTGCAAAGGATCAAATGGGAAGATTGTACCGGCGCCGATTGCCTCACGCCGAAAGGATTTACTTTCAGCAGGGTTGAAATCGCACGGGCCGTTTTCATAGATTTTTACAATGTACACGCCAATGCATATAACCATCCCGCCGCAGCCAGGGCGCGCCGCAGGAACATCGCTCAACTTGCACGGTATATCCGGCAACATTCAGAAGGGAATGCGGTCATTCTGATGGGCGATTTGAATGGACGTTACAGCTATAACCTGGATAATATTTCGGTTTTACAAAGCGAGCTCGGTTTGCAGGATGTATGGGTTGAAAGTAAAAACGACGGAAATGTACCTCAGCCGCTCGCCGCGATTCCGGCCAAAGACATACTCTCTATTGACCATGATACCGAAACGATTGACAAGATCCTTTACCGCGGCAGTACTGCGGTGCACATGGAAACAACAGACTACCAGTTTGAGAAGCGCCTGTTTTCCACACCGGAAGGTACCCCCCTTTCCGATCACCACCCGGTAACCGCCCGGTTTTCCTGGCGCGTGCAAACACAGTTACCTGCTGTACTTGCCGCAAATGCAACAGGTAAAAATCACGCACGATGAACTGAGTATCAGGACTTACATTATCCTTTAAACCAACACATTAAAATGAGATTAAAAGCGAATTAAATTTATTTGCTACTATTTAATCCATCGCCAAAGCTGCGTCGTAGATGGTTTTAAAACCATTTTCATTTTACTCGAACAGCTTATGAAGATTCTCAACAATTCATCCCGGCGCGCAATCGCCGCTGCTTCCCTCAGCCTCCTCTTTCTCTCTTCCTGCGAGGATCACCGTGTTCCACCAACAGAACAAACGTTGCCTGACCGGGTATTTTACGCATTATCAGACAACAACCAGCTGCACGAGATCAATGTCAGAAGTACCTCTTCGCCTTTGCGGTCATTTAATGTGACCGGTCTGGCGAGCGGCGACAAACTGGCGGGAATCGATTTTCGTCCGGCGACCGGGCAGCTTTACGCGATCGGTACGTCGAGCGTTTTGTATCATGTGAATGTAAAAACGGGCGATCAGGAAGGCAAAGCAACAATTGTTGATACACTTGCAACTGCATTGAGCGGGTCGAGCATTGGTTTTGATTTTAACCCGACTGTTGATAAAATCCGTGTGGTTACCAATACCGGCCAGAACCTGCGGTTGAACCCTGAAACAGGCGCAATCCTCGCAGGCGATTCCCCATTGAACCCGGGTAGTCCGAAAGTGGGCGCAGTAGCTTACACCAACAGCCGGGCCGGCGTAACAGCGGCTCCGGGCGGCGCGGGCACTACCCTTTACGACATTGATGCAGAAGCCAATATGCTTTACATTCAAAATCCTCCTAACCCCGGTGCATTGGTACCTGTTGGCCCGCTGGGATTGGATATCAGCGAAGTTGGCGGTTTTGATATTTCTCCCGACATGTCCGAAGCAGACCGTTATCCGATTGCTTCCGTGAAATTCGAAAACAAATGGGAGCTGGATTATGTGGATTTAAAAACGGGCAAACTGCAGAAGCTGGGCGATTTGCCTGCCGGTGTAAATATTGTTGGTATTGCAATTCCGGCTATGCCGGTAGCCTACGCATTGGATAATGCCAACAACCTGAAAATCTTCAACCCGACGAATGGAAATGAATACGGTACCAAGGCGATTTCCGGCCTGAACGGTGTGATGCTGCAGGGAATCGATATCCGCCCGATGAATGGAAGACTGTATGCGCTTGGCGGAAACAGCAAGCTATACGGAATTGATCTGGGAAGCGGCGCAGCTACCGAGCTGGCCATGCTTAAAGATGGAAGCAATAATCCGGTTATGCTCAGCGGAACCCAGTTTGGCGTGGATTTCAATCCTGTGGCTGACAGACTCCGCGTGGTAAGCGACAATGGACAAAATCTGCGGATCAATGTGGAGAGCAGTTTGACGCTTGTTGATGGCGCATTGAAGCTGGACAACGCTACGCCTTTTGTTACCGCAGTAGCTTATACCAACAGCTATCCTGGCGTAACAGCAGCCACAGCCGGCACAACGCTGTTTGATATCGACAGCCAAAAAGATATGATCTACAAACAAAATCCGCCAAATGACGGAATCCTGATGGACGGAAAGCCACTCGGCATGGATGCTGGTTCCAGCATTGGATTTGACATCGGAAACTTCACAGGAATGGGCTATGCCATTTTCACCGTAGGAGGTACCACCAGTTTTTACACAGTAAACCCCGCAACCGGCGCTACGCAGTTGAAATATGCTTTTAGCAATCCGGTAAAAGGACTTGCAACAGGTTTTGGCTTGTAAATTTCGGTTTTAAAGCAAACAGGCGGCCTGAGCATTCGGGCCGCCTGTTTTTTTATACTATGCTCAAACTGCAATCCGAATGGCGCAGCCCGCAAGATTCTCTTATTTCTTTAAAGACTTGATATACAAGATCACAGACTCAATATCAGTATCCGACAGCACACCTACAAACGAGGGCATTTCTTCATTATATCCTTTCACAATGCGCTTTGAAGGTGTCAGAATGGATTCGCGGATATACTTTTCGTCGGCGATCACTTTGCTTCCATCGTCGAAGATCCTTTCAGATTTGTACAGGTTCTGAAACGGCGGCCCGTACATTCCATCAGTCCGCAGCCCTTCCGAGTGGCAGCCAGCACAAGCCATTTTCTGAAACACTTCCTTCCCCTTTGCAGCTGACGCTACTTCTGCTTTCGCGGGTTCCGCAGCCGCTTTTTGCGTGGTTAACAAAGCCAGGTCTACATTGGAAAATCCGTATTTCTTAAAATCTACGTCGCTCGTGTGGTTTAAGGTGAAATAGAAATGATCGTTCATTTTTCTGCCGTCTGCTGCTAGCAGCTTGTAGCCTACTTCCATTTGCATGATGTCGGTCATGCCGGGTACAAGCAGCAGAATGTGCTTTTTATCCGGGGAAAGATACGCGCCGGCCACCGCCATTGTCTCTTCACCTACACTGCCGTCAAGCTTGAAATGCCCAGATCCGTACTCTTCGGTGCGCTGGTAGTTGTACCTTTTGATTTCATAATTACCAACATTAGTAGCTGCCGCCGATTCCAGAGGAGAATCAAATCCGATGACAATACCCTGGGTACCTGCGCGAAAATGGTTGGGCAGATAGCTTGGCTTGCCTGTGTACCGCAGCCTCAGCAGGGAACTGATCCCGGTCGAGCTCGACCCCCACAAGTTGAAACCCGTGATATAAAGCTGCTCATCGGCCGGGTTCATCGCGCCTTTCGAGGTAGGTGCGGGATAATTGGCATTGATAAACGAAACGCCCCCCTGAACTACCTTCGATGCACTGTCGATCAGAACACGGAAAAGTCCCGGCTGGCCGAATGAGAAGTGGATAAGACTCCCATTGAGCGGCCCCATCTTCTTGCCCGTGATCCACGCCTGGCCAAGGCTCGACCTGTCGACACTGTGAGGTATCCACGTCAGAGGCGGCGTGATCTGCGGATTATCTGTACGGTGCATGGTTGGCTGTACGCCGAAATAATCGCCTTTTTTGACGAGATAAATGGGTGATGACGGAACAAAGTTGCCCTGCTGGTCTGTGGCGGTTAATACACCTGTTTCAGGATTAAAGCCAAGATACGGGCCACGCAAGCCGGTGGCGATCACTTCTGCATTTCTTCCGTCTGGTGAGATTTTCAGGATCGTCCCATTCTGGTCTGAACCTGCACGAAACCCTTTTCCTGTTACCGCTGTCATACCCGGACCGTTGCTGAGGCTACCTCCTTTGGCAATGTAAAAACTTCCGTCCGGCGCATAAACCATATCAGCCGCCCACTCGCGCGACTCAGCCGATTGCGACATCACGTTGGAGAAATTCTCATAAAAATCAGCATTGCCGTCTTTGTTCAGATCGTGCAGCTTCACAATTCCTTCCCTGCCGAAAACGTAAATGGAATCTTTCACCACTTCGATGCTCATCGGCTCATGAAAACCGGATGCAAAGCGCCTCCACCTGATATTCTGCAAAGGCTTGTCAATACCTTCCACAGTCCACACGTCGCCTTCGAAGGTTACCACTGCGGCGCGACCGTCTTTAAAAAAGGCGATATCCGCAATGCGGACATTGCGTTTCCAGGGATTTGTCAGGGGCAATGTGAGCTGGTCTGTCACGAATGCGGCTGTGTCAGGCGCCAGTTTTCCGCGGGTAGTGACCACCTGCGGCCACAATGCAGGTCCGCCTGTTTTAAAGTCGGGCATGGCAGCCGGCTTGGTTTTGCAGAACTTCTCAAACGCGCCCATTTTCGATACAGGGCCTTTCCAGATCGCAATACTTACTTCACCCGGTTTTGCGCCGGCCGGTACTTTTACATTCAGGTACCTGTTTTCAACAGCAGCCGGTTCCCAGCCCGACTTCCCTTTTCCCATAATTGCCACAGCCGTAACAGTATCTTTTGCCTGGCTGTTAAACAAATAGGTGATGTTGCCTTTCTTCTGCACACCCGCAGCATTCGGCACTTCGGCCAATGTCAGGTAAAGATCTTTGTCTGCATTACTCACCTGGAATGTGCGCGTAAATGCGGTACCGCCTTCAAACCGTGCACTTGCCGGCAGCTCGTAAATCGATGCATTGCCAACCGAATAGCTCAGAACTGCTTTTTTGCCAAAAACATACACACCACCCCACCGGCCTTTCGAAGCCGGAAGCGCCTTCCACGTAGGTTCCGCATTCTCTTTTTCGCGGAAAGATGGTCCCGAGACAGACCAGCCTGCATAAAGTCCCGTCGCGATCTTAGGCGCGCCGGTAACCTTGCTGATCTTGTTGTTTTTGTTGAAAAAATCATTGTAGGAGATCTGCGCCATCAAAACCATCGGCAAAAACTTGCCTGTCCACGCCACAGACCAGCGCAGCAGATCGGTATCAAAGCACACATACGCACTGTCGCCGAGCTGCAATGCGAGTGTACGCGCGGCTTCATTGTCGGCCGGGAAAGAAGGCCCCATTTTACGGGCGTCCACCGATGTTGAAATATATGGGAAACCAGTCTCCACAAACGGATTAAGTTGAAGCGAGTCGGGGCGATCGGACTGGTTTTGCCAGTTGGTATGACCAGTGATCAGCACCGAAGCGGTTAGCAGCAGCAGCCCGGAAGCAACACTCCATTTACTGATCCGGGATTGAAAAGATTTAAACATTATGTTCAGGAATAAGAATATGTCCCAAAAGCCGTCAGGGATTTGAAAGTTACTTGAAGCAGTGGGTTAATTTAACCGACGAGTTCAAAACAAAGTACCCTTAAACCTGCCGATCCGATTAAATCTATATATTTGAACTAAACGCAACCTTATGTTTTCACAATCCAGTCTGCAAAGGGAACAAACTTCCTTCTCGACCGAGATACTGGCCGGCGTATCCTCTTTTCTGTCCACCGCCTATATTATTGTTGTAAATCCTTCTATACTAAGCCAGACCGGAATGCCGTTTTCGGCAGTGCTGACAGCCACCATTCTTGTTTCGTTTTTCAGCAGCATGATGATGGGGCTTTATGCCAATAACCCTATCCTGGTTGCGCCCGGAATGGGTCTGAATGCATTTTTTACATTCACGGCGGTATTTACCTACAAGCTTTCCTGGGAAGTTGCATTGGGAACCGTATTCTGGTCGGGAATCTTCTTTTTGCTGCTGTCCGTTTTCAATATCCGCTCCTATATCGTTAAGGCAATTCCTAAACCGTTGCGCTATGCAATTGCCTCAGGGATAGGCTTATTTATTACGTTGATCGGCTTTGCTAATGCAAAATTCATTGTCGCCAACCCGGCCACGATGATCAGCATTGGAAACCTGAATGCATCCACGCTCACTTTCATTGCAGGCTTGCTGATCACCGTGATCCTGCTGATACGGAATGTAAAAGGCAGTATCCTGATCGGTATTGTGCTCACCAGCCTGCTGGCCTGGCCGATCGGGCGCTGGTGGGGAGGGACTGAGCCGCTTGTTACCATTTCGGGGATTGTGTCACCACCTGATTTCAGCCTGCTTTTCCGCCTCGACCTGGTCAATTCGCTCAAATGGAGCCTTGCACCTGTGATCCTCGCGTTTGTTTTTACAGATATGTTCGACAGCCTGTCCACATTCGTGGGACTGGCAGAAGCTTCCGAGCTGCTTGACGAGAACGGGGAGCCGCGTAACATCCGTCGCTCGCTGATTGTCGACGCTTTTTCAACAACCCTGGCCGGACTTACCGGAAGCAGTCCCGGCACCGCCTACATTGAATCGGCTGTGGGCATTGAGCAGGGCGGCAAAACGGGACTTACGGCGATTGCGGGCGCACTGCTTTTCCTGCCATTTCTTTTCCTGTCGCCATTATTGAGCGCGGTACCTGCGATAGCTACTGCGCCGGCGCTGGTACTGGTGGGTGTTTTTATGATGAAGCCGGTTGTGAAGATCAACTGGACCCAGCTGCACGAGGCCTTCCCGGCTTTTCTGGCGATGGTACTTATTCCATTTACCTATTCCATTACGCAGGGGATTATCTGGGGCTTCCTGAGCTGGACTGCATTACATATAGCGACGGGCCGGGCAAGAGAAATCAGTCTGGCACTCATTATCATCGACTTATTCGCCATTCTTGCATTAATATTTTAATTGTTTTCATGAAAAAATCTTTGCTGCTTTTTGTTTTTTGTTTGTTTCAAATCAATGTTAATGCCCAGGAAACAATCGGGATTCTGGGGGCTTTCCCACCTGAACTGGTGCATTTACGTGCAAATCTTGTGAATGCAACAGACACGGTAATCCGGTCGGCCAGGTTCATTACCGGGCAGCTGCGCGGGAAGAATGTGGTACTTGCGCAAACCGGCGTGGGAAAAGTGAATGCGGCAATCACAACCACATTAATGCTTGAACATTTTAACCCAACACAACTGATATTTTCCGGAATCGCAGGTGCTGTGGATCCCACGCTCAGGCCAGGCGACATCGTGATCGGCACTGACATTACCTACCATGATTTCGGGGCGGTGAAAGATGATGCAATGGAATATTGGGCTACCAAAAACCCGCTCACAAACCTGGCCAATCCAGTCACTTTCAAATGCGATCCAGGATTGGTTGCAAAGGCGACGGAGGTCTCGAAAGGATTGACATTTCAGCAGATCCAACGAAAATCAGGAAACAGGATGCCCGCAGTAAAACAGGGCGTGATCGTCACAGGTGACGTTTTTGTCTCTTCAAAAAAAATAACGGACAGACTAATAAAAGATTTAAAAGCGGCAGCTACTGAAATGGAAGGCGCGGCTGTGGCACAAACCTGTTACCAGCAAAACGTTCCTTTTTTGATCATCAGGAGCATGAGCGACAATGCCAATGAGCATGCGAAAGACGATATGGGTAACTTTTACGATATCGCTGCCACCAATGCAGCTACACTGGTGATGGCGGTTGTGGGAGGGAACTAAAAAAACCCTGTTTAAAACAGGGTTTTAGTCTCTAAAATGCTTGCTATCAATCCTTTTTCGCTTCGGCTTTTGGTTTTCTATCCTTCGCTATGGTTGTTTTTCCATCCTGAATAGCTTTTTTATTGGTGCCCTGGCTTTGAGCGCCAGGCAACTTGGTTTTTCCGGTAGTACCGCCGTTTCCATCGTCACCGCCTGGTGTAGATCGGTCACCTGCTCCGGTTGCTCTGCCTGGCTGTGAGGCGCCGTCCGATTTCTGATGACCTGTCCCCCCGGCCGTCTTGCGATCGCCGGTTGTAGCGCTACGGCCTGTTCCCGGTGTGCTGTTGGATACGTCAGAAGTATCTCCCCCTGCCTTGGTTTTGGGGTTGGTTGAAATGGTTGTAGACTGTGCAAAGGCTATCCCTGACGCCGTCAGAAGGAAAAATGCCAGTGATAAGAATGTAGTTTTCATGATTTGCTGCAAGTTTTGCTGATGAAAACCACTTTACTAAATAACCATTCCAGCAAGCCTTATTCGACTATGATTTCACTGGGCGCGTCGCCCTTTTTTGCATTGGGAGGATATAGCAATCTGAGCTTTTTACCTTGTTCGTCTGCCTCTTCCAGCAGCTCAAAAGTGCGCCGCTCTCCTACCATCAGCAGCGCCTGGAACAAAATCCCGGCATAGGCGCTTTCCTTGCTGCCCGGGCCTTTTTCCTTTGCAAGATCATTGTAGTAACCAAACAGGTCTTTACCTTTTCCCATATTGTTCGTTTTACATTTCACTCCTCGTTTACAAAAATGTGTGCCCGGAGCCTTGTAACCGGCTTTGCTGCAACATTTAACAGTCCAAAGTAAGGAAGGTTGGCTACTTACTTATCAGCAGCCTTCAATGCGCGGCGGGACAGCAGCTCTGTTTTCATTTTATCAAATGTTTCAAAAGGCGCCTGTAATGCGAAGTAGTTGACAATGTGCGCGGGAATGAAACCGCCGGGATCTACCCGCAACGTGTATTCGAGCCTAACTTTTGCATTGCCCGTTGGCGTGATCGTCCACCTGCTTTCGGACTCCGTAATTCTCACCAACCCCTTCTTGACGGGCAGATGTCCGGGTACGGCGGGAGAATTGACAGTAACAACCTGCGATGAAAGGTCACGCCTGATGGTCATGTGGCTCACAAAATCACGGTTATAAAGGGGCCAGGGGAGGCTTACTTCGGTGTAGTAATAGAGCTCATCTTCCGAGATCTGCCTGATCAGATCGCAGCGTTTGGTGTGGCACATCCATTTGCCGGTGGCGGGAATATCTTTCAGCAAACTCAGCACTTCTGCCATCGTTGCGTGCATGGTGCATTCTGCTTTGAGAGCTTTGATCCTGGAACCAGGTACCGCGCGACTGTAAACCCTGACGTCCCCGCGGCTGGCAGCCAGGACCCATTCAGCCTGGCCCAGCACGGCGGTAAGTAAAAGATTTACAACCAGTAAGGTCAATATCAATTTTATCATGGCCCGGCCAAATTGGCAAGTGCATGCCGGCACCACAATGCGAACTTTTCAGATTGTAATAAAAGCTGTCCCAGTTGCACCATAATTCTTGTGAACTGAGAGCCAGGTACCCGAAAGATCAAGCTGTCCCTACCCTTTTTTCCCGGGTATATAAAATGAAACAGTTGTGCGGAGTGTTTCCGCGAGCGGACTTCCTTCTTTTAACGGGATAATGTAGGCCAGATCGGCATTGAAGTTTCGGAAAATGCGCGCGCCTGCACCGACCGTTATGATCTGCTGACCTGCTTTTTTCTGGTTTTCGCCATAATAGCCGCCGCGCAATGCGACTACATTCTTATACCAGTATTCTGCGCCGACAGAAAACATAATCTCCTGTATTTCCTCCTTGAAACCGCCCGGCGCATCCGAGAAAGACCTTAACGCACCTTTTAACACCGCCCCATTCTGTCCATTCTGGCTGGCTGTTGGCGTAGGCACCATCAGTTTGCTTAAATCGGCTACCAGATTGATACGGTGCTTGCCCGTGGCGGTATAAGAAAGTCCGCCACCGATGCGGAGTTTGGCAGGAAGAAAGTACTTGCCACTTGATCCGAAATCAATTTTGTTACCCAGATTGGATGCAATTACGCCGAGTGACCAGTTAAAATCTTCCCCGCTCTGACCGCCGGTCACCTGCTTATGGTAGTACGCACTGATATCCGCCGCAACGGATTGCCCCTTTTTGATGGTACCTGCATTCACATAAGCGTAACCTAAGTCAGAACTGATGTATTTCAATGTTGCTCCCATTGAAAAGTTTTTGCCGAGCTGCCGGGAGTAAGCTGCACTGATAGCGAGGTCTGCCAGCTGCTTCGTGTCACCATTGATGAGCCACGTTTCGTAATCAAAATACTGAACAGAAGCCGAGATTGCCTGCTTTTCACCTAACTTCTTATAGGCACTTGCATACCCGATCCAATAATCATCAACAAGAGCCGGTAACCATCGAAAAAAGGAGGCGGAAGCACCAAAATCGTTTGTTGCACTGGCGAGCTTGGCGGGATTGATATAGGTGGCATTTGCATCGGGGCTCAAAGCGACGCCGGCGTAGCCCATTCCGCTGATGCGGGCATCGGGTGCCACGCTCAGAATATCAGGCTGACCGTAAGGAATTCTGAGAAAGCCGGGAATCTGGGCTACTAATTCAGTGCAAAAAGGCACAAAAAGGCTGAGCAGAAGCAATCTTTTCATCATGGCAAGGATTGAAGTTGAAGGTTTGGTATAAGCGGTTACAAAAGCCGAACGTTTATCGGTCTGAATTATTACAACTAGTTTTACAGATTGTTACATTCTTTCCTTACTGTTTATCAGCGCGTTATAAAATGGCGCGTGGAAAATAATTCTGTTTCCCCGCACAATATTTTAGAAAAAACCGTAACGCTGAAATTGATCTTTGTCAACAAAGCTTTATCTTGACACTCCCAACGCAACCCTCTATAATCAATCTTGAAACCTGATAGCGCTCAGCTACTTGCGAATCAAACAGCAGGTATCCCAGTATGCCGAACCAACACTGCGGCTCAAAGAGCAGAAGTACCTATCACTGAGCAGGTTTCGGACTTCTTTTCTCAGTTATTTGACACATCCGACTGGCCGCCCCGCTGGTATTGCGGAGAATGGTCTGACTTCCACGGCTGGTTGTATATCGTTTCGGATGTAGGGATTTGGGCAGCTTACTTTGCCATTCCCATTCTGCTGCTTGCATTGCTTCGAAAAAGAAATGATATACCCTTTCACGGCGTGTTTTTACTATTTGTTGCATTCATTCTGCTTTGCGGACTCACGCATCTGGTCGACGCCTGGATTTTCTGGTGGCCTATATACCGGATTAGCGCGCTGCTGCGACTAGCTACGGCGATCGTATCCGTGATCACGGTTTACGCATTGTACAAAACCCTTCCCCGCGTCCTGAATCTGCGCTCGGTGGAAGAGTATGAAGAGGAAATTGAGAAACGCAAAATTGTGGAGGAAAAGCTGGCTGCGAGCGAATTTTTGCTTTCCGAAGCCGGCAGGATCAGCGAAGTGGGCGGCTGGGAAACAGACCTGGTAACTAAAAAACGGACGTGGTCGAAAACGATTTACGACATCCTTGAACTGCCCGAAGATTACCCGCTTAATGAGCTCAGCCTGTATAGTCACGTGGAGGAGTCCTATCGTCCGGATGCAAATGAGGCGGTAAATAAGGCGATTTCGCACGGGGTGGAATGGGACAAGGAACTGATCGCAACTACATTGACGGGAAAGTCGGTATGGGTAAGATCGACGGGCCGGCCGTTGTACGATGAAACCGGGAAGGTGACCAAGCTGCGCGGCATTTTCATGAATATCGACCGCTACAAACACGCAGAGCTGGCACTCAGCAAATCCCTGGAACTGACCAAGCGTAACAACGAGCAACTTAAAAATTTTACGCATATCCTGTCACACAATATCCGGAACCACGCCAGCAATATGGTGCTGCTTTCGACACTGATTGATACGGAAAAGCTGGATGAAGACAATACGCAGCTTTTTGAAAAAATGAAAGATGTATCCAATGGACTGAATGCGACATTGGAAGACCTGTCAAAGGCGATCAAGATCAAGGATAATGTGGTTCAAAGCGAGCGGCTGGACTTTCGGGTGGTAACGGAAAAAGTACTGAACATATTCAGTACCGACCTGAAAATGAACAATGCAGAGGTATTTCTCGAATTTCAGGAAGAAACTGTGCTTTTTCCCAGGGTATATCTCGAAAGTATCGTCACCAATCTGGTATCCAATACTGTTAAGTACAGAAATCCTGCTGAGCAACTGCGGATCACGCTTAAATCTTACAAGAACCGGCACGGAAAAATGGTGCTGGAATGCCGCGATAACGGGCTGGGCATAGACCTGGACCTGCACCGGAAGAAGATATTCGGACTTTATAAAACTTTTCACAATCACAAAGACGCACACGGAGTCGGGTTGTTTCTGGTTAAAACGCAGATTGAATCGCAGGGCGGACATATTGAGGTGGAGAGTACGCCTGGAATAGGAACAGCATTTAAATTGATTTTCAATGAACAAGGTTAACAGATTGTGGGTTGTTGACGATGACGAAATTTACAGGTTCGCTATCAAAATCATTATCAATCGTGCCTGCATTGCGGAGCAGACATTTTATTTTGATAACGGGCAGGTTGCCGTTGATGCTTTTGTTGAAAACCTCAGCGATCCCGGCCAGCTGCCGGATCTGATCCTCCTCGACCTTAATATGCCTGTACTGGACGGCTGGCAATTCCTTGATGCCGTGGGCAAGCTCCTTCCTTCCCTTTCGAAAAAAGTAAACATATTCCTGGTAAGCTCGTCCAATGATGAAGAAGACTTTCAAAGAGCAAGATCACTTCGAGAGGTGCACGATTTAATTGTTAAGCCATTAACAACCAAATCATTAAATGAAATTATGCTGCGCTTACAGGAAGGCCCGATTGCATGCTGAGACCGGCGCCTGTTTTCTGGGCACAACTGTTACCATAAGCTACTGAGAAGCAAAACTTTCAGCCAATACTTAGCAGCAATGCAGGTTTTCACAAAATTATGATATTTTTAAGATCAAAATTTTGATACTTATTATACCATTCTTACATTTGTAATGTTACTAATCACTGACATTCAACAAACTGTAAGATGAAAAGTATTCACATCAACAATAACCACCCGAGTACACTAACAAATATCCGGCACCACATGCTGGAGTACCTCCTGATCTTCTCCTGCGACGAGGTTACCAAAGCGCATATTGCCAGTGTAAAGCAATTTTTCGAACGCCGCTATGGCTGCCATTACGCAGCTAACCTTACTCCGCACCTGGCACTAATGCAATGCGTCATTCACCAAAGCAAAATAGACCGCGTGATCCAGGGCTGCCGGAAAATAGCCCAAACGACAGATCCATTTGAAATGGCATTGAGCGGCTTCAACAAATATGAGCACGGCACCATGTATATCGATGTGGAAGACCAGGTTTCACACCATATCCTGGGAATAGTGAAGAAGCTGAAAGCCGATATTGACAAACACATTCAACAGTGGTCCCCTGCCGAGCACGAGTACTGCTCCGACCCGCACTATACGATCGCGCGGAACATGAACAGTAAGCAGTTGGAACAAGCCTGGTTTGAATGGAAGTATCAAAAGTTTGTAGCCAGCTTTCCGGTTACAGAAATGCAGCTGCTGCGAAGGTCCCTTGTCAAAGGAGACAAATTCCAGATCGTAGAACGCTTTCCGCTCCAAGGCCTCACTCAGCCCACATTCGTGCAGGCCGCATTGTTTTAAGAATGGAAGAAAGGAGGAAAGGAGGAAGTTATGCGTATATACAGGAGCGGTATACGCGCAGACTAAAAGCCTCGCCAAAGTATATGCTCCCTTTGAATTTTTTGATAAATGTCAAAAAAAGAGCAGGCACTTATATTGAATATCGGCGACTCAAAGGCTCCAAATGATAACAAGACCCTCATTTATAATTAATTACCTTTAACATAGAAATACCTGCCGCAATTTTGCGGCTGGAAAAAGGCAACAATCTGCTTAGCAGTTAATCAGGGATTTTTTGAACTTTGTGGTGTAACACAACATACACTTCATCAAATGAATCCCTTCATCGATCTGCTTAAAGAGAATATTGATTTGCCGGAAGGATTACAGGAAAGACTAAAGCATTTCACAAGACACAGGCGTTTCAGGAAGAATGTGCGGCTTATTTCGAGTGGCGCAGTTTGCAAGGAGCTATATTTTCTAAAAAAAGGATTGGCTCGGGTCTTTTATTATAAGGACGGGAAAGATGTTACAGCCTGGTTTGTGTTTGAAAATCAGATTGTAAGCGCGGTTGACAGCCTGTTGTCCGGCACACCCACTGCCTACAACATTGAGCTGCTGGAAAATTCCGAAGTATATAGTTTGCCCCTTCGCAAAATCGAATCCCTGTATGAGGAATATCCAGTCGTGCTGCGACTGTCTCTGGCACTGACTACCAAGAGCTATCTTTTTTTGGATGAACGGGTTAAGACCTTTGCTTCCTGCGGCGCAGAGGAAAGGTACCAGATCATGCTCGTTCAGCTACCTGATATTTTCAACCGTGTGAAACTGGGTCATATTGCCTCATACATCGGCATTTCGCAGGAGCATCTTAGCAGGCTGCGGAGCAATTACAAGCAGCAAAAAAAGCAGCAATAACGATTTTGATATTTATCAAAGGAATTGGCCATGAAACGTGTCAGTTTTGGCGATTATAAGTCAACCGTAACCACTCTTTCTATACACCACAATGATGAAGAAACACTTCTCCTGCCTGTCAGCGCACATTTTTTGCTATTTGCTCGTGTTCAATGGCTATTCTGGCAAAGCCTTCCAACTTTCGCAACGATTATTTTCAGACACAGCAGTTTCCACTCCCACCCGAATGCTGGTTGTAGGTGGCTCCCTGGCAGCTGGCGTGCAGAACGGTGGATCGTATCGGGAAGCACAGCTGAATGCCTATCCCAATCTCCTGGCCAGCCAAATGGGCATCAGCCTGAAACAGCCGCTCTTCGATACTGCGCATTACAATGGGTCAGGGTACAAGACGCTGATCCGGGACAATGGCCCCACATTCAGGTATAGCCAGGCCACCAACCACTTAGCCTACATCCGGGACTCGAAAGACAGTACATTGATCAAGTACAATGGAAGTGTTGATAACCTGGCACTACCCTATTTCAATCCGAGAAGCGCCTGGAAGGATTTTAATTATTATGCTTCGCTCAACTTACCAAGTACGGAGTCGCAGGATTTCATTCCATTCTTCAAAAGATTGTTGCCGGACGCGGAAGCTAGTGATGGTAACACCAACTACCTGAGTTATTTAAGATCCCAAACCACGCCTGATTTTCTTGTTTTTGATGTGGGAATGGACGGACACCTGAGAAGCGCATTAGTCGGCGGCGATCCTACTCAGTTGCCTGCTCCTACAGAGGGTGACCGGGCGGAAAAACCGGAGTTTGCCTTTTTGAGTGAAGCGGCACGAAAAGGCAGTAAGGGAATTGCGGTTAATATCCCCGATGTCATGGACCTGCCCTATTTCAAACTTTATACATTGGAGAGATTGCTGTCACTTTGCCCGGAATGCAAGCTGGCCGTAAAAGCAGCCTGCGGTCCCGTCAGGGAGGCGAATGCAACTGATGTGTTGTTACCGGGTGAAAAGATTGAACAACTATTTTCCGGTGATTCTGAGCGGGAGGTACTCAACGAGCGGGAAGTATTATCCATTGATCAGAATTGTGATGAAACGCTGGGTTACAGGCAGGTTAGCTGGTATAATGACTACTATGTCAAGTACATAGCCGAAAAGAACAATTTCGCGCTGCTGGATTTATACACGCTTTACAAAAAGATTAACGCAGGTACCTATACTACGGATGACGGCGTGTTTGTGGATCCCTCATTTCCAAACGGGAACTTCTACTCGGACGATGCCATTCATCCGACCAGCTTCGGACAGGCAGTTATTGCGAATGAGTGCATCAAGGCAATAAATGCCCGTTACGGCTCAAAAATACCGCTGCTGACAACAGCATCCTATTTAAAGAAATGACAATCCGGAAAATCAATATTTCTTTCAACAACACACCGACAAGACCATGAAAAACCTCTTTTTATCCCTCCTCTTTTTTACAAGTTTCTTTACTGCCGATGCACAAATGTCGATCTCTCTTCCATTAGAGCGGTCTGTGTTCCAACGAAATGCAAATGGACAATCGAGCGTCGCCATAGCCGGACAGGTAAGACCGGGCTCCCCCATCGGCGCTAATTTTGTGATCAAGTACAGAACTACTGCGCTGGACAAAAACGGGAATGCGCTGGGCGCAGCTTCCATTTGGAACAGCGGTATCGCAAGTACGCCTTATGCCGGTGTTTTTAAATTCTCGGTCACCTTCAACACAGGCTGGTATTTGCTGGAAGTTGGCGCATTTGAAGGCAATAACAATTTCCCGACCACCTCCGGAACTGTGAAGTTCGGCGTAGGTGAAGTCATTTTTATCGCCGGCCAATCAAATGCGCAGGGCACGGATGAGATTGTGAACTCGACAGTCAACCCGGTATTCTATGATTGTGTTAACTCTATCAGCAATAACCAGATCTGCAAGAACACCTACCAGTTTCCGTATATAGAAAAGATCGTAGATGGAAAATTGATTACTCCAACTGGGAATCGCTCAGCCTGGTTTTACGGGCATTTGGGCAAGCGCATTGCCGACGAGCTTATACCAGGAACGGTGGTGCCGACTTTGTTTTTTAATACAGCATTTACGGGATCTTCAGTAGAGAATTGGGCAAAGACTGCCGAGAGTGATGTAGAGATTGCACCTTTGCCGCTCTTAAACGGACAACCATGCTGTGCTTTTGTTACCCCAGAAAAAGGGTGGTTTAACGACTGGGATACTCAGGGACCCGAGGGACAACCTTACAAAACATTAAAAAACTCCTTGACCTACTTTGGCAGCATGTTTGGCGCGAGATGTGTACTATGGCATCAGGGCGAGTCAGATAATGTCTTGAACACTGCAGAGTTGAGTTATGATTCAAAGCTCCAAATTGTCTTGAACAAAAGCCGGGAACATTTTAGCAGTAACCTAAGCTGGGCCATTTCAAGGGCGACATGGTATAAGGGTACCGTAGACCCCGCTGTAATCGCAGGTCAGCAGAAAACTAGAACATATACAGGAAATCTCCAACAAGGGCCCTCAGCTGCTGCTGTTTGGAATTCCGACAATATCCCAGCTTCTAAACGCAGAGCTGATGACAATACCCATTTTATCGCACCTGGCCTAGTCGATGCTGGTAATCAGGCATTTGAAGCATTCAAAACAGGCTTTGGTTTTACCCCGATAAAGAACATGACTTCGGTATCAGCCACTACACCTCCAAACTTGACAATTACCAAAAGTGGTGCAAACGTCACCATCAAAGCACCAGCCGGCTATACTTACAAATGGGTGGAGGGAGACAATCATATCACAACTTCCTTCTCCTCAGCGCAAAGCATTTCAGTCAGCAATAGTAACTGGAAATCGTATCGTTGCTACATCATCAGCCCAACCCGAACGATGGTCAGTCAGGCTGTGTACACGCCCATGCTCGCAGTCGGCGGAGCAGCTCGAATGGGAGCTGAGGAGGAAGCTATAATTGAAAAAGAAGAATTTATTCCGGTCCAGATTACGCCTAATCCGGCAAAGGGAAAGACGGTGGTTCGTTATACCCTGCGTGAACCTTCGCTCGTACGCATTGATCTTGTTGACTTGAATGGTCGCATACTATTTACTTCCGGTGAGCATGCTTATGCTGCAGGCAACCAGGAGCAAACGCTGGATATAAGCAAGCTCTCCGCTGGCTCTTATCTATGTAGAATCAAGATTGACAGCTACTTCGTATCGAGGCATTTAGTTGTTGAACATTGATGTCCGAATACCCTTCTCCGGAAAATACAGGTATTCAAAAAACTTGACTTAACTACACTATATACTACTATGAGGCGACTAGCCATAATTTACTGGATGTTATTAGCGGTTCTGCTCGGCTGTAAGGAAGAGGACGTACGACCTGCCGTCCTCGAACTTTACGATATTTACGATTTGGAAGTAGAAGGTGTTCCTAGAGAAAATCTAACAACTCACCCGAAACAGAGTTTTGTTATATATCTTCCTGCTAACTATCAGGGTGGACAGAAACTTAAAATCTCTTTTAGACATTCGAAGAAAGGTAAAGTCGATAAATCTTTCAACAAAGATGGCTGGGTTAACGGGAGTATCGTATACGAAGGGAATATAATAGGGATAGGAAGTCTGCTAATTGCAGTTATACCCCACAAACCAGTTGAAATCCTGCCGAATGGTAAACCTTACCGTTTTCCTCTGGTTGGAAAAGAAACCCTTTTACATTTTTTTGCGAGGAATTGGGGTACCGATCTGGAGCCAACAGATATTCACCAGCATGCGTCATTCGTCAATAAAGCATCTGGAAAGGTCATTACTACATCAAGTTTTTCTTCCATCCCGGACAAAGAAGGCGACCCTACTCCAGTGTCAATCAAGATCCCGATTGATATGGATCCAGGGGAATATAAGATAATAATCTATCGTCGGGATAAACCGATTGAATTACCCGACCCCTTGATAATGGAATATGGCCCCCCCGAAGCCGGAATGGATTTCTGGCCGCCGGTTTTACTAGATACAAGCAGGTTTGCAGGCGTTTGGGGTTACAACCTTCTTCCCGAACATAAATACGAAATGATCCTGAGTAACGACTTCGAAAAGCCCAGGAAGTTTTTGCTGACGTCTAAAAGCCCGAAGTATGCTAATACAATCATCCCACCGGGTTTTCCGACTGGCAATTATGAGAAGAAAATACTGATGGATGGAAAAGAGCTTCCGCTTCATAATCTGATAAACTCCGACAACCTGCTGATCGTCCAAAAGGAATATGCACAACCCAGGTTAATGTCGCTGACCCATATTTCACAATTGTACTACACTGACTTTGGCTTGGCGGTCTTCAAGCCGCTAATCCGCTTCAAACGAGGACAAGAGATCCTGGCAATCTCAGCAACCCCGGACGTCCATTATTGGATAGGGGAAAAACTAATCCTTAAAAATGTGGATACCCAAAAAGAATTTATACTAAATACGGATGATCCGAATGGCTTTTTTCCAAACATCGTGTTTTCCAGTGTTTATTTCCTGATCCCACCAGAATGCCCGCCAGGCAGGTACGCAGTCACATTCAGCCGCAGTCCCGACGGAATTACAACATACCACAGCGAGCGCTATCACCGGATTATTACAATTGAGTAAACCTCCTCTTTCAAATCACACTATCATCAACTCTCCCCACTGGTATATGTCGCGTTTTTATAAACTAAGCTGGATTATACTGCTTGTTTTTTTGGGTTGTAAAGAAGAAGACGTACGACCTGCCGTCCTTGAACTTTATGATATTTACGATTTAGAAGTGGAAGGTGTTCCAAGAGAGAATTTAAAAACTCACCCAGAACAGAGTTTTGTTATATACCTACCTCCTAACTACAAGGGTGGACAGAAACTCAAAATTTCATTTAGACATTCGAAAAAAGGTAAAGTTGATAGGTCATACAACAAAGATGGCTGGGTTAACGGGAGCATCGTATACGAAGGGAACTTAATAAGGATAGGAAGTCTGCAAATTGCAGTTATACCCTATAAACCGGTTGAAATTCTGCCAAATGGTAAGCCTTTCCGTTTCCCTCTTGTCGGAAAAGAAACCCTGCTGAATTTCTATGCAAGGAATTGGGGTACCGATATGGAACCGACAGATATTCACCAGAAAGCGTCATTTATCAATAAGGCATCTGGGCAGGTCACTACAACATCGAGTTTCTCTTCCATCCCGGCCAAAGAAGGCGACCCAACGCCAGTGTCAATAAAAATCCCGATCGATATGGAGGCCGGAGAATATAAGATAGTAGTCTACCGCAGGGACCAACCGGTTGAATTACCTGACCCTTTGATAATGGAATATGGCCCTCCCGAAGCCGGAATGGATTTCTGGCCTCCGGTTTTACTAGATACAAGCAGGTTTGCAGGTATTTGGGGTTACAACCTGCTTCCTGAACACAAATATGAAATGATACTGAGCAACGATTTCGAAAACCCTAGGAAATTCTTACTGACCTCGAAAACTTCAAAATATGCCAATACAATCATCCCACCCGGTTTTCCGACTGGTAATTATGAGAAGAGAATACTAATTGACGGCAAGGAGCTTCCGCTGCATAATCTGATCAACTCCGACAACCTGCTGATTGTCCAAAAGGAATATGCACAACCCAGGCTAATGTCGCTGACCCATATTTCACAGTTGTACTATACAGATTTCGGGTTGGCAGTGTTCAAGCCGCTGACGCACTTTAAGCGGGGACAAGAGATCCTGGCTATCACCGCTACACCTGATGCTCATCATTGGAAAGGGGAAAAACTGATACTCAAAAATGTGGATACTCAAAAAGAGTTCATACTTAAAAAAGCAGAGTCGAATGGCTTTTTTCCGAACATTGTTTTTTACAGTGTTTACTTCCTGATCCCGGCAGAATGCCCGCCAGGCAGGTATGCAGTCACATTCAGTTGCAGTCCCGATGGTGTAACAACATACCATAGCGAGCGCTATCACCGGATTATTACCATTGAGTGACGATAGGATTTCTCAGGCCTGGTAGCAAAATAATTTCAGTAAAACGCTTAAATTTAGCATTACTCACTTCCTGCTACCTGCTTCATGAAACTACGACTTCTATTCTCTACACTCGCCTTAGCCTCGTTGACGGTGAGTGCCGTTGCTCAGTCTTTTAATAATTTCCCGGTCACAACACAGAAGCCGCCCCTGCATGGCAAACATTGGATGGGGATTACGGGTAAGCCGCTGGCAGCAACAGCCGGTGCTATGATTTTCAGCAAGGGCGGCAATGCGGTGGATGCATCCTGCGCGATGCTGGCAGCTACCTGTACCATGTGGGATGTACTAAGTTGGGGAGGAGAAACGCAGGCATTGATTTACAATCCTAAAACAAAGAAGGTTGTGGCGATTAATGCCATGGGAGTAGCCCCGACAGGCGCAACAGCTGATTTCTATAAAAACAAGGGTATGAAGTACCCACCAGAATATGGTCCACTAGCGGCTACAACACCAGGTACTCCCGGCGGATTGATGACGATACTGGCAGAATACGGCACCATGAGCCTCAAAGAAGTGCTGGCGCCGGCAATGCAGATGGCCGAGGGTTATCCCATTGAAGGTCAAACTGCCAATGCAATCGAGCGCGATAAAGCAGAGATCAAGAAGTGGCCATACTCCACGAAGGTCTTCCTTCCGCATTTAGGTCAGCCACGCGAGGCGCCGGATGCAGGGGAAATTTTCGTGCAGAAAGACCTGCTCGCAACCCTGCAAAAACTGGTAGATACTGAACAGGCTGCTTTGAAAAAAGGCAAAAACAGGAAAGACGCGATCTATGCGGCATACGATCGTTTTTACAAAGGGGATATCGCGAAGGAAATAGCCCGCGGTACACAGGAACAAGGCGGCTTGATCACCGAACAGGACCTGGCTACCTGGAAAGTTAAAATAGAGGAGCCGCTGATGACCAATTACAAGGGCATCGAGGTATATAAAATGCAGCAATGGACGCAGGGGCCAGTGATGTTGCAGGCTCTGAACATGCTGGAAAACTTCGATCTGAAAGGAATGGGCTACAACTCGTCGCGCTACATTCATACGCTGTACCAGGTCATGAACCTGGCTTTTGCCGATCGCGATTTTTATTACGGCGATCCTGCATTTGCTCCCGAAGAACCTATGAAAGGCTTACTATCCAAAGAATACGCGAAAGAGCGCATTAAGCAGATCAATTGGGAAAAGAATGATGCGAAAACAATGCCGGGAGATCCCTACCCTTTTGAAGGAAAGAAAAACCCGTATTCAGAGCAAATCAAGTCCTGGGGTAATTTCCACGCCGCATTGAACCGCAATGAAAATGGCCCTAGCGAGCAGTTCATAAAGGAATTCACGGCAGGTACAACCTCTGTGGAAGCGGCAGATGAGGAAGGTTGGGTGGTGAGCATTACGCCAAGTGGTGGCTGGGTACCTGCTTGCATTGCCGGAAATACGGGAGTTGGGTTAAGTCAGCGTATGCAATCGTTTGTTCTCGATGCGAAGGAAAACCCATTCAATGTGGTGGAGCCGGGAAAACGGCCCCGCGTTACGCTCACACCGAGTCTTGCGCTGAAAGACGGTAAGCCATTTTTATCTTTTGCAAAACAGGCGGGCGACGAACAGGATCAGCTGCTGCTTCAATTCTTTTTGAATATGGTGGAATTCGGTATGACCGTGCAGGAAGCGACTGAGGCACCAAGCTTTAAAACTTTGCAGATGTACGGCAGCTTCGGAGCACACGAAAAAATTCCGGGTGGACTGATCCTGAACCAGTCCATGCCTGACTGGACCAGAAAAGAACTCTCACGAATGGGTTATTCGTCCAGTTTCCAGCCGAGGACAAGTGGCCCCATTAATGCCATTTATTTCGACTGGCAGCACGGAAGCTTCTGGGGCGGGTCAAGCAACCATGGTGAAGACTATGGTTTTGGATGGTAAGCGGCATCCGTTATTGAAAGTTGGTTTTAAAGCAGCTCGTCGGTCGTCAGGCGCATTTCGACCAAATGCTTTTTAAAACCAACTTTCTCATAAGCAGCAACGGCTGATTTGTTGGCATCATACACCTGCAAA
This sequence comes from Dyadobacter sp. HNCC25DJ183, assembly GCF_056895175.1. Lineage (NCBI taxonomy): Bacteria > Pseudomonadati > Bacteroidota > Cytophagia > Cytophagales > Spirosomataceae > Dyadobacter > Dyadobacter sp. HNCC25DJ183. The sequence continues at coordinate 132,245 of NZ_JBXHAP010000007.1, forward strand.
CGCACCTCCGGCAGGCCCTTTTGCCTGGCCCATTCCACGAGTTTTTTGATAATCAACCGGTTAATGCCTTTTCCACGCTGCTCCGGCACGACATACATGAAGCCCAGGAATGCATAACGATCAAACTGGTTATAAGGCTTGGCAGGCAGGATCCGAACGTGCCCGGCGCCTGCCAGCTGACCATTGATTTCTGCCACAACTACCTCTGTCTCTTCATTATCGATCATTTTGGCAAGATCATAATAATTAAAATCCTCCGCGACGAAAGTCTCGTCAAATGGACGCTCGGCTTTGATAATGCCCTGTTCAAATTCCAGCAATATGGGCAACTCCTCTATTCTGGCTGCCCTGATATTAATTTCCTCCATGAATATTTCCCGATGTAGGCGGTTTCTCAACCGCAGTTTATGGTACAAAATGCAAAGTTCGCATTCATTTGCCTGCTTTAATTAACAAAAAATTGATCTGCCAAGAAAAAGAAAATGCACTGGAACAGTGTTCTACCGGTAAGTAAAAAACCGCATTTACAGCCAGTCCGCACCCGATAGTTGGATAACTTAGGTTAACGTTCCACACCTTAACACGCAGCGATATGAACAATGAATTCAAAAGGCAGCTTGCAAAAACCCTGACAAGGTACCTGACCAGAAACAAGGAACGCGACCGGAATATGCGGTTAATCGATCACCAGCGCTACTTTGATATTGACTCGCCCGCTAGAGTGAAGAAATTCCTGGAACGGAGAAACTTCGGTGTTGCCGACACGCAGGAAATTCTGGCGACGGAAAGCAGCCTTCCTCAACCTGCCGAAAAGCACGTGCAGATAGTACAGGTCAAAAGCCTGGAAAGGATACTCGGCACCAATGATCTTGTTGACATCTCTTTTTTATACAAAGCAATCCGGTTTTCGAAAACAGTCGGCAGGATCTGGCTTACAGACACAGCGGACAAGATCATCGGCTATGGAACAGGCTTTATGATCTCGCCGGTTTTGATGATGACCAATCACCATGTACTACCCGACGCTTTAACCGCTTCGGGTGCCAGGCTGGAAATGAACTATGAGTTTGACGCGGGTCAGGTTCTGCGTGCGTCAGACATTTTCAGGCTTGAACCTGACACCTTTTTTATAGCTGACGAAGAACTGGACTATGCAATCGTTGCTGTTGCGCCGGTAAGCAGTACAGGCAGACCTCTTTCAGAATACGGCTTTAATACGCTGATCCGGGAGGAAGGAAAAACCATTATTTCTCAATGGCTGAACGTAATTGAGCACCCGAACGGTCTTCCCAAGCAGATCGGCCTGCGGGAGAACCAGCTGATTGATGTACTCGACAATTTTTTACATTACAAAACCGATACTGCACCGGGCGCTTCCGGATCCCCGGTTTTCAATGAAAGGTGGGAGGTTGTGGGCTTGCATCATTCCGGCGTGGACGAACAGGATTCGGCGGGCAATATCATCGCGGTCGACGGAACGGTGTGGAACAGTTCAATGGGCGAGGATAAAATCAAATGGATCGTCAATGAGGGCGTGAGGATCAGTTCTATCCTGAAACATATGGACAGCCGCATGCTCACAGGCAGACAAGCCAGTTTGTACCAGCAACTTTTTACCGCGAGACCAGTTATTGAGAAGCCGGAGATAGCTGATCCGCAAAGCTTCTCACCGGAGCCTGTTATCGCCAATACCGACGGCAGTGTGACAATAACACTCCCACTATCCGTCACTTTCAGGCTCGGCAATGCGGCCGTGCCGATTATACAACCAGTTGTTCCGCAGCCTGCGACTGATCAGCTGGCATTGACTCCGCAGCCCGTAAGCGAAGCCGCTATCTTGCAAAAAGCAAAGCAGGAGCTTGCTGAACGCACCGATGTTTTGAATGTAAGAATGGGCTACGTTTTCGAAAATGGGTGGATCACGCGCAAACGGGCCATAGTGGTGACGGTACCCAGACGAAAACAGATTGATGAGCTGGTACGCGGTGACTCCTCTCCCCTGCCCGCGTCTTTACTGGGTTACCCCATTGAAGTTTCGGGTCCGACCATTGAGGAAGTGATCCGGTTTCACGAAGGTCCGGAAATACTTGAGTCACTGATTAACCCGCCCGGTTTCGCTATGGAGAGCCGCTACTTCCCTCCCGCTGGCGTCGAGCTGAAACGGGTCCAGGACTTCATGAAAGTGAATGCCAATGTAAGCCCTGAACAGGGTTGGCGTAATCTGATGCCCTTTTTGGAAGGTACTGAATGATCACTGATTGTGGGAATGTACGACTTTGGCGCGCCCCACATCCTCAATTCAATAGCAAGCCTGCCGAAAAAAGAGTCTTTCGAAAAGATGACCATGGCGATTCAGGTTGGCTCTAACGCAGGTGAAGGCACGAAAAAAGACGACCTCGAAGATGCAGAAATGGTGGAGGAACTAAGTGAGAAGCTGGGACCGAAGTTCAGTAATGCCTGGGTCAGGATTGGCTCTAAAAATGGCTGGGTACCTTCCAGCTATCACATCAAAACCGCTGTGCGCGATAGTAAGTACCTTTTCTTGTCGAGCGGCAGCTGGCAGTCTTCCAACCAGCCGGACCTGGATAGGCTGGAAAATGTGACGCAATCCTATTTATTGAAAAATTACAACCGTGACTGGCATGTCCTTGTTGAAAATGAGACGGTAGCGGAGACTTACGAGCAGTTTTTGCTGCACGATTATGAAAACAACAAACAAACCATCCTCAACCCTACCGAGGAATCGCTGGCACCCGAGCTATTTGTCCTGATCCCCGCGTTTGAGCAACTGTCCGAAGCGGAGGATGCGATTGCTTACGAATCTTTTGAGCCTTTCAATGCAGAAAGGGAATTTACGGTAACACCGCTATTGTCTCCCGACAACTATTTCGAAGAAGTACTTGCATTGGTGCAATCGGCGACGAAGGAGCTTTTTATCCAAAACCAGACCTTCAATGCGCCAAAACCCATGCACGGGAAATTGCAGCAGCTGATCGACGCGGTGCTGCAAAAACAGCAGGAAGGGGTTGATGTGAAAATTATTTTCAGGAATTTCATTGCCGCCGAAGCGCGTAAAAACCTGGAAGCACTCGTGGAACTGGGGTTTGATCCGGCGCGGATCAGAATGCACGATAAATGTCACACTAAAGGAATCATGGTGGACCGGAAAAAGGTACTAATCGGTAGTCAGAACTGGTCCAATGATGGGGTTTCTGTAAACAGGGATGCAAGCCTTTTATTTGAAGATCCAGAACTTACTGAATATTTCCGACAGATATTCCTGCACGATTGGGAGAAGCTGGCGAAGAATAACATCGGTCGTGAAAGTCTTACTATCCAAGTCACCAATGCGACTGATCCTGTGCCTGCGGGAATGGTCAGAGTGGGTTGGTCAGACATTCAGGAAATGCTCTGATTCCCTTTAAAGCTGTAAACTAAATTTCATCCGCTATGAAAATCTCAGCTAAGCTCAAAAACAGTTTTAACGAACATTACCTGGAAGTAGCAACGAATGGAGCGACCAGCAATGTTCAGATCCCGCCGAAGCCCACTGGTTACGGGTCGGCTATTAATGGAGGTGAAATGCTGTTGCTGGCGCTGGCGACGTGTTTTTGCAATGATATTTACAGAGAAGCAGCTAAAAAGAACATATCTGTTTCGGGCGTAGAGGTCAACTGCACAGCTGATTTCGGAGCGGAGGGTGAACCGGGGAGTAATTTTCAGTATACCGTGAAGGTTACCTCGGATTCACCCAAAAACGTGATTGAGGAGCTGATTGAACATACAAACCGCATTGTCGAAATCCACAATACACTCCGGATCGGGACTGCAGTCACGCTCGTTGATTCCTGATATGAATTACCGGAAAAAATTTAAACCTGCTCTTTACAGGTTTTCAATGTACTTCTGTCCGCCGAGGTAACGCATTTGCCGGACGATCTGCCCGGTGCGTCTGTTGACGTAAGCGGAGGGATTTTTAATGGAAAATTTGATTGGATTAGGAAGTACGGCAGCTACCCTTGCAGCCTCGTAGCGTGTCAGCTTCTTTGCCGATTTGTTGTAAAAACGAAGCGAAGCAGCTTCCACGCCGAATGTCATTTCTCCCATTTCGGCAACATTGAGGTAAACTTCCAATATCCGCTCCTTATCCCAGATCAGCTCGATCAGCACTGTAAAATAAGCTTCAAGCCCTTTTCTGAGATAACTTCTTCCGTGCCACAAAAAAACATTCTTGGCTACCTGCTGTGAAATGGTGCTGGCGCCACGTGCACGCTTGCGCTTTTCTGTCACTGCATTGTAAATCTGGTCAAAATCAAATCCCCAGTGCTTCGGGAAGTTCTGATCCTCCGAAGCAACTACTGCCAAAGCCACTTCTTTCGAAATATTCTCATAGGGTTCCCAATCATGAAAAAGCTCGGTATCCTCGTCCGCTTTGAACGCTTCCATTTTTCGTGAAAGCATATAAGGCGTCACCCAAACCGGTACAAACCTGAGAATCACTACCCAAATAATAGAAACTCCGAAAAACAAAACCAAAATTCTCAGCGCAATGAACTGCAAACGGCGGAGCATAAAACTTTTCACTTCAACAAACAGAAACCAACGAACAAATTGAGCGTACAAAGAACAGAAACTAATCAGGTTTAGACAAAGAAATCAAAACCATTATTTATCCGTCCACATCCGCTGTCCTATGAATGAAGAGATACTGAGTTTTATCTGGCGCTTTCAATATTTTGATTCCGTAAATCTGCTCACAGATGAAAATTTGAGCATTTCGGTTATCCGCACCGGCTATAAGAACACCAATGCCGGACCCGATTTCCTGGAAGCCGGTGTGGTACTGAGCGGGGTGCACTGGTACGGGAGCATTGAAGTGCACGTCAGGTCGTCGGACTGGTTTATCCATGCACACGAAATTAATCCTGCTTATGAAAGCGTGATACTGCATGTGGTTTGGGAAAATGACAAACCGGTTTTGCGACAAGATGGTACGCTTGTTCCAACGCTGTCTCTTAAAGGTTTGATCAAAGAAACGGTGCTGCAAAGGTACAGCCTGTTGCAGGATGAACACGAAGGCATTCCGTGTCGTGCGCTTTTCGGCCAAATACACGAGATACATAAATTTGCTATGCTCGACCGGGTGCTCCTGGAAAGGCTGAGCAGAAAAGCAGGCGAAGTGGCCGCCTTGCTGGAAGTCAATAAAGACGACTGGGACCAGACTGCATACCAGTGGCTGGGAAAGCATTTCGGGTTCAAACTGAACGATCCCGCATTTCTGAGATTGATGCAGATTGTGCCCTGGAAAATCCTCCGGAAGCATCGCGACAGGCCGCTGCAAATCGAAGCTATTCTTTTTGGTACCGCGGGATTGATCCCGGAGCGGTCGGAAGATGTGTATGTCCGGATGCTGCAGCAAGAATTCAGGTTTCTGGGATCAAAATACAAGCTGGCCGAACAGCAGATGAATGCACACGAATGGAAATATGCGCGACTGCGGCCTGCGGGGTTTCCTACAATCAGGATTTCGCAGCTGGCACAGCTCCTGAGTGCCGAAAGTACCCTGTTTTCACAGATTATCTCACTGGAATCCTTTGCCGATCTGCAGCAGCTGTTTCACTTACGACAGTCTGACTATTGGACACAGCACTATGTATTCGACAAAAAAGCTGCGGCTCCTGTCCCTGCAATGGGCAAAGATGCCGGCGCACTGCTGATTATTAACGGGATAATTCCGGTGCTGGTCGCTTATTCGAAGCACAGAAACCAGCCGGAGCTGCTGGATAAGGCGATTTACTGGCTCTCACAACTTCCGTCGGAAAACAACCGCATTACAAGAGAATGGGCAACCCTGGGAATGCAAGTGAAAACATCCGCCGATTCCCAGGCGCTTATTGAATGGTATAATAACTACTGTATGCCAAAAAAGTGCCTTGAATGCACAGTAGGCGCCGGATTGGTCCGGGCTGTTTAGCCTTTTACGAGGTTAACCCCGGTCAACAGGAACACAGTACCTACCAGGAAAGGCACAACAGATTCCCATTTTGAAACGGTGAGCCCAAGTACAGGCTTGTCTGACAGGAATGCGATGCAGGCAAAAAGAAGTACTGAAATGCCTAGAATTGTCAAAAGCGCACCGAAGAACCGCTTGAACTGGGTATTTTCCATTGAATTGGTGAAAGAGAAGATGTTTTTGGTAAAAGTATAAATTAGTGTCTTATGCTATCAAAATATGTACCGGATCATTGCACGGAAAGTCCCATTTTCTTTCCCTCTTCCACCATAAAAGCGTATGCCGCCTCGTATTCGTTGGGGATGGTACCCTCCAGGATCGCTTCCCTTACAAGTTCCTTGATAATACCGACCTCTTTGGCAGGTTTGAGGCCGAAAGTCTGCATAATCATTTCCCCCGTGATCACGGGCTGGAAATTGCGCAGCTTGTCGCGTTCTTCCAGGTCTTTCAGCTTTTGCTCAACGAGATCGAAATTATGCAGGTACTTTTTTACTTTTTCAGGATTTTTGGAGGTAATATCTGCCCGGCACAGCTTCATTAATGCTTCTATATCCTCGCCCGCTTCCACCAGCAGCCTGCGCATTGCGGAGTCGGTAATATCTTCCTTGGAAAGAACAATGGGCCGCAAATGCAGTCTGACGAGCTTTTTGACAAAACGCATTTTTTCGTTGAGCGGCAATTTCATTCTCCGGAAAATCACGGGAACCATCCTAGCCCCGACTTCCTCGTGGTTGTGAAATGACCAGCCTATTTTTTTGTCAAACTTCTTGGTAGCCGGCTTGGCAATATCATGCAGGATCGCAGCCCAGCGCAGCCAAAGATCGTCTGTGTGCTGCGACACATTATCGAGCACCTGTAACGTGTGGTAAAAATTATCCTTATGTCCCTTCCCTTCAATGTTTTCCACGCCTTGCAGCTCAATCATTTCAGGGAAGATAATGTGAAGCAATCCTGCGTGAAAAAGCAGCTTGAAGCCGTAAGAAGGTGTTTTGGAAAGAATGATCTTGTTGAGCTCATCGGAAATCCGCTCCATGGAAACAATGGAAATCCGGTCTTTCATTTTGACAATCGCATCGAAAGTGTCTGCTTCAATGTCAAAATTGAGCTGGCTCGCGAAGCGGATTGCGCGCATCATGCGCAATGGATCGTCGGAAAAAGTAATCTCCGGCCCTAGCGGGGTCCGGATAATCTTCTTTTTAAGATCTTTAACTCCCTCAAATGGATCAATGAGCTCTCCGAAAGTGCCTTTTTTCAGACTGATTCCCATTGCATTGATGGTAAAATCACGCCTGTTCTGATCATCTGAAAGAGTACCGTCTTCTACGGCCGGCTTACGGGAATCGGCGCGGTAGGATTCTTTGCGCGCTCCTACGAATTCTATTTCAAGATCGCCCTGACGGATCTGAGCAGTTCCGAAATTGCGGTAAACACTAACAAAAACATCGTGGCCCAGCTGGCTGGCTACCAATTCAGCGAGGTCAATCCCGCTTCCGATGCAAACAATATCGATATCCTTACTGTTTCTTTTAAGTATCAGGTCCCTTACAAACCCGCCGATGACATACGCCTCCACACCCAGCTCAGCCGCAGCCTTCGCCACGATCTCCAATATCGGATAGCCGGATAATTGCTCTTTGAAATTCATGCGGCAAAGGTAAAAAAATCTCGTTGTCAGACTTTCGGATTATGCGAAATGGTTCGCGATTCGCAACATCTGTTCCGCTTTCCTTGTTTAGCTTTCTAGAATACTTAAATTTGTTAGAAGCCAATTTAAAGATATCGTGCTAACGCTCAGCAAAAAACAGATCGGCAACTGGGTACTTTTGGACTATTTGTCTCAAAAGCAGGTTTATGCAGATAAGATTTCGTTCTTGGAGAATAAATACAACACCGACTTGTCGTCTTTTGAACAACAGGTAGAGCAGGCTTCGGTTGAAAGTTTTGAAGCCTGGGACGACTTGATCGAATGGAAAGCGTATCAAAAACTGCTAACTGATATAGTTGCTAAAATTACTGATATCAGGAATGGAGATTTTCAAATGGCTGGATAACCCCGCTTTCGTCAGCAGTTACATTGTGAACGATTTCAGGCAAACAGAGGACTCATTCTATCTGAACATTGAGGCCCATTTTGTAGACGGCAGCGTTTTGTATATCCGAGAATTTACGGAGGCCAGCAGACGAAAGTATGCTTTTCATTGGCAAAAAAGTTCGGGCGAACTCAATATCAGATGGGACAATGCGCCACATTTTCCGAATCTGCCCACCTTTCCACATCACAAACATCTAGGCACAGGAGAAGTTGAGGCAAGTCACGACATTTCACTGGATGATGTATTCCTGCACATTCAGGCAAGTTTTGCAAGGCGCCTATAAGCAGAAAACTACATTACTGTGATAATTGGTAATCTTGTGTCAAAATGTCTAATGAGAGATTAAGACGTTTTGAAAGATTGCGGATCATCTCGATGCTAAGTTTCCTTTTCCTGTTAAGAACCTCAGACACCCTATTTTTGCCTCCAATTTCTTCAACTAAATCAATCTGCCGCAGTTGCATTTCTTCCATTCTGATCTTAATTGCCTCAATCGGGTCCGGGGCTTCAATAGGATAATGTTCATCTTCATAGGTATCAATTAACAACGCAAGCACATCAGCCTCGTCACTTTCCGGCGTGCCGACAGGTGCATTGAAAACTTCTCCCAGCCGCTTCAAAGAAGTACGGTACTGTTCTTCTGTCTTGATTAGTTTAAGCATGGTCAAATTGCTTTGATTAAATTAATTTCCCCCTCAGCTATTCACCATAAAAAACGCGGTCCGCGGAAAACGGTCGAAGAGCTCGTCTTTTAACTCGTTGCCGATCGGCAACTTGCCAACTGCTTCCGACATGCATTGCAGCCAGGCAACCGCGTCGTCTTCCGTGATAGTATGGGGCATGTGGCGGGCGCGCATCATCGGGTGACCGTATACTTCTGAATAAAGCTGCGGACCACCCAGGAACTGTGTCAAAAACAACCGCTGCTTTTCCTTGATCAAATCCTTATCCGTTTTAAACAAACGCGAAATAAGTTCGTGGCTGAAAACGAGGTCATAAAAATCATCTGTCAACTGGCGCAATGCTGCATCTCCGCCGATGCGTTCGTATAATGTTTGGTTTTCCATTCTGATCTGCAAATTCTAATTATCAAAACGCATATGCTTCACAGACTCGCCCGAGCGCGCCAGTTCTGTCAAGGCCTCAATGCCGATATCAAGATGTTTTTTAACAAAGTTGGTGGTCACTTTCTTATCGCTCTCTTCCGTCTTCACGCCCTCTGGTACCAGCGGATTATCCGAAACAAGCAACAATGCGCCGTGCGGAATGGAATTGGCAAAACCAACAATAAAAATTGTCGCGGTTTCCATATCGATCGCCATTGCACGAATTGCACGCAGGTACTCTTTGAATTCCGCGTCGTGCTCCCAGATCCTTCGGTTGGTTGTGTAAACAGTGCCCGTCCAATAATCCATTTTGTGCTTTTTGATACTGGCCGAAACCGTACTTTGGAGCCGGAATGAAGGCAATGCAGGAATTTCAGGCGGCATATAATCGTCGCTCGTACCTTCGCCGCGAATGGCCGCAATCGGCAGGATCAGGTCGCCCACCTGCGTCTTTTTCAGTCCGCCGCATTTGCCCAGGAACAGTACAGCCTTGGGATTAATCGCAGACAGCAAGTCCATGACAGTAGCCGCCATCGGACTTCCCATTCCAAAATTGATAATAGTAATGTCCTTGGCAGTGGCAGTTTGCATCGCACGTCCGTGCCCTTTTACAGGCACATCAAACTTCTCCGCAAACATGGTTACATAATTTCCAAAATTGGTCAGCAGGATATAATTCCCAAACTCTTCTACCGGCGTTCCCGTATAGCGCGGGAGCCAGTTTTCGACGATTTGCTCTTTGGTAGTCATGATTTCAGACAGTTAATTGGCTGGGGCTGCTGTGATGTGTATCTTCGTTTTATGGAATCCTTAAACCTCCCAGCATTTGCCTATAAAGTTAAACAGGTTAATGGGAAACCGCATATTTTCGACATTATACGCAGGAAATTCGTAACCCTCACGCCGGAAGAATGGGTACGCCAGCATTTCATCCATTTGCTGATTACACACTACGGTTACCCCAAATCCCTGTTCGCGATAGAGACCGGCCTACAATACAATTCGCTTTCCAAAAGGACGGATATCATGGTCCTGTCTTCCAACTCCCTCCCCTTTTTACTGGTGGAATGCAAAGCGCCGTTTGTACCTGTTACTGAGGCAACCTTCGCGCAGATCAGCCGATATAATTTTACGTTACAACCCCGGTTTCTGGCAGTAACCAATGGCATGAGCCACTATTGTTTCCAGGCGCTCGACGGACAAATCAGCTTCATGGACGATTTTCCTGCTTACCGGGAAAATAACCTGTAAAAAAGGAAAGCCTGTCACAAACGGACAGGCTTTGCCAAATTATTATTAGCCATGAAAAATTATTTCGCCGCTACTAATTTCACGTCGATTGTAAAATCATCATTGATCATTTTGTCGCCCAGGTTGTCGAAAAACGATTTTGAGTTGTATTTGATATCGTATTTAGAACGGTCAACTACCATTTTACCAGTCGCTTCTGCACCATTTGCAGTAGTTTTTACAGTTACCGGGAAAGTAACAGGCTTGGTAATTCCTTTAATCGTCAAATCACCGGTTACGTCGTAAACACCAGCAGATTTCGGAGCAGCTTTTGTTACTACGAAAGTAGCAGTCGGGTGTTTTTCAACAGAAAAGAAATCATCAGATTTCAAGTGACCGATCAGCTTTCCGTTGTATTCTTTATCGGTAAGGTCAGTACAAGTAATGCTGGTCAGGTCTGCGACGAATTTACCGCCAGTCAATTTAGCGCCATCAAGCGTAATTGTACCTTCTTTCAATGCAATTTTTCCTGTATGCTCGCCTGTTACTTTCTTTCCTACCCAGGTAAGCTCGCTTTTTGAGGTGTTTACTTTCAGATTAGTGGCTTTTTTACCGTCCTCAGCAGAAACAGAGGCAGAAACAAACGCAGCAACTGCAAGGGAGGCAAAGAAAAATCTCACTGATTTCATTGTAGTTTTCATTGTAATTTAAATTGAATTGTTTATTGTGATTATTGTTTTGAGTGAAAATTATTGTTCGGCTTCCCTGACCTTGTCAAGCAGGGCACTGATCTGATCTGCTTCTTCCGGCGTGATGATATTGAACCTGTCTTCCCATTGATCCACATAAGGATCCAGTTCGGCAAGCAACCTCAGTCCCTCCTCTGTGATCAGCACATCCACGGCGCGCCTGTCTTTTTCGCAGGAACTGCGCTTTGCCAGATTTTTGGCAAGTAACTTGTCAACCAGTCTCGAAGTATTCGAATTCCGGTCGAGCATTCGCTCGGTAATGTCGCTGACCTTGATTGGCGTATTACCCTGTCCGCGCAAAATGCGCAGTACATTGTATTGCTGTGACGTGATATCGTGACCCTTGAAAAATTCGAGCTGCTTATATTCCAGCCAATTGGTCGTATAAATCAAGTTCAGTGCAAGTCGCTGGTACGGGCTCCGAAATTTTTTTTGTTTGATATCAGTTTCAATTGACATGGTGTCGGGCTTTAAATGCAAATAATATGTATATACATTTAATGTTGTAACATCTATTTATTCTTTGATAGTTCCTTGCTGCTGAAAATATTTTCAGCAAAAACATTTTACAAAACCCATTCAGCTAGCCTTCAATGATTTACCTTCAAAAACCATTAATCCTCGCGTCCAACTCACCACGCAGAAAGCAACTCCTCACCGATCTCGGCTTTGATTTTGCAGTGGACGTGCTCTCTATCGACGAGAGTTTTCCGGCAGATATGCCCACCCACGAAGTTGCAGGCTATATATCAGGCGCAAAGGCGGAGGTATTCAGGGGTAAGCGGCCGGGGGAGATTGTGCTGACGGCCGACACAGTGGTAGTAGCGGAGAACCGGATTCTGGGGAAACCCGCAGATGAAGCAGAAGCTTTCGAAATGCTGAGATTATTGTCGGGCAAGAAACATGACGTGGTCACCGCCGTGAGTATCCTGTCGGACAATGGACTGGAAACGGTATCGGATACAGCAACAGTTTATTTCCGCGACCTCGAAGATTCGGAAATATCCTACTATATTGACCTATGCAAACCGTTTGATAAAGCAGGTGCTTACGGGATACAGGAATGGATCGGAATGACCGCCATTGAGAAAATCGAAGGTTCTTTTTACACGATCATGGGCCTGCCTGTTCACATTGTCTACCAGAAGCTGAAACCCTTTTTCAGGGATTAAAAACGTTCGATGATTGCCGACAGATCAAAATTTATCCCGCGTGTTTGTTATGAAATATTCGTCCGCTCTTTCTGCGATTCGAATGGAGACGGGATTGGTGATCTGAAAGGCATTATTTCAAAGCTTGATTACCTGGCTGACCTTGGCATTGAAGCGATCTGGCTCACTCCCATTCATCCCTCGCCCAGTTACCACAAGTACGATGTGGTCGATTATTTCGCAATCGAGCCCGAATATGGCACCATTTACGATTTCAGGAGGCTGCTCTACGAAGCGCACAAAAGGAAAATCGAGATATACCTCGACCTGATCGTTAACCACACCAGTACGCTGCACCCGTGGTTTACCGAAGCCCGCAAAAGTCCGGATAACCGTTTCAGGCAGTTTTATTGGTGGATGACACCGCCGCAGATCGACGCGCTAGGCATATCTCGACGAGAAACTTCCGACGATTCGCAGGTTGTATATCCCTGGCACGAGAATGCAGAAGATCAGCAGAAATACTACGGCCTTTTTTACAAAGGAATGCCCGATCTCAACTACCACTCCCCTGCGCTCCGGACCGAGCTTGAAAAAATTATCGATTTCTGGCTGGTCGAAATTGGCGTGGATGGTTTTAGGCTGGATGCAGCCCGGCACATTTATCCTGAATGGGAAAAACAGCATAGTCTTGAATTCTGGGATTTCTTCGCCGGTTTGATCAGGAAAAGCAATCCGAATGCATTTACCGTCGGGGAAGTCTGGGCGGAGACGGAGGAAGTCGCACCCTATTTCAAGCACCTTGACGCCACCTTTCACTTTGACCTGAGTTTTGCATTACAGCGCATTCTGGTGCAGGAACAAGACGAAGAGCTGATTAAAAAACTCAATGCGAGCTACGCCCTTTTTGCCGAATACAATCCGCATTTCATAGACGCGACAATGCTCACCAACCACGATCAGGAGCGGATAGGAAGTGTGGTGGTCAACCATCCGGATAAAATAAAGCTGGCGGCCAGTATCCTGCTTACACTGCCCGGCCAGCCCTACATTTACTATGGAGAAGAGATCGGTATGCTGGGCTCAAAGCCCGATCCGCACATTCGCGAGCCATTTTTGTGGACCGAAAGCCCGGAAGACGAGCCAGGTACCACGGGCTGGATTAATGCGAAATTCACTACCTCTGAAACCGTCGTTCCATTATCCAGGCAGGCCGCCGACCCGCAGTCCATTTACCACCATTACCGTACATTGATCCGCCTGCGCAAAGCCGAACCTGCGTTATGTCAGATCATTAACCCAAATCTTTCACCGGTAGACCTGTCTGACGAACAGCTGCTTGCATTTCTTCGCCCGCATCCCACGCGACCGGTGCTGGTCATTCACAATTTGTCGGGCACAACCAAAAGTATCAGGATACCGAACATCCTCCGGGAGATGCACGAAGTCATTTTCACCAATGATCCTAAAATTAACGGTGACTTCACTGGCGGACTGCTGGCACCTTACGCCAGCCTGATTTTGACTGCCGCGGCCGTTACCTTCAAATCTGAGCTTACCGAACAGTAGTTGCAGCAACACAGCCCGCTTTTTGTTCAATTATCTAATCCGCCCAAACACTTTCCGGTCTATGAAAATCGCGTTTCAGCTTTTTGCATTCTTCACAATCGTACATACAGCCTTTGCCCAAAAGCAATATCCCACAATGGGTAAGGTGATTTTTGAAGATGCGGCATTTGAAAAACTGATTGCAAAAGAGACAAAGGTGGAAGTACTCGCCTCCGGATTCGACTGGTCAGAAGGCCCGGTTTGGGTAAAAGAAGGCGGCTTTTTACTTTTTTCGGATGTTCCCAAAAACAGGGTTTACAAATGGGAAGAAAAAAGCGGGTTATCTGTTTTTCTTGAACCTTCGGGCTATACCGGAAAAGGTGTTTACAGCGACGAGCCCGGCAGTAATGGATTGATTATCGATAGCAAAGGCAGGCTGGTATCCTGTGAACACGGCGACCGACGCATTTCGGCGATGCCGCTGCTGGTTGGAGGCAAGCTTACATTGGCTGATCGTTTTTCAGGAAAGCGGTTTAACAGCCCGAACGATATAACAGAGCATGCGAATGGAAGCTACTACTTCACCGATCCACCTTACGGATTGAATAAAAAACACGAAGATCCGTCGCGCGAAATTGCGCAGTTTGGCGTGTACAGGATCGCAAAAGACGGGACAGTAACCCAGGAAATCGCTGATCTGACAAGACCCAACGGGCTTGCTTTTTCTCCTGACGGAAACACCTTATATGTAGCTCAGTCCGATCCCGAGAAGGCAATTATCATGTCTTATCCGGTAGACGCAAGCGGAAAAGTGGGCAAAGGCAAACTCGTATATGATGCCACTCCGATGCTTAAAGCTGGCAAAAACGGGCTGCCCGACGGGTTAAAGGTAGATAAAGATGGAAACCTGTGGTCTTCCGGGCCTGGCGGAATGCTGATCCTGACACCCGCAGGCAAACTCCTGGGCCGGATTGAAATGAATGAGCTAACTTCCAACTGCGCCTGGGGAGGCGACGGAAGTACGTTATACATGACTGTCGACGGTTACGTTTGCCGCATCAAAACACTGACAAAAGGGGCAGGCTGGTAACCTACCTGTCGGTCCGTCGCACGGAGTTCAATGTAGATTCCACTTCCGATTTTACGGCGGGCCAGTTGTTTTTTCCATCTCGGTAAATGTGCGTGTAAGCCTTATAAAGTGTTTTCTGATCCTCATCAATGCGATCGAGCTGATCAGAAATCACCTGCCTTCCTGAGTTACGGGCTGATTTGTATTCACCAATCAAACTATCCCATCGTTTTTCAAGGTTGCTGATTTCATACAAAACAACCTCCCCCAGCTTGTCCATTTCCTGGTATTGCAGAACTAGATCCCGGTTATAATCTGCGTCTCCTGCACCGCGGGAGTTTCCTTCATTGACTTTGCCGTAATCCCGGCGGTAGGAATCGTCGGAGCCTGTCGTTCTTGAACTTCTGTAACGGTCTGAATCGGAGTCGTAAGTAGATGTGCCGTGCCGCTGATCGTACCTTTTCTGCAGGGTTGCCGAGCAGGAGATCTGGAGTGCTGCAACTACGGCAAGCAGAAAAATTGTAAATGGCTTTTTCATGAAGTGTTCAGGTTAAAAATTGTGTCTTAAACCAATGCTGAGGTTTGGATTGAAGTAAAAGAATTTCGGGATCAGTTCAAGATAACCGCCACCCTCTACAAAGAATGAAGCCGGTTTTTGGGCAAAGAAAAATTCCAGACCTACTGTTGCAGAGGGACCAGTAGATATGTTGGTGGTATACACCGATTTCACATTGCGGTCGGGATAGTACCGCCTCGAATTGACCTGCACACCCGGACCTGCATACGCAGAAATACGCTCGTTGAACAAAGGCACGTACCATTCGTAACTCACATTGAACATCACGCCCACACTGCCCATATCATCGTTGCTCACCTTGTAATTATCTTTGCTTTTAAACAATCCAATGTAAGTTCCGAAGCTGATATCCAGCGCATTGCGCTCTCCGTATTTACGCACACTTACTGCAATTGGTTCACCCACTTCAAATCCCAATGCCCAATCCTGACTTTGCGAAAAAGCATCTGTAACGAATAGAAAAAGGGTGGAAAGAAGTAGTAGCTTTTTCATACTGGCTGGCATG
Source organism: Dyadobacter sp. HNCC25DJ183 (assembly GCF_056895175.1). Lineage (NCBI taxonomy): Bacteria > Pseudomonadati > Bacteroidota > Cytophagia > Cytophagales > Spirosomataceae > Dyadobacter > Dyadobacter sp. HNCC25DJ183. The sequence goes on from NZ_JBXHAP010000007.1 coordinate 148,286, forward strand.
TTTTAATAAATTGAATTGACTGAATACCTTTTCAGGAACAAAAACAGTGCCATCCCGCCCGCAGTTCACCTTTCATTCCGATCAATCAAATTCAATGAACGATTTTGGTTCAACACCATTTTCTTCATAATATTGGGCCTTATTTGCATTGCCAGCCATATTTCAAAACTAACAGCCGCACACAGTGACCCAAGTCGAAAAGAGTAAGATTTTTAATGCAAAAGATTTAATAGCTTATTTTCTTGTTGCAGGCACCGGGGCAGTTATCCAGTTAGTTTCCAGCAGTTTAATTCAGGATTGGTTTGGTATTTCATGGAGTGATTCCATTGTACCGTCTTACCTCGTAGGTTTAATTTGGGGATTTATCCTGACGAAGCTTTTCGCTTTCGACGCGCGCCGCAGCAATCAGACGCGCCGCGAAATGGTGAAGTTTTTTATGGTAGCCACCTTCTCTCTTTTTGTAACAAAACTAGGCGCCGACGGTTCTTACTACATTGTTACCCATTACCTGGGTTATGACATTTACGAAGCGAAGCTGCCTTTTGGGAAGAAAGATGTAAATATTACCGAAATGGTCTGCTACATTTTCGGACAGGGTTGCAGCTTTGTCAGCAACTATATTCTGCACAAAACTTTCACTTTCAAAAGCACAGGTTTTTACAACCGCTTGAAAGTGCTGATCCGGTAACTACAATCTTTCAATAATTACCGCAGAAGCTCCCCCGCCGCCATTACAGATCGCGGCCAGTCCGTACCTCCCGTTTTTTTGTTCCAATACCGAAAGCAGCGTGGTAAGAATGCGCGCGCCTGAGGCACCGAGTGGGTGGCCAAGTGACACTGCGCCGCCGAAGATATTTACCTTGTTCACGTCCAGTTTCAAAGCTTGCATATACGCCAGCGCCACTACTGCAAACGCCTCATTTACCTCGAAATAGTCAATATCATCAATTGATAACCCTGCTCTCGCGAGTACCTTTTCGGTAGCGAGCACCGGTGTTGTTGTAAACCAAGCCGGATCCTGCTCTGCATCGGCATATGCGACAATGCGCGCCAGCGGTTTGAGTGACCCTTTCTCTACCGTACTGCTACCGGCCAAAACTAATGCAGCTGCGCCGTCGTTGATCGTAGATGCATTCGCGGCAGTCACCGTTCCTTCTTTTGAAAATACCGGTTTCAGTGAAGGTATCTTTTCAAACTTGACCTTTTTAAATTCTTCATCCTCAGCTACCCACGTAGAGTCTCCTCCCTTGGGTGAGGGTATTTCCACAGGGACAAGCTCGCGCGAGAAAGATCCGTTTGCACTGGATTCCGCGCTCCTTTTGTACGATAATATGGCGAATTCGTCCTGCTGTTCTCTGGTAATCCCGTATTTGTCAGCAGTGCGGTCGCCGCAAACGCCCATACCAATCTGATCGTAAACATCAGTAAGCCCGTCTTTCAGCAAACCGTCCGTTATTTCACCGTGACCATACCCGTATCCATTTCTCGCTTTGGGTAAATAATAGGGTATCTGCGACATATTCTCCATTCCGCCCGCCACCACCACTTCCGCATCGCCGAGCTGGATCGCCTGCGCTCCAAATACAACCGCCTTCATACCCGACGCGCATACCTTGTTTACGGTTGTACAAATTACATTGGTGGGCAAGCCGGCATATATCGCAGCCTGGCGCGCCGGTGCCTGCCCGAGATTGGCCGACACGGCATTTCCCATGATCACTTCGTCCACCTGATCCGGTTTTAAACCCGACTGATCCAATGCACCTTTAATAGCAGTGGCGCCCAGCCTGGCCGCATGAACCGATGACAATGCGCCTCCAAAGCTTCCGATGGGTGTCCGCACAGCAGACAGGATATATACTTCTTCCTTCATGATTACAACTCCGATGAACTTTCGGGCAAGTGGTCATACTCGCCTTTCCAGGCGTAATAACCGAAAATCACCAGTCCTGCGCAAATCGGAATGAAAATCAAAATGATGATAAACCATTGGAGCGTTGTGTTGGTCCTGGCGATTCCTTCCGCAGCAGCTGCGATCTTGTCCATTGCCTGCATAAACAAAAAAATGATGATCACAGGTCCCAGCAACATCCACACAATTCCTAAAAGCTTCTTTAATGCATTCATAGTCTTAATATTTTTGAAAACGAAAAAACCTTAGTCAATTACACTGTTATCAACCCGGTTATCAATGTAAACGGCGCCGATCACGAACGAAAGGGCCGCTATGCCGATCGGGTACCAGAGTCCTGAAAGCGGCGTCGAGCCACTGAATGAAGCGACAAGCGTAGCAATAAACGGTACCAAACCGCCAAAAACGCCATTTCCGATATGGTAAGGCAGCGACATGGAAGTGTACCGGATCTGGGTAGGAAAAAGCTCCACAAGAAACGCGGCAATCGGGCCATAAACCATCGTAACAAGCAACACCTGAAAGAATACAAGCAGAATGACGATCACGTAAGCAGAGCCCGAAAGCGTCACATCCTTGATGGTAGACTCGGGAGTAACTACCTCCGGCTCGGCAGAAAGTGTAACCGTCTGCGCTTCTTTGAAGGTCATTCCATTGGTTAAGGTTTTGGTAACCGTGGTGGTCATTAAAGAGTCGGTTCCATTCGGCGCAAGGCTGCGCTCTTCCACGGGAGCCGAGGTACTTGCGAGACTGGTTTTCTCCATTTCCCGCACATTGGTGGCATCAATAAAGTACTGATATATTGGTCGGTAACAAATTACTCCCAGCAGCATTCCAGTGAGCATAATCCATTTGCGGCCTACTTTATCACTCCACGAACCAAAAAGCACAAAAAATGGCGTGGCAAAGAATATTGCCCAAAGCAGAATGTAGCGCGACTCGTTAAAGTCCAGCTTACAGGTATTTTCAAGGAAAGACTGTGCATAAAACTGGCCGGTATACCAGACTACCCCCTGCCCCATCGTGGCACCGAACAATGCCAGCAGTACCATTTTGAAATTAGCTTTCTTTTGAAAACTCTCTTTCAATGGATTGGAGGACACTTTTCCCTCTGCCTTCAATTTGGTAAAAACAGGCGATTCATGCATTTTCATGCGGATGTAAATCGAAACGCCTACGAGCAGGATCGACATAAGGAAGGGAATGCGCCAGCCCCAATCTGCAAATGCTTTCGCGCCGAGTAGGTTTTTCGTCAGAACGATCACGCCGAGTGAAAGAAACAGGCCCAGTGTGGCGGTGGTTTGTATCCAGCTTGTAAAAAAGCCTCTTCTGCCAACAGGCGCGTGTTCAGCAACATAAGTAGCTGCACCGCCGTATTCACCACCCAATGCAAGCCCCTGAACAAGTCTGAGAATCAGTACCAGAATAGGCGCTGCGTACCCGATGCTGGAATAGGATGGGATCAGACCGATCAGGAAGGTAGATCCGCCCATTAAAACAAGCGTAAGCAAAAACGTGTATTTCCGTCCGATCAGGTCACCCAAACGGCCGAAAACCAATGCGCCGAAAGGTCGGACAATAAAGCCGGCAGCGAAAATGGCCAATGTGTTGATCAGCGCGGAAGCACCTGCGTCGCTGGGAAACAGCTGCTGCCCGATGATAACTGCCAGGCTGCCGAAAATGTAGAAATCATACCATTCGATTAATGTACCAAGTGAAGAAGCGGCAATTACCTGCGTAATGCTTTGTGTAACATTTGGGTTGTCGGAACGCATGGGTTTGGGAAAGGTGGAGAAAAAACAATTTTAGCTGAATAAGGCACAACCCCCTTTGCATTACTCATTACCCAAAACAAAAGCCCTCAGGAGTTGGTCCAAAGGGCTTTCTGATTACATCGGTATGTTTATTCTAGAATTCGTCGTCTTCGTCATCTTCGTCCAGCGGGATAATCTCGTCCCCGTCTTCGATCACGACTTCCCGGTTTTCGATATCATCGTCAAATTCATCTGCAACGGTACCGTCTTCGTCAGTCAGATCTTCATCTTCGTCCACATCTACGTATTCTTCGTCTTCATCCTCATTGCCAGCCAGATCAGGGTCTTCTGCAACGGGGCGTGACTGTTGTGTATTTTGTGGGTAATCCGGGAATACGGGCGCTTCCAATATTGGTTTGCTGGTATCCAGAATAGCAGGTTCTCCTCTTTCGCGTATCATGATATTTGCAGTTTAAGGTTCGTTAATGTTTTGCCGGATTTCTTAAATAATCATTCCAAAAAATTGAAAATGCCGACTAATGCAAATGAATCGATCCTGCGGCATGCGTCAGTAATCGTTTGGTAAAATGTAAAAACCTAATGAAATTACCCCCCTTACCAAAAATAACCACACTACTTTTCGTCCATTCAAACTCCTAAACTTTTATCCATGTTTCAAAAGATCCTTACTGCCTGCATCTTCCTGGCCTGCCTATACAGCCGGCAGCTGGCCTTTGCAGTACCAGATTCCACATTAATCATTAAAAAAACCACCGACTTTAAGGTAAACGGCGAAGGCACGGCCCGCAACTGGGATTCGGCAAAATGGTTTGAAATTACCGTTCAGAAAGGTCCCGGCCAGCGCGGCCCGGGCAAGCAGTTTCCTACGAAAGTCAAGATCATGTACTCTGAAAAAGGAATCTATTTCTTGTTCGACTGCACCGATCAGAAGCTGACAGCCACGATTATGGAAGATTACGGTATGCTGTTCAAAGAAGATGTGGTGGAGGTATTTCTGTGGCCGGACACCTCGGTACCCATTTATTTTGAATACGAACTTTCCCCGTTGAACTACGAGCTGCCTATCCTGATCCCGAACCTGAATGGAAAGGCGCAAGGCTGGAAACCCTGGATTTACAATGAGAGCAACCGCACCCAGCACGAAACCAGCGCACAGGGTGGACAAAAGAAAAGTATGGGCGCGGTGGAAGGCTGGAAGGCCGAGTTTTTCATTCCTTATGCGTTGATGAACCCCATTGTGCCTTCTATCCCCAAATCGGGTACTAAATGGCGGGGCAATTTCTACCGCATTGATTACGATTCGGAAACCGCCTATTATTCCTGGCAAAAAACCGGTGGCAGCTTTCACGAATTCAAGAAATTCGGCACGTTAATTTTTGAATAAAACCGAAACCAATTCAACCTGATGAAATCAATAATTCTGACTATTTCCTGCCTGATCATCGCTATGTCCTCATTTGCACAATCCAAAAAAGAGATCCTGTACCTGGGCACTTATACCCAAAAAGGCGAAGGTATTTACGTGTATGAGCTGGATAGAAGCAATATGTCCTTCAAAGAATTGCAGGTGGTAACCAGCAAAACCAGCCCGTCATTCCTGGAATTTCATCCAAACAAAAAATTCCTGTACGCAGCCAATGAAGGGACCGGCTCTGTTACCGCTTACGCCATTGATCCTGCAACCGGCAAACTGAGTGCATTGAACACGCAGCCGACACACGGAAATGGCCCCTGCCACGTAGGTGTAGATCCGAAAGGACGTTTTGTTTATTTGTCCAACTACGGCAGCGGGGACCTCGCGGTGTACCGCCTTAACCAGGATGGTAGTCTGGGCGCATTGGCCGATACCATTCAGGATAAAGGTGGAGAAGGTCAGAAGCCGCACATGCATTCCATGATTCTTTCCGCAGACGGAAACTTCGTTTATGCGTCGGATCTGGGCATTGACAAGATTATGGTGTACGCTGTGGACCCAAAAACGGGTAAGCTCACTCCCGCTGCTGTTCCTTATGCCGAGGTGAAAAAAGGCGACGGTCCCCGGCATTTTGCAATTCATCCGAATGGAAACTTCGGCTATTCTGCCGGCGAGCTCGGTTCTGTGGTAAACTCATTCAAGATTGTCAAAAACTCGGGTGCATTGGTTCCATTGGAAAGGGTATCCATGCTTCCCGCTGATTTTTCGGGGAAAAGCTTTGCAGCAGACATCCATTTTTCTCCCGACGGAAAATTCCTGTATGCGTCCAACCGCGGACATGAAAGCCTGGTGATTTACAGCGTGGATGCAAGTACCGGAAAACTTACGCTGGCTGGTCACGCAGATACCCACGGAAAGCACCCGCGTAATTTCCTGATCGACGAAAAAGGTGACTTTGTCATAGTTACCAACCGCGACAATGATAATGCCGTATTCTTCAAAAGGGACAAAACAAGCGGCCAGCTCACTTATACCGGCAAGGAAATCAGTGTACCGACTCCTGTTTGTGTGAAACAGCTGATCCTTCCATAAACCTGCTGGTATATTGCTTGAATTCATTTTAACAGCTGATAATAAGGCAGATAGCATGTGCTATCTGCCTTATTCATTTACGCACGATCCGGCCGGAACAAAAGCACCACAAAGCCTGCATTGACCAAACTTTATTTCTTAATTTGCGCATATCAAAAAAAAATAAAGCTACGAAGCGAGTATTCACGCATATTTTCTGCATCCTTTATTACAAGGATTTAAAATAGTTCAGCCAACTCAATTCAGTTCATATTTTATGATCAATCGCAGGGATTTAATCAAACACTTGTCCGCCGTTCCTCTTCTTGGCGGGTTTTTGGGACAGAACAATGCAGAAGCTGCCGGTATGCTGGCCAAGGTACCAGCCAGAAACCTGGCCAAGGAACTCGGGATACGTACTTTTATCAATGCCGCGGGTACCTACACGATGATGACCGGCTCACTGATGCACGACGAAGTAATGGAGACGATCCAGGGCGCGTCCAAGGATTTCATGATGCTCGACGAAGTGCAGACCAAAGTAGGTGAGAAAATTGCTGCCTTGACCCACGCGGAATCAGCAGTGGTAACTGCTGGCTGCTTCTCAGCACTTACGCTCGGGCTAGCTGGTGTGCTTACAGGAATGGACCAGAAGAAAGTAGAGGCATTACCGCATTTGGAAGGTACCGGCATGAAATCAGAGGTGATCATTCAGAAAGGCCATAATATCGGCTACTCCCACGCTCTGACCAATACGGGCTGCAAGATCATAGAAATTGAAACGGTTGAAGAACTACAAAAAGCAATTACTGAAAAAACCGCATTGATGTGGTTTCTGCATATCCAGTCGGACAAAGGACAGATTAATCACCAGCAATGGGTGGAGATCGCGAAGAAAAATGGTATCCCTACGATGATCGATATGGCAGCCGACGTGCCCCCTGTTGAAAATCTCTGGAAATTCAATGATATGGGCTTTGACCTGGTGTGCGTTTCGGGTGGAAAAGCGATGCGCGGACCACAGAGCGCAGGTATCCTGATGGGTAAAAAACACCTGATCGACGCGGCAAGGCTGAGCATGCCGCCACGCGGGTCGACCATCGGGCGCGGTATGAAAGTGAATAAGGAAGAGATCCTGGGGATGTATGTGGCGCTTGACAAGTTTGTCAAAATGGACCACAAAAAGGAATGGAAAATATGGGAAGATCGCGCTGCCACGATTACCAATGCAGCTAAAAGCGTAGCCGGAGTTGAGGTGGAAAAATTTGTACCGGAACTTGGAAACCATACTCCTACCCTGCGCATTTCGTGGGATGCGACCAAAGTTGCATTGCCCGTGAAAGTATTGCACCAGAACCTGCGCGACGGAAATCCTTCGATCGAGATCATGCCCGGCGAGAACAATACATTGACGATTACTACCTGGATGCTGAAACCCGGCGAGGAAAAGATCGTTGCGGCAAGATTAAAGGAAGAGCTGTCGAAAGCAGTTGTTTAAAGTAATACGACCATTTCTAAACCCATCATAATGAAGTTTAAGTTAATACTGATTTGCCTGCTGTCGGGCTTGTCCAGCCTTGTTGCCGACGCGCAGACTTATAGCATTCTGATCAAAGGCGGAACTGTTATCGATCCCAAAAACAACATCAACCAGGTCATGGATGTGGGGATCTTTGAAGGAAAGATCAAAAAAGTCGCTAAAGACATTGACCCTAAGGAAGCGAGGCAGGTAGTGGATGCAAAGGGAATGTATGTAACGCCCGGCCTGATCGACATTCACGGTCACGTTTTCTTTGGTACGGAGGTTAACCACTACCTGAGCAACAGCTTCACTGCATTACCCCCGGACGGTTTTACATTCCGGGTGGGTGTGACTACCATTGTAGATGCAGGCGGCGCAGGCTGGACCAACTTTGACGATTTCAAAAACAATGTCATTTTCAACTCGAAAACACGCGTTCTTTCCTTCATGAATATTGTGGGCAAAGGGATGAGCGGCGGCCAGATGGAGCAGGATACGAGTGATATGGACCCGGCGCTCGCGGCGGCTGTCGCTTTGAGAAACAAAAATGACGTGGTAGGTTTTAAGGTAGCCCATTTTATGGGATCCGACTGGAAACCGGTTGATAATGCTGTAAAAGCCGGCAAACTCGCCAATATGCCGGTAATGGTGGATTTCGGGGGCAGCACACCGCCTTTGCCATTGGAAGATCTCTTTATGAAACATCTGCGCTCGGGCGACATTTTTACGCACGCTTATACGCTGCTGGAAGGAAATGTAAGGGAAACGATCGTGGACGAAGCGACTAAAAAGGTGAAACCTTTCGCCATTGAAGCCCGGAAAAAAGGGATCATTTTCGACGTGGGTTATGGCGGCGCGAGCTTCAATTATTCACAGGCGATACCGGCCGTGAAGTCGGGCTTTTTACCCAACACGATCAGCACTGACCTGCATACCGGCAGTATGAACGGCTCTATGAAAGATATGCTGAGCATTATGTCAAAGTTTTATGTAATGGGAATGGACCTGCCTTCCGTGATCAAGGCAAGTACCTGGGAACCTGCCAAAGTAATCCACAGAGAAAACCTCGGCCACATTTCAGAAGGCGCCATTGCCGACGTAGCTATTTTCTCCATGCGGAAAGGGAACTTCGGGTATTATGATAAAACAGGCTACAAAATGGAAGGCAAAGAAAAGCTGGAATGCGAAATGACCGTGATGGGAGGCAAGATCGTGTATGATTTGAACGGTATTGCAAAGCCGATTTATTTGAAGTAGCTGTTAGCTGTTAGCTTTTGGCTTTTGGCTTTTGGCTTTTAGCTACTGGCTGTTAGCTTTTGTCACCCTGAGCGGAGTCGAAGGGACGTGCTACATTGCCCTTCGACTCCGCTCAGGGTGACAAATGAAAGGGTGACAAAGTGGGTCGGCAGCGTTCTCTTTGGCAGAATGGCAAATAGTGAGCTTGATTATAAACTTTTCGGATTTAGACACCTAAATACCTCCTAAATCAATGACCCTAAACCGTTTAAAAAAATCTATTTTAGTACTCGCGCTCTTCGCTCTCGGCTTTACGGCAGACCGCGAAGACAAGCCTTTCAACTCAAAAAACGGAGGCTTATTCCTTCCCGAAGGTTTCGAAGCAGTAGTTGTTGTAGACAGCCTGCCGGGGCGGGCGCGGCATATTGCGGTGAATGACAATGGCGATATTTATGTAAAAGCCCGGTTTGCCAATGCCGGTGAATCGGTGATTGCATTGCGGGATACCAACAGCGACGGGAGGGCAGATATTATCAAACGTTTCGGAGGGAAGGCGCGGGAACATGCTTATGGTACTGCCATGCGCATTTATAATGGCTACCTGTATTTCAGTTCTGAGCTGGTGGTTTACCGGTACAAACTCACGCCCGGCGACCTGATACCGCAGAGTGAAGAAGAAGTGATACTAACGGACGATCACCCGCACGGCATGCACGAGCACATCGCCAAACCGCTGACTTTCGATGATAAAGGCTTTATGTATGTGCCATTTGGCGCGAACTCCAATGCATGCCAGGAAGAAAACCGCACGCCAGGTTCCAAGGGAATGACTCCCTGTCCGATCCTGGAAGACCACGGCGGCATTTGGAAGTTTGATGCCAGCAAGCCGGGACAGCACCAGAAAGACGGGGTGAAATTTGCGACCGGGCTCAGGAGCATTGTGGGAATGGATTGGAATTTTGCTGATAATAATCTTTACGCACTGCAACACGGGCGCGACGATCTGCTGAGATTGTGGCCGCAGCTTTTTAATGGCTGGCAAAGCGCAATGCTTCCCTCGGAAGAGTTTTTAAGAATAAAAGAAGGCACTCACGCCGGCTGGCCCTATTGTTACTGGGACCAGATGCAGGGTAAAAAGGTACTCAACCCGGAATATGGCGGCGATGGAAAACTGACAGGAGATTGCGGACAATATGAGAAACCGCTGATCGGATTTCCCGGACACTGGGCTCCAAACGACCTTCTCTTTTACCGCGGCCGCCAGTTTCCCGAACGTTACCTGAATGGATCTTTTATCGCATTCCATGGATCGACTAACCGGGCGCCTTATCCGCAGTCAAGCTACTTCATCGGCTTCGTTCCATTCAAAAACGGCAAACCAGCAGGTGAATACGAGATTTTTGCAGATGGTTTTGCAGGAATTGATCCGATCGTGAATGTAAGTGACGCTGTGTACCGGCCGATGGGAATTGCTATGGGACCTGACGGCTCGATCTATATTGCGGAAACAGAAAAAGGTAAAATCTGGAAAATAACTTATACCGGGAACAAGAAAAAGTTTCCAAAAAACGCATTGGCCAAAATGGAAAAACGGAAGTCACTTACACACATCCGCACCCCCGATTTTACCAATGATAACCTGGATAAAGACAAACCCGTGGCCGGCAGCAATGTATACAGTGTGTACTGCTCCGCCTGCCATCAGCGCAATGGAATGGGCGATTCGCAGCGGTTCCCTCCGCTGGGTGGCTCCGAGTGGGTGACCGGCGATAAGGATAAGCTGATCAATGTATTGTTGAAAGGACTGGAAGGTCCGATCGAAGTGAAGGGACAATCTTATAACAATGTAATGCCCCAGCACAGTTTTTTAAAAGACGAGGAGATCTCAGAGGTACTGACGCATATCCGGACCAATTTTGGCAATAGTGCGGGGTCCGTAAGTACCGAGGAAGTTGCCCGTGTACGTGCAGTCACAGATAGTTTGAAGTAATGCTTTTCTCCTTCCAACCTCATTAAGTGGATATTACTCTCCGGCAATTGAGTATTCCTTTTGGGGGTTGGAGGGAGAATCGCCCGTTATATATATCCACTTTCAGTTTTCATTTAAATGTTCCAGAACAGCATACTTGCAGCCAGCTTTATCCTGCTTTTCGGTTCCGCGCTGACGGGCTTCTCTTTTCAGGAAACTGCACATACCACCGGACCAGCACAGGAACCCTGGGTAGCACCCGCCTGGGCCGATACCCTGAAAAGTCCGTTTCATGAAGAACCGCTCACGCTGGCGCAGGGCGAAGAGCTATTTACGCTTTATTGCGCGTCCTGTCACGGCGATGCAGGTTACGGCGACGGTGCGGCTGGTGGCGCGCTGGGACAGAAACCTGCTAATTTTCACGATACCCTCGTTAAAAAACAGACTGACGGTGCCTTATTCTGGAAACTATCTAACGGAAGAGGAAATATGCCTCCCTTTAAAGATGTGTTCGAGGATGAGCAGAAGTGGCAGCTCGTTGCCTATATCCGCCATCTTGGCAAAACAGAGTAAATCCTGAACACCGTATATAAATGTTACATCACAGCAATTTCTGCAAGTACGCACTCGCTACCCTGCTCATCGCAGGCGTTTCCGCTCCTTCGTTTTCACAGCAAAAAGAGCTAAATACCAAAACGCCGATTGCATTGCGCGATGATATTACCATTGAAGAGTACATGAAAGTAGAGCCGGAAGCCGTGCGCATTATCCGCCACCCGGTTACTGGTGAGATCTATTACACAACGTTTTTCGGAGATGTGATCAAGATTGTGGACGTAGACGGAAAGCCGCAAAGCAAGAAGGTTTTTTCAGTTGAAGACCACGGTATTCCCCGGTTACAAGGCGCTGCTTTTAATGGAAATACATTGTTCCTGGCCGGCAATGTGAGTGTTAACAACAACAAAGGCAACAAAGGCAGGATGGTCCGGTATGAAATGGAGAAGGGGGTTGAGAAACCGGAGCTGACTGTTGTTTTCAATACCGTGGAATATGGGGCCAATAAAACAACTTTCGACCACGGCTGGAATGCACTGGAAATCAGCCCGGACAAAAAATATGTATTCGCCAATACGGGCGCCCGGACAGACCACGGCGAAGTGCAGGACAATGGCGGAGAGTACCCGAATGCACGGGACAATGCATTAACAGCCAATATTTTCCGCATTCCTATTGATGCAAAAGACCTGACACTCACCACGGACGCAGCCGAAATGAAAGCGAAAGGCTACCTGTTTGCCGAGGGTATCCGTAATGCTTACGATATGGCTTTTGACGGAAAAGGCAACCTGTTTGCCGTATCCAATTCCGGCGATTACGATCACCCCGAAGATATGTTCTGGGTTCGCCAGGGTCGGCATTACGGATTTCCGTGGATTATGGGCGGCATTGAAAACCCGCAACAATATCCCGACTATCAGCCCGATCCTGAAAAAGATCCCTTTCTGAGCAAGTTTGCATTCGCCTGGTTAATGAAGTATTTCCACAACGATCCCGAATTCCCGAAAAGACCGGCGGGGGTAACTTTCACACCTTCCGTGCAAAACATGGGGCCTGACGCTAACGAGTACCGCGACCGCAAAACGGGTCTGGTTATGGACGGCGATACCACGGGCGTAACAGTAGGCACATTCAATGCGCATTCCTCTCCATTGGGCTTGTTTTTCGATAATGAAAAAGCCCTGGGCAAAGACCTGGCCGGCGATGGATTTGTGATCAGGTATACAGGCGGCCCGCGCAACGGGGTCGTAAACCCCAGTCCATTGCGGCGCCAGGGAAAAGACCTGCTCCACCTGGAAATGATCTATGACAAGGCGAGCGACAATTATAAAGTAAAGACAACGCGCATTGTTGACAACTTCACTTCACCGACCGACGCATTGCTGGTTGGAAATACGCTGTATGTGATTGAATACGGCGGCAAGCAGGGAGGAAATAAGGCGGGCGGCAGTATCTGGAAGATCACCATGCCGGCCTCAGACAAAATTTCGAAAAAGACAAAGAAGAAGAGAGCTTAATACAACCAGTTTATAACCTTAATGAAAAAGAGTATGAAGTCCGAAAGAAGATCGATTATCAAAAAGCTGTTCGCCTCTGTGGCCGGAGTTGCCGGGCTTGGAATTGCGACCAAAGCAAAAGCTGACGCAACGCCGGAGAAGGAAGTTGGAAGTGTGGAAATGTACCAGGATGTACCCCTGTTTTCCGGACACACCAAATTTAACAACCTGGTGTTCGTAGCTGGAAAAGGCGCTCACTTTGACGGAGATATCACGGCACATACCAAGCACGTACTGGACGAACTGGAAAAAGAGCTGATCAAAGCGGGTTCTTCCATGGAAAAGGTACTTAAATGCAGCGTTTTCCTGCACGATCTTAACGATTACAAAGCAATGAACGAAGCCTACAAAGGTCGCTTCGGCAACAAACCACCTTGCCGCACAACAGTAGCAGTCTACGGCGGCGTACCAGGCGATTCCCTAGTAGAAATCGACTGCATAGCTTACGTGTAATAATGCCTTTGTCAGACTGGCAATAGCTTTGTCAGTCTGATAGTAGCCTTGTCAGACTGAGCGCAGTCGAAGTCCCCAGCGAGAACAATAGTGCTGGTGACTTCGACCGCCCGGCGGCCCGGTGCGCTCAGTCTGACAAAGCTGGTTAAACAAATCAAAGCTTCCACCAAACGTATATTTTGAAATAATACAATTTGTCCGCAGATAATTTTAAATTAAAAAATAAAGTGACTCTTATATTTTAAGTTATTATTAAATAACAGTTAATTTGTTGTCTGACCTGATAAGATTTGAACAAAAGACAACGCATCGCTGAGGAGAACACGATTCTTCTGGAACTCTGGTATCAGTCCCAGGCTGGTGACAGTCTTGCATTCTGTCAGCTCGCCGACAAGCAATACCGCACTCTTTTCAATTACGCTGCCAACTTTACGTCTGACAAAGAATTCATCAAGGACTCCATTCAGGAGCTGCTGATCCACATCTGGGAGAAAAGGCAGCAGATACAAATCCAGTTTGTTACCATTTACTTTCTGAGAGCGTTGCGGAACCAGTTGATGCAGGAGTTCCGGAAAAACAATGCGTCGCATATGCTGGATATTGAGCAGGCTAACCAGATTTCCGATTATCAGACCGTGGAAACCGAGATAGAGCGGAATGAGCTGTTCAATGAAAATAAGGCAAAAGTGAGAAGTGCCCTGGAAGAACTTCCCCGCCGCCAGAAAGAAGCGATATTCCTGAAATACTACGAAGGAATGGACAATGAACAAATCGCGGATTTAATGCAGGTCAACAGGCAATCTGTTGCGAATTTATTGTTCAAGGCGATCAGTGCATTGAAATTCCAAATGCGGTCCATCGGAGCCGGGCTCATTACATTACTGCTTATCTTCTCGCACTAAGCTTACCTGGCGATTAACTGAAAATCATATCTAGTTTTTTCACCGATTTGAGCAATGCAGCAGTTGTTTGTTGGCTGGCCATCTTTTGTCACTCGAAAGTCTTTGTAAAGTGATTGAAACTTGGGATTTGTTAAGCTGCCGAAAGGAATAACTACGTCCACACCGTCAAACTTCTTAGGTACATCAACCAACAATTCGTACTCACCTGAACGATTCGAGAACGTTTGATCCAGAGTGGTTTCCTTCGACCATTCCCGCCCTTTCGCAAGAACTAAAATACTATCCACCGGCTGCCCTCTTTCATCTGTTATCGTCCCGTAAACTGTAGTAGTTCTATCTTGTTTGAGAAAACAGGAGTTGAGCAACAATGCGAGGAATGACATTGCTAGTAATGTTTTTGAAAAATGATATCTGTTCGAATCCATAGCCTATATATTTCCTAGATAGTTGTTTGAAAATTAGTTAAATACCCTGACGATCGCCGCCAGGGTATGCTTACCGTTACCTTTTAGTGATAATCCGGCTAACTTCTTTTCCGTCTCTCATTTTCATTTTCAAGATGTATTTCCCAACAGGTAAGTTACTGACTGCCTTTTGAATCTCGTTCGTTTCAGACTTCAAAACCTCAGTGCCATTCAGTTGATAAATCGCGTATCCGGCAATTTTCTCCTGATCAAAAAACTGCA
Organism: Dyadobacter sp. HNCC25DJ183; assembly: GCF_056895175.1. NCBI lineage: Bacteria > Pseudomonadati > Bacteroidota > Cytophagia > Cytophagales > Spirosomataceae > Dyadobacter > Dyadobacter sp. HNCC25DJ183. The sequence goes on from NZ_JBXHAP010000007.1 coordinate 163,340, forward strand.
TTATATCTCCATCACCAACGGGGTTGGGGAACACGCCGGTATGATCAATTGCTTCACTATGAACTGGCAAGATCCGGCTATAAGCATACGAGCTATCCTTATCGATCATTTTCAGTCGGTAGTAAACTTTCCCGCCTCCCGGCTCCATGTCTGTAAACATGTATTCAGCCCCACTCCCTTCCGAAGCTTGCGCTCTTACATTTGCAATCGTATTCCAGTTTTTACCATCTGTGCTTCTTTCGATTTCAAAATGATCACATTGAATTTCCGCAGTTGTAATCCAGCTCAACCTGACAGCCGCACTTTCACTTTCTGCATTGAACCTGACTAATGTTACCGGCAAAGCCTCGCGTGGGTCAGTTAATGCAAACAATTCCGCAAATTCCGGAAACATTCCGGCTTGCACCAACGTGGCAGGCGCAACGAATGTTTCGTCGGCAAGCGAGGCATATAATATTTTCGAAACAGGCTCATAATGCGCAAAAACCTCTAAGTAGTCAGTGGCCGTAGTCACCAGGAAATCGTCTTCCCAGATATCGGTAATGTCAATGTCCGCATCAGTTGCCGTGAGTTCGGTCTCGTCACCTGGATCAACAGACTGGTCATTGCAGTCAAACACCCAGATTGTCTTAGTAAAAGTGCTGCTGATATCGCGGCGGTTGGGATATGTCCGCACACAGGTCACTTCGTAATGGTCGGCCCGTTCGGCCTGAAAAGTGATCTGATCGCCGGTAGTTGTAAAATATTGATTGGAAGGAAGGACAGTCCAGTTATGAATATATTGTCCGTTTGAGGGAGTCGCGAGGGTAACTGTGATATTGGGCGTATTATCCTCGGTGGTACGTTTCTCGCTAAATGCGTGACAGATATTGCCGGTTGAAATGACGGGTTGCGGAGGGACTGGGAGGTTTGGACAGGCAGGAACGTCTGTAAGGAGGTTTTCGGCAAGGCCAATATCTGTCCAGCCTATGTCAGATGCTAAAACGTGATCAGTATTTAAGGCTGGACTTAAACTTCCATAAACTTCATGGAATGGAGTATGCTGAGGACTAAGGCTCGATACATTTAGGTTCTCCCTTTGATCCTGTATGCTAATAGGATCAATGTGGTCAATTGAGCTAAATGTCGGAACAAAACAGAACCTGAATGATTGGGTACTCTTAAACAACTTATTTGGTATTGCAAACTGCGTACGCCCGCCCGGAAGGAAATCGTCATTCAAACTGCTATTGTAAGATCTGCTGACCCCCAGGATCTTTGAAATGACACCCCAGGTCGCAAACCGAAAAACATTGGTGTTTTTATTGAGTGCATTAGTGTGGACATCGATGTTAGCGTTTTGAAGCAATAATGGAGCCCAGCCGCGCAGAATACGGCTCCCATAGTTATAATTCCCAAAAAGAGCCCGGTCACTCGCGTCCATGCTGCCGTGGATAACGGCGATGTTCCGGCAATTCTCCGGGTAACCACCGTTACCCAATGCGGCTAACTCACCCCTGAACAAATCGAATTCAGGATGTTTGCTTCCTACTCCTCCGCTGATCTGGCCGCCCCAGTGCAATAATAATTGCTGTGCAGCTGTGGTACTCAACGCCAGGTAGTAGTTACGCCACCGTTTTGTGAAGAATTTAAGAATTACCTGGCTCAAAATAGTGGGTGTGGTCTCCCAGGCAAGTTGTGTCAATCCAACTGGTATATTAGCGCCCTGATGCGGCGTGTCGTAACAGATCATTAATTTGACATGGTGCGGAATGTTTTCGTTTTCCATTTGCCTTAAAGCCCACCGAGCTACAAGCCCGCTCATGCTCTCTCCTATCACGACAGATTCGATGTTGCCATTTTTCATCTGATTGACCTGCTGGATCAGTGCTTTCAGTACTTGCGCATTGTCCTGGATTGGCGCGCGGGCATCATGATAATCCAGTAAAACCAGATCGTAACCCTCGCGAAGATAATCATTTAAGGGAGCTCGATAATGTGCCTCAATATGATCAAGTGTGACGTTCTGCCCCATATCGAATCCTTCCGCAATGATAATCGGCTTGTTAAGGAGCTGGTCACAGCCTAGAATGATCCGAATATTCCCGCCTGCCAGCATTGTCCTCGCGGCACGGTCGTCGGACCCAGCAGCTTTGTATATTCTTGGCGCCTCAACCTGAAATTCTGCGAAGGGTTTTGATCTTTCTAGCTGACGAACATTAATCTGCGTATCAAATAAGTAGGTTTGCGTACCTAGCGATAGCCGGATATGTACAGTATGTTTCCCTACCGAGCTATACTGATGCGCGATAGGGTTTTCTGAAAATGGATATGCGACAAACCCGCGGCCATCTTCCAGATCTAATTCCACCTGCGCTGGCTGCGTAGTATCATTAGAAATATAGAGCTCACGACTAATTTTAAAAGCAACATCGCCCTGAAAAACATCTTCTTGCAGCACAGCCCCATAAACGATATTGAACCTGGCAGAATCGGCGAATCTTCTGCTCTGCCCGGCCTTTTTCGCTGCTTCATACTGTTGAATTTCGCTACCGGTTAAGTATATACTACTAAGATTCATAATGCCAATTGGAATCACATTGTTGCGCGACAGCTTGTATGCGTTTGTCTCAGTTAGCTCATCAAAGCCTGGCATCCGGTAAGTGCCTTCGCGCAAATCAGCATCGATCAATCGCTCATATAAGTTTTGCCACTCTTCCATAGAAACCTGCTCCATAGCAGGATCCGGAATTTGTGAGCGTTTTTTGAAGAAGCCAACCTCATTCGGGCTGGTCAATGCGGCATTAAGAAAAAGCGTACTGCCTAACTGCGAAAGGTCAAGTTTGTTAATGAAAACTTTTCGTTGTTCTTTATAATCCTGTGCGTAGGAGGACGAAAAGGCAACAAGGAGAGCAGCAAGGAAAACGCACAGTTTCCCCCGTCCACATTTTTGCAAATGCTTCATATTAAGTGTATGATTAGAGGTTTAAAATTGCTATCTGGATTTTAGTTGAAAATCGTACTGCGTCTTAGTGCCCACGTCAGAATTACAACAATCGGTAGTTACCTTACCATTCTTCAAGACACCATAGGACACATACTTCTTATGAAATTTTGGATTTTCAACTGGAAAACTTGGGATACCGGCGTTTACCGCAACAAACTTCTTAGGTACATCTACCAAGAGCTCGTAATTCCCGTTCTCGTCTGAATACGTTGTTGCTAATAACTCATGCGTCAGCATTCTCTTACCTTGAACAACTACCATAATACTATCCACCGCCTGCCCCTTCTCATCTGTAATCTTTCCATAAACAACAGTTGTACGATCTTGTTTTAAGAAGCAGGAATTCATAAGGCAGCCGAGGAATATCACAGCCAGCATTGCTCGGAAGTGTAGCTTTCGTAAAGATTTCATTTTGATGAATGTATTTATATTGATTGAAATCTGGCCAAATTGAGCTGAACTACTCTACTATTATGTGAAAGTCGAAATTCGTTTTCTCACCTATCGCAAGGGTACAGCAACGACTCTTTTTGCCGTCAGTAAATGTTTCATAGCTTGACTTCTTGGGAAAGTTTTTCATGAAAATTGCGCCATCATCAATGTAACAATCAAGCGTATGAAATTTCCCGGCGACATCGACCGTAATTTCATAGTGGCCGCTTGAATCAGTATAGGCAGTTGCCATATGCATTTGATGGCTAATTTTTTTTCTACCGTACACGGACAATCCCACTCCCGGCAATGGTAGTCCCTTGTCATCCGTTACCGTACCATATACACTTGTCGTCCGATCAGAAAACACGAAACACCCCTGCAAAACGGCAACTATTGTCAGGCAAAGTATTGTTGCTACTATACTTATTTCGCCCTGATTAGTTTTCATTGTTTATTTCGATTTTAATTTGAAGTCAATGTTATTTTTCTCACCTTTTTCAACAGAGAAGCCGGCGCTCTTCCCATCTTTATAAACATCATATCCCGAATAGCCACTTTTATATTTGACATTTCCAGGTGAATTGGGCGGAATTAGACAATTGACACTAGTAAACTTCCCTGCTACTTCGACAACAATTTCATATCCACCGCTTGAATCAGATAAAGTTTCCGCCATGTTCTGAGATCCGTGGATTTTACTTCCTACGACACGTACCATGATGCTATCAACAGGTATTCCTTTTTCGTCTGTAATCCTACCATAGACTGTTGTAGTGTTAGAAAAAATACTTTTACACTTTTGCATGACGAAGATCGCAAACAGGCAAAATGTCGATGACCACAAGTACTTTTTAATTTGGTTGGTTTTCATGGTCTATTTGAAGGTTAATTGAAAATCATATCTGGTCTTTTCGCCGATTTTAGCGACGCAGCAATTTCCTGTTGACTTTCCATTCATGGAACTTCTCTTACCTCTAAAAAGACGTAAGTATTTAGGATTTTCCAGCGGTAAAAACGGAACAGTTACATTGACAGCCGTAAATTTCCGGGGAACTTCAACAGCTATTTCGTACGCTCCATTCTTGTCTGAATAAGTCGAGTGAATTGTTTCATAAGTCAAATCTCTCAGTCCCTGACAAATGACCATAATACTATCCACCGCCTGTCCCTTCTCATCTGTAATCTTTCCATAAACAACAGTAGTACGATCTTGTTTTAAGAAGCAGGAATCCATAAGGAAGCCGAGGAATATCACAGCTAGCATTGCTCGGAAGTGTAGCTTTCGTAAAGATTTCATGTTGATGTTTTAGTAGTGATCATAGGTCGGGATTACTCGGCTACCGACCGTCTTCAAACCCATTGACCCACAATAACCAATATAGTTGGGCGTGAGATGCCTGCAACTATCCTCCGGCAGGTGGCGCAGTTCGAACGGCGGAGAGCATATAGGGTTTTGTAGAATGTTTCAGGAAGAAGAGGCAATCTAGCGTTTAGACTTCTTCTGCTTGATGATACCGACATAAACCCCTATCAGCAATAAGGCAGTTATGAGGATTTCATAAGTGAACACCCGCCTGGACAGCAGCATTGACTCTTTCAGGAGGAAGAAAGATAAAACCAGGTAAGTACATACCAGAAGTATGAAAACAGCCAGCAATGGACGACATATTTTCTGGTCTTTCATAGTTGTAACCGCAGTTGCGTTGAGACAAATGCAGCGCAAGAAAGCAGTAAATCCTTCTTCCGGAAATCAGAAGTTCCGAGCCGGGCATAATGGATGATCAGGCAGGCAAACTTTCCGAAAAATAATTCTTCCAAAAAGAGTATTGCACCAATCATTATGCATCCTTATTGAAATTAGCCGCATTTTCATTTGCCCTTTATGCACAATTACCGCAATTATCTTCCGGAGGAGCTCGCAGCCGATCCGTCGTTCAGAAGCTGGGTGATCTTCAAAAACCCTGCTGATGCGGTCATTTGGGCTGAATGGCTGGAACAAAACCCCGACAAAAGGCAGCTGGTTAGTCAGGCAAAGGACTTTCTGCTGGCGACCGAAGGCGCTTTTGACCAGGTCTCCGATGAGGAAGTTGCAAATGAAATTTACAGACTGTCGCACGCAATCGGCGCAAAAACTGCCAGACGCTCTTTCATCAAACTGAAATTCCGGCCCAACTGGTACCATATGGCCGCTTCTGTACTCCTGCTGCTGTTTGCAGGCTGGTGGCTGAATGAAAAGGTTTCAGATAAGCAATCGGATCAATACAAAGTAATACTCAGCAAAATAGAAGTGCCGCTGGTTGAAGAAAAGAATGAGACCAACAAAGCCAAACTGGTAGTGCTGGAAGATGGCAGCAGCGTTCTTTTACAACCCGATAGCCGCATTACCTATCCTTCCAGGTTCGATGACAACAAACGGGAAGTCTTTTTGAATGGTGAGGCATTTTTCGAGGTTGCCAAAGATCCGGACAAACCTTTCTATGTATACGCACATACGTTGGCAACCAAAGTATTGGGAACAAGCTTCAAAGTCAGTGCATTTGATGGCGATAAAGAGGTGAAGGTGGTCGTGAAAACCGGGAAAGTTTCGGTGTTCCCGATGACAAAGGAAGCGATTGCAAACCAGCACGCAGACGACAAGCTGGGCGGAATGGTACTAACCCCAAACCAGCAGATCGTTTTTGCCCCGAAAGAATTGAGACTGACAAGAAGCCTCGTACCCAATCCGAAGCTGCTGGAACTGCCCATTCAGAGACAATCATTTGAATTCAAAGGAACACCGATCGCGGATGTATTTGCGGCACTTGAGAGATCTTACGGCGTCAAAATCGTGTTCGATGAAGCTTTGATGAAAGACTGCTATCTCACCGCGTCCCTTTCGGACGAACCGCTTTTTGAAAAAATGACCCTGATTTGCAAGACGATAGGTGCAGAATACGAGCAGCTGGATGCAAGCATTATTATAAATAGTAAAGGTTGCCTTTAACCATTTCCCAATGCCTATGATATAAATGCTACTAATTGTCCCGACAAAAAAAGTCGATGATGCTGCAACATCACCGACTGCTTAATCCCCCTGTTGCTTACACATTACAGCTCCCGCGAGGCGGTGGCTGTGGGAATTATTGATGCCGAATCGTTACACCCGACAACAATCAAAATTATGTCAAAACCCGTACAATTTCACCATGCTTTACAGAAAATCATGCGCATTACGCTGTATCAAGCTCTGCTTTCCATTGCCATCGGAACCTTCGTTCAGGCTCACGATGTGCGTGGACAACGCATTTTGGAACAAAAAATAACGTTACGTCTATCCAATTCCGAGATTGACAAGACCCTGGAAAAAATTGAAAATGTCGCGAAGGTCAAGTTCATGTATAACCCGCAGATTTTCAATGGACAGAAATACAATGTCAGGTTTCAGGAAGAAGCGCTGTCGATAGTACTTGAAAAAATACTCACGCCGCAGCACGTGACTTACGAGGTAGTTCAGGACAGGATCATACTGAAACGCGAACAAGCTGCTGCGGGCGAGTCGCCGGCGGCGGGCAAAGTAGCGCCGAAGCGCAATGTATCGGGTAAGGTTTCTGACGAAACAGGCTCCGCACTCCCGGGCGTGAGCGTGCTCATCAAAGGTACCCAGAGAGGTACTTCTTCTGACGCAGAAGGCCGGTTTACCATTGATATACCTGATCAGGAAGTTGCTTCTGCAGTGCTGATTTTCAGCTTTGTAGGATACACTTCACAGGAAGTGGCAGTGGGCAGCCAAAGTGAAGTTACTGTTCAGCTGCAACCTGAGGCCAAGGCTTTAAATGAGGTTGTTGTGACTGCATTGGGTATCGCCAAAGAGAAAAAAGCACTCGCTTACGCAGTAACCGAGGTAAAAGGAAGCGAGTTTACCCAGGCGCGTGAAAATAACGTGGCGAATGCATTGACTGGCAAGATCGCAGGTGTGAATGCAACTGGTATGTCAACCGGCCCGGGCGGTTCCAGCCGCATTATCATCCGCGGTAACGGTTCTTTGAGCGGAAACAACCAGCCTTTGTACGTGATCAACGGGATGCCGATGGACAACAGTGTTCCCGGCGGTGGCAATGCATCCAACGGAGAGGGTAACAACACCGACCGCGGTGACGGTATCGGAGGTATCAACCCTGACGATATCGAGTCGATCAGCGTTTTGAAAGGCGGACCGGCAGCGGCTTTGTACGGTGCACGTGCAGGTAACGGGGTTATTTTGATCACAACCAAAAAAGGCCGCGCGCAAAAAGGGATCGGCGTGGAATTCAACAGCAATTTTACGACTGAAAACCTGGCGATCATTCCTGACTGGCAATACGAGTACGGACAAGGTGTGGATGGTGTAAAACCGATGACACAAACCCAGGCAAAGAGCTCGGGCCGCTTGTCATACGGCGCCAGAATGGACGGTTCGGATGTGATCCAGTTTGACGGACAAATGCGCCCCTATTCTCCTCAGAAGGACAATCTTAAGAACTTTTACAGAACCGGTACCAACTACATTAACTCCATCGCATTCACCGGCGGAAACGAAACGGTCAACTTTCGTTTTGGTTTGAATAACACCAGATCAAACAGCATTGTACCTAATTCTGATTTTACAAGAAGGATCGCAAACCTGAATGTAAATGCATTCCTGGGTAAAAAACTGAGCATTGAGACTGTCGTTCAGTACAATCTGGAAGACGGGCACAACCGTCCGAAGGTGGGTTATGCGGATTACAACCCGCACTGGGCAACACATTTGGTTGCTAATACTGTAGATATCAGAAGCCTTTCTCCCGGTTATGACGCTGTTACCGGAAAAGAAGTGGAATGGAACCCGGTACCGGCAGCACCAAACCCATATTTTGTAATCAATAAATTCAAAAACGACGACCGTAAAAACCGCTTTTTGGGTCAGGCAAATATCCGTTACGACATTCTTGAAAACCTGTTCGTAAAAGGTAGCGTGAGCCAGGATTACTACAATTTCAAATACGAATTCGTAGTGCCTACCAACAATGCGTACGAGCCGCTTGGCCGCTGGGAATCGAGAAATACAAGTTCGTCCGAAACCAATGGAATGCTGACTCTGAACTACAATAAGGAGTTTGAAAACGTGAGCTTCTCGGCTTTGCTCGGAGGTAACACGCAGCGCCGGATTTACGATGAAATGACTTACAGAGGTACTGAATTCACAGTTCCCAATTTTTACAGCTTTACCAACCTGGCAACTTCAACTACCACGCCATTTTACCAAAAAAGCGGTATCAACTCCATTTTCGCGTCTGTTGATGTGGGTTACAAAGGATTGGCATACCTGACCATGTCGGGAAGACAGGATTGGTTTTCTGTTTTGAACAAAGAAAATAACAGCATTTTCTATCCGGCAATCGGCGGTACCGTCATCCTCTCGGAAGCGATTGAAATGCCTGCGGTAATCAACTTTGCAAAACTACGCGGATCGTGGGCGCAAGTGGGTGCCGTGAATGTGGATCCTTACCAGATCTACCAGAGCTATCAAATGGCGCAAGGTGGCCACAATGGTCGCCCGGTACAGCAGCTTAACTCTGCATTGGTACCTAATCCGGACCTGAGACCGCTTACTTCCACTACTTACGAAGCTGGTCTGGAAGCGCGTTTCCTCAACAACCGTCTTGGATTAGACCTTACCTTTTACAATCGCAAAACGACCAACGACATTGTAACAAGCAACATCGCGACGTCTTCGGGTTACACCAGCGCCTTGCTTAATGTGGGCGAGCTGAGTAACAAGGGTATCGAGCTTTTGATCAACGGAACACCAATTCGCGACAACAACTTTACCTGGGATGTGAGCTACAACATGGCGTATAACCAAAGCCGCATTATTAAACTGGCAGACAACCTTCCCAACCTGAGTATCGGTAACGGTGTAGGCGGCGGTTTGATCAACAACGTGAAAGGCGGCACTTACGGGGAAGTTTGGGGATACAACAAGAAAACAGACGACAATGGAAACGTAGTTTACAACACAGCCAGCGGCTATGCGGTAAGAGGCGACCTTCAAAAGCTGGGTAACGGTATTCCTCCATTGACAATGGGTATCACCAACAATTTCAAATACAAAAACTTCTCTCTGAATATCCTGATCGACGGTAAGTTCGGAAGCGTGGTTTACTCGAATATGTACCAGTACGCCTACCGTTTCGGTTTGCCGAAGGAAACACTTCCTGGTCGCGAAACGGGTGTAACTGTAACCGGTGTAACGCCTGAGGGAGCTCCTTTTACTAAAACCTGGGAGAAAAAAGATGTGGATACCTACTATGACAATGACAAAAACTACACAGGAATGTTCGTCTTCAACAACGACTTCGTCAAGCTGCGCCAGGTGATCCTGAGCTACAATCTGAATGTAAGCAAGATGTCGTTCCTGAAATTGCAGGCAGCTTCTGTATCGCTTGTAGGACGTAACCTTCTCCTGCTTTACAAGGACAAGAGAAACAACTACTTCGATCCTGAGTCGAGCTACACCAATGGGAATGCGCAAGGGCTGGAAGCATTTGGTGTGCCAAGAACCAGAAGCCTGGGTGTGAACCTGACTGTGAAGTTTTAATCATTAAAAATCTTTTAGTGAATATGAAAAACCTATTTAAAGTACTATACCTGGCCCCGGCCCTGTTCATTGCCTCCTGCGACAATGGTTTTGAAGAAATGAATGTTAACCCAAATGCTTCTACTGAAGTAGTACCGGGTTACCTTTTCACCAGGGCGCAGCTGGTAACAGTGAGCAATAATTATACAGGCGCGGCTTACCTGACAATCGGCGGGTCAATGCAGCATTTTGCCACCTATAAAGAAGTACCCGGTGCCGGTGATAAATATTTCAACTTCGGCTACAGTCAGGCAAGCTGGAACCTGTACGGCGGAGACCCTGTGACACAAGGCGCGGTAATCGATATTGCGCAGGTGATCGACGCGGTTTCAAAAAACCCGACTGATATCAACAGGCTGTCTATCGCCCGCATCTGGAAAGCGTACCTGTTTCACAGGATTACTGATCTGTATGGAGATGTTCCTTATTTCGAAGCAGGAAAAGCATATTCTGCGCAGGATTTTACACCGAAATACGACGAGCAATCGGTGATCTATGCGGATCTGCTTAAAGAACTGGAAGAGTCGATCAATGCATTTGATCCGGCGCAGCCTACGTTCGGCAATGCAGACCTGATTTACAGCGGGAATATCACGCAGTGGAAAAAGTTTGGTTACTCTCTGATGCTGCGGCTTGGAATGCGCCTGACGGAGGTTGATCCTGCCAATGCACAGCTCTGGGTAAAAAAGGCGATTGCCGGTGGTGTTATTACTGCTGACTCTGATCTTGCCAAAATTGACTACGTGGACGGATCCATCACTGCAAGCCGTAACTTCATTTCGGCTGGTTTGATGAGCACCGACTATGTTTCTCCCGGCGGCGACAATGTGGAAGGCGGAAAACTGGCCAAAACGCTGATCGACCATTTGAAAACAACCAAAGACCCGCGATTGAATGTCATTTCAGTTGTATGGACAAAAGCTTCACCGACTGCACCTTATGTAGCTGATACCGCTACTGCACTGCAAAAAGGAATGCCGAATGCAGCATTCAACTCACTGCCAGCTGATTTTGATTCGTACTCTGAGCCAAATCCCGCTACAATACTGCGGTACAACGCGCCTTTGCTGGTTTTCACACCTGCAGAAGTGCACCTGCTTTTGGCTGAGGCTGCTGTAAGAGGCTGGTACACCGGCGCTACTGCAGCTGCTTCTTACCAGGCTGCGGTTACTTCGGGGATCAAGCAATGGGCTTTGTTCGGAACGGCGGGTATAATTTCCGACGCTAAGATCGCCGCTTATCTTGCTGCAAACCCTTACAAAACGGGCGGAACTGTTGCGCAACAGATCGAGCAGATCTCTACGCAGAAATGGGTTGCTCTGTTTCTTGAAGACGAATATGAAATCTGGTCTAACTGGCGCCGCACAGGCTATCCAGCGCTGACACCTACCAACTACCCCGGTAACCTGACCGGCGGAAAAATCCCGACGCGATTTGTAATTCCTGATTCGGAAGAGCTGTATAACCGCGACAACTTCTATGAAGCGCGTACCCGCCAGGGCGGTACCAACACGCTTTCAAGTCTGGTTTGGTGGGATAAGTAACAATTGAATGAATTTATTGAAGTGCAAAATCAGACTTTCCTGACCGGGAAGTCTGATTTTCTTTCCTAATACCTATTTTTATCCACCCAAAACCTGATCAACAATTTTTAATTTATGAAATTCAAATTCCTGAGTTTAGCCGCAGTTGCCTTTTCTGCTCTCTCATTAACCCATATCGTTGAAGCGCAAACGATCTCCAAAGAAGAACTGACATTCCTGACATCTGAATGGAAAGGTGAAAGATTTCCCGACGGTCGCCCGAAAATACCCGATGACCTGATACGCCGCGCCAGGGAGATCAACATTGAAGAAGCCTGGGTGGTTATGAAAAACGAAGGCTATAACTGCCAGTTTGAAGGCAACTGGAAAATGGTGCACCCCGATGTAGTAATCGCCGGGCGCGCATTGACCGCACAGTTCCTTCCCTCCCGTCCTGATATTGAAAAAAATATAAAAGAACGCGGCAACAAACAGGGCCGCATTGGAAATACTAACTCCTGGCCCATTGACCAGCTTTCCAAAGGTGACGTTTACGTGGCTGACGGTTTTGGCAAAATCGCAGAGGGTACATTAATCGGTGATAACCTCGCTAATTCCATTTTTGCCAAATCGGGCAATGGTGTTGTATTCGATGCGTCGGTGCGCGACCTGGAAGGTTTATCTAAAATTGAAGGCTTCAATGCATTTGTCCGCGATTTTGATCCATCCTACCTGAAAGACGAATATCTGGCCGGGCTAAATACCCCAATTCGCATTGGCCGCGCGGTAGTACTGCCCGGCGACCTTGTTCTGGCGAAGAAGGAAGGCGTTATTTTAGTTCCTGCGCACCTCGTTGAAAGAGTGATACAAACCGCGGAGTTCATCGCATTGCGTGACAAGTTTGGTATTCAAATGTTAAAAGAAGGGAAGTATACACCAGGCCAGATTGACAGCCAGTGGTCGGATACCTTGAAAAGCGACTTCCTGAAATGGCTTGACAAGAACCCGAACGAAATTCCTATGAAACGTTCGGAGCTGGATGAATACATGAAAAAGAGAACCTGGTAGTACGCATGAATATGTATAAGCTACTCTCAGTTGCGGCGGCAGTGTGCCTGCTGGCCGCCTTATATCTTGCATTGAGCGGGAACCTGCCCGCAGCCGGCCCGTTCTTCATCGGATTTTTCCTCGCATTGGCGATCAGTTTTCGTGGCTATGAAAAGCTGAAAGGCTTTACTTACACTACCGTGATTTTCGCGGCAGTTACCACTGCATTGTACTACCCGCAGCATTTTCAATCATTCGGGGATTTCAAACTGGCTGTGCTGATCACGCCATTGATACAGATCATCATGTTTGGAATGGGTACTTCGATGAGCTTCGGCGATTTTGTCGGGGTTGTTAAAATGCCCAAAGGTGTATTGATCGGTGTCGTGAGCCACTTCATCATTATGCCGGGTATCGGCTATACACTGGCGAGTATCAGCGGTTTTCCGCCTGAAATCGCGGCCGGTATTATTCTGATCGGCTGCTCTCCCAATGGAATGGCGTCCAATGTGATCTCCTATCTCGCCAAAGCAAACCTGGCGCTTTCGATCACCATTACGGCGATTTCAACCATGCTCGCGCCGCTCGTCACCCCGCTTTTAATGAGCCTTCTGGCAGGTGCCTTCGTTCAGATCGACACGCTGCATATGATGTGGGATATTATCAAAATGGTGATTATCCCGATCGGCGCGGGGTTGCTTTTTAATAAATTATTCAGCGGAAAAGTGAAGTGGCTTGATGCTGCAATGCCGCTCGTTTCTATGGCCGGGATCGCATTCATTATCGTCATTATCACGGCCGCCGGGCGCGATAGCCTGCTTTCCATCGGACCAGCCTTATTGCTTTTGGTACTGATCCACAATCTGTCTGGTTATACCCTGGGATACTGGTCGGGACGGTTGTTCAAAATGAGCGAGCGCGACTGTCGCACGATCGCGATCGAGGTAGGTATGCAAAATGGCGGACTAGCTTCGGGGATTGCCAAGGAAATGGGCAAAATGGCCACTGTCGGATTAGCTCCGGCGATTTTCGGACCATTGATGAACATCACCGGCTCTATCCTGGCTTCCTGGTGGCAAGGCAAACCTACCGGTGATGAAGAAACTTACATTGAAACGGGAAGAGCGCATTAATCTTCCTCAATAAGCAGCTGCATGAACACAACATCCAGCCACTGATCGAATTTGAAGGCTATCTCTTTGAGGTAGCCTTTTTCGATAAAGCCGTATTTTTTATGAAATTCGATACTGCCCCGGTTCGCCGCGTCGATCACGCCGATCATGGTGTGAATACCTGATTCTTTCGCGCGCTGGATCAGGCTGCCAAGCAACCTCCCTCCTACGCCCATTCCGCGTGATTTTTCGTCGAGGTAAATGGAATGCTCTACACTGAACTTATACCCGATTTTCGGCCGGAAGGTATTGTATGAACCATAACCGATCACCTTGCCTTCAAGCTCTGCCACGATCACCGGCATGCCGTCGTTGAACATCTTTTCAAACCAGGCAGTCTGCTCTTCCAGCGTTCTGGGTTCATAGTCGTAAATGGCGGTGGTGTTAAGGATAGCGTGGTTGATAATTTCCAGCAAAGCAGGTAAATCCCTGGGAGCAGCGCTTCTGATAATAAGATCCATCAAGTAATTCAGGTCGTTGTCAGGTTGATTGAGCGCGTTAAAATAAGGATTATTTAAAAAATTAAACGCAACCCAATGATCGAATTGCCTACTTTACCTGTTTTCGACTAAAAAGAGGTGCGTTGTCACCTTTGTGAACAGTAAAAGGAGTATGTTGAAACTTGAAATTCAGGAACGCAAGCGATACAGCCGGCAGATTCTTCTTCCGGAAGTTGGTCTGGAAGGTCAGGAAAAATTGAAATCAGCTAGGGTTCTGGTGGTTGGTGCAGGCGGTTTGGGCTGTCCGGTATTGCAATATCTCACTGCGGCCGGCGTGGGCGAAATCGGGATTATTGACCACGATCATGTAGAGGTAACCAATTTGCATCGACAGATCCTGTATTCGGAGGCTGACCTGGGTAAAAAGAAAGCAGTTACTGCCGCTGAAAAACTGAGTATCCTCAATGGATTTGTAAAATTCACGCCCTACCCTGTCCAGCTGACCAGCGAGAATGCGGCGGAGATCATTTCAGGCTACGATCTGGTGATTGACGGTTCGGATAATTTTGAGACGCGCTACCTGGTAAATGATACCTGTATTAAGCTCAACAAAACCTGGGTTTTCGGCTCCATTCTGCGGTTTGAAGGACAGGTATCTGTTTTCAATCATCACAACGGCCCTACTTACCGCTGTCTTTTTCCCGACGCAGAAGAAGGCGACAATTGTGCCGAGGCTGGCGTAATCGGCATTTTACCCGGCATAATCGGTACGTATATGGCCAATGAGGCAATCAAGGTGATCTGCGAAGTGGGACAGGTACTTTCCGGCAGGTTACTGCTGATCAACGCACTTACTAATGCAACAAGTACATTCGAGTTCAGCCGGAATATTCCTGTTCAAGACAGCCCCGTCACAGAGCCCGCTCCTTCACCAAAGCCAGTTGATGCCCGTGAAATGTCGCTGGAAGAATTTGAACGCATTCAGGATGCCGCTCCTGAGCAGGTCCAGTTCATTGATGTCCGGGAGGATTATGAATTTGAGGCTGATAATTTTGGCGGCACCAATATACCACTTTCCGAGATCCCCGATTTCCTGACCACTTTCCCAGATGATAAAACGGTGGTATTCTACTGCCAAAGCGGAATCAGAAGCCGACAGGCAGCCAAACTGCTTTTAAAAAGTGGCTTTTTAGGCGACGCCCGCTGGGCAGCCAACTGGTAGCAGCTCAGAGAAGAATACCTAAATTGGTTGAGTCAATTCAATGAATTTAGCTAAATTGGTTGAGTTCGTTCAATGAATTTAGCTAAATTGATTGAATTAAGTCAATAATTTGGCTAAATTTGACTTCACCTACCGATATTCAGCATGGAATTTCCGAGGTATATACTCAAAACAATAGAGGAGAAACTGAATTCCAATAAGGTTATCGTACTTTCGGGCGCCAGGCGAGTTGGCAAAACACATTTGCTCAACCAGATCGAGAAGAACTTTCAGGGGAAATCTCTTTTTCTAAATGGCGAAGATCTGGATACCATTTTTCTGCTTTCAGACCGGAGAATCGCATCCTACCGTCGTTGGCTAAAAGATATCAACTTACTGCTCATTGATGAAGCACAAGTAGTGCCTGAAATCGGGAAAGCACTTAAACTTCTGATAGACAGCTTTCCAAACCTTACCATTATTGCCAGCGGGTCTTCTGCATTTGAGTTGTCCAATCAAACTGGCGAGCCCCTGGTTGGCAGGCAAATCAGCTATCAGCTTTTTCCGCTTGCTCAAATAGAACTTTCTTCTCAGGAATCATATCTACAAACCCGACAGCAACTTGAAAACAGACTGGTATTTGGAAGCTATCCTGACATTTTACAGATAACCAATACAGAAGAGCAAAAAGAATATCTGAAAGGCCTGGTAAATGCTTACTTGCTTAAAGATATCCTCATGTTTGAGCAAGTGAGATACTCACACAAAATGCTTCAACTACTCCAACTGATTGCTTATCAAATTGGACAGGAGGTTTCTTATGAAGAACTTTCAAAATCACTGCAGATTGATCGAAACACCGTCGAGCGATACCTTGATCTTTTCTCAAAAGTATTTATCATTTTCAGGATCGGAGGTTTTAGTAAAAATCTTCGAAAAGAGGTTACTAAGTCTTCAAAATGGTACTTCTTTGACAATGGGATCAGGAATGCATTAATTAACAACTTTTTACCGGTACCGCAACGTCAGGATATCGGTGCGCTTTGGGAAAATTACCTGGCAGCAGAGCGAATGAAGGTTAATTCCTATTCAAGAAAAGACCCGTTTGTTTATTTCTGGCGGACTTACGATCAGCAGGAACTTGACTGGCTGGAAGTAAGGAACGATCAGCTGAAAGGGTATGAGTTCAAATGGAAAGAGAATAAGATCAAATTCCCCAAGGCGTTCGTAGAAGCTTACCCCGAAGCTGAAACACACTGGATAAATCACGACAATTTCATCGATTTTGTAAATGGGGAGATTTAACGATTAGATTTGCAGGAAAGACTGCTGAACATGATTTCTGATTTCGGATATATACTTCTTTTTATCATTGCAGCCCTGGTTCTCCTCGGCGTAATGCTCACGATTGCCAAGTTCTTGCGCCCGCACAAACCCAATGAAGAAAAGCTGACAACCTACGAATCCGGCGAAGACCCGCTTGGTAATGCGCAGATCCAGTTCAACGTCCGTTTTTATATTGTTGCGCTGGTCTTTGTTTTGTTTGAGGTCGAGCTGCTGTTCCTTTTTCCCTGGTCCGTTGTTTTCGGCAACGAAGATCTCATTGCGCAGACTAACGGAGAATGGGGCTGGTTTGCCATGGCAGAAATGACCGTTTTTATCGGTATACTGATCCTGGGCCTGGCTTACGCCTGGGTCAAAGGCTACCTCGACTGGGTGCGCCCCAAACCACAGATCCCGGAAGTGAAATCACTGGTACCGGCTGATATGTACAAGCAGGTCAACGAGCGGTATAAGGCAAGTTGACCAGCTGTTTAGCTTAATGCATTTTACCCCACTTCTTATCGCCTGGTTTGGGGAAAACGACAAATCCGATCTGTACATAAACCTGGTTCACTTTCAATGAAGACAGATCGCTGATCGTGACATTCTCGCCCCGCCATTTTCTTTTTCCAAGCAGCGGCTGGTGATAGGTTACCTTTCCGCTCAGGTACACTTTGTCATTTACTTTCGGGAAAAGATTCATTTTGTAATCAACTCCCAAACCTCCGTGAATGTTGATATTGGGTGTAAAAAGCTTCACCGCCTGAAAAGAAGAAGGATTGTTGACAACCTGGCCAATGGTCGCATTTCCATTGCTCTTGATATTCAGCCGGTACAGCATCACATCCACACCCAGGGGAATCATTACATTCCAGCGCGAGGTATTCACGAGTTTCGGACCGCCGTCCGTCCCGATCCCGATCCCCGAGAGATACGCTTTTTTTACATTCTTATCCGTAGTGTAGTTGGTGCTGTTCATGATAATGATCCGGCCTTCCGAAAACCATTTTTCTGATTCAGTCCGCCGCGCGAGTACAATCGATCCCATCAATCCTTCAAACGGTTTTACACCAAGTTGCGTCAGTTGATCGCGTATGGCTTTATTGTTGGGCAAGAGACCTAATTCTGCGTAAATCGCCATTCCGCTTTTGAATAATCTGACTGTTGTATCAGCTTCTGTCTGCGCATTTGCAGCCCCGGAAAAAACGATCAGAAAGGAAGCGATGAGAAGTAATTTGTTTTTCATATAGTTGTAGTTAAATGCATTTGTTTTGTAACGCAGGCGGAAACCGTTTCTTGCCAATTATGGTTACAATTGTGACGTCTGTATCACAATAACAGGCAAAATTTGTACCAACCAGATAGCAGTATCTGATAGCGAGATGAGTGAACGAGCAAAAACCGGAGACGGAGGAATTATATTGACTAACGCTGAGGACCTTATGAACTGGGCGCGGCTCTCGTCGTTGTGGCCCATGGGATTTGGTCTTGCCTGCTGCGCCATTGAAATGATGGCAGCTTACGCGTCCAATTACGACCTGGAAAGGTTCGGGATCATGCCGCGGCCTTCCCCAAGACAGTCGGACGTGATGATTGTGGCAGGTACTGTTACTTTTAAAATGGCCGACCGTATCAGGAGACTATATGAACAAATGCCCGAACCGCGCTACGTTATTTCAATGGGAAGCTGCTCCAACTGCGGCGGTCCGTATTGGGAACATGGGTACCACGTGGTGAAAGGAGTTGACAGGATTATCCCGGTGGACATATACGTTCCCGGCTGTCCGCCAAGACCTGAGGCGCTGATCGGCGGGTTTATGAAATTGCAGGAGAAGATCAGGAATACCAAAGAAGTCGCACCCGCATTGTTCCTTGAAATGGAAGCTGCGGAAATGGTAACCGCCTAACTTTTTACTAAATGAATTTTCAAGAAATTACTTCCCTGATTGTTGCCCGGTTTCCCGAACTGGCGATTGATGCGGATACCAAAAATCCGCAGCCCGTTTTGATAGTACCAAAAGAGAATATTCCGGAAGTATGTCAGTTCCTGCACGAGGATAACCGCTTGTTTTTCGATTTCCTGGCTTGCATTACAGCTATTGACAATGGACCCGGACTGGCCACAATGGAGGTGATCTACAATATGACTTCTATTCCTTACCAGACAGATTTCACGATCAAGTCCGTATTTCCGAGGAATAATCCGGAAGGTGACTTGCCGGTGGTACCTACGGTAAGCCACATCTGGCGCACTGCCGAGTGGCACGAGCGGGAAGCTTATGATTTAATGGGTATTTATTTTGAAGGACACCCGGATCTGCGCAGGATCCTGCTGCCCGAGGACTGGGAAGGTCACCCGCTCCGCAAAGATTACCAGGCGCGGGAGCGCTACCACGGCATATATGTAAGGTATGAAGATGGCGGACCGGGCCAGGAACTGGTTGGCCCCGACCATACATTGTAATTGTACCTGCTGCTGAAATAAACTTTCAAATTTGGAGGCGTAAAAAAGGCTGGCTATTTTTCGTTATCAATCTCAATAGTCACGTGCATGCGCTTCATCTTACTTTTCGCCCTGTTTTCAGGTTTGTTTCAGGTTTCTCAGGCTTCGACAGATTCGCTGATCATCAAGGGCAGGATACTCAACCTGAACGGCCGGCTGTACAGGCAGGCTTCCTTTATTAATTTTTCCCGTAACAACATACTGCAGCCACAGTCGGAGCTCAGCAAACAGGCGCCGCTGGAACCTGACGGCAGTTTCAGGGTTTCACTTCCCATGATTTTTACGCAGGAAGAAATATACCTTGATTATGGTGGAAAAGCATTCACAACTTTCCTGGGTTCCCCCGGTACTGTTGAAATCACTTTCAATGGAGATTCCCTTAATACCACAGGTAAACTGTTTTATTTCGCGGGTGTGAATGCGGATGCCAACAATCAGTATCCGCTTTATATTCAGGAAGAAAACAAGCGCCTCAGCGCCAACAAGGCACTCGGCTCCGAATTTTTCAAATCGTTCTGGGAGCGCAGTGCCGCTCAGGCGAGGTCGCTTGCCGAGCAGCGGGCTGCGTTGCGTACCGGCGCAGTACAGGCCGCGTCCCTCAACTCGGTCCCCTCGCCTGCTTTATTGCAATGGGTGAAGTCAAATGCCGAGGAAGAGCAAATGCAAATCCTGTTTGAGCATTCATTAAGCAATTTGTATGAAATAAGTGATGCACTGAAAGACAGTCTTAACCGCCTGGCCAAGCCGCCTTTGACGGGACAACGCGTGATATGGGCGAGCCGGTTTGGCGACTACGCCGACCTGCTTGTGCAGCAACAGCGGATTAACAGTCCAAGCCGTACCAATTCACTTCCGGTAAGGTTAATGGCGACGCTGATCAGGACTTACACCAATAATCTCACATCTGACGATAAACAGCGGCTGGAACAAATCACATTGAATGGTGTTGCCGAAAAGGCGCAGCTGGATTTTTTGAACAAGCTTTTTGCAAAAAATGAAACGACGCTGAACATTCTTTTTAATTACGAAAGAGAAAGCAGGAGTTATAATGATCTGTTTGACAGCACTGCTACCGAGTTTCTGAACGCACGTTATCTATCCCGCAACCTGTATAAATTTACTTACAAACAGCAGCTGTTGCTCAACAGGCACATTCAATCTCGAAACGGCATTCCGCAATTCAGGCAATCGCTTGATGAGCTGGTGCGGCTGGAAGTAAAAGACAGCGCGGATATCAGCAGGCTGGTGAACTTCAAAAATGCCAGAACGCTGCCCACGGAAGCATTGCCAGGCTATTTTCTGACCGCTTCCAACGATCGCGGCAATACCTGGGTTAACCAGATCCTTGACAGTTACAAAGGCAGTACGATCTATCTGGTCAAATGGAGCATGGAAGATGCAAAAAGCCGCGAAGAGCTCGGCTTTATCCCGATGCTGCAATCCCGCCTGCCTGAAAACGTGAAGTTCCTCTTTGTTCACTTGCCCGGACAGGAATATGGTTTTTCAGATGAACTGCTGCGCCAGTACGTGGTAAGGCACCAGCTCAAAGGCACACACGTATTTCTGTCTGACAATCAAACCATGGACCTGCTATTCAGACTGAATCCGCTGGACGCCGGTACATTCGCGATTATCAGGCCAAACGGGAAATTTGCCTTAAAAAACGCTCCCGCTCCGAGTGCGCTTGATAAAACTGTGAAAGCTATTCTCGACGCAGATAAGTAATATCACCTTTCAGGACGATTAAATAGCCGCCCTTTAAACTGCCGCATACCTTTGGTTCCCGCGTTTACGTTAATTCTGTCTATTGGAATTTACATCTCTCATGTACAAGTATCTGGTACTGTTTCTTCTGTTCTCTGCCATCGCGTCGGCCCAAAATCCCGATAGTGCGGCAGTTTACAAAAGCGATAGTGTCCGGTACACAAACCTGAAAGCGCGTATGTCGAAGACGAAGTTTTCACGGGCGGTGTACAGGTTGCTTTTCCGGGATGTTTACAACCAGGGCAAGATCAAGGAGGTGAAAGAAATCGAGACCAATCCTTTTACACCTTACGAGGGAATGGTTATCCGGAAGATCTACATTCGCCAGCTGGATATCATGGGCGAATCCGTTTACGATACCACGCGTACCGGCAACCGGCTTGAACGGTTTTTGAGCAAAACGCTGCACACCAACACACGGGAGGGAATTATCCGCAAATCTTTCCTGCTGTTTTCGGAAGGAGACGATATCCAGGCGCAGGTATTGAAAGATAACGAACGCCTGCTGCGTGAAAACCGCACCATTCTGGATGCGCGTATCATTGTAGTACCCCGGAGCGATGTAACCTGGATGGCCGATGTGGTCGTATTGGTGCAGGATTCGTGGTCGCTTAACTTTGCGGGCGGGTTCAGTGGTTTCAATAAGTTCAATGCATCTGTCGAGAACATCAACGTACGCGGAACCACACATTCCCAGCGCACGGGAATCCGTTGGAACGCCAACGATACCATTCAGAAATTCCAGTTCAGGAGCATTTATACGATTCCTTATATAGGAAAAACGTTCATCACCGGCCAGGCCAACTTTATTCTTGAACGTGATGTAAAGGAACAGTCGATCCGATTTTTCCGCCGCTTTTTAACCAACGAAACCAAATACGCCGGCGCGCTGGAAATCGGGCATACCAATGTGCGGCAGTACAAACGAAGACTGGACGATACCGATGTGGAAATTCGCTTTCCAACCGAGTATGCTTATTACGATGCCTGGATCGGCCGGGCTTTCAAGTTTCCGTTCCCCGACAGCAGGCTCGCCAAAAACTCGCGGATTGTGACTGCATTCCGGCACAATAAGTACCACTTCGAAAAACGCCCGCAAGTCTCAGCCGATCTCAACAAAATATACTGGAACCGCAGCGCCACCCTTGTGAGCCTTGGATACTCCAACAGGAACTACAAACGCGACGTTTTGATCTACGGTTTTGGTCGTACGGAAGACGTGCCGATAGGCAGCCTGTTCGCATTGACGATCGGGAGAGAGAATACAGAGTTCGGGGTGCGCGGGTATGGTGGCGTACAGTTTGCCACGGGTAACTACATTCCGCACAATCTGGGCTACATGTACTTTCTTGCCAATGTAGGGACTTACTCCAAAAACGGGGTTGCGCAGCAGGGCGTGATCAATGGACAGCTGAATTACATCAGCAACCTGATCCCATTCAGATACAGTTTCTTCCGTCAGTTCCTTACATTCCGCTACACCCACGGAATCCGCCGCGATCCGCTCGACTACCTGAATATCAGCGGAGAACAGGGTATCAGGGGCATTAACAACGATCAGCTGATTGGCACAAAGCGGCTTACCGTGGGAACGGAAACCGTTTTCTTCTCGGATAAGAGTTTGCTCGGGTTTCGTATTGCTTACTTTGTTTTCGCAGATCTCGGGCTGGTCAATGGAGTTTCTTCGCTCTGGAGCGGGCCGCTTTACCAGGGTTACGGGCTCGGACTCAGGCTAAGAAATGAGAATCTTACCTTTAATACACTACAAATCCGCGTCGGATACTACCCCAACATACCGGGCAACACAGCAGAGTGGCGATTTGGAGCGAGCGGCAACGTTCCGCTGCGTTTACGCGACTTCGATATCTCGGCCCCAGCTATAGTCCCGCTGCAGTAATTTCCCAAAATACTGCTTTACAGTCACTTGCAGACAAAATTTCATTTTTACCACTAATTTCGGACTTCCTATCCTGCTTTTTCGGATATGTGAATTAACTTTGTGGAATTTTTGGACGTACCCCTGCTGAAATTTACCAGGCAACCCCAAAAGTTGTTAAAGTATTTCCTTCATTTCTACAAAAATACCATCTACTGTGCCCAAAAATACGAATATCAAATCCGTTCTGATTATCGGTTCAGGTCCCATTGTCATAGGTCAGGCTTGTGAATTTGACTACTCTGGTTCCCAGGCTGCCCGTTCGCTGCGTGAGGAAGGAATTGAAGTAGTTCTTATCAATTCCAATCCGGCAACCATCATGACTGATCCTATCAGTGCAGATCATGTTTATCTGTTGCCATTGGAGAAAAAGTATATCGTTGAAATTCTTGAAAAACACAGAGCATTAGGCAAGCCCATCGACGCGGTGTTGCCAACAATGGGAGGCCAGACTGCATTGAACCTCGCTATCGACTGCGACAAGGCAGGAATCTGGAAAAAATATGATGTGGAGATCATTGGTGTTGACATCAAAGCGATTGAAACGACTGAGGATAGAGAGAAATTCCGGTTGAAAATGCTGGAATTAGGTGTGAATGTGTGCGAAGGCCGGACAGCCCGCTCGTTTTTGGAAGGCAAGGAAATCGCTCAGGAAATTGGGTTTCCGCTGGTAATACGCCCCTCCTTCACATTGGGTGGAACCGGCGGCGGCTTCGTGGAGAAAGAAGAAGATTTTGATCAGGCATTGAATAACGGCTTACACGCTTCTCCGGTACACGAAGTACTGGTTGAACAAAGTGTAATGGGCTGGAAAGAGTACGAGCTGGAATTGCTGCGCGACGGCAATGGTAACTTCATCATCATCTGTTCAATCGAGAACTTTGACCCGATGGGCGTACATACAGGTGACAGTATCACGGTAGCACCCGCGATGACATTACCGGACACGCTTTACCAGCAAATGCGCGACCTCGCTATCAAAATGATGGACGGGATCGGAAAATTCGCAGGCGGCTGTAATGTGCAGTTCTCTGTGAACCCTGCAGACGACAAGATCATCGCGATCGAGATCAACCCACGCGTTTCTCGTTCTTCGGCGCTTGCTTCAAAAGCAACAGGTTACCCGATTGCCAAAATCGCTGCTAAAATGGCGATTGGCTATAATCTTGACGAATTGATCAACCCGATTACCGGAAGTACCTCCGCATTCTTCGAACCTTCGATTGACTACGTGATCGTAAAAGTGCCGCGCTGGAATTTCGACAAGTTCAAAGGCGCTGACCGCTCATTGGGCTTGCAGATGAAATCGGTTGGAGAAGCAATGGGTATCGGACGGAATTTCCAGGAGGCATTGCAAAAAGCCTGTCAATCGCTTGAAATTCGCCGGAATGGTCTTGGAGCCGACGGCCGCGAGCTGCGCGATCAGGAAGCGATTAAGAAAAGCCTTAAAAATCCGAGCTGGGACCGTTTGTTCCACATTTACGATGCATTCAAAATCGGGTTGTCTTTCAAAACAATCCAGAACCTTACCAAGATTGATGCATGGTTCCTGCGCCAGATCGAGGAGCTGATCGAGCTGGAACACCAGATTGAGAAATACGAACTGGACGATCTTCCAAAGGAACTGCTGCTTTCGGCCAAACAAAAAGGCTATGCCGACCGCCAGATCGCCCACTTGCTTGGAACCAAGGAAAGCAAGGTTTACGACAGAAGAAAAGCACTGGGTATCAAACGTGTTTATAAATGTGTGGATACCTGCGCGGCCGAGTTCGAAGCGAAAACGCCTTACTACTACTCTACATTTAATACCTCGCAGGAATATCCCGACAATGAATCGATTGTCAGCGACCGCAAGAAAGTAATGGTACTGGGTTCAGGACCTAACAGGATCGGTCAGGGAATCGAGTTTGACTACTCGTGCGTGCACGGGGTTTTGGCAGCGAAAGAAGCGGGCTACGAAACAATCATGGTGAACTGTAACCCTGAAACTGTTTCGACTGACCCGGATATCTCCGACAAGCTTTACTTCGAGCCAGTTTTCTGGGAGCACGTGTTTGACATCATTGAGCACGAAAAACCGGAAGGTGTGATTGTGCAGCTTGGTGGACAGACTGCATTGAAAATGGCGGAAAAGCTGGAAAAGTATGGTGTTAAAATCATCGGTACCAGTTACCATTCGCTCGACTGGGCAGAAGACCGCGGCCGGTTCTCGTCACTCCTGGAAGAACTTGGTATCCCATTCCCGAAATTCGGAACGGTACGTACATCCGATGCGGCGGTAGAGCTTTCAAGAACACTGGGCTTCCCGTTACTTGTTCGTCCGAGCTACGTTTTGGGTGGACAGAGCATGAAAATCGTGATCAATGAAAAGGAACTTGAACAACACGTTGTGAAGATCCTGCACGATATTCCTGACAATAATATATTACTTGACCACTTCCTCGAAGGTGCGCTCGAAGCAGAAGCCGACGCAATTTGTGACGGTGAAGACGCTTACATTATCGGTGTAATGGAGCATATCGAACCTGCGGGGATCCACTCCGGCGACTCGCACGCTGCATTGCCTCCATTCGATCTGAGCGCCGACGAAATCCGCCAGATTGAAGAGCATACGCGCAAAATTGCCCTGGCAATGAATGTGAAAGGTTTGATCAACGTGCAGTTTGCGGTGAAAAACGGCGTCGTGTTTGTAATCGAGGCCAACCCGAGAGCTTCCAGAACGGTACCTTTCATTTGCAAAGCTTACCAGGAACCTTATGTGAACTATGCAACGAAGCTGATGCTGGGTGATAAAAAACTGTCTGACTTCACATTCAATCCTGTGAAAAAAGGCTGGGCAATCAAGATCCCGGTATTCTCTTTCAATAAATTCCCGAATGTAAATAAAGAGCTTGGGCCGGAAATGAAATCGACCGGAGAAGCGATCTACTTTATCGATGATTTACAGGATGATTTCTTCCAGAAGATATATGGAGAAAGGAACCTGTATCTGAGCCGGTAACAACGAATTCAGATCCAATTTTCAAGTGGCGTACAGAGCAATCTGTGCGCCACTTTTTTATTTGCGGAACTCGCCTGACCTATTCACATTTTGTAGAAAAACTTGTACTTTCGGTCACTTTTGTAACTCCTCTTAAACATGTTTAAACTTTACCCCTGCATTCTTGCATTGCTACTGCTTTGCTCACGTTCTTTTGCCCAAAACAATTCCATTACCATTGACCATACCTATCTTTCTTCCTCGGTTTGTGTCAATACTACCTACAAAATTCCCGTCATTGTAACAGGGACTTTCAATGCGGATAACAAGTACACGGTACAAATCCGCAAAGCTTACGCGAATAATATCAGTGTGGAACTCCCGGCAGTTTTGGTGGGCGGGAACCTGGAATTCAGGATTGCAGATTCGCTCTCACTTGGCAACTCCTACGTTCAGATGCGTGCGTCGACTTCCTCTCCCAAAGTTCAAAGCGAGTGGAGTTCTTCGATCGGAATCCATACCAAAGGGAAAGTTGTATTGAACCCTCCCGGCAAATCCGATACTTTGAATGCATTTGACCGTGTGGACATTCTGCTGGAAGGTAACAACTTTCAGGAGGGCCGCGTCACGTTGAGTGATAGCAGTAAGATCAGTATTTATTCCAATGACGGCAGATTTTCTCAGCCATACAGCCTCACAGTTACCCAGAGCGGCAATTATACGATTGCGCATGCAGAGAACTTCTGCGGGGCAATGGCTGTAAGCGGAAGTTACTCGGCGGTAGTCAACAAAACTGCTGTCAAAACAATGCTCGTGACCCCTACTGAGCTTTGTGAAAACAGTGAACTGAAGATACGGATTTCCACCAGCGGAGAAGCTTTTACCAATGCAACTAAATACAAGGTGCGGTTCCTTCGCCATGCATTCTACAACGAGACACCTCTGGTCTTAGAAGCTCCGGCTACTGTAGACGGAAATTTTTTAAAGACGAGATTTCCGGCCAATGCGAATATCAATGGTTCTGCAGGATACAGTGTGCAGGTTGTTACAGAAAATCCGGCAACAGTTTCTTCCATTTACCAATCTCCTATCCAGGTTTGGTCAGCTCCCGGTGCTACTTTCAATACGCAGAGCCAGACGATCAATTTTGGCGATTATATGCAGCTGACGGTCAACATGACGGGCTTAGCGCCTTACTCGCTTGAATTTGCCGACGGTACCATATATAAATCCAACAGTTCCACAGCTTACATTACGAGCAATCCCACGGCAGATCAAAATTTTTCGATCAAATCTCTTACAACCGGTTGCGGTAAAATAGAGATCCGTGACCCGCAGGTAGTAGAGATCAAGGTTCGTCCGGGAATCAGGATTGATGATACGCAGCGACAGCTGATCTGTGCAGGGACACAGGGTAGGATCAAAATACAGAGCAATGCAAATTTCACCAGCGCTTCCCAGTTTTTTGTCAAACTGTATAACCAGTTTACCGGCGAGACCAGCACGGTGAATGCAAGTAAAAACGGTGACTACATTGAATTTTCTTTGCCTGCCCGGGAAGGCGGTTATGGTGGCTACGGTTATCAGATTATCACTTCGCAACCTGCCTTGCAGACGAATCAATCGTACAGTGTAGTGCTGCAAACCATGCCGAATGTGCAGTATACCGGTTTCAATGACACATTTACATATGATAAGCCGCAGATCGTGGCATTAAGATTCGGGCTAACCGGCGGCTCGCCTTACAAGGTCGAATACATGAACGGCACGATCGCTGAATATGAATACGAAGGAAATGTTGCGGGTAAAGATTTTTTCCTGAAATCCAATACAGAATTCAAGATCAAATCGATCAGCAACAGCTGCTTCACTAATAATAATCCGCGCTCGGTCAATCTATCGGTAAAATCAACCAGCGCGCCAGGGATCTACATTGAACCAATCAAACACGAGATCTGCGAGACAGACAGCATTGACATTGTGTTTGGCACGGTCGGGACCTTTAATCCGGGAAACAAGTTTCAAATTCAGGGTTACGGCAATTGCTGTGAGTTCCAAAACCTGAAAACAGTCGAAAGCGGTGGCACTTACAAGATCAGGCTGAAATCAAATTACTGGTATTCCGGTAATGCCGGAGTACGGATTACCTCTACAAATCCGGTATTGTTCAGCGAAGTGCAGAACACCACATTGCAGCAGTCGCTGTCGAACATTACCATTTACCCGGAAACGACTCCGGAAAACCCGAGCTTATTCCTGGCCTCGGAAAGGGGATATATTACCGTAAGATCAGGAACAAGCAGCATTTCACAGGCTACCTATTCCGTTGATGGCGGTGGCGACCAGGTATATACTTCGACAAACACGGGCAATTCCTCCATTGAAATCCCCGTTAAAGCGCCGATCGGAAAAATGGCTGTGTACACGGTCAAATCCGTAGCAAATACGTGCGGAAGTGCGCCGGTTAACCTGAGCGCGCACATAGTACCTGTTGCATACCGCATTCAGCTCACTAGCTATAATGGAAACAGCAACTTCTGCACCGGTGACCCGATTTCGGTTTCATTCGGTGTGAGCGAAGGTACAGCTTCACCAACAGCCACGTTTGACCTTGAAATCGTCAAACAATATTCCACTGAAAAAACAACCATTGTAAAAGGCGGTACCGGCCCTACATTGAGCGGGTTTATTCCAGCGAACCTGGCCGCAGGCAGCTATAATATCCGGGTGGTCTCTTCTGAGGGGCCCGTTACTAACGATTCTTATGTTCAGATCAATGAGCCGGCAACTGTCCAGCTGCTCAGCGAGAACATGAGCGATAATGTAACTGTAGAGGCAGGACAAGCGATTAATCTGAAACTCACCTTTACCGGCAGTAGCCCCTTCAATGTGATCTGGCAGGATAATTCAACCGCGAACTATTACTCGGGACTGCAGGAAACTGTTTACATGTATGCGCAGAAATCACAGGAATATGCGATCAAGCAGCTTTCAAATGCATGTGGATATGGTAAAGTTTCGGGTCGGGTTAAAGTATCCGTGAAGCCTCAGCTGACCATTCAGTCCAATACGTCATCGGTTTGTCCGGGAAATAGTATCCGGATCAACTACAGTCTGGCGGGAGAGGCTGATCTCTCCGACGGAAATATCCGTTTTATCCTCGTCGACCTTGACAATAACACCGAGATCCCGCTTGATTCTACCAAAAACATCACAGGAGAAATCAACCTGAAAATACCTGTCGCATTGGCTGGCAACAGGTACCAGATCAGGGGGACGGTCGCCAAATATGCGCTCACCACCGCAGTTAATGTTTATGTTACTACCCGCGCGGAGCTAAGTATCAGCGGCAACACGACCATTAACAGCGGAGCTTCAACGCAGCTGGCGCTCAAATCGAGCAAAAGCAACGGATATGTGGAATATACATTATCAGACGGGACGCGCGGCAATCTTTACGCTTACCCGGGACAGATCAGCTATATCCGCGTGCAACCCCGGCAAACTACTACTTACACGATCTCCTCGGTACGGAATGAATGCGGCGAAGGAGACCGGTCCGGATCAGCGACTGTGGAAGTAAACCCGGCTTCGGCAAGAAGTGTGAGTGTTACCAGCTGGACTTCCCAGAACAGCGCAGGATTTTGTACCGGCGACACAATAGCAGTTTCCTACGCTACCCTCGGCACATTCACTTCCAGCAATATCATGACCGTGCAAATCTCAGACACAACGGGAAAAAACTTCCGGCCCATTACGACAATCGGAAACACGAACCCCCTCAAAGCGGTACTTCCGGGTGACCTTTTGCCAAACGGACAATACAGAATGCGTGTAGTGGCGAGTGATGCGGGCACAGCAAGCGGCGCTTATGAATATGCCATGGTTGCCGGGCAGAAAGCCAAGGCGCGTTTTGCTTCCGAGTCAGTTATTTTTGATGGTAAAAACAATCCTAAAATCACCGTGCTACTGGAAGGCGGCGCGCCGTGGACTTACCAATGGGGAACAGACCTGCTGATCAATACGCGGCAGACTTTTAACCCGACGGACATAATTGAGCTCTTCCAGGCTTCACCCAACCAGTATTACCGCCTTTTCAGGGTTTCGAACAACTGCGGAGCCGGTACGATAGAGAGTCCGGGAACAGTGCGCGTGGAAATGGTCACTGCCACTGAACCTACACTTACATTCAAGGTTACCGTTGCACCTAACCCTGTTCAGGAAGTACTGAATGTCACATTCGAGAATGCGGCTGCATTGAAGAAGATCAGTTTGTACGATATGAATGGAAGGGTACTCCGGCAGGTTGAATCCCGTAAAACTTCCGAGGAAATCAATATTGCTGCATTGCAGCGCGGCTTGTACTTGCTTGTCGTAGAATCAAAGGGAAGAAAAAGTACATTCAAGGTTGTGAAACAGTAATCCCGGATTCATCATTTGAAAAACAAAAAACCGGCACTGAAAAGCGCCGGTTTTTATTTATAAGCTATTTAAGATTATTTCACTTCTTCATAATCGACATACTCGCCGCCCTGGAATCTTGAAGATTGATTGGCATCCGGTGGTACATTATCCACTTTGACGCCACCTTGTGCTCTTTGTTGCTGTTGCCTTTGTTGCGCCCGGAAAATTTTCTCCTGCTCTTTCACCAACTTCCTTCCGACAAGTAAATGGAAGATGAAATTTCTAAAAAAAGGAACAAACGCCAGTAGCAGCAGGAATATGAGAATTATATTAAATACCAGTTTCATTTTTCAAAAGTTTTCTTCTCTGTATAACGCAAACCTAAGTAAAATAGCACACTAATATAGGGAAAATCCTAACGAATGCGGCTCTACGCCTGTGGAAAGGTCAGTAACTGGTATAAACGGGTTCTTATTTCCCAATCCTAAATCGCCACTGCCTTGCTGTTTTCCACTACCCTTTCGTAGTAAGATTCGTAATGCGGCAATATTTTGGCTACATCAAATTCTTTCGCGCGGGCAAGCGCATTGGCTTTGAATGTCGGCAGGTTATCATCGCTCAAAATGTATGCCGCGTGTTTTACCATATCGTCTACATCGCCTACATTACTCAGGAATCCGGTTACTCCGTGCAGGTTCAGTTCCGGCAGTCCGCCTGCATTGGAAGTGATCAAAGGTACCTCACACGCCAGCGCTTCCAGTGCAGCCAGACCGAAGCTTTCAGATTCGGAAGGCATTAAAAACAGATCTGCCACGGACAGCACTTCTTCAATCGCATCGAGCTTACCCAGAAAGCGGATATCCGACAACATATCAAGGTCTTTGCAGAGCCGCTCAATGCGCGCACGATCGGGACCGTCGCCTACGAGCAGCAATTTGCTTGGAAGCAGTTTTCGCAGTTTTTCGAAAATCATAATCACGTCGTCAATCCGCTTCACTTTCCTGAAATTGGATGTATGGACGATCAGCTTTTCATTGTTGGGACAGATCGCAAGTTTGAAATGATCTTTCTTTTGTCTGTTAAAACGGTCAAGATCAATGAAGTTTGGAATTACTTCAATGTCTTTGGTAATGTTGAAGTGGCTGTATGTATCGCGTTTCAAAGATTCTGAAACAGCTGTGATACCGTCGGACTGGTTAATGCTGAATGTCACTACCGGCTCGTAAGACTCATCTTTACCGACCAATGTAATATCGGTTCCGTGCAAAGTTGTAATCACCGGAATGTGGATTCCCTGCTGGGCGAGTATCTGTTTGGCGAGGTAGGCGGACGATGCGTGCGGGATTGCGTAATGTACGTGCAGCAGATCGAGGCCGGCATTCTGCACCACGTGTACCATTTCACTCGAAAGCGCCGACTCGTAAGGCGGGTACTGGAACAACGGGTAGGCAGGTATATTTACTTCGTGATAATAGAGGTTCTCATTGAAGAAATCGAGTCTTTGTGGTTGAGAATAAGTAATAAAATGAACCTGGTGACCAGCTTTCGCCAGTGCTTTACCTAGTTCGGTAGCTACCACACCGCTTCCTCCGAAGGTTGGATAGCACACGATACCGATTTTCATAATGTTCGTAGAAAAGTTATTTCCTCCCGGCCCAATTTATTGCCAGGCAGGTTTTCATTTGAGCTAACAACAAATCATTGATTTTTATCCCACAAATGGATAAAGAAGTTAAGAATTGTCGTTAATGCTTTAAAATGATAATTTTATCGTCTAAACCTTCTTTTCAGCGTTAACCTGCATTAATGTGTCGGTCAGGTCCAAAATCAGATTACGGGATTACATCGCAGGAAGTGCGCGGCTGGTTCGCTCCACTAATCTGGTTATAGTTGCGCTTACGCAGTACCTCACACGGATTTTGCTCATCGGGCCGAGAAGTGAATGGCGGTCCATTATAGCGGACCCGGATCTTTTTCTGCTGTCTCTCTCGACGGTTTGCATTGCCGCTGCGGGCTATATCATCAATGATTACTTTGATATTAAAATAGATATCGTCAACAAACCCGAGCGCGTGGTGGTGGGGCGGTACCTGAAAAGGCGCTGGGCGATCGGTGCGCACCAGATACTGAATGTGCTCGGCGCGGTACTCGGACTGGCGGTGAGCCCGTACATTTTTATCATCAATGTGTTTTCCATTACGCTCCTGTGGTTTTATTCGGAGCGGTTCAAGCGGGCGCCGTTTATCGGTAACTTCATTGTTTCGCTGCTGACAGCGATGTCGCTCCTGATCCTGACGGTACATTTCCCTGCCAACCGGCACCTCGTGCTGATTTACTCCGTTTTTTCATTTTTTATATCGCTCGTAAGGGAAGTAGCCAAGGATATGGAGGATATCAAAGGAGACGAAGCGCACGGTTGCCGCACGCTGCCGATCATCTGGGGCATTCCGCGCACCAGGAATTTCCTGTATGTAGTGCTGATCCTTTTTGTATTCACGCTATTTGCAATGGCGAGGGTACTGAACAACAGCCTGCTTGTGCTGCTATTCATACTGCTGCTCCTGCCCATTCTTTATCTCGCATTCAAGCTCTCGCGGGCCGATACCCGGAAGGATTTTAAGGAAATCAGCAGCTTATGCAAGATCATTATGCTGCTTGGATTACTGACGATGATCTGGGCATAGTATCCCCTTTAATCAAATTTTTGTATGCCTGCATCCAGGCAGCCTGCTTCCGAGTATATTTAGGTATTCGTTGTTAATCAAATCTTTATAACCGAAAACTATGAAAAGGTACTTATTACTTGCATGCTGCCTCATTGCTACATTTCTCCTGCCTGCGTCAGCCCAGGACTGCGCCGGGTTTACATTAAAGGAAGGCTCAGGATTTGAGATGGACAACTTCGATGCGAAGGGCAAATCGATTGGCAAAATCATCTATAAGGTTGCAAAAGTGAGCAAAGACGGCGCATTCACTGTTTTTAATATCGATATGGAATCTTTCAACAACAAAGGACAATCGCAATTGAAAAACAGCTACGAGATGAAATGTGACGGAAACGTAATGGTAATGGACGCCAGTGCGCTTGTGAGCCAGGAGCAGATGAAATCGTTCCAGGGAATGGACATGAAATTTACGTACGACAACATTGAATATCCGTCCAAATACAGTGTCGGCGATAAATGGAAAGATGCCTCGGTAAAAGGAGAAGGAAAATCAACCGCGATGCCCGTTACCTTTAATATGGCGATCAGGAACAGGACGGTGACAGCCCAGGAAAAGCTGACTGTGCCCGCAGGTACCTTTGACGCTTACAAGATCAATGCGGATATGAATGTGCAAATGGTCATGGGCTTTCCGATCAAAGTAGATATGCAAACGATCTCTTACCGGACGCCGGGCGTGATCTGGGATTTGAAAACAGAAACTTACAGGAAAGGAAAGTTAATGGGATACAGCGAATTGACTAAAATATACTGACTTTTTCACAACTGCTCTTTGTAAAGAACGGCTTTCGGAACTTTCGTTAGCCGTTCTTTTTTAGTTTTGTCCCGGCGATCCCGCTTTCCATCTCATCGATATCCACCTTTAACCTAACCTAATGAAAAGAATAGCCATTTTTGCCTCCGGCTCAGGAACAAATGCAGAGAAGATCAGTGAGTACTTCTCGGAAAGGGCAGATGTAGAAGTTTCCCTGATATTTACCAATAACCCTATGGCCGGGGTAATTAAACGGGCGTGCAGCTTACAGATACCTGTTGTTTTTTTTGATAAAAGAACGTTTTACCAAACCGGAAAAATACCCCAGATACTAGAAAATGAACGCATTGACCTTGTGGTACTTGCCGGATTTATGATGCTGGTACCTCCGGGTCTCGTCAATGCATTTCCTGATAAAATCGTCAATATTCATCCCGCTTTGCTCCCCAAATATGGCGGAAAGGGAATGTACGGGCAGTTTGTGCACGAAGCTGTTGTGAATGCAGGCGAGCGAGAATCGGGCATAACCATTCATTATGTAAATGAGCATTACGACGAGGGCAACATCATATTCCAGGCCACCTGCGAGGTAGCGCCGACAGATACCGCAGATGATGTGGCGACCAAAGTGCATGCGCTTGAATATGAACACTACGCGAGAGTGATTGACGAACTGCTTGCAAAACAATAAGATCAGCAATGTTCTACTTCATACTGGCGGTGGTTTTCACCGTAGCGCTCTACCTGATCATGCGGGCATTTCCGAAGTACCAGGTGGATTCTTTTCATGCGGTGGTTTTCAATTATTACGCCTGTGTGCTCACCGGCCTGCTGCTCACACCCGACCTTGCCGTTTTCAGACAAATTGAATGGACTTCCCCGGGAATACTGCTTACGCTCGCATTGGGAACCATGTTTGTAACTGCATTCATGCTCATCGGATTAACCGCGCAGAAGGTAAGTGTTACCGCTACTTCCCTGGCAGGGAATATGTCGCTGGTCATCCCGGTACTTTTTGGTCTTTTTGTATTTAAAAACAACAACAAGGAATTTACTGCTATCAATTACGGCGGGTTGCTGGTTGCACTTGCAGCCCTCGCCCTCGGCGCCATTCAGAAAACAGGTGTAAAGGAAAAATCAGGTACAGAAGCGACCGGTATCTCCGGTATTTCTGCCGGACTATGGGTTTTGCCGGTGCTTACTTTCCTGGCTTCCGGCACCAATAATACACTTATCAACTATTTATCGGTACGCTATTACGAGCCCGGGCAAACCACTGTTTTCATGATCATAGCCTGTACAGGCGCAATACTGGTCGGCACTTCCATTCTCATTTATCGTTCGGTGGCTTACAAACAGCGGCTACACCTGCGGAGCGTCGTGGGTGGCTTGATCCTGGGTGTACCCAATTTCCTGTCGCTCTATTTTCTCCTGCTTGCATTGGCTTCCTTCGGCAACAGTGCAGCCTTTGTTTTCCCGATCTACAACATTCTAAGTATGCTGGTATCCTCGGCAGCAGCCTGGCTGATTTACCGGGAGAGACTGAATTCTTTAAACAAATGGGGGCTCGTTCTGGCTGTAATTGCTATATTGATGATCTCCTACCAGGAATTAAATCTCTAACCAGCACCGATGCCTGAACCCCCAGAAAAAATCCGCCCGCAGATCGGCATTTTCGATCTGGGCATGATCGTGATCAGCCTTGTAATCGGGATAGGCATTTTCAGGACACCAGCCATTGTCGCCAAACAGGCTGGCAGTCCGGAGATATTCTTTTCGGCGTGGATTGCAGGTGGGATTGTCAGTCTGATCGGTGCATTTGTATTTGCCGAGATCGGCAGCAGGCACCATTTTCCAGGCGGTTTTTACAAGCTGATCTCAACTGCCTTTCACCCGCTTTATGCATTTATGATCAACTGGGTGATCGTTCTTACCTACGGAGCCGGAATGGCAGGGGTCGCATTGATTGGCTCAGAGTACATTAATCCTTTGTTACCTGCATTTGCACACGGACAAAAAGGGATTCTGGGTACTGCGATTATTACGTTGCTATTTTTTTATGCAATCAATATGCTGGGGGTCAAATCCGGTTCCCGAACCCAGAATGTACTGAGTAGCCTGAAAATTATCATGATGCTGGCTTTGTGCGCGGGTATTTTCTACTCCAGCTCAAATGGAACTGCGGGTACAGCTCCTGACCTTAATCCGGGAGCAAACTGGTTATCTGCATTTGGCGCCAGTCTGATTGCCGTATTTTACACGTTCGGGGGTTATCAGCAGACGCTTAACTTCGGTGCCGACATTAAAGATCCTGTGCGTAACACGCCAAGAGGTATTTTCCTGGGTATGTTCCTGATTCTTGGGCTATACCTCGCATTGAACTACACCTACTACCATGTGCTCGGTTACGAAGGTCTCAGTAATTCCAGCCTGATCGCCGCGGATGTAGCCAACGCACTTTTCGGTCATTGGGGCAAGGTATTCTTCTCACTTGCCATTTTCCTTTCCGTTTTGGGCTTTATCAATGCGACCATGCTGTCGCTGCCGCGGGTTTACTATGCGCTGGCGGATGATAACATATTACCATTTGTATTCAAGAAAGTAAACCCGAAAACCCAGGTTCAGGAATTTGCCCTTACGTTTCTGATCGTGACTACGCTCCTGTCGCTGTGGGTGCTCGATACTTTCGAGCAGATCGTCAACTACGTGATGTCCGTAGACAGCATCGCGCTCGCCAGTGCAGCAGCTACCCTTTTTGTTTTTCGAAAACAGGCTGGCAAGAATGATCCTCATAAAGGTTTCAAAATATGGGGATATCCGGTACTTCCAGCATTATTTGTCACATTCCTGCTCATCACAGCTGCCAATGTAATCTACACCGACCCAGGCTCGGCGCTGGTTGGCTGGGGCCTGTTCCTCGGCGGCGCTCCGCTCTACTACCTGCTTCAAAAGCTCGGCAATAACGCCGGCAATCAACCGCGCTAGCAGCATTGAGGGAAACGTATACACTTGTAGATGAATTTCCCCGGTTACCACGTTTATTTTCCTAATATAATTATACAAATACCACCTTTTGGTAGACATTGTAGCTATTTAGCTACCCGAAGATCGCATTGAGACTCCTGGTACACATTTTTCAGATTACAGCTATATTGCTTTTCAAAACACATTCACATGAAAAATTGTATTATTCTGTTACTGGTCGCATTAGTATGTAGCCAACAGGCACAAGCTCAGGAGAACGTTTCTATCGGACCAATTGCAGGAGTTTCCATTGCTAATCTCCGTGGAGATATTTCAAACACAAACTGGAAGCCCGGACTGACCATTGGTGGTTTTTACAACTACAGTTCTGAAACAGGATTTGGATTCAGCGGACAGCTGCTTTTTACTCAACTTGGGGCACAGACAGACAGCAAGCGTAACGAGATCAACCTTAACTATATCCAGGCTCCATTGCTGGCAACTTTCTTCTTTGGAAAATATGGTGACGTGGTAAGACCGAAAATCTTCCTGGGTCCTACCCTCAACTTTATGACTTCGGCCCGTGATAAAAACGGAAACAACATCAATGGTGATTCCAACAACCGGAATTACAGCGTCTTCGACTTGGGTGGTGCAGTTGGCGCAGGACTTAATATCAGATTGGCGCAAAAAATCTGGTTAAACTTTGACGCACGCTACGGATTCGGCCTGCTGGATCTTACCAGACTGGACAATTCAAACATCAAGAACAATAACTGGGGTATTAACACAGGCCTAAGCTTCCCGTTGGGAACTTACGACAGGAACACAGGTCGCCTTAGAACCCGGTAAGCACACTAAATTCGATCGAAAGCACACTATTGCTGGATAACAAGCACACTATCAAAAATTAAGAAAGCACACTATCAAAATAGAAAGCACACTATTAAAAAATAGATAACACACTATTTCAGATAGAAAGAAGGGCAACTCAGCTGAGTCTGCCCTTTATTTATTTATCAGCGCCGCTGTGAGCACACGCTCCCGAATCCGCATAGTCGGGCAAAGCCGTCTCACAAAAACCCCGGTTAACTTTGATATATATGAAAATCAGGAACTTCTCCCTTTACGCCATGGCCTTTGTTTACATCTTTGCAGGTGTCATGCATTTTGTTAAAGCTGAGCTGTTCCTCGGCATTGTTCCGGAGTTCCTGCCAGCTCCGCTCGCAATCGTGTACATCAGCAGTATTTGTGAATTTGCATTTGGGTCAATGCTTTTGTATCCCAAAACCAGAAATGCAGCTGCCTGGCTGATTATCCTGCTGCTGATCGCCGTTTTTCCGGCCAACATCAAAATGGCAATGGATTATCAGCAACAACAAAACAGCCACTTGTGGATCGCGTTACTACGGCTTCCACTGCAATTTGTACTGATCTGGTGGGCATGGTTGTACACAAACCATGCTGCCCGAGCTGCAATTACGCCGCATAACACGGATTAAGGCGTAACTTTGCACTTCAATTTGAATTGCATGATGACATTTGAAGATTTAAACCTCACCAAGCCGCTATTAAAGGCAGTTGCTGATGCGGGTTATACTACTCCTACTACTATTCAGCACAAGGTATTTCCGGTCATGATGTCCGGAAAAGATGTTTGCGGCATTGCGCAGACGGGAACGGGAAAAACAGTCGCCTATCTGTTGCCTACCCTTCGCCAGATCGAATATTCCAAAGACAGATTACCGCAACTGCTGATTTTGGTGCCGACCAGAGAGCTGGTCGTGCAGGTTGTGGAAGAAGTAAAAAAAATAAGCGCTTACCTCACGCTTGAAGTAGTGGGTGTATACGGAGGCGGGAATATCAAGGTGCAAATGGCGGAACTGCACAATGGCGCAGATGTGGTGGTAGCTACCCCCGGGCGCTTGTTTGATCTTGCATTGAATGGCTCTCTCAAGACAAAGAACATCAAAAAGCTTGTTATTGATGAGGTAGACGAAATGCTGAACCTCGGCTTTCGCACGCAGCTTAAAAATATCCTCGATCTCCTGCCGCAAAGAAGACAAAATCTTCTTTTCTCTGCGACACTCTCGCAGGAGGTGGAGCAGCTGATGGAAGCTTATTTCAACAATCCCGTGCGCGTGGAAGCAGCTCCGGCTGGTACTCCGCTGGATAATATCGAACAGCAAGCTTATGAAGTTCCCAACTTTTACACAAAGGTAAACCTGCTGGACCTGCTGCTGGACGAGCACGAGGAAATGAGCAAAGTGCTGATTTTCGTTGCTACAAAAAAGCTTGCTGATCAGCTTTACGGACAACTTGAACTGGGGTACCTGAATAAAATCGGGGTTATTCACTCGAATAAGGAGCAAAACCACCGGTTTAATACAATGCGACAGTTTCACGACGGCACTTACCGCATCCTGATCGCGACAGACATTGTTGCGCGCGGTATTGATGTTGCGGAAGTATCTCATGTTTTCAATTTTGATATCCCCGAAGCGCCCGAGAACTACATTCACCGGATCGGAAGAACGGGACGGGCAGATAGAAAGGGTGTCGCGATCTCATTCATAACGGAAAGGGAAAAACCGTTTCAGGAAGAGATAGAGGAACTGATGGAGTTCAAGATCCCCATGCTGCCGCTGCCGGAAAATCTGAAAATTTCTGACATACTGACTCCCGACGAAGAGCCGAAGATCTTCATGAAGGATATTCTTGTGAAAAATCCGAGAAATGAGAATGTCGGACCTGCGTTCCATGAGAAGCTCGCGAAGAACAAAAAGGTGAACATTCGGCGCGACCACGCAAAAGAAAAAATGCAGAAATATGGCCGCCCGATCAAGCGGTCAGGAAAGAAATAAAAAAGTTTAAAATTTTTTTCTCCTCAATGATCTAAAGAATAATCCGTGTCGTAAATAGTTGTGAATCGACGGAAACGAGTGCTTGAATGTGGTTTGAAACACTGTGGGTTCATTCAAAAATTGCTGACAAGGCTGTTCAAAACAGCAGATCAAAGGATACAATTAATTATTGTGGAGGGTAAGGTAATACATAGAGAGGGTGACAGTGTCATCCTCTCTTTATTTTTGGCTGATAATAAAAAAGCTCCCGGATTTTATTTCCGGGAGCTTTTTTATTGGTATGGGAGGATCAATGATCCGACTTTACTTTTTCGAGATTAAAGAGATCATTCAGCACGTCGATCAACGTTTCGGCTTCGCCTCTTTTGCACGCAGCTTTCAGTTGTAGTACCGGCAGTTTCAGGATCTTCTGCATCATACTGGATGTAATCCTTTCTACTTTTTCCAGTTCCGAGTCACTTAAATTTTTGGTAAAACGGGTCAGTTCTTCTTTCCTGATCTGTTCCAGTGCGCCTTTCAGCTTTTGGATAGTAGGTGAAACAACCATTTCACGCGACCAGTCATTAAATTCTATCACTGCCTCGTCAATGATCTCACGAACATGCGGCACAGCCGAGAGCCTGCGGTGCAAAGCTTCATCCGCTTTCGAACGGATTGAATCAATGGTATAAAGCATTACGCCGGGGATCTCTTCTACTTCCGGCGAAACGCTTCTTGGAACTGAAAGATCAATAAAATATTTAAATGACATTCCGCGCAAACGGACCATCATCTCCTTTGTAAAAAATGGTTCGTTGCGGGCAATAGAAGAAACGATGATATCTGCTCTTGAAATTTCCGCTTCAATATCTGAGAAATCGGCAACCCGGAAACCCAACTCGCCGCCCAATACATCGGCTTTGCTTCTGGTACGGTTGATCAATGTGATATCTGCATCCTTATTCTGCGCCAGGTTCCTGCAAACGTCCGTTCCGATCTCGCCTAATCCCACGATCAATATCTTCGGATTTGGCATCAGACCTTCCAGCATTTCAACAGCTGCATAAGAAACAGAAGCTGCGCCATCGCGGAAAAAAGTCTCCTGCGCTACGCGCTTGTTGGCAAAGAAGATCGTGTGAAGCAATCTGTGCAAAAACGGCCCCGCCATATTCAGGTCGGCAGACCATTGATATGCATGCTTGATCTGGTTCGGGATTTGCATATCCCCTACTACCTGCGATTGCAGACCAGTCGCTACCTGAAATAAATGCTGAACAGCTTGCTCGCCGTCAGAAAAACTTTCGAAGTACGATTTGAAGATTTCGGTATCGGTAATTCCTTTTTCGATCAGAAGGAGCTTGATAATATCCTCATTCAGATCGGTTTGGGAAGAATAATAAATTTCGGTGCGGTTACAGGTGGAGACGGCTAAGACATCAGTGACATCGAAGAAATCTTTTAGACGAAGCATAATGCTCTTCGCTTCCGCCTCGTTCAATGCCAGCTGTTCTCTAATTGCGAGAGGAGCGTTCCGATGTGATAAACTTATTAATTTGAACTGATTATACATCACTTTGTCTAATTCAATACACAAAAGTACGGCGCAAAATTTCAATTGAAAAACGAAAGGGTGACCGACAGTTTATTTAGAAAGCATTTAAATAAATGTCTGAAATCTTATGCTAGTTACCCTGCTTTGACAGTAAAAAACATGATTAAAATCAGCTTTATAACTGACACAGAGACCCAACATTACGGTCAGCGAATCCACTAAGCTTAAATATTTTGCGTTATTTGTACACCACAACATAAATATCCGCCTGCGCGTGCCCGATACTGAATGATCAGTCCAACTTCCAAGCGAAAACCCCGTTTCCGGCTGCATCCCGCAGCGATATTGAACAGTCAGCGGCTAAGGCGATCGCTGATGGATACGTATGATCAAAAAAGCACATATAAATACCTGATTGGCGTCATTTTGCTGGTTTTAAGTATCAGTTCGCTGT
Organism: Dyadobacter sp. HNCC25DJ183; assembly: GCF_056895175.1. Classification (NCBI taxonomy): domain Bacteria; kingdom Pseudomonadati; phylum Bacteroidota; class Cytophagia; order Cytophagales; family Spirosomataceae; genus Dyadobacter; species Dyadobacter sp. HNCC25DJ183. Next base: position 204,984 of record NZ_JBXHAP010000007.1, read on the forward strand.
TTTACACCGACAAGCTGGTGGAAGAGCTTGAACAGCGCGAGGAGCGTGAAGTTCAGCTTTATGCAGAGGCATTGAGATATGTGGTGAACAGTCCGCTGGACGAAAATTTCAATGTGGTTTATCAGGTTATCCAGGATGCGGTTAATTTTTACCAGATACCTGCCATTTATCTCGACGAAAATAACCTGACCTCGCCGGATCGTACCATGAATATTGATTTTCCCAAAAACATGAGCTTGCAGGAGCGGGAAAGGATTATTCAGGACAAGCTGAGCGTGATGAAGCTTGAACATCCTCCCATTCCCGTTGAACTGGGCAAAGGGCGCACCGGCTACATTTATTATAGTAATTCATTTTTGCTGACCCAGCTCAGGTATTATCCCTTCCTGCAGCTTTCGGTAATGCTGCTGATCGGCTACCTGGCTTATCTCGCATTCAGTTCGGCGCGGAAGGCGGAGCAGAACCGCGTTTGGGTGGGGTTAGCGAAAGAAACGGCACACCAGCTCGGAACGCCACTCTCCTCGCTGATGGCTTGGGTAGAGTACTTTCGCAGCGATCCGTCGATTGATCCTTCCATTGCGGAAGAAATTGAGAAGGATGTGATCCGCCTGGAAATGATCACTACGCGTTTTTCAAACATCGGATCTGTCCCGACATTAAAGGATGAGCCGATTGCTGAAATCGTCTCTAACTTCATCAACTATCTTGAAAAAAGGGTTTCTTCCAAAGTCAAATTCACGGTTGACAATCAGCTTGCAGCAGAGCAAACTGCGCTTTTGAACAAAAACTTGTTTGAATGGGTGGTAGAGAATATCTGCAAAAATGCAGTGGACGCAATGAGCGGGATAGGCGAAATCAATGTGAGCTTACAGGCGCCGCCCAATAACGATGAGATCTGGATTGATATAGCCGATACGGGAAAAGGGATGAGCAAAGCGAATATGAACAAAATCTTCAATCCCGGATTCAGTACCAAAAAGCGTGGCTGGGGACTTGGACTGACACTTGCCAAACGGATCATCGAAAATTATCACTCCGGCAAGCTTTTCGTCAAGAACTCTGAAATAGGCAAGGGAACCACATTCCGTATCATATTAAACGCCAGCATCATAGAATGAGCCGGCGTTTATAAAATGGATTATCTTTTAAAATCTCAGAGGTAAACTGGCACGGTAACTGCGTCCTCCGGCTTAATTTCAAGCTGGTTACTGATGTGAAAAGCACGGTCAATGATCCTCACTTTAAACCGCACTTTCGTAGGTACTGCACTTCCAAGGTAACGGAATGGGATTTTCAGGTCCAGCTTGCCTTTAATCGGGCCCGGCTTTCCGTCCGGTTTCAGCAGCGGGAAAAATTTGAAACTATCTCCCTCCATAATTCGCTCCGACCAGCTGCTGTCTTTGTTCTGAACCATGGTTACGAGCTCATAATTGGCAGGTACTCCCCAGCCTGGTACTTTCTCATAAGCCGAAGTAAAATCAGGCTTCTGCACATCGTCAGAGGATGCACCTAAATCGCCGTCGCCGTCTTCAAAGTCGAGGGTAACGGTGACCACCTCTGTTTTCTGTTCCCGACCGGACACTGTATCGATCTGAATGTCCTGCGTAATTCCATTGAAATATATAACCGGGGTATCGCCAAAATCAGGTATGTCCACGCAGCCGGCAGACCAGACAGCAAGAAAGAGGAACAGGGAAACTTTCAGTTTCATATTACTTCTATTTTTAACTTTGTACTTGTATCCTACGAAAGTAACAGTATTGAAAATTCAAAACAATAAAACGGTTACCGAAATCAGGCTGGGTTTGAGGCAGCAGGTACTGCATTTAAACCCCTCAGATTTTGAGCAAGTTGCATTGCAGGTATTTCGTTACCAGGCACTTCACAATCCTGTTTACAGCCAGTATGTCAAGCTTCTTAACGTTCATATTGACGAGGTAAGCAAGCTGACTCAGATCCCGTTCCTGCCCATTCAGTTTTTTAAGACACATATTGTCCGCACAGGGTTGGTATCCAAAGCGAATATTACATTCCGAAGCAGCGGTACCACCGGGCAGGAAACCAGCCGCCATGATTTGTACGACGAGCAGCTCTATAAAGATGTTTCCGAACAGATATTTCAGGATAATTATGGTGACCTGAACCAGTTCCATATCCTCGCCCTGCTACCATCATACCTTGAACGAAACAACTCTTCGCTCGTGTATATGATGCAACATTTTATTGAGAAAAGCGGCTCACCCTATTCCGGATTTTACCTGAACAATACAGCAGAAATGCTGCAAGTACTTCACAGTCTGATCAATAACCCGGATAAAAAACGTATTCTTCTGCTCGGCGTAACATTCGCGTTACTGGATCTTGCGGAGAGTAACAACGACCTTCAATTTATTGGAAAAAGCGGTAAGGTAACTGTTATGGACACAGGCGGAATGAAAGGGCGCCGGCGTGAAATGCTGAGGGAAGAAGTGCACGATGTACTTAAACGCGGGTTCGGCGTCGACAACATTCATTCTGAATATGGCATGACCGAGCTGCTTTCCCAGGGATATTCCAGCGGCAACGGATCCTTTGTGCCTGGTCGCACGATGCGCATTCTGCTCCGGGATATCAACGATCCTTTTGCCATTTATGATCACAATGTCGGTATCTCAAAGACAAGCGGGATCAATGTGATTGACCTTGCCAACCTGGATACCTGTTCGTTCATTGAAACGCAGGATTTAGGTCGGTTTGAGGAGATTGCGGGCAGGTTCAATGTCATGGGCCGGTTTGACAATTCTGATATCCGCGGCTGCAATTTAATGGTACTTTAAACCGTTTTTATCACGCATTTGACCACTCCGGCTCTTCACCAGGAAGTTTAATTGTTTTTTAATCGCGCTAAAAACAGTGTAAATCAGTATTCTACCAGCCTGTTCTGCAATATAGAATTGTTCTAACAAGCTTGATTTTAGAATATTCCTTAAATTAGTCGAATTGTTTAAAATTGCATTAATCAAATGTATTATTACATTTTGGATTGTTAACTCACATTTAAGTAAATCAAATGAATAGACGTGATGCCCTTGGCCGGGTGGCGCTGCTGATGGGTGGAACACTCTCGGCTCCTACCCTGATCGCTTTTCTAGAAGGATGTAAATCGGCCAACGAAACTTCTTCTGCACTTACGTTCCCGTTTTCCCCCGAAAGGCAGGCACTTGTGTCTGAGGTAGCTGAAATAATCATTCCAAAAACCGATACTCCCGGTGCGAAGGATGCGAAAGTGGGTGAATTCATCGAAAAAATGCTGAAAGATTGCTACGCTACAAATGATCAGGAGAGCTTCAATAAAGGTCTTGAACAATTAGAGAAGAAAGACTTCATGAAAGCTTCGCCGCAAGAGCAAACGGCAATCCTGACTGAAATGGAGAAGTCTGCAAAAGAAGAACTCGCTGCTGCCGACAAGAAAGCGGACGAAAGAACTCCGGAAGAAAAGAAAAAATATACGGAAGCAGGCAAAGAGTATAGTGACGCAGGTGTACCGTTTTTCCGGCTTATGAAAGAACTTACCTTGCTGGGCTACTTCACATCTGAGCCAGGCGCAACAATGGCGCTGGAATATGTGGCAGTTCCGGGAAGATATGACGGCTGCATTGACCTGAAACCGGGACAGAAGAACTGGGCAATGTAAGCCACAAGGAAATCGAATACAGGCATGCGTGCCTTTTCCAAAATTGTTATTGACATATTCACTATGAATCTAAACTTAAAAGCAACAAAGCAGGCCACATACGATGCAATTGTGGTAGGCTCGGGAATAAGCGGCGGATGGGCAGCAAAGGAACTGACAGAAAAAGGATTGAAGGTTTTGATGCTGGAAAGAGGCCGGGATATCAAGCATATTACTGATTATAAAACAGCTACTCTTGCTCCCTGGGAACTGGAACACCGCGGCAGGGTAACTACCGTAGCAAAAGAAGAATACTGGGCCGGAATGCGGACAGGCTACACAGCCAACGAAGAGCACCGGTACCTGTTTGAAAACGATAAGGAAAACCCTTACGAAGAAACACGCAAGTTCGACTGGATCCGTGCGTACCACGTGGGAGGCCGCTCGCTGTTGTGGGGACGCCAGAGCTACCGCCTTAATCCAATGGACTTCGAGGCAAATGCAAAAGATGGAATTTCGGTTGACTGGCCGATCCGCTATTCGGATATAGCGCCCTGGTATGATTACGTAGAGAAATTTGCGGGTATCAGCGGTTCGCGTGATGGACTGGATGTATTGCCGGATGGTAACTTCCTGCCGCCGATGCAAATGAACTGCGTTGAGAAACACGTAAAAGGTGAAGTGGAGAAGAAATTTGCGGGACGTCATATTATTATGGGACGCGCCGCGCACCTTACCCAGCCTCAGAGTTTCCACACGGAGCTCGGCCGGGCTGCCTGCCAGTTCCGGAATATGTGTATGCGTGGCTGTCCATACGGAGCCTATTTCAGTACACAATCAGCAACTTTACCTGCTGCGCAAAAAACAGGTAACCTGACGCTGGTACCTGACTCCATTGTTTCAGAAGTGATCTTCGATGACAAGGTGGGCAAAGTGACAGGCGTGAGGGTAATCAACCAGAACACGCTCGAAACAAAAGAATACTTCGCCAAGATCATCTTCCTGAATGCATCTGCGATTGCTTCCGCGTCCATTTTGATGAACTCAAAATCAAAACGCTTCCCGAATGGACTTGGGAATGAAAGCGACCAGTTGGGCCGGAATATAATGGACCACCACCTAGCTGTTGGAGCGCGTGGCGATATGCCGGGCTTTGAAGACAAATATTACTTTGGCCGCCGTGCAAACGGGATTTACATTCCACGTTACCGGAACTGGGGCGATGACAAACGTGACTATATCAGAGGCTTTGGCTACCAGGGAGGCGCAAGCCGCGAAAGCTGGGGACGCGGGGTTAATACCGACGGATTCGGGGCTGACTTTAAAAAGCAATTGTCAGAGCCAGGTGCGTGGAGCATGAACCTGGGCGGGTTCGGTGAAATGATACCGAATGAGAAAAACAGGTTTACATTGCACCCGACCAAGAAAGATAAATGGGGACTTCCTGTCGTGGTATTCGATGCAGCATACGGAGAAAACGAATCCAAAATGCGCAAAGATATGATGAACGACGCTGCCGAAATGCTGGAAGCAGCTGGCTTGAAGAACGTTGTTCCTTATAACGACGAATCGAAACACCCTGGAATCGGTATTCACGAAATGGGAACTGCGAGAATGGGTAACGATCCGAAAACCTCAGTACTTAACAAGCACAACCAGATATGGGGTGCAGAAAATGTATATGTTACTGACGGCGCGTTTATGACATCTGCATCTTGCGTGAACCCGTCGCTTACTTATATGGCGATGACCGCGAGAGCTGCCGATCATGCAGTAAAGGAGTTGAAGAAAATGAATGTATAGCAAGTAGTTTCTTGTTGCGAAAACCCCGCCAGGTAAATCCAGCGGGGTTTTTTCTTTATATACCAACCCTAACCCCCGATCCCTTGAAAGATTCTGCAATTGCACCAGTACAGCGGGTTTCGTCTGTTGACGCCTACCGTGGCTTTGTTATGTTCCTGATGATGGCCGAAGTGCTGCGACTGGAACAGATCTCGGAAGCATTTCCCGATAGCGGCTTCTGGTCTTTCCTCGCATTTCACCAGAGTCACGTTCCCTGGGTGGGATGTTCTTTGCATGATTTAATCCAGCCCTCCTTTTCATTCCTGGTGGGTGTGGCACTACCCTACTCGATCGCAAGCCGCGCGAGCAGGGAGCAAAGCACTTCGGTCATGTGGTACCACACCATTCGCCGCTCGCTGATCCTGATCTTGTTGGGAATATTTCTGCGTTCGATGCATGCCCAGCAGACCAATTTCACTTTTGAAGATACACTTACCCAGATCGGTCTTGGCTATCCTTTCCTTTTCGCACTCGCATTCACCACGGAACGCATTCAATGGACTGCCTTGGGTGCGGTCCTGTTTTTATACTTTCTCGCTTTTGCATTGTATCCCGTACCCGGACCTGGTTTCGACTGGGCTGAAACAGGTACCACTGCCGATTGGGAGCATAATCTGAGAGGCTTCGCAGCGCACTGGAACAAAAACACCAATTTTGCCTGGGACTTCGACCGCTGGTTTATGAACCTCTTCCCACGTGAAAAAGCATTCCGGTACAATGGAGGCGGATATAGTACTTTAAGCTTTATCCCTACGCTTGGAACGATGATCCTGGGTTTAATCGCGGGTAAATGGCTTAAAACGGCCGCTTCTCCAAGCTGGTTTATCAAACGATGCATTACAGGAGGCATTATCCTGCTCGTCCTCGCATTAATCCTGAACTTTGGCGGCATTAACCCGATCGTGAAAAGGATCTGGACACCTTCGTGGACTTTGTTCAGCGGCGGCTGGTGCTTTCTGCTGCTTGCGGCATTCTATTATATTGTAGATGTGAAAACGAACAGTTCCAAATTCCTGTTTTTACTCGTAATCGGAACAAACTCTATCGCAGCTTACATTCTTGCGCATACCATCGACAGTTTTATAGATCAATCTTTCCGGATCCACATCAGCCCACACTATGACCTGATTTTTGGAGAAGGATTAAGGTCGTTGGTGAGTGGCACTGTAATCCTGTTTTTCGAATGGTGGATTTTGTACTGGATGTACAAGAAGAAGCTATTCATTAAGATTTAATGTTTGTAATATTTGCATCTACATTAACCTACCATTATGCTCCAATTACAGGGAATACACCATATCGCTATTATCTGCTCAGATTATGAGCGGTCAAAGCAATTTTATACGGAAATTCTGGGATTTAAAATTGACCGTGAGGTGCTGCGGGCCGAGCGGAAGTCTTATAAGTTTGATCTTTCCCTTAATGGTCTGTATTGCATTGAGCTCTTTTCCTTTCCCGATCCTCCCAAACGCCCGTCCCGGCCGGAGTCGACCGGATTGAGGCATATCGCATTTAAAGTAGATAACGTAGAAGCCGCAATAGGAGAATTGAATGCGAAAGGGATTTTTCCTGAGCCGGTAAGAACGGATGAATTTACCGGCAGGAAGTTTACATTTTTTGCAGATCCGGACGATCTGCCGATAGAACTGTATGAAGCCTGAAATCAGGCAGCGGCTGTATAAGATACCGGCTTTCTGCTGGTACCGCTTCCTTCCAGTTTACACAAAACCTCGTAAAACTCGGAGATCCTGCTCAGGTGCTCGTCTAAAACCTGCACAGCTTCTGCTTCACGATCGAGGTGTGAGCGGAGCGACTTATACAATTGCAAAGTAGCAGATTCTATCTTTTTCAGGCAGCTGGCTACTTCGCAGGGCGCTTTTGCGTTTTCCAGCGATTGCAGCGAAGCCAGAGAGGCGATTTGGTTGGTATCGCCCAATTCTTTGTCTGTCAGGAAGCATTTGAAATAATCGTAAATGGCCCGGATTTCCTTCTGAAAGAGTACAGCACTCACGTGCCCCTGGCTCAGCAGCTTACGGAAATTCCCCATGCTGTCTTTTTTCAAAGCTTCCAAGTAAAGCAGTTCTCTGTTCTTTTGTTCATTCCATAATGCCCTGATTATTGGAACGAAGTTATTGTCCCCAACATTCTCCATAACGCCCTGTAATTTGACCATGCCCGAATTGCAAAAAATGTATGCCTGAAAACGTTTGCAAATGGGTTTATGCAGTTATACAAACAACAATTCCGGCCTAAGTGCAAAATGCCCGATAAATAAACTTTTTTAATAATTCAGGTACACCTGTGAAGTAAGTAACCTGGGGTGAATTTGCCATATCACAATAAGTCAGCTGTGGAAATCAAATGGAACAAATCACATCGGTTGCGGCGATAATTTTGTCAAGAACTGAAAGCGTCTAACTTTGCCGGCTTTACAATATTTGAATACGAATCAGGTTAAATAAAGCAGCAACATCCGCGAGATTACGAATCGACAACATATGCTTAGAGCAACTTCCTATATTACTATAACGTCCCTTTTTACAATACTTTCCTGTAAAACCTCCACCCCTCCGCAACAAACAACAGTTCGGGAGCAACCATTGCTGAAAATAGGAGAAGAACAATTTTCACTTGCCGAATACCAGGATGCATATAACAAGAACCTGTACGCTTCCGACTCGACCAAAGAGCTAAGCCCGAAAGAATACCTTGCCCTTTACACGGATGCCAAAATCAAGGTACTGGAAGCGAAGAAAGAAGGCCGGGATACGATCCAGGACTATAAAGAAGAAATTGCATCTTACCGTGACCAGCTTGCGAAGAACCACCTGGTTGATAAAGAACTGGTGGAAAAGCTGACTAACGAAGCTTATACACGTCTGAAACAGGAGCTCCGCGCTTCCCATATTTTGATTGGGGTTTCAGAAGATGCCGCTCCTGCCGATACGCTGGAAGCTTACCGCGCCGCCATTGCATTGAGGGGCCGCCTCGAAGAAGGTACCGACTTCGGAGATATGGCCGCCAAATTCTCAAAAGATCCGTCGGCGAAGAAAAACAAGGGAGACCTGGGCTACTTCACTGCATTTCAGACACTTTACCCGATTGAAACTGCTGCTTATAACCTTTCAGTTGGCCGCGTTTCTCAACCCGTGCGCACCAAAGCAGGTTACCACCTGATCAAGCTGACTGACAAACGCGCGAACCGAGGTATGATCCGGATCGCGCATATCATGACGCAGGCAGATACCACAGCCAGCGCGACGCAGAAGCAGTCGGCAAAAACGCGCATTGAAGAGGCTTACAAGCTATTGCAGGATGGTGAACAGTGGCAGGATGTGGTGGAAAGTTATTCGGACGACAAACAATCCAGAAAAAACAATGGGCTACTCCCAATGTTTGGGATTGGCGAAATGGTACCGGAGATTGAAGAAGCTGCATTTGCGCTCACCCGGCCAAATGATTATTCCAAACCGGTACAAACCATGTACGGCTGGCACATTATCAAACTGATCGAAAAAAGGCCGATCGAAACATTGGCGGTAATGGCACCTGCCCTCCGGAAAAAAGTGGTTACAGATTCACGCGGAAAGGTGATTGAAGCTGCAAATGCAAAGCGTCTAAGAGAAAAGTACGCGATCCAGGAATTTCCGGAACAATGGAAGGAAGTAGCCACTTTACAGGATAGCAGCATCCTTACGGGCAAATGGGACTACCTCAGGGCAGTGAGCAAGGATTGGTCAACCACTACTTTATTTAAAATAGAACAACAACCCTACGACGCACTTTCCTTCCTGGATTACATTAAAAAACGCCAGGTGCGCAAACCGAAAGACGCGTCTGTGGCTGTGGTGTTCAGAAGATATTACAACGATTACCTCTCTGAATGCCTGACTGAATATGAGAAAGCACATTTGGAAGAAACCAATCCCGAGTTCAGGAGCTTGATGAACGAGATCAGGGAAGGTGTGCTGCTTTCGCAAATGATGGAAGAGAATGTGTGGCAGCGGTCGCTTTCTGATTCAGTCGGCCAAATGCGGTTTTACGAACAGAATAAATCCCGCTATAACTATCCTGACCGTGCTCTGGCAACCATTATCGCAGCAAAAGACACGCAGACTGTCAATGCAATCCGCAGGACACTCGCCGTGAGTCCCTATAAGCTCGAAAGAAAATCGCGCGAGATACTATTCCAGGCTGGTTCTTCAACTATTGACGAACAAGAAACCGCTTCACTGGAAGAACTGGCAATCATTATGCAGAAAAATCCGGACTACGTAGTCGAAATCGCAGGTTACCGCTCATCAGAAGAGTCGGAAATGACATCTGCCGCCCGGATCAGAAATGTTATCAAGTATCTGAATTCACAAAACATCCCCATTCTGCGTATCATAGAAAAAGACTACGGGTCTTTCAGGCAATCTGCCGAAGCAGAACGGAACCGCAGGGTTGCATTTCAGTTTTACAGCCAGTCTGTGAAAGATGTGGAAAAAGTATATAATTCTGACACTCAGCCTGTCGTTAACATCGACGAAGGATATTTTACCCGTGACAACAAGCTTTTGACCAGGTTTAAATGGGAACCAGGCGAGCAGACAAAGCAGGAGGCAAATACAGTTACCTGGATCAATATCAGGAAAATCGAGCTGGCGAGGCCGAAAACATTTGCAGAAGCACGCGGAACTGTGATTAATGACTACCAGAAAGAGCTGGAAAAGCAATGGGTTTCAAGACTCCAGCAAGAGTTTCCGGTGAAAGTCAACGCAGAAGAATTAGATAAAATTAAGCGTTAAGCGTATTTTAGCATTTACAAAAACATATTACATTAAAAAACCCGCACGTATCCGACAGGAACAATTAAGCATATGAAAATAAATAGATTGATTGCCACTCAGCTGCTCATGGTTCTCGCGCTGTTTGTTAGTTTGAAAAGCAATGGGCAAGGTCAGCAGGGAGTGAGCCTCGATAAAATAATTGCGAGAGTGGACAACCACTACATTCTCAACTCAGAGCTGGAAGATATGTACAACCAGTACAAAGCCGAAGGGCGCACTGCCCCGGAGAAATGCCAGCTGCTCGAATCATTGATTATCAACAAAATGCTTCTTGCCAAAGCCGAGATTGACTCAGTACTGGTAGACGACAAAGAAGTAGACGGTGAACTGGATGCGAAAATGGGCTACATGATCCAGCGTTTCGGTTCGGAGAAAAATATCGTTGAAGCTTATGGAAAAAGCATTGATAACCTCAAAAATGAACTTCGTCAGCAGGTGAAGGAACAGAAGGTAGTTGAAAAAATGCAGCGCACGATTTCTGGTAATGTAAAAATTACGCCGAATGAAGTTCGCAAATTCTTCCATTCCATTCCAAAAGACAGCCTTCCTTATATTCCATCGGAGGTTGAGATCGGGCATATCGTGAAACTGGGAACGGTGACCCGCGAGCAAAAGGACAAACTGCGCCAGCAGCTGGTAGAACTGAAACAGAGAGCCGAAAAGGGCGAAGACTTTGCTACATTATCGCAGATCTATTCAGAAGATTTAGGATCGGCCAAAAACGGTGGTGATCTTGGTTTTGCCAAACGCGGTGCGATGGTACCTGAATTTGAAGGTGCGGCGCTGGCACTTAAACCAGGCGAAATGTCGGAGCCAATTGAATCCCAATACGGTTTCCACCTGATCAAAATGGTTGAGACCCGTGGTGCTGAATATCGCGCAAGACACATTTTGTTACGCCCTGATTACAACAAAGGAACAGATATGACACAGGCGGTACGCGCGCTTGACAGTCTTAGAAACCTGATCCAGATTGATACGTTGAAGTTTGCAAAAGCGGCGCTGGACAATTCAGATGATAAAATGACTGCTGAATCGGGCGGCTTGATCCAGGACAGAAATACAGGTTTGTCGAAACTGACTTTGGACGCTTCTATGGACCCTGCATTGTATTTCGCGATCGACACCATGACAGTGGGTGACCTGAGCAAGCCGGTTTCTTATCGTACCGAAGATGGCAGCAGCGCAATGCGCATTATCTGGTATAAGAGCAAGTCGGAGCCGCATACAGCTAACCTGCACGATGATTACGAAAAACTCGCGCAGATTGTGTTAAGCAACAAGCGGAACAATGCGCTTGAAGAATGGTTTAAGAAAGCGCAGGGCGATGTATTTATCAGCATTGAGCCCGAATATAAAAATTGTAAAGTGCTTGGTCTCGCGGCAAGCGGTGATGATATTTAGCGAAAGATCCGTTTCCATGCAGTTCAGAAGTTCAAAAATCTAATCCAGCATATTGTGAAGTATTCATCGGACGTAGAAGCTGCCGAAGCTATGAAAGTAGCTTATGATAAAATCAGGAGTGAGATTGGTAATGTAATTATCGGCCAGGATGAAGTGGTGAAAAGGCTTCTTACTGCCATTTTCTGCCAGGGACATTGTCTGCTGGTCGGAGTGCCGGGACTTGCAAAAACACTGTTGATACAAACCATCGCTTCTTCGCTCGACCTGAACTTCAACCGTATTCAGTTTACACCCGATTTAATGCCTTCGGATATTCTTGGATCCGAAACGCTGGACCAGAACAGAAATTTCAAATTCATCAAAGGGCCGGTTTTTGCCAACATTATTCTTGCGGATGAGATCAACCGGACACCGCCCAAAACGCAATCTGCATTGCTGGAAGCCATGCAGGAATACTCGGTAACGATCGCGGGTGTGAAGCATAACCTGGAAAGGCCATTTTTCGTATTGGCAACCCAGAACCCGATCGAGCAGGAAGGTACCTACCCGCTTCCCGAAGCGCAGCTTGACCGGTTTATGTTTATGATCCAGCTGGATTACCCCTCTTACGCGGAGGAGGTCAACATTGTAAAAAACACAACTACGGACAACAGATACCAGGTCAAAAAGGTAATTACAGCCGAAGAGATCATGGATTTTCAACACCTCGTCCGCCGTGTTCCTGTCACTGACCATGTAATTGAGTACGCAGTAAAGCTGGTGCACAAAACAAGACCTGCCGCCGGTTTGGCAGTAAAAGATACCAACGATTACCTCGAATGGGGCGCAGGACCGCGGGCCTCGCAGGCTCTGATCCTGGCGGCTAAATGCAATGCATTGTTATCGGGTAAATATTCGCCTGATATTGAGGATGTGAAAGCAGTTGCATTGCCGGTATTGCGTCACCGGATTATTCGTAATTTCAAAGCAGAAGCGGAGGGTATCTCAGTCGATGATATCATCGGCCGACTGGTGTAGCTTACTTATTTACGACATTTCGAAAATGTGCAGGTCTGAGATTTGCACATTTTTTCTGTTTTAAGGGTTTATCAATTTTCAATATTCTTATTTCAACAATGGATATTCAAGGTAAAAACTTCATAGGTTATACACTTTCAGCCGAAGGTGACCATACATTTCAATCATACATACCCGCAAGCGACTCATTCCTCGATGATCATTTTCATCGCGCCACTGAATTAGAAGTGGAGAGAACAATGGCGCTTGCCGAAAGTGCATTTGCTGAGTATGCCGCAGTACCGGCACAAAGCCGGGCCGCATTTCTGATCGCGATCACGGAAGAAATAACGGCGCTCGGCGACCAGTTGGTGGAACGTGCTCATCTGGAAACGGGCTTGCCAATAGCAAGACTTCAAGGTGAGCGGGCGCGTACGATCAACCAGCTGACCCAGTTTGCCGAGTTACTGCGCGAAGGTTCATGGGTGGAAGCCAGCATTGATACTGCATTGCCGGACAGGACGCCGGTACCGAAGCCGGATATGCGTAAAATGCTGGTACCAATCGGTCCCGTTGTTGTATTCGGGTCAAGTAACTTTCCTTTTGCGTATTCGGTAGCAGGTGTGGATGTTGGCCCCGCGCTGGCAGCAGGAAATCCGGTTATCCTGAAAGCGCACGCGGCACATCCGGGCGTAAGTGACCTGACGGCCCAGGCTATCATCTCAGCAGCACGCAAAACCAATATGCCGGAAGGTGTATTTTCAATGTTGTATGATGACGGATTTGAAGTCGGCGCTGCATTGGTTAAGCATCCTGTTACGCAGGCAGTCGGCTTTACAGGTTCTTTCAAAGGTGGAATGGCGCTGCACAAGCTAGCCCAGGAGCGGGAAGATCCTATTCCGGTTTATGCAGAAATGGGAAGTGTAAATCCGATTGCAATACTCCCGGGTTACCTGGAACACAATGCAACGGAGCTCGGGAAAACGCTGGCTGCATCTGTCAGTCTGGGTGCGGGGCAGTTTTGTACAAATCCCGGTCTGGTTTTCGTGACCAGCTCAGCCGGATTGGATGCATTCAGAGAGTCTTATAAAAGCGAGATCGCAAATACAACCTCAGCTACAATGCTGACAGCAGGAATTTACAAGAATTACAATAAGCTGCGTGAGGAGGTTTTTGAACAGGAAAATGTATCCAAACTGGTTGTTTCTGAAAATGTCAATGCGGCTGGCAACCAGGCACAAGCGACTATTGCTGAGGTTTCCGGCAGTGCATTCATCGCCAATCCAAAGCTACACGAAGAAGTTTTCGGACCGTTTTCCCTGCTTGTGATTTGTAAAGACACCGAAGAGCTGCTTGCTGCGATATCACACCTCAAAGGCCAGCTTACTGCCACTTTAATGGCGGATGAAACGGAGGCTGCCTCCTACCCTGCACTGGTCAGACAGCTGGCGAAGATTTCAGGAAGGTTCATTATGAATGGGGTACCAACCGGTGTGGAAGTTTGTCCGTCAATGCATCACGGCGGACCTTTTCCTGCTACTGTTGATTCGAAGTTCACATCAGTCGGTCGGCATTCCATTTTGCGGTTTGTACGTCCGCAGTCATTTCAGAACTGGCCAGACTCGCTTTTACCCGACGAACTTAAAAACAGTAACCCCCTGGGCATTCTGCGGCTGGTCAATAATATGCAGACCAAAGATCCGGTTGCTATCTGATTTGGAACAAACCTTCGGGGTAACCTACCCTGGTTAGAAACAATCCTTCTGCCGGAGCTTGTGCTCCGGCATTTTTACGGTTTTTAGACAAAATCACCGCTTCAAAATCCGCAACTGTTTTCTTTCCCTTACCCACTTCCAGCAAGGTTCCTACGACAGCACGTACCATTCCGCGCAAAAAGCGGTTGGCCTGAATATGAAAAACCAGCCTATCAGGTGCGACTATCCATTCAGCCTGCGTGATCGTGCAGCGAAAGTTATTCACATTGGTATGAACCTTGCTGAAACATTCAAAATCGTTGTGTTGCAGCAGCAATGCAGCGGCTTCATTCATCAGATCCACATTCAGGTCTGCTTTGAGAAGATAGGCCTGTCCGATCAGAAATGGGTTTTTGGAGCGGGAAATGCGGTATTCATATTTCCGGAAAGTGGCAGCAAAGCGTGAATTAAGCTCACTTTCAACTTCGTACACATTTTTTACAGCAATATCCCGCGGGATCAAACCATTCAGCTTATAGATAAAAAGATCGTGGTCGGGAATGGGATTATTTAAATCAAAATGGGCGAATTGTTGTTCTGCATGTACGCCGGTATCGGTGCGGCTGCTGCCTGTCAGTTCAACCGTTGTCCGGAACAACCTGGCCAGCGCTTCTTCCAGTACCTGCTGGACGCCAAGCGCGTTATTTTGCTTTTGCCAGCCATTATAGGCAGTTCCGAGGTAAGAAAATTCTAGAAAATAGCGCATGGTGCAAAAGTAAGCCAAAGGACAGAGATTTGCGATTTACAGCCTGAATTGCGGAATTTGTTAGGAAGAAGGTTAACTTTGAGAATTGGATAATTTCATTATTATATGATTACGGAAGAGAAAAAAGAAGAGAAAAACCTGAATTTCATTGAAGAGATTATTGAGGCGGATTTGCAGTCAGGAAAATATACTCAGATCATCACCCGTTTCCCCCCGGAACCAAATGGTTACCTGCACATTGGGCATGCATCCAGCATTTGTCTCAATTTCGGTTTGACCAACAAATTTCCGGGCTACACCAACCTGCGTTTTGACGATACCAATCCTGTAACAGAAGATACAGAGTACGTTGAGAGCATCAAGCGGGATATTCAATGGATGGGGTTCAAATGGGAACATGAACTTTATGCTTCCGATTATTTCGATACACTTTATGAATATGCCGTCAAGCTCATCAAAAAGGGGCTTGCTTATGTAGATGATTCTACTTCCGAGGAAATTGCGGCTCTGAAAGGTACACCCACGGAGCCTGGTAAGGACAGTGTGTTCCGTAGCCGCAGCGTGGAAGAGAATCTTGTACTTTTTGAACAAATGAAAAGTGGCGCATTCCCCGACGGAAGCCGGACGCTGCGCGCCAAAATTGATATGGCGCACATTAATATGTTAATGCGCGACCCGATTTTGTACCGGATCAAACATGCGAAACACCACCGGACCGGCGACAAATGGTGCATTTACCCGATGTACGATTTTGCCCACGGACAAAGTGATTCCATTGAAACCGTTACGCATTCTATTTGCACACTGGAATTTGTTCCTCACCGTGAACTTTACGACTGGCTGATCGCTCAGCTGGATATATACCCGTCGCACCAATACGAATTTGCGCGCCGGAACCTGAACTATACAGTAACCAGCAAGCGGAAATTACTGCAACTGGTGCGCGAGAATCATGTAAGCGGCTGGGACGATCCGCGTATGCCTACGATCAGCGGATTGCGCAGAAGAGGCTTTACCCCCGAAAGTATCCGGGATTTTTGTGACAGGATTGGAGTAGCGCGTCGCGAGAATATGATCGATGTGGGCCTGCTGGAATTCTGCGTGCGCGAAGACCTGAACAAGAAAGCATTGCGCCGAATGGTGGTACTGGATCCGTTGAAAGTGGTTATCACAAACTTCCCCGAGGGAGTGACAGAAATGTGCCACAGTGAGAATAATCCCGAAGATGTTACAACCGGATCACGTGAAGTTCCTTTTACCCGTGAGATCTACATTGAAAAGGAGGATTTCATGGAAAACCCGGGCAAGAAATACTTCCGTCTCGCGCCGGGCAAAATGGTCAGACTGAAAAGTGCTTACATTGTAGAATGTAATGATTTTGTCAAAAATGAAGCTGGCGAGATCACAGAAGTGCATTGCAGCTACATTGAAAACAGCAAGAGCGGACACGATACAACGGGAATCAATGTAAAAGGTACCCTGCACTGGGTTTCAGCGGAGCACGCGGTTCAAACTGAAATCAGGTTATATGACCGTCTGTTTTCGGTGGAGGATGTTTCAGCAGAAGAAGGCGATTTCAAAGATTACATTAATCCCAAATCGCTGGAAGTAATTACCGGATATGCAGAGCCTGCATTGCTGGAAGCGAAGGAAGATGAATCATTCCAGTTCCTGCGCAAAGGTTACTTCGTGAAAGATGCCGATAGTACTGAGTCAAAGCTGGTTTTCAACCGCACTGTTACATTGCGCGACAACTGGGCCAAGACCTCAGAGAAATAACATAAGGAAAATTGGGGGTATTTATTTAGATTACTTACAGATAATGTTGCTCGGGAAGATGTTTGACTTTATCTTTGCAGCACAATTTCACGAACCAATATTGTCTTGCTGTCAGTGAATACCCCCAATGAATTATTTAGTACCGCAAAAGGTTTTTGCGTACAATGCGACTTAACCTCCCGGATCCAGCTCCATTTCGGCGAAATCCAGGCTTCTTTTAAGCTTCGTGATTTCTTGGCTTTCCGTCGCTTTATAAACAGCATTGATATCAGAAGCAAACTGTTCGACCTCTCGGACGAATCTGACTACGAGTTCGTTGAGGCTCCTCAGCTGAACATTTACCACAAGCTTACACTTTGCGAATTGATCCAACTGAGGGAATTAGTCAACGGTACCCACTTTGCAATTGAGCTGAATTCTCTGCTCCACGAACTTCTTTTTTTAGAAACAGAATCAGTCTAAATAACTGATAACGATTGTCTTAGACCAATTCCAAATATCAATTTCAGTTTGGATTGATGAACTTTCGCATGATATTTGTACTTATAAAAACAAATAAGCAACAAGTACCATGAGAGATTTATTGAGACAACGGACTTCCCTTAAAGAGGAAATAGAGATATTATTAAATAACCAGGTTAAAATGGAAGCAGAGGCTTCTGCCAAATATCTGGCGATGGCTTCCTGGTGTGACCGCAATGGTTTTAAATACAGCGCGCAGTATTTCCTTAAACAGTCTGACGAGGAAAGAGGACATATGCTGAAAATCTTCAACTATCTGATGACAGTTGGAGGAACCGCGATCTCTCCTGAAATCGGACCTGTAAAGCAAGAGTATCCTACATTCAGAAATGTATTTGAAACTGCATTACAAAGCGAAATTGCAGTAACGCAATCGATCAACCGCATTATCACTGCGACCCGCAAAGAAGAAGACTATGCTACTGAGAATTTCCTGCAGTGGTTTGTGAACGAGCAGGTTGAAGAAGAAGATAACGCACGTCGTGCGATCGAGCTTTTCGACGTGATCGGCGAGGAAGCAACAGGTTTATATGTGATCGACAAGGCGGTTTCAAAGATCGGCTCGCACGACTAAACATGGGATTACCGATACCAGGGCTGCTTCCAACGGAGGCAGCCTTTTGTTTTTTGTACCAACCCGAATTATGGTACACCTTTTGTTTCTTGTAAGATTAAAATAGTAGTATTGTAAAAGCTACAGCAGGCCAGTTCATGAATTACCTCGACGAATTTAAAAAGTTCATTTTCAGTCATTACCTGTCGACGGGAGTACGCCTTACGCTTGGAGCTATCGTTCCCAGCCTTATATTTCAACATTACGGCATTCTCAGCGAAATGATCGCTTTCCCGCTGGGTACACTCCTGATCGGGGGAACAGATAACCCGGGACCTTACCACCGCAGGAGAAATGCATTGCTGGTGGCCATTTTCAGCTGCTTTTTTGTGGCTTGCATTACGGGCTTTTTGAGAGAATTTCCCTTTATCATCTTCCTGGAAATCATCGTGTTCGGGATGTTTTTTTCGCTTGTCGGTGTATATGGAAACCGTGTCAACAGCATTGGACTGATCTCGTTACTCGTGTTCGTGTTCAATATTGATGACCACCTGAGCGGAGATATGGTACTCAGGACTGCGGCTATTTTCTGCGCCGGGGGAGTCTGGTACTTCGCGCTTTTCATGATCCTGCAAAAGCTGCTGCCCTATAAGCTCATTCAGCAGCTTTTGGGTGAAAACTTCATTGAACTTGGAAAACTGCTTTCCATTAAAGCCGATTACTATTTCGCCAATCCCGACTACGATGAGCTGTTTAACCGGATGATCCACCAGCAGGTTTTGTTACGGGAAAATCATGAGAATTTGAGAGAGATTTTGTTCAAAACGCGCGAGATCGTCACTGAGTCCACGAACAAGAGCCGGATCCTGATGCTGATGTTCCTCGATAGTATCGATCTTTTTGAGCGCATTCTGAATTCGCAGCAAAACTACGTCAATCTACACCGCGCATTTGACCACACCAAAGTTTTGAGACTTTTCGGTACCTATATAACCTGGCTCGCAGCTGAAATACAGACGATCGGCCTTGCTGTTCAAAGCGGGTTTGCCTCCACTCCACGTCACGATCTCGACGAGGCATTTAACAAATGCCAGAAAGCATTCGAGCGGATGCGCGAACATCAGATGAACCACGAGAACATGGAGGATTTTATCATGCTCCGCCAGATCCTGAACAGTTTGCAGGACGTAACCGAGCGCGTTAAGAAACTTCATCGTGCTACCACTTACGATGCAGCTGTGGGTGAAGGTTATAAACTGAATGTGGAAGGCGATAATTTTACTCCAAAACAGGAGTATCATCCCCGGATTTTGCTTGACAATTTGTCGCTAAAATCGAGCCACTTCCGGCACGCAGTACGCGTTACGTTAGGTTTGCTCCTGGGTTATATTACCTCGCTCTTCTTTGAGCTTGGTCATGGTTACTGGATTTTGCTGACCATTGTTGTGATCCTCAAACCTGCATTCAGTATCACCAAGAAGCGCAACATTCAGCGGATCGGAGGTACCTTGTTGGGCGTCGTCACAGGATTTTTGTCGCTGTACCTGATCAAAGACAACACAGCGCATTTCGTGATCATGATCATCGCGATGGTACTCGCTTACAGCTTTTTAAAAATCAACTATTTCATTGCTTCTACTTCAATCACGCTATATGTGATCCTGTCTTTCAATTTTCTGAACCCGAACCACATTCGTACCGTTCTCGAAGAGCGGGTTATTGATACGGTAATCGGGTCCGTGATCGCGTATTTGATTTCCTCTTATGTACTCCCGGTTTGGGAGCATTCGCAAATCAATCAGTATATCAAGGAGGCGTTGAATGCAAACAGGAAGTATTTTGATCTGGTAGCGGCGAAATTTACAGGTAAGCAGCTGGACATCAATGATCTGAAACTTAGCCGAAAAGACGCGATCATTGCGATGGCGAACCTGTCGGATAATTTCCAGAAAATGCTGTCGGAGCCGAAAAGGCAGCAACTGAAAATGGAAGAATACCACCAGTTTGTCGCGACGAGCCACATGCTGACTTCTTACATTGCTTCGCTGTCGACCTACGCGCAAATGCTGAATTACTCTGAATTCGCAACAGAATTTGAGTTGATGACGCGCCAGATCGACAGGCAGTTACAGGCCGCCGCCGATGTGATCGAGGGTAAGACAAGCAACAGTTTTGAGATAACGCGTGAATCGTTGCCCCAAAATCAAAAACTTGTGGAACTGCTTGCCAAGCGGAAGAAAGAGATTAAAGAGCTGGGAATTGAGAAGGCGGATCAGTCACCCGCACGAAAAATGCTGTCCGATCTGAAAACGATCAATGGATTATTTGAGCTGATCAGTACGATCACGATTGATGAAATAAAGATTTTGCAGAAAATAAAGGCGGCAAACGCATAATGGAAACACTCACAGGAACAAAAAGGGAGAATATAAAACCTGGTATCCCGGTTGCGATCGTCTTGAAAAAAGACCAGAGAAGCGGCACATTAACCCACGGGATTGTCAAGGATATTCTAACCAAAGCACCGGTACATACGCACGGAATTAAAGTGCGCCTGGAAAGCGGCGAAGTAGGCCGCGTCAAAATCATTCAATAAACAATAAAATTTCATGTCTTCACTTCTTTTCACTCCGCTTAAACTAAAAAGCATAGAACTAAGAAACCGCATTGTGGTTTCGCCCATGTGCCAATATTCATCCGTAGATGGTTTTGCAAATGACTGGCACCTCGTGCATCTCGGCAGCCGCGCAGTTGGTGGCGCTGCCCTGTTAATAGCCGAGGCAACGGCAGTCTCTCCGGAAGGCCGCATTTCTCCCGAGGATTTGGGTATATGGAAAGACGAACACATCGAAAAGCTGAAACAGATCACCGATTTCATTGCCGGACAAGGCGCAGTCGCCGGGATACAGCTGGCCCACGCAGGTCGCAAAGCGAGCACTTACCCTGCCTGGAAAGGCCGGGGACAAGTTCCGCTGGATCAGGGTGGCTGGAAAACACTTGCCCCCTCTCCCATTCCATTCCACCACAGCGAAGACACGCCGCTGGAACTTGATCAGGCGGGCATTGAAAAGGTAGTTGCTGATTTTGCAGCAGCTGCGCAACGTTCATTGCAAGCTGGTTTCAAGGTTATAGAAATCCACGCGGCGCACGGGTACCTCATTCACCAGTTTTTATCCCCGCTCAGCAACACGCGGACGGATAACTACGGCGGCAGCTTTGAAAACCGCATTCGCATTTTACTGGAAGTGGTAGACGCCATTCAAAACGTCTGGCCCGCAGAACTTCCCGTGTTTGTACGTATTTCGGCCACTGACTGGGTGGAGAATGGATGGAACGAAGAAGAGTCGACGAAACTTGCTCAAATCCTGACCGATAAAGGGATATCGTTAATTGACGTTTCCTCCGGCGGCCTTGCTTCTAATGCAAAAATCCCTGTCGGACCTTCGTACCAGGTTCCGTTTTCTGCCAAAATCAAAAAAGAAACAACAGCTCTCACTGGTGCAGTGGGTTTGATCACCGAGGCGCAACAGGCGGAAGATATTCTAAAAAACAAAGAAGCCGATCTGATCGTAATGGCGCGTGAGTTGCTTCGCGACCCGTATTTTGCATTGCATGCCGCACATGAACTGGGCGACGATGTTGCCTGGCCGATCCAATATGACCGTTCAAAGCCAGCTGCGAACTAAGCTGGCGGTAAGCAGCTGCCAAATAGGTAACGAAGCTTATATTTGCCTGAAAATACCGATTTATGCTAAATCCCCGTACCGCACTTATTATTGGGCTAGTTAGCATCAGCATTTTTCCTGTTCTGGTTAAATGGGCTCCGGTTTCGGGGATTACGTCGGCATTCTACCGGATGTTCTTCGGCTTCGTCCTGATCCTGCCTTATGTTTTTTTGACAAAGAAATTCCGCTGGCCTGATCGGGATCAATGGATCCCGATCATCCTTTGCGGTCTGATCTTCGCGTCAGACATTGCTGTCTGGAATTTGTCAATTACACTCTCCAATGTAACCCAGGCAACATTGCTGGCCAACCTGTCACCGGTATGGGTGGGCCTTGGCTCATTCCTCTTTTTGCCTGATAAGCCCAAATCTGCTTTTTGGACAGGTACATTGGTGGCGCTTGCGGGCATTGTTGTACTGATCGGGTTCGAGCAATTTACCAGCTTTCAACTCGATGCAGGTTTCTGGCTGGCGATGTTCTCCGGCTTGCTATATGCCACTTACATACTGGTCAGCAAAGCGGTGCTCGGGAAAGTGGATATTGTGAGTTTTATGACGATCAATATGGCAGTATCGAGCATTTACCTGCTGCTGATTTGCCTTGTATTTCAACAACCAATCGGGGGATTTGACACAACTGTCTGGGGTGTATTCGTTGTTCAGGGTTTGATTTGCCAGTTGGTAGGCTGGCTGGCACTGAATTATGCAGTCAAGAAAATGGATGCAAAAAAGGTTTCCCTAAGCCTTTTAAGCCAGGCAGTAGTGAGCGGATTCTTCGCCTGGATTTTCATTGGAGAACAAATCACATTGCAAATGATCCTGGGCGGATTGATCATTCTCGCCGGAATAGCAATTACCTACCGTACCAAAAAACGCCCGGAAGTAAGTAACGAATTGAAAATGTAAGAGTTATCTGCTCCTCGATTCGGGCAGATAAATAATGAAGGTAGAGCCTTCTCCCGGCGTACCTACCGCGTCGATAAAGCCCTGGTGGTTTTCAACAATCTTTTTACAGATCGCAAGCCCGATTCCCGTTCCTTCATAGGCGCTCCTGTTGTGCAGCCTCTGAAATACCTGAAAAATGCGTTCTTTAAACTGCTGATCAAAACCGATCCCATTGTCGGTGAAAGATATAAACCTGTAAGTTACAGCCGGATCAGCCCCAGCTATCGGTACCATGCTCCCGGTTATTGTACCGGATTTTATATTAACAACCGGATTTTCCCCCGGCCGCACGAACTTCAATGCGTTGGCAATAATATTCGTAAAAAGCTGCTCAAACTGGTAAACGATCACCTCGCAGGAAGGTAGCACATCGCTGAAAATCTGCGCGTGGCGGCTATTGATCTGGTCACTAAGCTGCTCCTTTACATTCTTCAAAATCAGGTTCAGATCTGTGTATTCAAAATGCTTTTCAACGGCATTGGCTCGCGAAAACGCAAGTAAGTCAATGATCAGCTGCTGCATCCGTGTTGACGAAGCCTGCATTCTGTCGAAATAATCACGACCACGTTCCGAGAGGTTATTGTACTCGGTTTCGAGAATACGCGTCGCGAATGTCTGTATTTTACGAAGTGGTTCCTGCAAATCGTGGCTGGCCACATAGGCAAATTGCGCCAGCTCCATATTGGTGCGCACCAGCTCATTATTCGCCACTGTCAGCTCGCGTGTACGCATTTGCACCTTGCTTTCCAGCTGATCAATGAACAGCTTACTTTCGTGAATATCAGTGCTGGTACCGACCCACATCAGGATACTTCCATCCGGATTCCGTTGCGGAATAGCGCGGCTCAGGTTCCACCTGTACTCGCCGTCTGCCCTTCTCAGCCGATGTTCAAAAACGAAATCCTTACCCGTCTGAACAGACAACTCCCATAGTCTTCGGTTTTCATTTACATCGTCGGGATGCACAATATTGGACCAAAGATCTCCGTAAATGCGACCGTCCCGAGCGCCGGCGTAATCGTAAACTGATTTGTTAAGATAGTTAATGTATCCTTCCGAGTCGGCAGTCCAAACCAGCTGCGGCATGGAGTCTGCAAGCGTCCTGAATTTGCCTTCGCTTGCCTTCAATGCAAGTTCCGACTCTTTTCTATCGGTTATATCCATCATGGTTCCCAGCATTCTGTGCGGAACATGATTGTCCTTGTACAATATCTTGCCTTGTGTCCGGATCCAGTGAATGGATTTATCAGGATGGATTACCCTCGCTTCGTAGTAATAGCTTCCCGTTTCCAGCGCAGCTTCAAATGCCTTTTCAACGATCGCCTTCCGGTCCTCGGGGTGTATATGGTCGCGCAATGCAGCGTGAGTGAGCACAGCCGATTCATCATATCCGAAAATCGTTGCTAACCTACCTGAATAGATGATTTCATAGGTTTGCAGGTTCAAATCCCAGGTTGCAAGCTTGGTACCGTCTGTCGCAAGTGAGAGCCTGTCCGCTGCTTCGGCAATCTGCTGACGGAATTTCACCTTTTCAGTAACGTCATTGACCGAAACCATAATGCCCGACACCGTTCCGTCGAGCTCGTACATCGGCGCATACTGAAAATCGAGATAGAAGGTCTTCAAACCGTCAGGTCCGTCTACATAAGCCAGCGCTTCGTTTTCACGGTAAATTTGACCTGAACTGTATACGTGGTTAAGAATATTGACAAACTTCTGGTCTCTCAGCTCTGGAAAAACATCCAGCAGCTTCCGCCCCACTACCTCGCTTTCTTCCCGTCGCCAGAGATCTTTCAGCATTGTTTCATTGGCAATGCTGATCACAAAATCTTCACCTTTAAAAATGGCTTTTGCGAACTGGGATTGCGTAACCAGGTTCCTGAACAGGTTTTCGCTTCTTAACAGCGCCTGTTTGGACAAAACCTGCTGGGTAACCTCCGTTGCCACGACGATAATCCCGGAAGTTTCTCCCGTATCTTCAAAAAGGGGTTGATATACAAAGTTGAAGTAACATTGCTGCGGCTCACCGAACCTGCGGAGGGTAACTTCGAACTCGCTACCGTAAAAAGGCTGTCCTGTTTTAAGGACGTTGAGCAGGATCGGCTCTACATAGTCCCGCACTTCCGGCAATGCTTCAAAAAGCGGTTTTCCTACAAAAGCCACTTCCTCACGATCAACGATACTCAGGTAGGTATCATTGGCCATTTCCACAAAAAAGCTTTCTCCACGGAGGATAGCCATTCCCACGGGAGCCTGCTTCATCACGCTTCTGAATCTGCTTTCGCTGTCTGTCGGCTGCTTAGTTATAAACTCCGGATTTTGAGGAGATGCGCCTGGTTCGTTCACTTGTTCGTAGGGAGTTGTACTTTACAAAAGTAAACAGTGAACAAAAGGAAGGATTAATACTGATAATAAAAATTTTCTGCTGCCGGAGCCCAGTTGTGCTTCTTCCAGTCAATGTCCAGCACCTGCTTGATCGCCTGCTTCAATTTGGGGAAAGAGCCTGGTTTCCTGATAAAAAAGTTGGCTCCCTGCTGATGTACCTTACGCACCATTTCTTCCTGTCCGCTAGTTGAGAAAATCACAACAGGAATACCCTCCCATTCTTTTGTATTTCTGATTTGTTCAAGACATTCAAACCCGTTTTTCCTCGGCATGTTGAGATCGAGAAATATCACGTCGGGCGGAGGTGGTACCGTGGTTTCCATTAAATTAATAAGCTCAACCCCGTCATTCGCAGTCACCAGCTCAGCAGAAGTACTTACCTCCCTTAGCGCATCCTCGAACAACATGCAATCGTCTGCATCGTCGTCGGCGAGGAAAATTGATTTATTTGGTTTAGTGCTCATAGTCCAAAATTAAGTATTAGGGTAGATAACAAAAACGTTGATCAATACATTCCGTAAAACCTTAATAATGGTTTACTTGCTCACGATTTCAAAATCATATACAAGGTAAGAAAATTAAAATTTTAAATAAAAAGAGAATTCCTAAAAATCGCCTTCAAGGCTCTCTTTCGGCTTTTTCTTCGCCTGGTGCAAGCGATAGTTTAGTGTAAGATTGATTTGTCGCAGCCTGCCCTGCGAGCTGTTTCTTGTATAAAAATTAGCTCCCTCCGTAATCGACCTGAACTTGCGGGAATTGAAAACATCGATCACACTGAGCGTCAGCGTAGCATTGTTTTTCAGGATATCCCGGGTGGCTGCGAGATCGAGCGTGGCGAGCGCTTTTCTTCTGCCTTGCGGGGTTTGCTGCGGCGCTTCATAGTTACCGCGAAGTTGTACGTCGGTTGTTTTCCACAATGTCAGCCGCGACATGGCACGTACAAACCAGCTGTAAGTATCACTTTTGAATGTATCATCCACATTCGCGCCGTCGGTAATTGCCCTGAAAAAATTGAAGCTTGCATCAAACTTCCACCATTGAACCGGATTGAAAGAGCTCGTAAACTCTGCTCCGTAAGCATCCTCGGTACCCAGGTTCTCAGGCCGGGTATAAGAGCTTCCATCCTCCTGCACGCGCCGGATACTCGTGATCTTCCCATTCGTATGCCGGTAGTAAAGCGAAGAAGTAAGCGAACCTTTTGCGAGGTACTTGATGTGGCCAAGCTCAAATGCATTCGTGAACTCCGGATTAAGGTCGGGATTTCCGCTCCAATAATTCCGGTTATCGCTGTACGTCGCGAACGGACTGAGATCGTTGTACTGCGGCCGGCGCACCCTGCGGCTGAAACTGAGCTGGAATGCATTCTGTTTTGCCAGGTCATAAGTAACATGCACGCTCGGGAACAGATTTGCATAAGTTCGTTTATTCACCTCCGCAGTCTGCTTCAACTCGGTTGTTACCCCTGTCCATTCTGCACGCAACCCCGCCTGATAAGATACCTTACCAGTTTTATTGCCAACGATCCCGTAAACCGCATTGATGTTCTCTTCGTATAGGAAATCGTTGGTCAGATTTGGTAAGGTGATCCAGCCGCCGTCGTTTGCACGCTGTGTTACGGTGTAGTCGTTTGTCATATCGCGTGAGCTGCTCCTGCCTCCCGCCTCAAACTTGCCGTCCTTGGCAAACGGGTGCACATAATCAGCCTGGAAAAGCAGCTGCTTCTCCGTTTCATAGTTCACAGCCTGCTGCAATAGCGGCGCTATATCCGACGGACTTCCATTCGGATTGTACACGTTCTCATTGTAATACTGGTCAGAGTTTTCCCAGTTGTCGAGGTACCGCACATCTGCTGTAAACTCCTGGCCTTTACGGTTAAATGTCTTCTTGTAAGTAATGGAATACTCTGAATTGGGCTCTGTTTCTGTTTCGTCCTGGGTACGGATCGTGTAGCTCGTAAGATTGTTCTTGTTCGTCAGGTAATCCCGGTAAGTCAGCGTTGAAAAACGTTTACCCTTGCTTGTGCGCCAGGTATAGGAGCCGGTCAGGATGTTTTTGGGATTGAAATAATAATCAATCCCCCCGCGTGCAGAGTTGGCCATTCCTTTCAGATTGGTCTTCATATCCCGCTCCATGATGAACGTGGAATCGTCACGGTAAAGCTCCTGGTATACGAAGTTTTTACCCGGCGTGTTCCGGTACGACATGGTATAATTAATGA
Source organism: Dyadobacter sp. HNCC25DJ183 (assembly GCF_056895175.1). Lineage (NCBI taxonomy): Bacteria > Pseudomonadati > Bacteroidota > Cytophagia > Cytophagales > Spirosomataceae > Dyadobacter > Dyadobacter sp. HNCC25DJ183. The sequence continues at coordinate 232,296 of NZ_JBXHAP010000007.1, forward strand.
AGAAGTTAAGGTTCTTGCGTCTGTAATTAACATTAGCCGCCGCTCCGTAGTTGGTCGGGTGCCCCGTTATAATGTCAAAAGATCCGTTGATACCCTCTTTCCGTTCTTTTTTCAGCACAATATTGATCACCCCTCCCATTCCCTCGGCTTCATAGCGCGCCGACGGATTAGTGATAATTTCAACCCGCTCGATCATGCTTCCCTGCAATTGCTGCAAGCCGCTTGCTCCTTTGATGCTCACCAGGCCCGAAGGTTTACCGTCGATGAGTATACGCACATTACCACTTCCGCGCAGACTTACATTGCCTTCCACGTCCACAGCTACTGAGGGTACATTTGTGAGTATATCCACGGCTGTCCCACCCGCATTGGCGAGGTCTTTACCTACATTAAATATTTTTTTGTCAAGAGACAGTTCCATGGTGCTTTTCTCTGCCTGCACCGTCACTTCGTCCAATGTGCGTGCAGACGGGCTGACTTTGATTAATCCTAAATCAAGCGGAGAATTGGAGGCGGCAAGACGTACGTTAGAGGTAAACTGCGGCTTGTACCCGATAAATTCTGAAAGTGCATAATAGTTACCTGCTGAAATGTCGACAATGAAGCCTCCCGTTTCGTCGGTAATTGCACCGCTTACAAAAGAACTGTCTGCGGCTTTAAAGAGCCTGATACTCGCATATCCCAGCGGACCACTCGTTTGTGCGTCTACGATCTTACCGGTTACTTTCAGCTTTGCAGTACCCTGCCCCATTACGCCGAAGGCACTGAGACAAACACACGCGAATAAACCAAATGCCTTCAAAAATTGCCTCTGTCCCACTGCCGGCGCCCCGCCAGCGGCGAACTCCCTGTTCATGCCCATTCTGTTTTTTGTAATATTTTTATCGATACTCACTGCCTTGAAATTGCTAACAATAGAAACCGGTTTGCAAACCGGATTTACTCTAACCTGCTACATAATAGGACGAAAGATTCTTGCGCTGACCTCTAATTGGCTACCTTTGCAACCTTTTTAGCATATCCACACGATTCCATGAAAAACGAAGCCTCACAAACGTTAAGATTAGCCTTTCCAATCATCATCGGAGAGCTTGCCCAAATGGCGCTCCACCTGATCGACAGCGCGATGGTAGGTGCGATCAGCTACAAGCACCTGGCTGCTGCTGCGCTGGTGATCAATGCCATGAACATTCCTTTCGTGATCGGGATCGGAATGACAATCTCGGTATCCCAAATGGTGTCGCTTGCGAATGGAAAGCAGGATGCGCAGCAGGTTTCACATTACCTTTTCAATGGTTTTGTGCTTTGTACACTTACCGCGCTCGCTATATCATTCACTCTGGTGTTTGGCAAAGACCTGCTTTATCACCTGGGCCAGGATCCTGAGGTAGTTACCCTTGCAATTCCATTCATGCAGCTGATGGGGATTTCCATTATCCCGATGTTGCTTTTTATGACATTAAAACAATTTGCAGACGGACTGGAATCAACCCGCACTGCCATGATATTCTCGCTAGCAGGTATGCCCCTCAACATTCTGCTGAACTGGCTGCTTATTTACGGCAACTGGGGCTTTCCGCGGCTTGAACTGCTGGGTGCCGGCTGGGCTACGCTGATTACCCGTACCTGCATGTTCCTGGCACTGGGTTACGTAGTGCTCAGCCACAAAACCTTCGCCAAATACATTGCAGTGCGCCGCAAACAGTGGAAGCTGAAAAGCCACACCATGGGCGAGCTCCTGCATATCGGCGTACCAAGCAGCCTGCAGATCGGTATGGAGGCGGGTGCATTTGCAGTATCGGGGATCATCATCGGTACATTAGGTGCGGTATCACAAGCTGCACACCAGATCGCACTGAGCTGCGCTTCATTTACATTCATGGTCTCCATGGGACTTGCCCAGGCAGGCTCTATCCGCGTCAGCAATGCGCTGGGCAGGTCCGACTGGCAGAAGATCATCGTGATCGGCAAGAGTACCCTGATCACCGCATTGATTTACGGAATCCTCTGCGCTACAATGTTCGTGGCACTACGCCAAATACTCCCTTTCGCATTCAATAAAGAGCCGCAGGTTGTTTCACTTGCTGCATTGCTGCTGCTATTTGCCGCTATTTTCCAGATATCGGACAGTACCCAAGCGATCGGTGCCGGACTTCTACGGGGCATCAAGGATGTAAAAACGCCCACTTTCCTGATCGGGATTGCGTACTGGGTTATTGGTATTCCGGTCGGTTACCTGCTTGCATTCCATTTTGGTATGGGCGCACCAGGTATGTGGCTCGGACTGATCGCCGGACTTACGCTGGCCTCAGGGTTCCTGATCACCCGTTTTTTGAAAATGGGCAAAAGGAATGCAGCAGTGCCTGCTGCGAGCCGCATTTGAGCTGATCTCCGCTAATTGCAAACAGTGTTTAAGGTTATTTGGTAATATACGTCGTCAGGTCTTTCTAACGGGAACTGTCCGTCTTCAAAAATCATTACTTAAATAAACCAAGCATTCATTTAGCCAGTTAGAAAATGGATTTTAACGCCGCATTGAAGAACATCTTTGTCGAAGAAAGCGAAATCCCGTCGGAGTTTAGCTTACCCTCCCTGATCCACCAGCGCGAATACCTGAGCGACGGTGTCATGAAACCCTGGGACGGTCCTGTTCACGAAGTTTACTCACCCGTTTGTGTCAAAACAGAAAACGGACTTGAAAGGAAGCTGATAGGCAGTTACCCGGTTTGTACAGCCGCAGAAGCCGAAGAGTCGCTGAATGCGGCAGTTGCTGCTTATAACAACGGTCGCGGCGAGTGGCCGACAATGGGCGTAGCGGAAAGGATCCACCGGGTCGAGAAATTCACCGGCCTCATGATCGAGCAGAAAGACATTATTGTCAAGCTCATTATGTGGGAGATCGGTAAATCGTTCGCTGACTCTGCCAAGGAATTTGACCGGACCGTTGAATACATTTACGCAACCATTGACTCACTGAAAAACCTCGACCGGGATTCATCCGGCTTCGATATTGTGGACGGAATTGCCGCGCAGGTACGCCGCTCCCCGCTGGGTGTTGTACTTTGTATGGGGCCGTTCAACTACCCGCTCAATGAGACATTTACCACATTGATCCCTGCCCTGATCATGGGCAATACCATTCTCTTCAAACCCCCGAAATTCGGTACGTTACTACATTACCCTTTGCAGGAAGCATTCAGAGATTGTTTTCCAAAAGGGGTTGTTAATGTGATTTACGGTCGCGGGAATGCCATCGTACCCGGGCTGATGCAATCCGGTAAAATCAATGTACTTACGCTGATCGGATCGAGTAAGGTTGCCAATGAGCTGAAAAAGCAGCACCCGAAAGTAAACAGGCTGCGTGCCGTTTTAGGACTGGACGCAAAGAATGCGGCGATAGTTACTCCCAATGCAGATCTTGACCTCGCAGTTAAGGAGATCATCCTGGGTGCACTTTCCTTCAATGGACAGCGCTGTACTGCATTAAAGATCATTTGGGTACATAAAAGCGTGGCTGACCAGTTCCTGGAAAAACTGAGCGCCGCCGTAGGTACGCTTAAATTTGGAATGCCGTGGGAGAAAGGTGTTTCCCTCACACCACTTCCGGAAACCAACAAGATCGAATACCTCAATGAATGCATTTCCGATGCATTAACGCACGGCGCGTCTGTCGTGAATGAAAATGGTGGAAAATCGGAAGGCTCGTTCTTCTATCCGGCGGTGGTTTATCCGGTGAATAAAGAAATGAAGCTATACCATGAAGAACAGTTCGGTCCAATCGTTCCGGTAGTTCCGTTCGAGGATCTTGAAGAGACAATCGAGTTCTTAATCGAGTCTACCCACGGGCAGCAGGTAAGTATTTTCAGCAACGATGCCGACGAAGTGGCTGCGCTGATTGATCCGCTTGTGAACCAGGTAAGTCGGGTAAATATCAATACACAATGTCAGCGAGGACCTGATGTTTTCCCATTCACGGGTCGCAAGGACAGTGCGGAAGGTACATTATCTGTTCCCGACGCCATCCGTGCATTCTCGATCCGGTCGCTTGTCGCATTCAAAATGAACGAGCAGAATAAGCAGCTGATCAACGAGATCGTGCACGAGGATACATCCAATTTCCTGAGCACCAAGTTTATTTTCTAATAATAACATAAATGAAAAAACCTTCTCAGTCTGCATTGAGAAGGTTTTTTCATTTATACCAAAACTAAAATCAGTCCCGGCTGACAGGCAGGTAAACGTTAAATGTAGCCCCTTGTCCTGGTCGCCCCTCCGCAGTAATATAGCCGTCGTGGTTCTGCACGATTTTCTTGCAGATTGCCAGGCCAATACCTGTTCCTTCGTATTCGTTTTTCCCGTGCAGCCGCTGGAACAGATCGAAAATGCGGCTCTCATATTGCTGATCGAAACCGATCCCGTTGTCTTCTACGCTGATCTTATAAAACTCACTTTCGTCTCCTTCCTTGGCAATGATCTCACAGTGAATGCGGATTACCGGCACTTCCCCCTGCCTGCTGTATTTGATTCCGTTACTTACCAGATTTTGCATCAGCTGGTAAAATTGTACAGGTATTACGGGAATTACGGGCAGCTTACCCAGTTCAAATACAACCTTTTTCTCGTCAATAATCCCTTCCAGATCTGTGATTACCTCTTGTACGATCCCGTTGAGATCCGTATCCACAAACTGTATGTTGTTTGAATTTGTCCCCGAGTAACTCAGCAGTGCTTCGATCAGCTTTTGCATCCGGGCAGCCGCGAGCATAATCCGGTTGAAATAGTCGGTTGAATTTTCGGAAAGGTGCTTTTCTCTTTCCAGAATGCGTCCACTGAATGCACGGATCTTGCGAAGTGGCTCCTGCAGATCGTGCGAGGCGACATAGCTGAAAGATGCAAGCTCCTCATTGTTTCGCCGCAATTCGATGTTTTTGATCCGCAGCGCCTCATTCAGCTTAATGTCTTTTGAAACATCCTGCAATGCGCCGATCATCAGCTGGTTACCTGCTTCCAGAATAAAATTCCCGCTCAGGCGCAAGTGCTTGATATCGCCGGTACGTGTAACAACACGGTAGGTACTTTGGATCAGGACTTTCGTCTCAAACGCGCGTATACCGTCCCGGATAGCTTTGCTGCGGTCATTCGGGTGTAAAAACGAGATGAATTGTTCGAAAGAAGGCGCAAATTCCTGCGGCTCATAACCGATCAGGCGGTAGAGATTGTCGGAACATTCCAGCTCGCTGGTAGTAAGATTCCACGCATAGCTGCCCACATTCGCGTTTTCCTCCGAATGCTTGAAAATTGAATTCTGGATTTTCAGTTTCCGGTTCAGGTCCAGCAGCTCCATATCCGACCGGAGCTGTTCAGTAATGTTGCGCTCTGTCACGGTCACACCGTCACCCAGCTTTTCGATCGACGCATCGTACCAGGTAACTTCCCCTCCACGCACGTGACTCACCTGAAAGTTATCGGACATGCCGCTTTCCAGGCACTTCGTTAATTTTTCAAAAACACCATTCTCAAAAATGTCCGGATACACTTCGCTGCACCTCGCGCCTATAACTCCCAGTTGTCCTTCCGCTTTCCTGAAAAAAGCTTCCGAATTGGTATACACGATCCGGAAGTCGACAATGCGCTGCTGTTCATTCCGCACCGCCTCGTAGGATGATATGCTATTGCTGGTCGTGTTAAGTATAGATTGTAAAAACTCCTCCGATCTTTTTAGCTGCTCGGTTCTTTGCTCCACTTTGCGTTCGAGCTCCTCGGCAAAGTTTTTCTGCTCATGCACATCCATACACCCGCCCACATAGCCGATAAAGACACCGTCGGAAGTATAGCGGGGCACACCCCTGTCGGCAATCCACCGATAGGTCCCATCGAACCGGCGGAGCCTGTATTCCATGTTGAAGTCCTGCCTTGCATCAAAGCTCGACGTGTAAATGTGCAGGCAACGCTCCAGATCGTCGGGATGAACACCTGCTACCCAGCCGTTCTCGAATTCCTGCTCGATGGTCTTACCCGTAAAATCCAGCCACCCTTTATTGAAGAAGTAGCAGCTCTTATCAATACCCGAAAGCCAGATGAGAACGGGCGCAGTGTCAGCAATGACCCGGAACCGCTCTTCACTCTCCCGAATCCTCGCCTCTGCTTCATTCCAGCCCTCGCCCTCCGCTTCCCGTAGTTCGACGTAAGAGGTCGTATTAGAAGCACGCGCTTTCGCCAGTTCCTCTTCCAGGTCGGCAATCCGCTTTATTAATGAGTTATAATCTGCATTCATGCCGTAGGCAATGTTGTCACTAATCAATTTACGAGATCACGGCTGCATTCGCGATTCCGATCTTGAATTAACATCCGATTATTTGTACTTTCGAAAGCAATGTCTGCCGCTTCAATACCGTTCAATAAGTTAAATTTTTACTGGCATCGTTATTTGCCTTTCTATTTAAAACCGCTTTGGAAAAGTGGTCAGAATCTTCTTTAATTGTAAACCTTCTTCTATAAAAAACAGCAGCCACCGGCATGAGTTTACCAGCGACAGGAGACGAAGCATTCAGGCGAACCGGTTCGCAAGATGATATCGAGCGGGAGCTCCTGCAAGAGAAACTGGCTGTTATATTCCAGTATTCTACAGATGCGCATTTGCTCTTTGATGAAAACGGGATTATCGACTGCAACCAGGCCGCTGTGACAATGCTGGGTTGCAAAGACAAAAAAGAACTGCTCTCCATTCACCCTGCTGCTTTTTCTCCTGAATACCAGCCTGACGGACAGTTATCTTCCGAGAAGTCGAAGGCAATGGATAAGCTGGCTTATGAAAGCGGCTACAATCGATTCGAGTGGATTCACCGGAGAATCAATGGAGAAGAGTTCCCTGTTGAAGTTACCCTCAATCCCGTTCCGATCAACAATAAGAAGGTACTGCTCGTCGTGTGGCACGATATAACGCAGCGCAAGCAGGCAGAGGAAGCAATCAGGCGCAGCGAGGCATTGCTGGCCGAATCGCAGCAACTTACGCACAGCGGCAGCTGGGAGGCAGATCTGGTAACCGGTCAGAACTTCTGGTCTGACGAAGCTTTCCGGATTTTCGGTTTGGAACCGGACTATGCCGGGCCGGATACCGAGCTTTTTTCCAGAATGATCCACCCGGATGATCTTCAACTATACAGAAAACACATCCGGGAGGCAATCAATAACCTTGAACCCGCAAGCTTTGACCTGCGGATTGTGATGCCGGACGGAAATATCAAGTTCATACACGCCATTGGAAAACCTTATACCGACGCTTCCGGCAAAGTTGTCAAGTTGTATGGCGCGATCATGGACATTGATAACCAGAAGAAAGCGGAGCAGGAGCTGATCCACGCCAAAGAAATGGCGGAAATGGCGGCTGTGGCCAAATCGCAGTTTCTCTCAACCATGAGCCACGAGATCCGCACGCCCATGAATGCGGTAATCGGCTTCACCCATTTGCTGCTGCAGCAAAATCCGACCTCGGAGCAAATGGAGTATCTGAACATCCTGAAATTTTCTGCCGAAAACCTGCTGGTACTGATCAACGATATTCTTGATTTCAGTAAAATAGAGGCTGGCAAGATCGAGTTTGAGGAGACAGATTTCAATGTATTGTTCCTGCTGGAAAACATCCGCTCGGGTGTTCTTCAGAAAGCGAATGAAAAGGGTATCCTGCTGAAATTAAAAGTAACCAACAGCGTCAATGTAACGGTGACGGGAGACCCGGTCAGGCTGGGGCAGATACTGACGAACCTGGTGAGCAATGCAGTCAAATTCACAGAGCGCGGCAAAGTGACGATCTCGGCTGATGTAGCTAAAAGGGAAGGCGACACCATCCTCATCGACTTCCGGGTGGAAGATACCGGAATCGGGATCCCGCCTGAAAAAATCGAAAACATATTCGACAGCTTTACCCAGGCAACCTCCGATACGACACGGAAATACGGCGGCTCAGGTCTCGGGCTTACCATCACAAAAAGGCTGCTGGAATTACAGCAAAGCAAAATTTACGTCGAAAGCGACCCGGGACAAGGATCCGCATTCTATTTCAGTCTCGCATTCAAAATCAGCGAAAAACAACTTGCCCAACAGACTGCGGGTACATTCACCGGCACGTTCAGCCTGGAAGGAATGCGGGTACTTATTGTGGAAGACAATGCGATCAACGTGCTCCTGATGCGCAACTTCATGAAACAATGGAAGGTTGATTATGACGTAGCCGATAACGGGCTGATTGCATTGCAAAAGGTGCAGCTGGCCGATTACGATCTGGTGTTAATGGATCTTCAAATGCCCGAAATGGACGGGTACGAGGCTACTTTGAAAATCAGGCAGCTTCCCGGTGAGAAATATGCAAATCTTCCCATTGTTGCACTTACCGCCTCGGCGATGATGGATATCAAGGATATTGCATTTACAGTTGGCATGAACGATTATATCAGTAAACCTTTCAGTCCTGCCGAGCTTTATTCCAAAATTGCTTCCTATAAAAGGAACAAGGACAGCGACCTTTAATCCCACTTCTGATTGGCATAATATTATTTGAGCTTGCACAAACCATTGCAACTCTCATGAAAAAGCCCCGCCTGTATTTCCTGCTTCTGCTTACGCTCACCCTTTCCTGTAGTGACGACGACGATGAAAACGCACGGCGCATTTCCATTACCGAAGACGATCGCGCATTTGTGCTTGCCGCTGCTGATGAAGGACTCTTCCAGATCAGCGCGGGTCAGCTTGCATTGGAGAACCAGGCTTCCAAAGACTATGCGGACTTTGCACAATTGATGATCGATGGTTATACAAAATCAAATGACGAGTTGAAGGCATTTGCAGCTGATAAAGACCTGACTATCCCCAACACGATTTCCGACGAGCGACAGCAGGCGCTCGACAGCCTCGCTTCCCGCAAAATGGTTGCTTTTGATACCACTTACGCAGCCACTATGGTAGCTATGCATACCAATACCATTTCCTTTTTTGAAGCTCAGGCAGGTACAGTTTCGGACAATGCATTAAAGTCCTGGATCAATGGAAAAATTCCGGTGTTGCGCAGCTATCTCGAACAAGCCAAAGCGCTCAGCAAGTCGCCGCAATAATGAAGGAGAAATTAATTGAAGTTGAATTATCCCCAATTGGAATAGCCGTCGTTAGTCAGGATATCACGGCCACTGTGTAGTTTGAAATCCTGAATAATGGCATCCCGCTCAGCCAGGTTCTTGGGATCGACGCTGATGATGATACCACCTTCTTTTACGCCCTCTTCGTATGTTTCCGAGTGTGTTGACGGAATTCTTGCACCTATTATCCCCCCCAGCGTGCGACCTGTAATTGCGCCTGTGATCCCTGCCACAACCGGCCCTGCAATGGATATTCCCAGTCCGGGTACAGCTATAAGGCTCAATGACATAAATAATCCGGTGAATGCGCCTGTCGCGCCACCGATCACCTTCCCTTTTTCTTCCTCGTTCGCCGGTCTGGACTCCGGTTCGGAGTGATCGCTTGAATCGCTTAAATGCTTGTTCAGCGTTTCGTCGGACATGAGTACAGAGATCTCGTCTTCTGTGTAGCCTTTTTTCAAAAGCGATTTGTATGCTTTATCCGCATCAGCCCTGGTCAGAAAAACAGCAGATACCGTACCCGGCGAGTCGTAAGCGTAGGATGAAGATTCTGTCATAGCGCAATCAGATACTTGGGACTTTTTGTATGGATACTGGAGCTTCCTGCTCGTCACGTTCGGCCGGCTTGATGATCATCCGCAAAGACTGGTCTTTCGTGAAATACGCGACCATCCAGTTATAAAGCGTCTTGATCCTGTTACGCTGGTTGATCAATGCGATGAGGTGAATGAAAAGCCAGGCAAGCCACGCAATAAGACCTTTGAAATGAAGCTTGGGTCGTGGCATATCCACAACGGCTTTTGCACGACCGATAATCGCCATTGAACCTTTGTCGTGGTATGCAAACGGTTTCAATGTTTTGTTCTCGTCAGCCGCCTTGAAATTGTGGGCCAGTGTTTTCCCCTGCTGTATGGCAACCTGCGCTACCTGAGGGTGTCCCTGCGGGAAGTTGGCGTCAGTAAGTTGCAGGCACGCATCGCCGATCGCATATATATTATGCAGTCCATTGACTTTGTTATACGCATCTACAAGCATTCTGCGGCCTCTTCCGTAAGCTTCCGGCGGAACTCCGTCGAAAACTTTACCCGTAACTCCGGCAGCCCAGATGAGTGTTTTGGTTTCTATGAATTCACCGTCCGTGAAGTAAACCTTATCTTCTTTGAAGTCTACCACATGCGCATTCAGCTTGATTTTTACGCCCAGCTTGCTCAGCGCTTCGTAGGTATCCTGCTGCGATTTCACACTCATAGGCGAGAGCAAAGCGTCTCCCCCGTCGACCAGGTAAATTTCACTACCTTTTCCGGCAAGCTCGGGGTATTCTTTCCGCAGTACGCCGTTCCGCATTTCTGCAAACATCCCCGAAATCTCAACTCCGGTCGGCCCGCCGCCTGCAATTACAACGGTGAGCAGCTTTTTTACTTCGGCGGGATCTTCGCAGATCGTCGCCTTTTCCATTTGCTGAAGCAATTTGTTACGCATGCCAATTGCGTCTTCCAGCGTTTTCATCGGAGTGGAGTTGTTTTTCACATTCTCCATTCCGAAAAAGTTGGTTTCTGCGCCGGTTGCAAATACGAGCTGGTCGTATTCCAACTCTCCATTTGCGAGTATAATGCGGTTTTCCTCAGGTATTACCCTTGTAAATTCGCCAAGCCGGAAGTGCAGGTTTCTCCTTTCTGAAAACAGCTTTCTGAAAGGATAGCTGATGCTCGAAGGTTCCAGGAATGCAGTGGCTACCTGATATATCAATGGTGGAAAAAAATTGTAGTTGTTTTTATCCACCAATGTCACGTCAAACTTTTTGTTTTTGGCAAGATCCATAGCCAGGTTTACGCCGGCAAATCCTCCTCCAATGATAACGATTCTCATAAGTCCTGTTTTGGTCTTAGGGGGTCATGATTTTTATGTTCATTCAGAAGGGTTCAGATTTACCTGACTGCCAAATAGCATGCCAAAGCATTTTAAAAGTGCATCAAGCCATCGTATCGGTCATTTTTCCTGATTTTTTCAGATAACGGATATAACCGTACACCGCACCAAGCACCAGTACAATCGCCACGAACAGAATAATGCGCGAATCACTCTCGGGCACGAGCTGCGGATATTTGAAGATCAGGATCGCGCAGATACCCAGCAGCCAGACCAGCAGCGTGTTATACTCTTTCAGTATCCATCTTTTGTAATTGAAATTCATGCCGTCAAATGCGTGGGATATACCCCGGAAGTTGATCAGCCAACGGTTAACACGGCTGCAATACGCATCGAACTGGGCACCGAATTTGTTACGCAGAAAGTTTTCCTCTGCTAGTACGATTGCCTGATAAATAAACAGAAAAAGGGGCATTACGATTCCCACATAAATGAGCGAATTGGCAAGAATTCCGACACCCAAAAGCATCAGGATATTCCCCACATACAGCGGGTTGCGGCAGTGATTGAAGATCCCCTCGGTCACCAGCTTTTCGGCATATACCTTCTTGTCTTTGCCACCGCGAATGATATAGGCCAAGCCAATGGTAATCCCGCGGATAATCTCGCCTGCAAATGTCACCAGCAGCCCGAGTATGATCGGGTACAAATAGTATTTTTCACCGAATTGCTCGGGTTTGAAAAGTAATGGTGACGGGAGAAAAAGAAGGAGATAAAGAAAGATGAACAGATTGTTCCTGTACTTAAAAAAGAAGTTTCCTATTGCTATCATTATTTTTTATAAGCTATCATTCCTGAAAAATTGTACCACTTAAAGAATATTTCGCAATCCGCGAAACCGGCTTCCTTCAACAGGAGCATGTTTTCAGATAACTTATACGGGATCAGCACATTTTCGAGCGCCTCTCTCTTCTGGGAGATTTCGAGCTCGCTATAATGGTTTCTTCTTTTATAGTTATAGTAATATTTAATGAAGTCGCGATTGAAAACGGTGCTTTCAGCAAGTACCTTTTCTACCAGCAGCAGCACACCGCCGGGATTCAGTCCATCGTAGATGTTACGCAAAAGCCGCTCCCGGTAGAGCGGGCGTACAAATTGCATGGTAAGACAAAGGATTACTACCGAGGCATTTGAAATGGGTAAAGTCTCCTGCTGCAAATCGCCCGACTGTAAGTCGTAGGGACGCACGAAGCCGGCTTCTTTGAATTTGAGGTCGCACTTTTCAAGCATTTCCGGGGATTCGTCAATGCCGATAAATTTAATGTCAGACGGGATAAGCTTGTCGACTTCGATGAGCGTGGTGCCGGTAGAGCAGCCCAGGTCATATAAAAAGCTGCCTTCTTTGACGTGGTCCGCGGCAATTTCCGCGAGCATCCGCTGTGTTTCGTTGTAAAACGGTACAGAGCGGCTGACCATATCGTCAAACACTTTTACTACGGTAGTACCGAATTTAAAATCGGAGGCTTTGGTGATCTCGTCTTTGAAGACTTCATCCTGACCTCCGTTCTCAATATGCTCCATTTGTCAATAGTTAGATTACGTTAGATTTCGCTTGGCTTTTCGGTCAAAACCGAAAATTCCATTCCAAATATGCGAACTTGTTACGTAACCTTTACAAGCAACTGAATAATCCTGTTGCAATCTTATGACAATTTGGCGATTTGAGCCATTCAGGAGGGTTTTATACGTTGAACAATCGTCTTTCCGGTAGCAAGTTCTGTTCCCTTCAATTCTATGTAAAGAACATTTGGCGACCAGAATGTACCCCCGTCAATGCGGATGAAAACCCGGCTGAGAATGCATTCTTTTTTATCGATCGTGGCGTAAACGTGGTAGGTGTTGCGGCTGTCTCTTCTTAACTGTAACGGAAGCTTTGAATAAGCCACCGAACGCAGTTCGTAAGATGCATTGCCTTTGTCTTTCACATTGATACCGTAGGCAAACTTGCGCTGAAGATAATTGAGCTCTCTGCGCTCACCGCCATCGGTATATCTGATCCAGAATGTATTAACAGGATCTTTAACACTAAGCCGGCCCTGTTTGTCGGTATTTAGCTGATAACAGATTGTGTTTGCATTCGGGTCACGCTGGATGTAAAAGAGCAGACCAGGCACATCGCTTGGGACTGGGAATTCGTCCGGATTGGGCAGCTTATCGCCGTCCTTGTCGCCTGCGGAGAAAGTCCCCGAGTACGACGCCAGTATCAGGCTCAATGCCATCAACCAATTCCTCACATATTTCATAATAGATAAACGCTTCAGTAAATGGCCTGCGCGATCACTTCACGATCACACTCCCCATGCAAGACAACATGATTAACTGCCTCCTGGTTTCCAGAAAACGGCCCCGAAGACTGAATTTTTAATGTCGCCATTGCTGCTCCAAACTCCCCCGCTTCCTGTACATCCGCACCTCTCACTTTCTTGCTTAGGTATCCGGCCATATAAGTATCCCCGCAGCCGGTAGCATCCACCACAGCCGCAGGCTTGTAAGCCGGAATCTGGTAAAAATGATCGTCTTTGTAAACGAGCGACCCTTTGCTGCCGAGCGTAATGATTACTTCTTTCACGCCCATCCCGGCGATTATTTTCGCGCCGTCGCGGATATCGGAAGTGCCGGCGATCACCTCCATTTCGAATTCGTTCGCTTTCAGTATTGACACGTGCGGCAGTGCTTCCTGCTTGTCTGCCCAGTCGGTGTAATACACTTTTTTATCCTTTACATACCGCAGGTAACCCTGAATATCGAGCGAAACCTGACCTTTGGATGCAAGATGTTTGAGTAAATCGAGCTGGATATCATCCGAAAGCAGCGGCCCCAGATGGAAGATGCGGGATTCTATTTCAGGCATTTGCTTCACTGTGAACGAAGCGGCTTTGTGCAGCACATTCTGTTCACGGTGGTCCTGATTGGCACTGTAAATATTTTCGAAGTAAACTGTGTAGGGACTGTCCTGGGAGAAAACTTCAATGCGCTCGTCTCTGAGCGACTTCACAATGTGGCTTTCCTCCTCGGCGAGCGCGGTGACCAGCATGTATTTCACATCAAAATCCCGCAGCGCCTTTGAAAAATAAAACGAGGTGCCGCCAGGCATATAGTTGACCGACTGAGTAGTCACAACCTTGTCAAGGGTAATATGCCCTATCGTACAGATATCGTACATAAGCTTTTATTAAAATTGATTTATAACCCCTTCTGCCTGAGCAAAATCGGTAATTTCAACAACACCTTCCAGCACCTGATCCGACCCGCCGGCATCTTCCCAGCCGGCTACATTCAGCCAGATAGCCTTGCAGCCCAGCTGCCTGGCCGGTGCAATGTCCTTCGAATATGAATCTCCGATCACAACACAGGCTTCTGCATTCAATCCGAGTGCATTTACCCCAAGCTGATAGATCTGCGGATCGGGTTTTCTCACGCCAACCACGGCAGATTCAACCACCGTTTGGAAGTAACCCAGGATACCGAAGTCTTCAAGCACACTTTGAATGTTCCCGTAAAAATTGGAAACCATTACAAGCGGATAATTTGCTGAAAGTGCGGCAAGTACCGGCTTCGCATTCTCCACAGTAGTGCGTGCGAACTCATTGCATTCATGTGCAATGGCGTCTATTGCGCTCACATCAATATCGTGCCCGCTTTCCTGCAAAAAACGGAACTGCTCATTCAGTTTCAGTGAAAGAACGTCGTAGAATACATGCTGTGGCTGTACAAGCGGCTTGATAGCCAATGCCCGCTCGCCGTATTTGTAAGCCTGCGAAAATGCATCCCTGTCAACATTTACCCGATTGTGCTGGTAAGCTTCCCACAAAACATGCGCCCAATGCAGGCCATTGGTGTCGATTGTACCACCGTAGTCGAGTAAAATTCCGTTGATCATTAGTAATTGGCTTTCGGCAGTCGGCAATCGGCTATCAGCCTGGTGCGTTTTGCCTTGTTATGTATTTAAAAATTAGCGGTGCGCAGCCGCGGGTACGGCATTCAGGTCTTCAGTTCCTTGCTGCTCATCTGGCTTGGCTTTCTTGCTCATCAATGCAAGCCCTATGATGATCCAGACGATCTCTCTGATGCGCATTACAATGCCGATGAAAATGCCTTGCGTGGCTGCGAGTCCTACGCTCCGCAATGCGAGTACCAGGCCGCCTTCGCGCGTGCCCAGCTGCATGGGGAAGAAGAATATCAGGTTGGCAAAAAGAGACGAGCCTGAGCTCACGATCAATGATTGTGAGAGACTCATTTCCATTCCGATCGCGTGGGCAGTGAAGAATATTTCAAGACAGCCGATCACACGGGCCACAAATTCATAAAACAGGGATGCGTAAAAAACATCGCGGCGCTGCGCATACAGAATGCGGATCTGCTCGTCAACTTCATACAGGTTCTCTGCATTTTTGATAGCGAATTCACGCGCGCGGTTTCCTACAAAAGGCAGTTTTTCAAGCAGGCGGAATGTGCTGACCATGAAGCCTTTTTTGTACACATTAATAAACCAGTAGCCCAATACCAGTCCCACAACCAGCAAAATCCCGCAACCAGCAAGCATCACATCGCTGAGCGGAACAACTGCGACGATCAGCACAATGCTTGCAAGCCAGAAAATCACGTGGGAAAACATGTGCATCAAACTGTAAAGCAGCACCGAAGAAGTCGCTTTTTTCAGTCCCAGTGCAGGTTTGAGTTCGAGGATCCGGTAAGGCTCCCCGCCCAGTGCAACAAAGGGGGTAATGTAATTAATGGCATAACCGGAGATCGTCAGCCTGAGAACAGCCCAGTATGACAGATTACTCTCGGGTACCGAAGGCTCATGAATAATCGCTTTGAAAGCGAATGCATTCAACATATAAATCAGCAGCCAGCTTCCGATCACCGGTACAAACCAGATGCCGGTTAACTGGATGTTCTCCCAGATCACGTCAACCCCGGTGCCATAAATCATATAGCCCAGAGAAATGACGCCTATCGCGAGAAAAACTGCTTTATATATTTTGGTATTCATTGATTTTACCGCTCGTAATCTGCTGATGAAAATATTTGCTCACTTTTTCCTGGTTCGCGATCATGTAAATCAGAATGGGGTTCAGAACAAGCATATCAAAGAAGAAATAGATCCATGACTGGTCAATAAAAAGCCAGAGGAAAAGAAAAATGACGCGTGTATTGAACTGAACGATATTGGTATACTTCATCAAAGGCTTGTTCATCGCCCTGAAATCCGTCACAAGCTTTTCCGGTAATCCGTTTCTGTATTTGTTTCTGACAACCCAAAGCAGGTTTTGAAGGTTTGGTGAAAAACTTTCCTGCATTTTGGTATAGTTCAGGTAAAACCGCGCAACGAACTTCATTCCAAAGTTCCTGGTCCAGCTCAGCTTGTCATACTCCGTCTGCAACTCGCGGCTATTATCCAGCTCGCTGCCGGAAGTGCCTTTGATGAAGAATAAATGCACATTGCGGTAATAGTCCGCCATTGCGGATTGTACTACGTGTGAAGCGCCGGCCAAAACTCCCCAAACCCAGATCCACGCAGTCCAGCCCTCATTCATCCCGCGCAAACACAACGCTACGTGAATGGCAATAAACCAGAAATCGCCCGCAGCACCGTCGAGAATGCGACCCAGGCGACTTTTATCATTTGTCATCCGCGCAAGCTGTCCGTCGGCACTGTCCAGTGAATTGGCAAATACCAGCAACAGCATACCGATCACATTGATCCAGAGCTCCTGAGAATAGAACAGGATACCTGCCCCTACCCCAAAGAAAATACTAACGATAGTGACCGGATTGGGACGGATACCTACTTTGGCACAAAACAATGCGATCTGATACCCGATCGGGCGATAGAACCAGATATCGATCTGCTCCTCGGTATCGCTTGATTTTAATGAGTTTTGAAAAGCTGAATTACTGGGTTCGTCCTTTAATTCAGATGGTCCGGTAGTTGAAGTCTCCATTAATTGTCATTTGTAAATTCCTGAAAAATGCGGCCCGCAATATGTCCGGCCGCCTGATCCCGGCAAGGTGCAAAGCTCGGCCAGTCGTTCAGATCGATAATCCGGAATTGTCCGTCCTGCCCTACAATCGCGTCGCCTCCGTAAATACTTATACCAACGGCCTTCGCTGCCTCGGTCGCAACCTGCTGCAAATGTGCAGAGTCAAAGGTGTAATACGCCGAATTTCCATTAACCTGCTGGTATTGGGCGTATTTATGGTGGTTGTTATCGTAAGGATAAAACCAGAAGAAAAAGTCGGTACCGCGCACGCCGTAAAATTTCACCAGGTCACCCACGAGGTTCTCAGAAATTACCGCATCCGGGATATCGCGCAATGCATACTCCCGCAGAATTTCTTTTGCCTCTTCGCGGGAAGCAGCAAATGAAACATCCTCTTTATGGATCGCGTGAAAATCGCCGCGTTTGATCCAGTATCCTTTGCCTTTGATATCGTCAAACACCGTTTCCTGATCGTAGCTGGTAGGCACGATATAGCTGTCTGCCACGGGAATGTGGTGTTCGTTCAATGCTCTTGTCAGATTGGTACGAAAGCAGTTTTCGATGCCAAATGCTGAGTTAACCACTTTCACGCCACTGTTTTCCAGCTCCTGCAACCTGGCTACAACCTGCTTTTGTCTCGCCATTGTAAAAATCCTGGGCTGCTGCACTTCTTTCAACGCCAGGAATTCATCTTCACAGCAGATCGTCACTTTGCACCCCATTGCTTCAAGTGCTTTGGCTGTCAGCGAAAAGATCGCGTCGTCGTTGCCAATGTGATTTGGCGAGTACTTTTTGTTTCGGTGTACGCCGAGTATTTCAATTTCATTCATACGCTGCCGGTAAATGAACCGGTCTTTAATTCATTGGTGTCAGTTTGTTTTCTGATTTTCAAGCGAGGTGTTCCTGGCTCAAAAAAGATTCTGCTGTTTCTATATCGCTGACGTGATCTACGTCGACGATTTTGGAAAATGGATAAGCCTTCAATTCAATTCCTTCCGCCACAAGCTGCCGCTGAAAATTCCGCATTCTGGAAGTGCCGCTACGGACAGATTTCCCTAGAACTTCAATCGCTTTTTTGCGCAAACAGTAAATGCCGCCCGAGATATAGGGAGTCTGCATTTCATTGGAATCTGTAAATGCAGTGATGATCCCGCTTTCATTTATATGCACGAAAAGCGGACTTTCATCATCGATAAACGAGGTTACCGCCATTTGCCCGCCCAGGTCTGCATTGGATTCAAAAGCCAAAATGAAATCAGCAAATTCCTCCTCGCGGAAAATCGTGTCGGTTGTTGTGAGGCAAACTGCATCTATTCCGGCAACGCCATCCAGCAACTCAAATGCGCTGTGCAATGAACTGGGTGTTGTTTTTTTAATGATATCAATGGGCAGATCCTTCCGTAGTTCGAGCAAATGCGCTTCGAGTTCCGGGGAGTTTTCATTGATGATAATCCTGATGCGCTCAGCCTGATTCCGCATGAAAATGCCGATCAGCCTGTCGATCATCATCTCGCCGCAAAGCGGTACCATCGGCTTCGGAAGTTGAAAACCTTCGCTGGCGAGCCGGGAACCTTCACCTGCGGCTATGATGGCGTAATTCATATAATTGGTGTCTAATGAAATTTGATACTAGAAGTCCAGCTTGAACCTGGCGCGAACACCCCATTCCGACACACCTGGGTTATCGAGATAGGTAAACCTTTTCACCAGATCAATCCGGATCAGCTTGAAAATATTGGCGATACCGACGCTGCCTTCAATGTAAGGTGCCCGCGACAATGTGTAGCTGATTGGCCTGCCTGACTCATCCACCGGGAAACGATATAGTGAAGGATGTAAGGCGGGATTATTCTCATCGCGCAAGCCGCCGACAAGACCTTTGAAACTGAACACTTCACGCAACTTCAACCTTTTCAGCAATGGTATTTTATTGAACAAAAACCCATTCATGTAATATTGCACATCCAGGCTTGCATAACGGTCGCTCACAAATTCCAGGAAGTTCATCAGGTTGAATGAATTGAGCTGGTAAGCGTAGGTCTGGTTAGCACGGTGGATTGTCAGCAGCGGGAACAATACATTTTTTCCAAAAATATAACCACCCTCTCCCGTCACATCTGCATATCCGAACTGCGACAAATAGAACCGTTTCGCAATGTTACCCGACAAATTGTGGTACCTATTCTGACCTTCGAAAACACCTTTCAAACCTGCATTGTAACGAACTGTAAAGATCGGATACCGGTTGATTATTGGCGTGCGGTACAACTTACCCTGATAGAATTGCTCGTTGGGCGCATAACGCAGTTCCAGGTTCGCCTCCGTGTTGTTCAGAATACCTTCGTCGTGGAGTGAACCGTCGGGATCGAGGCTTTGATAGCGAAGTATCCCGGCTGCGCGCTGGCTCCATTGCGTAAATCCGATTTTGTAAGACAAATGGTTATCAAACTCTCTGACGTATTCCAGCTTGTAAATGTCATTGTAAAGCCAGCGGTTATTGTCCCCGCGCTTGAATGAAAGCAGCAGGTTATCTTCCTGCACAAACTGCAGTTCCTGTCCGGGGATCTTAGTATCGCGCTGGTAGCTTGCCCTGATGTAGTTGAGCGGAAAATGATAAACCGACTTATTATTGATCGAGTAGGTACCTGCTACGAAATACTTCCATTTTTCGTCTTTGAAACCGTAGGCGGTATATGCTTCAAAATACACGCGCTTGCTAAGTTCGGGCGTAGTTCTGCCACCGAAACGGAGCCTGAAACCTTCAACCGGGTTGAAGCTGTAAAAAGTATTAAAAGGGCCGATCTCCACTTTCCCGAGCGACTTGTAACCTGCCAGGAACAAGGTGGCGATATCCATGGTACGCCGGAATGAGGGAATGGTCTGGAGTGTGTCTATATTCTTGTAAATGTCAAGCTCGGTAGCTTCCAGCGGAATGTGGCGCGCACTTCCCCAGAAAGACTCCCCTACTTTAATCTCGGGATTATACGCAATTTCCTCATTCGGACCTTTGTAAACGCTGTCGGGCCGGCTCTGATTGATCGTATAATTTTTGAAGTTAACTACCCTCTGACCATATAGTCCCGCGCTTTTCTCACCCAATGCAAATTCCATTGCGAGGGACGTCTTGCTTGGGTGGTACCTGCCGTCAGCACTTTTCTCGAATTCGAGACTGGCTTCCAGGTCGCGCATGAAGTTGAGGTTAATATCTTTGTTTACGGTCAGATAGGCATTCTGCACACCGTATTTTCCGTCGAGGGTCACAAACAGCTTCCCTTCGAAAAGCATATCGGTCTTGTTTCTCGGAACAAAGCCGAGTTCGATCAGCCATGGATCATTGGTTTTAATGGTATCCCTGATAAAGAACTTGTAAAATGTCGGCGCTGTATTTGCGATCGGGCTCAGCAGCAGGTTGGTAGCAATGGAAATATCATTATCATAAATGTTGATATCTTCATACAACCTGTTGAAATACGCGCTTAAACCTTCATTGTCCACAAACTTGGCATCAAATTCTGCCCGACGACTGGCCAGTACGCGCTGCTTTTTGGTGTACGGACTTTTACGGAAGTAAACCTGAGAAAGCTTTTCTTCTATAAATGCTGGGAGCATATTCTTGCCGCCCATTGCCGCAGAATCCTGGGTTTTAAACAAAAACTGGTAGTTCTTGAAAATACGCTTGTCCTTGAAATTGTCGGAAAGATTGCTCAATGCAAGTGAGATCTTTTCGTACTGTTCGTATTCCACATATTCGTTACCCGCCATTTTGTTCTCATCCTTGTGCGCAATTACCTCGCGGATGAGCTGTACTGCCGGATTATCCTTATTCCGGTAACGTCCTCTCCCTTTAACAGTTACCTCTTTCAGCATGGATGCATCCACAGACAGCTTCACATCAATTACCTGTGAAATGCCGGGAGTGATCGGCTTTTCTACACTCAGGTAACCTACGTAAGTGAATTTGATGGTAGCGTAATTTTCACGGAGCGTCAATGCATAGCGACCGTCTGCATCAGAAGCTGTTCCCATAGTTGTACCCGGGATCAGCACCGAGACGAAAGGCAGGGTTTCACCTGTTTTTGCGTCTGTGACGGTACCTTTAATCGTAGTCGTATTTTGCGCTATGGCTACGCCCGACAATATCTGTATCAGACAGATAACCGGAGCGATTTTATACCATACCGACTTAAATATTGTTTTCATTTTTGAAGATCATAACACATGTTGTACCCATCCACCTCCGGCAGTTCACATACGGCGCGTGCCGCTGTTCCGATGGTGTGATCCGATATTAAATCAAATCGGGCGCAGGAATTAAAGCCAGTTGTTCTCTTTATACCATGTTAAAGTCTCCGCAAGTCCTTGTCGCAGGTCGTATTGCGGCTGGTAATGCAGATTGTTCCGGGCTGCGTCTATACTACAGTTCCAGTTTGAAGCGGTCAGCTCTTTGAGCTTCTCCCTGTTTAAGACAGGTGTTTTCGGTGAGAAGGAGTAAATGATGTCGAGCAGACCTGCCAGCCATTTTACCAGAATCATGGGCAGATGTGCACGAAAGATGTTTTTCCCGCTTATCTCTTTAAACCTGTCAGCCAATGCATAACGGTCGTAAGCATTCCCATCTGAAATGTTGTACACCGTTACTTCTTTCTTGTTTTCAGTGAGTGCGGCCAGGGTAGCGGCTACCAGGTCCTTTACATATACAAAACTCAGTCGCTGGGGTTTGCTGCCAATGTAGGCATCCAATCCACCCGAAAGGGTTTTGAACAAAACAAAAAGGTCCTTTTCACCGGGTCCGTAAACCGCTGTGGGTCGAATAATTGTGAGAGGCAATCCGCTGACATCTTCCAGATACTTTTCCGCCAGCAGCTTGCTTTTTCCATAATCGGTCACTGGTCCTGGCAGCGTTTCTTCCGTGATCGGCTTTTGCTCGGAGTAGCTCAGCGGGCCAATGGCGGCCAGGCTACTCAGAAAAACAAACCGTTTCAATGGAATATCAGCTGACATTGCAGCTTGCGCCAGGTTCAGGGAATATTGGGCATTCACCAGATTGTAGGCAGCTGCCGTTTTTTCCTTGGTAACCCCCGCCGCATGTATAATGTATGTATAGCCTCCCGTTTCCAGTAAGTCTTTCAGCTTTTCACGGGAACTGAAATCTACGTTCACAACTTTGAGCGCAGCCGGATAGTCAGTTACCAGCTTTTGCAGGAAAGTCAGATCGCTGCTGGGCCTTACTGCAGCATGTACTTCCATGCCGTCGTTCAGCGCAGCTTCTACCAGGTGAAATCCGATAAACCCGCTCGCTCCTGTTATGAACACACGCTCTTTCATATCGCTTTTTCGTACAAGCGGTATTTTTTATACAGCTTTCCGTTAATCTGCTCAATGGCGTGGTTGATCAGATAGTTGTCTTCCAGCATCCACGAACATTCCGCAGTTTTAATGCCTTTTGTACGGCCATTTTTGATCACTCTTCCGTAAAGGCAGGCTTCAATGCCCAGTTTCCGGTAATCTTCCACAACGCCCAGTGTCAGTACGCGGAGGCCTTTGATATTCTTTTTACCAAAAAGCAGTTTGAAGATCCCCGTAGGCAACAGGCGGCCTTTTTTTATTTTTATCAAAATCTGGTTGATATCAGGTATTCCCAATATGAACCCGATCAGTTTGTTATCTTTTTCAGCAACAAGGCAAAAATCAGGGTCAAGAATCATTTTCAGATCTTTCGCGAGATAGTTGAACTCATTTTCGGTCATCGGGACAAAGCCCAGGTTCTTGTCCCAGGCAGAATTATATACCTCCCTGATCTTCACCACTTCTTCCTTGAACTTTTTCAGGTCAATGGGACGGATCACAATGCCGCTTCTTTTAAGCCGCGTTTCCAATGCATCCATCAGGCGCACCGAGCGATCGTTCACAGACTCTGTTGTAATTTCGTAAGCAAACAGATCCGTCTTCTTTACCAGCCCAGCATTTTCCAGCAACTGCTGGTAGTAAGGCGCATTGTAAGGCATCATGGCCACAGGCGGACGGTCGAAACCTTCAATCAGGAGCCCGCAGGTGTCGTTTGTAGACAGGTTCACCGGCCCACAAACAGTATCAGCACCTTTTTCTCTCAACCAGCCGGAAGCTTCTTTAAGAAGCAGATTGACCGTTTCCTGGTCATTTATAGTATCAAAAAATCCAAAGAACCCATCATTGCGTTCAGTAAACGCATTGTGATTGGTATTAAAAATGGCAGCAATACGGCCCACAATCTCCTCCCCTTCATAGGCCAGGAAAAGCTTTACCTCGGAGTGTTCGTAAAACGGGTGCTTGCCCGGGGTAAGCATATCCTGCTGAGCGATAAACAGCTCAGGAACATAGCTCTTATCATTTTTATATAGGGTGTGGGGAAAATCAATAAATGATTTGAGATCCCCAGAAGAGTTTACGGGTACAATTCGCTTCATAGTCTTTGTCTTTCAATAATGGCCTCCGGACATACTTCCCGATAAATGCGTGATATTTTATCAACTGCTTCTTCAATCTGACTGAAAGTATGTGTGGCCATCAGAGAAAACCGGATCAACGACTGTTCCGGACGTACTCCAGGCGATACAACTGGATTAACAAACACGCCTTCATCCTGCAAGCGTTTTGTCATAATAAAGGTTTTGTCGTTGTCCCTGATATACAATGGTAGGATCGGGCTCTCGGTTTGACCAAGATCGAATCCGTTGAACAACAACAATTCTTTGGCATATCTTGTATTTGCCCAAAGCCGCTCAATGTGATGTGGCTCAGACTCGATGATATCCAATGCTGCCAATGTACTTCCCACAGACGACGGCGTCATACTCGCGCTGAACATCAGCGAACGTGCGCGGTGTTTCAGGTAGTCGATCGTAGCTGCATCACCAGCAATAAACCCGCCCAATGAAGCCAGCGACTTGCTGAATGTGCCCATTACCAGGTCGGTAGTGTCAGTTTGCCCGAAGTAAGAGGCTGTTCCGGCACCTTTATCTCCGATTACGCCAAGGCTGTGAGCGTCGTCTACAAGCACAGTGGCATCGTATTCCGCTGCAATTGCATTCAGCTCAGGCAACTTCACGATATCACCTTCCATACTGAAAATACCGTCTGTCGCGATCAGCTTGTCGGCTTCATCCGGCAGCAGGCTCAGCTTCTTGCGAAGATCCTGCATATCATTATGCGCGTATTTGATCACTTTTGAAAATGAAAGGCGGCTGCCATCGATGATCGAAGCATGGTCGCTTTCATCCAGAATGAGATAGTCATTTCTTCCGGTGAGACAGGAAAGTGCACCGAGGTTGGCCTGGTAACCGGTACTGAACAACACAGCACCTTCTTTGCCAGTGTATTTGGCAAGCCTGCGTTCCAGCTCCTCGTGAATGTCCAGTGTCCCGTTCAGGAAACGTGACCCAGCACAGCCTGTACCATATTTCTGAGCCGCTTTTTGAGCCGCCTCGATAATGTAAGGGTGTGAAGTAAGTCCCAGATAAGAATTAGACCCGAACATCAAAACGGTCTTCCCGTTGATAATCACCTCCGTATCCTGGCCGGATTCAATGGGTCTGAAAAAAGGATAAAGACCTTTTGCCTTAATGGCTGCCGCGTCTTTGAATTCGGCTATGCGCTTATTTAGTTTTTTACCCATAAATAATTAATGTCAGAATCAACAGCTTCTTTTAGGGGGTGCCGGGAGGCGTCAGGTTCAGGCCTGATCTAATTGACTTCTGGCAATCAATTGGTGTTGTAGTTGATGTTTTCCATATAAAACGAAATTAATGGGTGCTGAGTAATAGGAGACTCGATGCATTTACCGGACCGCTGGTGATTCACCCAGATCAACGTAAACCCGAAAATGACCATTTCTACGTATACAATCGTTCCGATTAACGGATTAACCACATACCTCTTCTTCTGGTTCACAAAACTGCCTGCTCTTTTTGTATTTTACCGTTAAAAACCGATTAAATCTTCAAAGATGTTTCGCTGTTCTTACCTTTTTGCAGGATCGGCGCAACTACAATATCAGTCTTACCGGCCTCCTTTTACTCTTGAATTAATTGATTGGCGAAAGCAGCTGCTGAATAAACAAAGCCTTAAAATGTTCATTGTCTGGACTTAATACTAAACTAAGCCTTTTATCCAAAACAAGCGGCCCCTTTCTAAAAAAATGCATTCCATCATTCCTGATCCCGCCACACTGCCTTTCCTGCCGGCTTTTTGGATTTGCATTTAACGTTGATCAATATGAGACCACCCGCTGTCTGCTCCAACTCTAAAATTACCGGCGGTTGAACCGGTGGATAAGCGACAGTCAAACGTTTAATAATTGTTCATTTTAGGCCGCTATGCTCCCGTTTCCTTAAAATCTCACTTTTCGAGGATCAGATAATTACAGATCATCGCCTTTACGTGCTCCTTGTGATTTTCTGCAAAAGCTTCAAATTCCTCGGCAGAGATACCAAACACCTTCTGGTGCATTTCTTTGCCCAAAAACAAAAACTCAATGCAGCTTGTCATTAAAGGCAAGATGCTTTCCATAGGTACCGGGCGCAAAACCCCGCTTTCAATTCCCTCGGCAAGTTGCTGGTTAAACAGCGTTGATTTGAGCTGACTATACAGCGACAATTTCACCAACAGCCTTTCCGGTTCCTTGTGGATTTCGTTCATGATGAAAATGACCAGGTCTGGCTCCTGCCTCATCATGCGGTAATTGTTTTCAACTACCTCCGAAATCTTTGTTTTGATATCAATCGGCTTGTTCAGGATATGGATAATGTTCTGGAAATACATTTCCATTAAATCCTTGAATATCTCCATAAACAACTTCTCCTTGCTTCTGAAGTAATAGTTGGTTAGAGCAATATTCATATCAGCCTCTTTGGCGATATCGCGGGATGTAGTGCCATCGAAACCCTTTTTCAGGAAAACCCGCTTCGCCGCTTCTCTGATCTTGTCCTCACTTTTTTCAGATACGCACTTCACAATGTCGAATAGTTAGGTTGAAATTGGTTTCTAAAACAAGCTTTTACTAAATCCGTGAGTCAAATGTCAGGAGTAAAATTGACTTGTACAAGCGTATGAAACGAATATTTTAAACGGTTGTTTAAAATATTCGTTCAGGGGAATGGTTTCGCGGAAAAATGCAAAAATTTAAACTACTTAGAAAGAGTGCTCCACTCTGTTACCTGCTCTCCTTTTCTTTCTACAAGCCACACCTTCGTACCAGGAAATCGTTTGATCATCTTCTTGCTCTTCTCGATCCCTGCTACACTGAATGCAGTGGCCAGTGCATCGGAGATTGTGCCGCCGTCGCAAATGGCGGTAGTGCGGACATGGAATAGCAGCCCGATTCCTGTTTTCGGATCAACAATGTGCGAGTACCTCACCCCTTTATATTCCATGTATCGGTAAGTAGGTCCCGAAGTAGCCAGTGAAGTATTAGCTAACTGAATCGTTTTCAGCGAATCACTCCCATTGGAAATGGTAATGTTCCACCCGCCGGTGCCGGGAGGCGGATTGGTCATTACGATTTTCCCGCCTGCATCCATCATTGCTGAGGTAATTCCCAGCTTTTTCAATTCCTTCAATGCTTCCTCGGCGGCGAAACCTTTCCCCAAACCGCCGATATCCAGCCGCATTCCCTTTTGCGTGAGGAGTACACTGCGGGTTTTAGCATTCAGCTTCATTTTATTATAGCCTGTTTTAGACCTGGCTTCGGCTATTTCCTGCTCGCTTGGGAAAGTACCTTTTCGTGTTGCATGCCGCCACATTTGAACAACCGGCCCGAGCGTCACATCAAATACGCCGTCGCACTTCTTACTTATATCCAGCGAAATGGCGAGTATATCAAAAAGATCTTTGCTCACCGGTACCCACTTGCCGCTACCCGACTGCGCAGAAAGCCGGTTGATTTCACTCCCGTCACGGTAGTCACTCATGATCTCATTCAACTCCTCCACCCTGCGAAACGCATTGTCGGCAGCACGCTTGGCCAGTGTATCGCTTGTTGTGTAAAACACGAGCTTAAACGGAGAACCCATCAATCCTTTTTCGAAACTATAACGTGTCTCCTGCCCGGAGACAATTTGGGGTACGCTGAAAATCAGGAGGAAAGCTAAAATGCGGAAGTAGTTCATGCGGAATTGGAAAGAAACGAATGCGAAAATTACAGCATTTGAACGGTTTGAGGTCCAGGAAAATTGATTTTTGAAACCCAATAAACAAAAAAAGGGTACGAACCTCCCGGTCCATACCCTGTCCTTATTGCGGTATACCTTATCAGCCGTAGTAATCCAGAAGACTGTTCCGGTCGGCGTGGTTATGATGTGAATTCATTGCGTCCTTGATCAAACCCGCGCCAATAAAGGGCAGGGATACGATGGTTGAGATTATCATCGCGACGAACAAAATGGTTGCAAAGAAAAACTTCCCGCAATAATATATGACGTTTGACAGTATGCTCATAATGCAAAAATTTATATGGTACTATTCCTTTTCAAAATTAAATTAAATAATCATGCCATCATTATTTTTTGGACGATTTTAGCATTTTTTAAGAAATTTTTAATTATTCTATTTATTGAAAGTCAGCATTGTAGTATAACAACTACAACATTCTACGTGAATTTTGATGCTAAAATCGTATAATGAGTAATAAGTCTGAAATTCCGGCACTCACACAGGCAATTTTTTCAACACCCGCCCACCGGCGCATTGGATTTGTGAAAAGAGTATATTGCATCTACGCAGTTTCAACCGTTTGTTTCACTCCAGATGAAAAGAAGAACCTTCATTAACCTTGCCTCCGCCGCAAGCTTCGCTCCGTTTGCATTTACTATTTCAGGATGTACCTCCCAGTCCAAAGAAAAGTCATCGGAAAAGCCTTCCGAAAACGACATAAAGGAAATGACTGTCGCGGAAATGCAGCAGTTAATGCAGGAAAACAAACTAAGCGCACGAAAGCTCACTCAGTTTTACCTCGACCAGATTAAAACCATAGACGAAAATGGGCCGGCTCTGAAGTCGGTCATTGAACTGAATCCCGATGCGCTGAGTATTGCTGACGCAATGGACCAGGAACGAAAAAACGGGAAGCTGCGCGGCCCGCTCCACGGAATACCTGTCTTGATCAAAGACAACATTGATACTGCTGACAAAATGCAAACCACCGCCGGCTCCATCGCATTAGCCGGAAATATTGCCTCAAAAGATGCATTTGTTGTTAAGAAGCTCCGGGAAGCAGGCGCGGTGATTCTCGGGAAAACGAATTTGAGCGAGTGGGCCAACTTTCGTTCGAGCCGCTCCTCCAGCGGTTGGAGCAGTCGCGGCGGACAGACCAAAAACCCTTATGTACTCGATCGTTCGCCTTGCGGATCAAGCTCTGGCTCCGGGGTAGCAGTGGCGGCGAATCTCTGCGCGGTTGCAATTGGAACTGAAACAAATGGCTCTATCGCCTGCCCTGCATCGATGAACGGGGTTGTTGGCATCAAGCCGACCGTCGGGCTCGTGAGCAGGAGCGGCATAATTCCTATCTCCAAGACGCAGGATACCGCCGGCCCGTTTGGCAGGACAGTAGCTGACGCGGCTGCATTGCTCGCGGTAATCGCTGGTGCGGATCCCGCAGACCCGGCCAGATATGCAGGCAACGAACCGATTCCCGATTACCTGAAATCACTGAACCGCGACGCATTGAAAGGCAAGCGCATCGGCATTGAAAAATCATTTTTGAAACAACATGAAGCAATTGATTCGCTGCTGAAAAAAGCGCTGGACCAGATGGAAAGTCTGGGTGCGGAAATCGTGGAAATTGAATTTATGAAGACGCAGGATACAGAAGGCGCCGAATCCGATCTGCTGCAATTTGAATTCAAGGACGGTGTGAACCGGTACCTTGCCGGTTCGAATGCAAAAGTAAAGTCACTGGAAGGTCTCATCGCATTTAACAACACCAACAAAGCGAAGGCAATGCCCTATTTTCAGCAGGAGTTGTTTGAAACATCCCAGCAAAAAGGCGACCTGGAAAGTAAGGAATACAAGGCAGCTTTACGCAAGATCAATCAGGTAGCCGATCGGCTTAACCGGGAATTTGAAAAGAGTAAACTGGACGCGTGCTGCGGACCAGCCACCGGCGCCTCCTGGTGCATTGATCCGGTCAACGGCGATTTCTGGACAGGGTACGGATCCTACGGACCTGCGGCCATTGCTGGCTTTCCCTCCATTACCGTACCGATGGGAAATGTAAGCGAGCTGCCTGTCGGGATATCCTTTTTGGGACGTGCATTCAGCGAGCCTGAACTGATCGGGATTGCATATGCTTACGAGCAGGCATCGCGAAACCGCATCGCTCCCAAGTTCATTGAAAGTATAGGTAAAGCATGATGAAATGTAAATAATCGGCTACCTAAGTAGTAATCCGTGCACATTGAGCCCTTTTTATTCATAAAGAATAACTCAATTCCATGGATAGAAGACATTTTGTCAAAAACAGCGCGCTCGCTATTTGTTCAGTAGCTACGATTTCGCCCACTTATTTAGTCGCCCGGAGATCAGCCGAACAAATGCCGCCCTGGCTCCTGGAAATGGTTACCCGGAATGATACAAGCATTGAATCTTTGCGCAAGTTCCAGGTAAAAGACACCGATAGTCCGGACCTGGGCGGTCTCCGCGATGGCTTTGACATACTCAATCCGCACAGTACTTCCGCCATGGTGCAATGCGGCGCGGCGGGACTTTTTTCGCCTTCTTCCAAATATTATAAATCCACCGACCTGCTTGCCAGCGTAAACCTGGCTGTATTATATCTTATCAAAACCCAGCACAGCGACGGCACTATTGATCTGCTTTCAACCAATTTCCATTCAACGCCCGACACCGGCTTTCTTGTTAAAAGACTGGCGATGGCTTATATGTTGATGGAAAAATCGGGTACGCCCGGTGTTGACAAAGTGCTGGCCAATCTGAAAACCTTTCTGCTCAAATGCGGGGAAGCATTGAGCGTGGGCGGTATTCACACACCCAATCACCGTTGGGTAGTATCTGCTGCATTGACCCGGTTAAATGAACTTTGGCCCAATCCCAAGTATGTCAGCCGCATTGAACAGTGGCTGGGCGAACGCATTGATATGGATGCAGACGGGCAGTACAACGAGAAGAGTACATTTATATATTCCTCACTCACGGACAGGCTGCTGATTACCATTGCCAAAGGCATGAAAAAGCCCGGGCTGCTCGACAACGTCCGCAAAAACCTGAATATGACAATGTACTACGTGCATCCGAATGGAGAGGTAGTGACCGATGCTTCGGGCAGGCAGGATAAGGCGGTGGTCGGGACTTTGGAAAACTACTACTATCCTTATCGTTATCTCGCGATCAAAGACAAAAACCCGCAGTATGCAGCGATGTGCCGCATGATCGAGAAAACAGCGGGGCCAAAAACAGGCGCATTCATCGATTATTTCCTGACAGACCCTTCCCTCTGGGTAGAGTTGCCAGCCGAAAAACCGTTTCCGGTAAGTTATGTGAAAACATTTGCTAACTCCGGTCTCGTGCGCATCAGGCGGGATAACCGCGACTCCACGCTGATCGCCAATAATCCGGTCTGGTTTACTTTCATGAAAGGCAATGCAGTTTTGCAGGGGCTGAGGTTCGCATCTTCATTTTTTGGAAAAGGCCAGTTTCAGTCCGAAAAGATTGTCCAGAATGGAGATACCTGGGAGCTGACCCAAAAACTCGACGGGCCTTATTTCCAACCCTATCCTAAAGAATCGTTGCCGAATGATGGTGATTGGGAGAAAATGCCGCGCACTTACAGGCCGCAAAGCGAAGTACAGCTGCTGGAAACCAAAGTGCGCATTAAAGAAACAGCGGAAGGAATGGAAGTGGAGGTAACTACCAGCGGAACCGAGCGGGTACCTGCCGCATTGGAGCTGATTTTTCGTCCGGGCGGCGAGTTGAAAGGGGTTGTAAAGATTGAAAACACGAAAGATTCCTGGCTTTTGAAGGAAGGAACAGGGACTTACCGCTTCAACGATGATACTATTTCCTTCGGCCCGGGAACCGCTTTGCATAAGAACATCGCATTGCGTGGCGCATTGCCACCTATGGAAGCGCCGACTGTGTTCCTGACCGGCTTTACACCTTTCAGGCATGTGATCCGTTTTTCATGATATCCCCCTCTGGCCTTTGCACAAAAAGCTGACTACCAGTCGTGTAAAATGATTTTAATTCGTTAAATTTGGTTACCTCCCGTTTCCATAAAGTCCCGGATTAAAATCGTCTGTCACAATGCTGAAAAAGACTTCTATCCTACTTCTTCTGGTACTTTTTGCGCGAATTTCACTGGCCAATCAGATTCTGATCCCAATGGATAAGTCGCAGACAAATCACCTGAAAGCATACGGGCTTGCTTACATCCTGCTCAAAGGGGATATCGACGTGGAGTGGCTGCTCAATTACCGTGGAGGCAGCTTTAAAGTCCAGTATAGCAAGTCGATTGAAAATGAATGCAAGCTGCGGGCGATTTCCTACGAGATAATGTCGGAAGCTGCGAGCGCGCAGCTCAACAATGAAATCAGCAATCCGAGCATTAATATGGATGTGGTGAAGCTCCACAAGGCAGCCAAAATCGCCGTTTACTCCCCGATTAAGATCAGTCCGGCCGAATTTGAAAATACCGATGCTGTTTTGCTGGTTTTAAAATATGCAGAGATTCCGTTTGAAGTGATTTACGATGAAGAAATTCTGAAAGGCGAATTACCGAAATATGACTGGCTGCATTTGCACCATGAAGATTTTACAGGCCAGTTTGGTAAAAACCTGCGGCGGACTTCACAGGAAGATATCAAAGCGCAGGAAGCGATAGCAAACCGGTTTGGGTACACCAAAGTACCGCAGATGAAGCTCGCGGTAGCCAAATTGATCAAGGAATTCTGTGCAGGCGGTGGTTTTCTGTTTGCGATGTGCTCCGGCGCGGAGACTTTCGACATTGCACTGGCGGCAGAGGGAGTGGACATAGTTGATAACCTCGACGGGGATGGAATTGATCCTGACGCACAATCCAAGCTTGATTTTGAAAAGACTTTCGCCTTTCACAATTTCAAGTTACAGCTCGACGAGTATGAGGGAATGAACTTCTCCGACATCAATTCCTCTGCGGGCAGGTACCGCAGCTGGGGCGAGAACGATGTATATTTTTCTTTGTTCGACTTTTCCGCTAAATGGGATGTTATTCCTGCTATGCTGGTTCAAAATCATGAAAACCTGATCCGCGAGTTTTTCGGTCAGACTACCGCATTCAGTAAATACACCGTCAAGCCGAGCGCGCTGGTCATGGGCACGAGCAGCTCTTCTGACCGGTACATTTATGGAGAAATGGGGCGCGGCCAGTGGACTTTTTACGGCGGCCACGATCCGGAAGGCCGGGGCGGAGGCGGCCGCAGAATGCCAACCGATCTCAATCTATATCCAAACTCGCCGGGCTACCGTTTAATACTCAACAATATCCTATTTCCTTCCGCCAGAAAAAAGAAACGGAAGACTTGAAAAGTGGAGGAGTGGATTCTTCTGGATTTTAATAGATTTGTCAAAAACGACATACTATGCAAACGATAATCAAAGACATTAACCAACTTGACCTAGACGGCACTTACACATATGCAGATTACCTGCTGTGGCAGTTTGAAGAACGTTTGGAACTCATTAAAGGCAAGATATTCAAGATGTCGCCCGCGCCTTCCCGGACTCATCAGACAATCCTCGGAAAACTCCATTTACCGATAGGATTGTTTTTCAGAAATCACTTCTGCCAGGTCTTTCTTGCTCCATTTGACGTTCGCTTACCCAGGAAAAATCAGGATGCTTCGGACGGAAAAATTTACACGGTTGTACAACCAGACATTTGCATTATTTGTGATGAAGCCAAATTGGATGAGAAAGGCTGCCTCGGGGCGCCGGATTTGATTATTGAAATATTATCTCCTGGCAACTCCAAAAAAGAAATGGACAACAAATTCACGCTTTACGAAGAATGCGGCGTGCGTGAATACTGGCTGGTTGAGCCTGCTGAAAATGCGGTTTTCGTGTATGTTTTAAATGAGGAGGGTAAATACATCGGTCGCAAACCTGCTGTCTCAAAGTTAACCTCTTCCATTTTCCCTGAGCTGACAATTGACCTGGAAGAGGTATTTGGCTAGTCTGCGGCTTGCATAACAGGATTGCTAGTTTCCAAGTAAATGCAATTCGACAATTGAATCAACGCTTTCTTCGCCAGTAGCGTAACCGAGTTTCTTTTCAATGAGGTTTTTACCCGAATCGAAAAGCAGGGTAACCGGAATGGATTTCAGGTCGTATTTACTATCCAGCACAGCCATAGATTTTTCATCTACGATAAACTGTTTCCAAGGCATTTTCTCCTGTTTCAAGGCATTTTTCCAGGCAGCAGCGTTAGTATCAGTAGAAATGCTGGTAATAGTAACGCGGCTTTTATGCTGTGCGTAAAGCTTTTTAAGCTGCACAATTTCCTGCCGGCAAGGCCCGCACCAGCTTGCCCAGAATACCACAAGGTTGTACTCCGAATTATTATCCAGAATGCGCTTTGTAACTATATTATCGGGAGATTTCAACGAAAGGTCAGCCGGAAATTTATCGCCGGTTGATTTATCTACTTTGAGATAAGTATCGATTCTCTGAAAGTAGCCTGTCTTTTTGAGCGGCGGTTCAAACAATGCAATCAACTCTGCCAGCTCCTTCTCATCGACGTCTTTCTTAGACCATTCAAGCTGATTCAAAAGGTCAACTGAATAGGGATAACTTTTTACGAGGGCCGCATTCGACTTCCTGATCTCAGCTGATGCTTTCGGATTTTTCCTGAATGCGAGATGCCTGAATGCAGCCTGTGTTTGCTTGTTTGGATTATCAATGGTAAAACTTACCAGATCACGACCGGCAACCTTTAATGTCGTATCCCGTATTAAATGCATTTCCCCTCTATCTGCATATATGGTACTTTCCTGCGTCTTTGCGAAGTACGGGTTTTTATAACCTACCAGCTGATAAGGCCATTTCGGATTCCCAGTCGCGTAAACAATGCTGCTTTTCACAGGGATAAAGTCTTCGCCCGGCTTTATTCTGAATTCGAATTTGCCGTTTCTTACTACCACCGAGTCCATAAACTCGCGTGTTCCTCTATTTCCGAGGTAAAGCATTTTACCTTCCACAACGGAGTTAGAGCTCAGCAGATCGCCTGTGATGACGATATCCTGGCTTTGTTCCTTTTCGCAAGACGTAATGCAAGTGCTAAATAAGAGGATCAGAAAAATTTCGGGGATTGTACCCAGCTTTGGCAGGTTTGTTGAAGTAGTTTCCATCTGACATCAGTTTTAGTGATTATTATTCTTGTAATAATTACAACTTAAATGTAGGCATCTCAGATGCAACAACCAACTAAATTCTATATTAAATTAAATTGTATATACCCCACCATCAATTTCCCAGCTCGCTGAGAAGCACCGGGGCCCCCAACTTTTTCGGCAAGTACCTCGTAATCTGAGAGCTGGATAGTATGTTTAGCACCGCCGGGGAGAATACTTCTTAATTCTTCCATCAGCAACTTTTCATTCAGTTCTTCCTGGATCAGCTCCCTTACTACCTCTTTCTCCATGATCAGATTGACCAGCGAGATAAATGGCACACGAATGAGCCGCTTGGCAATGGCGTAAGAAACGCCGCTTGTTTTGTAACATACCACCTCAGGCACCTTGAAGAGCGCTGTTTCCAAAGTAGCAGTTCCGGAAGTAACCAATGCCGCCGTGGCTATGTGCAGCAGGTCGTAAGTACTTTCATATACCACCACAGACTTCCCCGAAAGATCGGCTTTGGCATAAAGCTCGGCGGACAGGTTTTTCACACCGGCTATTACAAATTGGTAATCCGGAAAATGGGGCTGAATGGAAAGCATCACGTCCAGCATTCCCAAGATTTCCTGGCGCCGGCTACCGGGCAGCAATGCAATGACCGGCTTGGTACCGATGTTATTTTTAGTTTTAAAATCAGGATCAGGCTTGAATGCGGCAATGGCGTCCATTAATGGATTTCCGACATAATCCACCTGGTAATCGAACTTCTTGTAAAAATCGATTTCGAACGGAAATATCACGAACATGTGATCCACATTCTGCTTGATCTTCCAGGCGCGCTGTTGGTTCCAGGCCCATACTTTCGGTGAGATGTAGTAGAATACCTTAATGCCTTTTTTCTTCGCAAAGTCAGCAATGCGAAGGTTGAATCCGGGATAATCGATAAGGATCAATGCGTCGGGCTGGTAGGCTACAATGTCGGACTTACATGATTTTAAAAATCCTGAAATCTTACGGATGTTCATGATCACTTCCAGGAAACCCATGAAAGCTGTGTCCTTGTAATGCGTAACCAGGTCCAGGCCTTCTGCCTGCATCAGGTCGCCGCCCCAGCCGCGAAAAGTAGCTGCCGGGTCGCTTTCTTTAATTCCTTTAATCAGATTTGATCCGTGCAGATCACCCGAACGCTCTCCGGCAATTAAGTAGTATTTCAATGATTGAATGAATGTGCAAGTTTATGAGTTGATGAGTTGATGAGTTATATGAGTAAAAATTATTTACACTCATAACTTCAAACTCATAAACTCTTTTTCTCCTTTCCTACTCCCCGTAATATTCCACGAAATTCTTAGGGGTCTCGATCAGCTTAATGTAATGTAGTTTTGAATTTGGGGCGGCTTCGGTAACTGCGGGTGCCAGTATATTCCATATTTCCATCACGAAAATCTCGCAGGAAGCCATTTTGCCCGCCATGAAATCCACGTCCAGATTCAGATTTTTGTGGTCTACTTTATCGACTACCCGCTGCTTTATAATATCCCCCAGAACTTTCAGATCTATCACAAATCCGGTATCCGGATCGGGCTTGCCTTTGACAGTAACAATGAGTTCAAAATTGTGTCCGTGCCAATTATTATTTGCACAGGGGCCAAATACCTCCTGGTTCTTCTCTTCTGACCAAGCCGGATTAAAAAGCCGGTGAGCTGCGTTGAAATGCTCTTTTCTGGTTACGTAAATCATAAACTTCTTTGCACTTTGGAAATCGGATGCAAAATTACATTTTGTATCCGTAGTTTTGCAGATCAACAAGTGTATCATCAAAAAGAATCCTATAACCACACAATCTTCCTATGATTATCGTAACAGGTGCAGCCGGGTTTATCGGCAGCGGATTGATCAGCCGTCTCAATCAGGATGGTTTCAAAAACATCATCGCAGTGGATGATTTTTCAAAAATTGAGAAGG
Source organism: Dyadobacter sp. HNCC25DJ183 (assembly GCF_056895175.1). Lineage (NCBI taxonomy): Bacteria > Pseudomonadati > Bacteroidota > Cytophagia > Cytophagales > Spirosomataceae > Dyadobacter > Dyadobacter sp. HNCC25DJ183. Next base: position 268,659 of record NZ_JBXHAP010000007.1, read on the forward strand.
CCGAAAACCTGGAAGGCAAAATCATCAAGGAGCGCGTGGAACGGGATGCATTGTTCAGCTGGATTGATGCAAACAGCCGCGATATCGAGTTTATATTTCACATTGGCGCCCGAACAGATACTACGGAATTTGACAAAAATATCTTTGACGAACTGAATGTAAATTATTCAAAGTCGATCTGGGAAAAGTGCGTCGCATACCAGATCCCATTGGTATATGCCTCTTCGGCAGCAACTTACGGATTAGGAGAATTGGGTTATGATGATAATGAATCTACCTTATCCCAGCTAAAACCACTGAACCCTTACGGAGATTCAAAAAATGAATTCGACATCTGGGCGCTTGCGCAGGAACAGAAGCCTATTTTCTGGGTTGGTCTGAAATTCTTCAATGTGTATGGGCCGAACGAATACCATAAAGGAAGAATGGCCTCGGTTATTTTTCACGCATATAACCAGATCAAGGCTACCGATAAGATGAAGCTTTTCCGTTCACATAATCCGGACTTCAGGGATGGTGAACAAATGCGCGATTTCATCTATGTAAAAGACCTGATCGACGTATGCATTTACTTCATGCACCATCGCAAAAACTCGGGCATTTACAACCTGGGAACTGGCCAGGCGCGGACTTTCAAAGATCTGGTGTTAAGCACTTTTGCAGCAATGGACAAGACGCCGGATATCTCGTATATAGATACCCCGGAAGATATCCGCGACAAATACCAATACTTCACCGAAGCGAATATGAGCAAGCTTCGCACGATCGGTTACAACAAGCCTTTTACCAGTTTGGAAGAAGGTGTTTCTGATTATGTGAAGAATTACCTGTCGTCGGGAAGCTATCTTTAATGTTCCCGGCAAACCCCGGAAACTCGACATTTTTGCGTATTTTTGACCTCCTGATAAACTGAATAACGTTTCTCTGTGTTAACTTAATTAGAAACACAGCGTGATAAATTAAAGACTATGAGCAAAGAAGAAGAATTGTTGGAGGAAATCACCAGTTCGGAATATAAATACGGCTTTGTAACTGATATTGAGGCGGATGAAGCTCCTGCAGGTCTTAATGATGATATTGTAAGATTTATTTCGGCGAAGAAAAACGAGCCGGAATGGATGTTGGAATGGCGTTTGAAAGCTTACCATTTGTGGCTTGGAATGAAAGAGCCCAAGTGGCCGAACGTACATTATCCCGAAATCAATTTTCAGGATATCAAGTATTATTCTGCGCCCAAAAAGAAGAAACCGGTAGAAAGCATTGAAGATATCGATCCTGAGTTGCGTAATACTTTCGAAAGGCTTGGTATTTCATTGAATGAGCAGAAAAGAATCTCTGGCATTGCGGTTGACGCGGTAATGGATTCTGAATCTGTTTTCACTACTTTCAAAGGTACCTTAAAGGAAAAAGGGATTATCTTCTGCTCTATCAGCGAGGCAATCCGTGAACATCCTGATCTGGTTAAAAAATACCTGGGATCTGTTGTTCCTCCGCGTGACAACTATTACGCAGCGTTGAACTCAGCAGTTTTCTCTGACGGATCTTTCGTGTATATCCCCAAAGGCGTACGTTGCCCAATGGAGCTTTCCACTTACTTCCGTATCAATGCAGCAGGTACCGGACAATTTGAGCGTACATTGATTATCGGCGATGAGGACAGTCACGTGAGCTATCTTGAAGGCTGCACTGCACCAATGCGCGACGAAAATCAGCTGCACGCAGCAGTAGTGGAAATTTTCGCTCACGAGAATGCAAATGTGAAATACTCGACCGTTCAAAACTGGTATCCTGGTGATAAAGACGGAAAAGGAGGCATTTACAACTTCGTTACCAAGCGTGGTCTTTGTGACGGGAAAGGATCTAAAATTTCCTGGACGCAGGTTGAAACAGGCTCTGCTATTACCTGGAAATATCCTTCTGTTATCCTGAAAGGAGATAATTCGATCGGTGAGTTTTATTCTGTGGCTGTTACCAATAACATGCAGCAGGCGGATACCGGTACGAAAATGATCCACGTAGGGAAAAACACTAAAAGCCGGATCGTTTCAAAAGGTATCTCTGCCGGAAACAGCCAGAACTCTTACAGAGGTCTTGTTCAGGTTTTCAAAAGAGCTGATAAAGCACGTAACTTCTCGCAATGCGACTCCCTATTGCTGGGTGACAAATGCGGGGCACATACATTTCCGTACATCGAAGTAAGTAACACAACTGCTACGGTTGAACACGAAGCGACTACTTCAAAAATCGGCGAGGACATTCTTTTCTATTGCAACCAGCGCGGTATCCCTACCGAGCAGGCAGTTGCATTGATCGTGAATGGCTATGCCAAGGAAGTACTGAATCAACTTCCGATGGAGTTTGCAGTGGAAGCACAAAAGCTACTGGAAATCAGTCTCGAAGGCAGTGTAGGTTAAAAACTACGCCCACAAAATTTCGTTTTTGTACTACAAAAGCCTTTGATTCGTCAGAGGCTTTTTGTATTTTATTGATCTTTCATTGACATCCCACAACCCAATCCTTCATGACGCATGTTCCTCAACTGATCGTAGACCTATCATTAATACTCACAATGGCGGGGGTGATTACCCTCATCTTCAAAAAACTGAAGCAGCCGATTGTGCTGGGTTATATATTGGCCGGATTACTTGTAGGTCCTAACTTTCATTTGTTTCCCACCATCACAGATATCAAGACGATTGAAATCTGGGCGGAAATAGGGGTTATCTTTTTGCTTTTCAATCTCGGTCTCGAGTTTAGTTTTAAAAAGCTTGTCAAGGTAGGTAACACTGCTGCAATAACCGGTCTTTTTGAAGTTAGTATGATGCTGATCACCGGCTTTGTCACGGGACAGCTGATGGGTTGGAGCAAAACAGATAGCCTTTTCCTTGGTGGTATTATAGCTATTTCATCCACAACAATCATTTTCCGGGCCTTTGATGAACTGGGAATAAAGACCCAGAAATTCACCCGCGTCGTACTTGGCATTCTGGTGATCGAAGACCTTACAGCGGTGTTGCTGATGGTTTTGCTTTCCACCTTATCAATCAGCCAGCAGTTTGCGGGATACGAATTGCTGCAGTCCATTCTGAAACTGTTCTTCTTCCTGACGCTCTGGTTTTTAGGAGGGATTTTCGTCTTTCCTACATTGCTAAGAAAGTACCGCAACCTGATGAATGACGAAAGCGTACTGATTACTTCGGTCGCGCTATGTTTTGGAATGGTCTTCCTGGTTACACAGGCCGGATTTTCAGCTGCACTAGGCGCGTTTATCATGGGTTCCATTCTGGCCGAAACCACACACGCTGAAAAAATTGAGCACCTGCTGAAACCGCTGAAAGATCTTTTCGGAGCGGTGTTTTTTATTTCCGTAGGTATGCTGATCAATCCGGGCCTGCTGATAGAATATGCAGTACCCACGATGATCCTGGTGTTTGTTGTAATTGCGGGAAAAACAGCATTTGTAACAATGGGGGCGGTTATCTCCGGGCAACCTCTAAAAAAGTCCATGCAATCGGGAATGAGCCTTTCGCAAATCGGTGAGTTTTCGTTTATTATCGCCAATCTCGGCTTGTCCCTGCACGTTACCAGCAACTTCCTTTATCCTATCGCCGTAGGGGTATCTGTTATCACCACATTTACAACACCCTACATGATGAAAGCTTCTGAACCATTTTACAATTGGTTTGAGAAGCATTTGCCTGAGAAATGGCGGCATTACCTCAACAGGTACAGTTCCAGCACAGTTACCATTACGCAAACAACCCAGTGGCAGGAAATCCTGAAAGCTTATGCACAAACGGTGGTACTGAACTCGGTGGTTGTCGTCGGGATTATTCTTGCTTCTTCACGCCAGCTCGCTGATCAGCTTCATACCAAAATTCCTGAAAATTACATTACCAACTCGGTGCTGTTCGGGATTACCTTCCTGCTTATCTCCCCATTCCTGTGGGCGCTGATCTTCAAGCGCTCTAACCGCAAAGCCTATTCTGCTATCTGGCTGAGCCGCAAATACAGCCGAGGCCCATTGCTCCTACTTGAACTGTCCCGCGTATTGGTCGCGATTATCCTGATGGGATTTCTGCTTAATTCCTTCTTTGCAACGCCAACTGCATTGACTGTCGCCGCAGCAATTATGATACTCGGTTTTGCTATTTTTTACAGAAGGTTGCAGCTTTTTTACAGCAAGATCGAAGATCGTTTTTTACAAAACCTGAATGCAAGACAACTGGAAGGCAGCGGGAAATCGAAGCGGATATTACTCCCCTGGGACGCACACTTCGCGTTTCTTGAAGTAAGCCCCGATTCCAACCTGATAGGAAAGACTTTACAGGAGCTAAAAATCAGGGAGAATTTTGGCATTAACGTCGTTTTGATCGAGCGGGGAAGCAAGACGATTTATTTACCAAAACCCACAGAGGTACTCTATCCCTGCGACCGCATAGAGGTAATCGGTACCGACGACCAGCTGGATATGTTCCGGGGCCACGTCGAAATCAGTACCACGGGTGACGTTTATATGGCGCACGAGGATACAGTCGTACTGGAAAGGATTGAGGTCAGAAATGAATATAATATCCGCGGGAAATCAATCAGGAACAGCGGCATCAGAGAGAAAACGCATGGAATGATCGTCGGACTGGAAAGAAATGGTGAACGCATCCTGAACCCCGATTCGTCGATGGTTATTGAAAACCACGATGTGCTCTGGATAGCCGGCGACAGGGACCTGATTAAAGAATTTGTAAATACCAAAACTTCCGACAATACGGAAGCAATGACCAGCGCTATCTCCTGAGCAAACCTTGCAACCCGCCGGTATGCACCGCAACAACGACCGATCCCCGCGGAAAATAGCCTTTTTGAACTAAATCAAAAAGACCAAAGAACATTTTGCCCGTATATACCTGCTCTAACTGAATGCCAAACCTGCTCTTGAAATCATCAATAAAAGTCAGCAGTTCGGCGTTCCATTTGGCATAACCTCCAAAATGGTAGTCAGTCTGCAATTCAAGGCTTCCTTTATTGGCGAGGCCACTGGTAAGAGCTGCAATATCGTCCCGGAGAAATCGGCCGCCTTTCAGAACAGGAAATGCAAGTACATTAGCGCCGGAAGAAAGTATCCCTGCCGCGGTGCCGCCTGTGCCGGCAGCTACACAAAAACAATCCGGCGACTTTCCCAACTGAGCAGCTACCTCGGCCACCATTTCCCTTACACCGGGAAGTGCCAGAGCAGTTGTTCCCCCTTCGGGGATCATATAGGGGTTATCGAACTCTTCCGAAAGGCTGACCAGGTAGTCGGGAGCTTGCCGCTGCTTGTACTGTTCCCTCGATACAAAATCCAGCTGCATACCTTTGTGCCGGCAAAACTGCAATGTGGCACTCTCTTCGACAGGCTGCTCCCCTCTTACAATCCCAATCGTTTCCAGACCCATTGCTGAACCCGCCGCGGCCACTGCATATAAGTGGTTAGAATAAGCCCCGCCAAAGGTCAGTACTTTGCTTAAACCCCGCTCCTCCACTTCCCTTAATACATATTTCAGCTTCCTCCATTTGTTACCTGAAACTTCGGGATGCACGAGGTCGTCACGTTTTACAAAGACCTGAATACCGGCTTTTACTAACCTGTCGTCAAGCAGCTCCTGCAGAGGTGTGGGAAGTAAATGACCCGATAAATCCACTTATTTTGATATTTTTGTTGCTTGTCCAATTAAACTGCAAATGTCCGAAGACCTTATTGAAATCCCAGAAGAAGATGATCTGTTTGAACATTACCGGATCGTAGCCGATAAAGGGCAGGGACCTATCAGGTTGGACAAATACCTCAATTTGCACGTTGCAAATGCGTCGCGGACAAAAATACAAAATGGTATCGAGGCGGAAGCGGTAAAGGTAAACGGGCAAACGTCGAAAGCAAGTTACAAGGTCAAGCCGCTCGATGTTATTACCCTCTCCCTGCCACAGCCTCCCCGTGACACGGAGATTTTGCCGGAAAACATTCCCCTGGACATCATCTATGAAGATGAGGTACTCCTGATTGTCAACAAACCAACCGGAATGGTTGTACATCCGGCTTACGGAAATTGGACAGGTACCCTGATTAACGGGCTTGTTTATCACTTTCAGCAACTTCCTACCGGCCGCAATGGTGAAGGAAGGCCGGGGCTCGTACACCGGATCGACAAGGATACTTCCGGTTTGCTGGTCATCGCCAAAACCGAGTTTGCGATGACGTTTCTCGCCAAACAGTTTTCCGATCATACCATTGAACGGACTTACTATGCCCTGGTTTGGGGTGAAATGAAAGAAGCTAACGGGACAATTACCGGCAATGTAGGAAGAAGCGTGCGTGACCGGAGGGTAATGGACGTTTTTCCGGATGGAAGTTCCGGAAAACTTGCGGTTACGCATTACGAAGTAATTAAGCCGCTGCGTTATGTTTCACTAATCAAATGCAACCTGGAAACAGGTAGGACTCATCAGATCAGGGCGCATATGAAACACATTGGTCACCCGATTTTCAATGACCCTGTTTATGGCGGGGATAAAATCCTTCGGAGCGTTTCCAGCGGGAGTTATAAGGGAATGGTAGAAAGCTGCTTTCAGCAACTGCCCGGCCAGGCGCTCCACGCAAAGTCACTGGGGTTTGTACATCCGATATCCAGAGAATGGATCCAGTTTGACACCGAGCTTCCTGCCGGCTTTCAAACGATCCTGGAAAAGTGGGAAAACTATCTAAACTATTAGTAAAAACAGGTATATTCTCGATTCAAAGGTGTTTTAAGAATAAAAATATACAAATGAACATTTCAACCAGGCAAGGGAAAGTAGAGGATATACCAGCCATTTTTGAGTTGGTAAAAGAACTGGCGATCTATGAAAGAGCTTTAAACCAGGTCACCAATAATGTTGAGAAAATGACGCGGGATTACCACGAAAAGCTGTACGACTTTTTTGTGGCCGAATCAGATTCCAAGATTATCGGATTGTCGCTTTACTATTACCGGTATTCGACCTGGAAGGGAAAGCGATTGTATATGGAAGATATCATCGTGACGGAATCGATGCGGGGAAATGGGATCGGAAAGATCCTCTTTGATGCAACGGTTTCGGCTGCGAAACAAACGGGTTGCACCGGTATGCTCTGGCAGGTGCTCGACTGGAATACCTCAGCAGTCGGCTTTTACCGGAAGTACGGCACCAATTTCGATAATGAATGGATCAATTGCAGCCTGGACTTTTAATACATCTCAGGCTGGGTTGCAGTTAATCGAGCAGATCAGGCCTGCGTTCTCTTGTTCTTTTAAGCGCCTGTTCATAGCGCCATTCCTCGATATTAGCCTCGTGCCCGGACATTAAAATATCCGGCACTTTGTGACCTTCATAGTCAGCAGGTCGCGTGTACACGGGTGGAGCAAGCAGGTTATCCTGGAATGAATCGGTTAATGCGGAAGTTTCGTCATTTAAAACACCGGGAACCAGCCTGATGATAGCATCGGCAAGTACAGCAGCAGCGAGCTCTCCTCCCGAAAGTACATAGTCTCCGATACTGATCTCCTTAGTAACAAACAAATCGCGCACGCGCTGATCAACTCCCTTGTAATGCCCGCAAAGCAAGATCAGGTTTCCCTTTAAGGAAAGTTGGTTAACTGCTTTTTGATTCAATAATGCGCCATCGGGAGTGAGGTAAATGATCTCGTCATATTCCCGCTCGGCTTGTAACGCCTGAATGCAACGCGCGATCGGCTCGATCTGCATTACCATTCCGGCTCCACCACCAAATGCATAGTCGTCAATTGTACGGTGCTTATTGGTAGAATAATCCCGGATATCATGAACCTTCACTTCCGCGTGACCAGCTTGCTGGGCGCGTTTAAGGATGGAATGCGCAAAAAAGCTTTCGAGCAGCGCCGGCACACAGGTTAATATATCAATCCGCATCATCCGGAATGTTTTCTGAGTCTGAGTCTTTGGACAGGTACACTTCCAGTAATCCTTCCGGCAGGTTCACAAGTAATTGCTTGGTCTCCTTGTCGGCGCGCTGTACTATCTCGTTCGCAGTCGGGATCAGTACTTCGGTACCTTCGTAATCCATTGCAATCAAATCCTGTCCATTCAAAGAATACACCTCCCGCACGATTCCCAGCTCACCGGCAGTTTGATCAATAACTGTATATCCTTTGATCTCGTGGTAGTAAAAATTCTCCCCGCCAAGTTCTTCAAGATCTTCAAGCGGCAGGTATAAAGAGCTACCCACCAAAGCCTGCGCCTTAGCCATGGTATTCACTTCTTCCAGCGCGACAATCGCATTGCCCTGCTTTTGAATATTGATATCCTCTATAAAGTAAGGAACCAGATCGCCTTTTATTTCGACGTAAACAGTTTCAAGATCTTCGTAATCATCAGGATAGTCAACGTCCAGGTAAAACACCACGTTACCTGCAGTTCCGTGTGTTCTGACGATATATCCCAGTAAAAAGCAATTATCCTGTGTCATGGATAATATCAATTAGGGTGAGTATAAAAAAGTATGAGTCTGTACGGAGTTACCGACAGACCCATAATGATATAGAAGCAATAATTATTCAGCAGATTCCTCAGCTGGTGCTTCGGTTTCAGCTGCATCAGAAACTTCTCCTTCTGCCACTTCTTCAGTTTCAGCAACTGGTTCAGCAGGAGGCGTGTTTTTCTTAGCGATAGCTTCTGCACGAGCCTGGTTTACTTTGCGTTCTGCATCCAGTTTCGCTTGCTTGTCAGCATCTTTTTGTTGGGTCAAAGTATCAGCAGCAGTAGCTTTACGCTCTGTTTTTGATCCTTTCCACTCTTCAAAACGTGTATCTGCAACTTCTTGAGTAATTGCACCTTTCAAAACACCAACTTGCAAGTGCTTGCGAAGCATTACACCTTCATGTTGCAAAATAGAACGTGCTGTATCAGTTGGTTGAGCTCCTTTCAAAAGCCAGTCAACTGCTTTAGCTGATTCCAATACGATGGAAGCAGGATTTGTACCTGGGTTGTAAATACCCAATTTTTCGATGAAGCGACCATCACGTGGTGCTCTGGCATCTGCGACTACGATATCATAGATCGCTTTCTTTTTGCGTCCACGACGCGCTAACCTGATTTTAACTGCCATTTTGAATTTGTTATAGCGGGAACTCGTCCCTTGATTAAACAGGGTGCAAAGGTATGAAATTATCCTCTGTTTCTAAATAGTGGCCATAAAAAAAGGGAAGACTTTGCAGCCTTCCCTTTTTCATATCTTCAATCCGATTATCTGCGGAAACCAGCAGGATAAGTTGAGCGGATTGAGTTATTTGGCAATATTTTGATTTCAACGCGACGGTTAGACTGCAAACCTTCCACAGTTGTGTTCTCTGCGATCGGGCGGTACTCACCGTAGTATTCAGCGATGATACGGCTAGGATCTGTCAAACCAGCACGAACCAGGAATCTCTTAGCTGCGTCAACGCGGCGGCGGGATAGTGATACGTTATAGCTGTCAGAAGCACGTGCATCCGTGTGACCTACCAGAACTATGCGGCAGTTGGTACGCATATTCAACAGCTCAACCACTTTGCTCAATGTTTCTTTTGAAGGATTGCGGATGATTGCTTTGTCAGTATCAAATTCGATATTGCTGAACAACGCTTCGCATTCGTCTTTCGGAAGGTTGTTTTTAATAGCGTCTCTGATGATTTTGTCAATATCAAGTGCTACACCACCACCTGAAACAATGCTACCAGCAGGAGTATTCGGTTCTTTGTCAAACAAATCAGCTACACCGTCACCGTCAGAATCTGTGTAAAGACGTGGGTCAACAGGCTTAGGCATATTCGCTTTTGCAATTGAATCTGCATCTTCCATTGTTGGGTTGTAAGGTACAGGGATCAAAGATTGTGGGTTAGCCCAGCGCAGGTGATAGCGTCCGCTTGCAGCATCATACTTACCTCCTTTTGCTCTTACTGCATTCTTGCCTAATTTGTAAGTCAGTGCAAGAGACAACATTCCGTAAGAGTCATTTTTAGAATCTCCTTTTGCAAATGTCCAGATACCTTGCTGAGAATCGTAGTCACTCAAACCGCCCACTGTCGCGTCGATTTTCTCGGTATTTACAAAGTTATGGGTATAGTCAAGTCCAAGATCAAAGCGTGGAGTAAGTTCGTAGTGTAAAGTAAATCCTGCTGGAACCACCCATTCACGAGTGTAAGTAGAACCATTACGCTCCCATTTACCAGCAGTTTTAGAACTCGCATCAGTGTTAGTTGAGAAGTTGCCTACCTGACCAGTATTTACGTCAGTCCAGTCAATATCAGTGTGGTAGTAAATGATACCAGCACCTAAGTGAGCGTCAAATTTCCACCTTAACAGCTTTTTGTAACCTAACAATAGGCGATTCAAATTCATAGTTCCATCAAGTGTCACCTGAACAAAAGATGGGCTGTTAAATGTAGCGCTATATGTTCTGTTAGAAAGAGAACTCAGGTGATTATCCTTCGCTCCTTGTAAACGTCCATTATACCCTACTATCTGAACACCGAAAATCGGCGACAATTGCTTGTTAACAGAAAGACCCCATCCGCCGGTGAGAACTTCTCTGTCTCCGCGTCTGAAGCCGTTGTATTGCGATAAATCACCGAAGAATTTTGTAATCCCTCCATATCCGGTAATGGACCAGGTATTCATTTTGTTGGGTCCATCATACGTTCGATTCTGGGCAAACGTATCCAAACTCAGCAGGGACAAACAAAGCAAAGCAACGTAAAGATTCTTTTTCTTCATGGGAAACACGCGTTATGTGATTCAATATTGCACTATAAAAATTTACTAAAAACAAGAAAAAAGGGGCAAGCCTATAAGCCGGATTCTGTTTCTCCGTGCACCTGAGTGCCCGAAAACTCCTACCATTTATCCAGGATCCAGGTCGCCCTGGACCTCTAACGATCTACCCGTGCCGGCGTTCCGAAGAACGGGGACGAGCAGCCCCGCAAACCAACACCTATTTGATCTTTCAGCCCGTAAGGTTTACCTTGCCCCGCCTGTCGCCAGCCGGTCGGTGGGCTCTTACCCCACCATTTCACCCTTACCTCAACCTATAAAAAACATGCCAAGGCGGTATCATTTCTGTGGCACTTGCTGTCAAAAAAGCCGTTCCCAACTTTTTGCCTTCCTGTTAGGAAGTACGGCGCTCTGCGCTGCCCGGACTTTCCTCTCCGGTAAAAATACCGCAGCGGTAGGACAGCTCACTCCTTTCCTCTGACCACAAAGCTAACAAATAACTTCTTTCATCGACAGTCAATTTATTATAAAAAGCAAAAATTATGGTACCTATACGTACAATTATGACAGTTTTGACTCAAATTCCTTTCAATCCGTCGACACGCAAATTTACCCTTCCTTGCGCAAATACGACAGAATAAAGATGTTTTGGAGTCAGGTAAACCTTGTCTGGCTGAATGTCGGAAAGCGTTCCTTTTAATGTCACTCCGTCTGTAACTTTATAGTTACTCAGTGCCTTCTGGATCGTCTTTTTGGCTTCAGCAATCTGCTCTCCTACCGGGAAAATCATCTTCTTTTCCATCATTCTGCTGAACTGTCCCTGCAAAAGCCAGCCGGCCGTTTTGACGATTGCATTGCGGGTATCCAAATCATAGTCAAGCCCTTTAAGCGACAGTTGCTGCGTGGCTGGGTCGTAGTACGGCACACCTTTCAGGTAGATAAAGCCCGACATACTTCCTTTCAATCCTGCCTTGATCACCAATTTGTCATTCTGGCCATACATTTCAACAGAGGTAACCTCTACTTTGTACTGTCCCCCGAGGAAAGAGAACGTCTCTCCCGCAAACTTAGCAGTGGCAAGACGGGCGGCGTCTTCGTAGGAAACCAGACTGATCAGACCGACCTTGAAATCTTCGGTGACCTTGGGACTGATTTGCAGATTCGGCAGCTTGGCTACTGCTGTTACACTGGGTTTGGTAGCCGAAGTGATGGTTTGCGTGTATCCCTTGATACCGAGTACCGCGCGGATCACATTGTTCTTTGCCAAAAGCGGCGTCATTACAATGCCTGTCGGCACTACAACAAGCCAGGTATCAAACTCTTCGGCGAGCATAACCGGCTGGCGGGCGATGTTCCACGCCAGCTCTGCATTCTTTTTGAGTTCCAGGTTTTTAGCAACTTCTTCGTCGATTGCTTCGGTAATCTTGTCAAAATTCTTGTTCAGCAACCGGCTCGCCATACTTTTGATCGGAATGTTCAATCCTGCCACCTTAATGCTCGGATCCGAGATCCAGTCGTAGCTATCCACATAGGTTTCAGACTTGATCTGCCAGTTGGGCAAAATCCCGATTTTCGATATCAGTCTGATTTTAATGGAAAATTCCGTGTCTTTATAACCGGACATTGTGATACCCAGCGGACTAACCTTATAACCGGCACTTACCCAGATTTTCAGCGGAACCTCAAAAAGGAACGAAGAATCAATTGCTACAACGCGGATCGGACTGATTTTCCAGACTTTGGCCTTGAGATTGTCGTTATCCTCGTCCTCGTAACTATTATCTTCGTAAATCAATCCCTTGATCTTGGCATTAATCTGCGTCTCGATTTCTGAAACCGGAATCTCTATCGGGATATTTAAAACCGACAAATGCTTCTCATTCTGAATTTCCTTATCCGAATACTTATATTCTTCCATAGGTGCTTGCGGGGAGGTACTTTTTGAGCGACATTGCCAGCTGCTCCACATAATTGCCGACAACAACGAAACATATAATATCCTGACCAGCAGGTTACTTGATTTTGACGAGCGTAGCACCGTATCCGAATTTATCTTTTAATGCATCTTTAAAATATGCGACGTGCCTGTTTTTGCTCAGCCGCTTGTGCAGTTCATTCTTCAATGCGCCGCTGCCTGCGCCATGGATAAATGTAATTTCTTCCATTCCGTTTGCAATCGCCTTTTCCAGGTTTTCCTCAAAAACGTTGAGTTGAGTTTTGACGATACTATCCTTGGAAATACGCGAAGGATCTTCGATAAGCTTCTCAATATGCAGATCAACAATCTCCTGGGGCTTCCCTACTTTCACTTCCTCCCTTTCCGTTCCTCTTAGCATACTTTCCTTCAAAGCTGCAGCATCAATATCTGATGGAATAAGCTCCTTTTTCAAACTCTCTTCATCCAGCTGATAAACAAATGCTTCCTTGTCCAGAACAGGTGCCTTTTTCTTGCTTTTATAAAAAGATTGCGCGCGGCATTTGATCCTCTTGTTCAGAGGCTGTGGAAGTGTGTACTTACCTTCTCTGAAATACAGGATATTAAAGTCAAATACAGGCCATTCCTCAAAATCTTTCATCAAAACTTCGGTCAGCTTTTGCGACTGACGAGGTAGTAAAACGCCCGCAGCCAATCCCGTTTGTACCTGATTGCCAACGGAAGATGCGGTAAACGGAAGTATCCAGTCTGTATTGTTCACCAAATGCACGGTAAGCGACTTATCATTTATGGAAACAAAAGCCATGTAAATCCCCTTCTCCGCAAACGGTGCATTCCGCGGAACGATCACGTCAGATTTTGCACTCGCCTTCACTAATTCCCTGTCTTTCTGCATCCGCTGGGATTCAACAGGGGAAATCGTCACAACCTCATTACGAAGTACCGGAATGCGGAATCCGTCTTCGATCTCAATTTCAACCACATTTCCAGGCAGGAAAGCATAGATAATGCCTTCCTCACGTCCATGTACCAACCTAACTTTATCTCCAATATTCATTGATATACTATTTAAATCATCGTTTTTCCCTGCCGCCTAAAAGTATAACGGCTTAAATCCAATTCCGTTCCTGCTGAACTGTAATGCAGGCGCCGGTATTTTCAACGAGTTAACAAGGAACCCGATCGTACGAACAAATTTACTCTTGCTTTTGATCTTGGTCAGATCTATATCCAGCGACAAATAGTACTGCCGGTAAGGCCGGTAGCCCATTTCTATGCTTTTGCGTGGCTCTGCCGAAACCATATCCTGAATACCGTAACCGACTGAAAAACATAGCCACTCAGGCCATTTACTCTCCGGAAAGAAGGAGCGCGGACTGGCCGACAACCAGTAAATCTGACCATTATAATCCTTCAACCAGCTTTCAGTCAGGGAACTCCCCAACAGCTCCGGCCGGACTTTCGAAAGTGGCGTCGCATGGAAAGAATACTTGGGATGGATGCGAACTTCGTCCCACAATGCAACCTGCCCGAGGTACAACACCGAACCTGCCAGGTTGGCTATCATATCGCCGGGCGAAAATCCGTAATCGGGTGAGAAGCCGTCGAGGATTTCAATGGGAGTCTGAAAAATAACGCCCGAGATAGCGCCGTAAATCAGCATCTGCCGTTTTGAAATGCCCGTTTTCTTGTAAAGAGCCGCAGTGTGACGTGCTATCTGGTACGATGTGTAAACGTGCCCCACTTTGTCCATTTGCAGCCACTCGCGGGTATCATCCTCAATTGTAAAGTGGGTAAGCGGCTGTTTGTACCAGGATTTGCTCAGCCCGTAGATCGTACCCAGGTACAGTGCAGACTGTGCCGCAAAGATCCCGCGCAGCATCGCATAATTCGGGCGTTGTTCCTGTGTAGTATCCGGCTTGTTCGGTAGAAGTAACGAATCTGCTTGCTGGGAAAAGCCTGGCCTGGTTAGGATAAGACAGAGAAAAATGGCTAACAATATACTTCTAATACCCGCCATGATACTTTCTTAATCCCCATTCAGCGCCGAGTAGCAGTATCAGCAGAAAAAACAGCCATTTTAAATAGATCAGCTCCACCATTTCTTCGGAGCTGTCGAGACGGTCAGCAGGTCTGTCAGCTTTCAGCTTTTCAACATAGGACGTTAGTGACGCGGGCATGATAAACGCCCCGCCTGAGCGACCGGCCAGTTCCCGGAGCATTCCAAAATCTGCGGTTGTATTATTAAGTTCAAGATCCACATTCCTCACAACAAACTGCCCCGCCGCCTTCTCCTGCCCGCCGCGCAATGCAGCAGACGCAGTATAGCGATAAACGCCGTCTGAAAGCCCGCTGATGTTGAACCGCGGCGACTCGGCGGTATGTGTATATGTAAATTGCCTTGCTTTTCCTTTTTCGTCTGTAATATCCAGCTTCACTTCCTGACCAAAAATAGGCTCGTAAATATCATTGTAAATCTCTGTCTGGAAAGTCACCTGCTCACCAGCCTCAAATTCGTTCCGTGTCGGATATACCCTGAACTTCCGTTTATCTTCCCTCAGTGAAAGTACCTGGATCAGCTTCTGGAACAGGTTATCGACTACATCCTGCTTATTGGTTTGCGCAAATTCTTCCTGCCGCCATTGCCAGATTCCCTCTCCTGCCAGCACGGCAATCTTCTGCTCGCCACTGGTATTGAGCACAAGCAGCGGTTTTTGCGTATTTAATGTACCTACTTTCTGGAAAAGGATCGTTTCAGTTCCCGATGACAGATTGTATTCGCCGAATGGGACCGAAAGCGGCGGAAGCCTTTCTAATATCTTCAAGCTTTCCGTATCAAAATTCAGTTGTTGAAAGGCCGGGTTAAAACGGGCTGTTACCTTGTCGATCTGGTTACTCGCTGTATTGATCGTAAGCGAACGGTTCAGCGAATTGGCCAGTGGCACAGCGGATTGGTTTCCCAATATGAAAAACAAAGGTGTTTTGGCATCAATAAATTTGCGGATCTGTGCATTACCAAGTCCCAGTACATTCGGGATCTGGTGCAAAATGACAAGATCGTACGGTTTGGTTGCGGCCGGCGGCGTTGTTGAAATAGACAGGATATTGATATCCAGCTCGTAATTTTCATTCGCCTCGATCACGCTGCGCAAACTTTTAATATCGGGATGCGGCGCGAGTGCCATTAACAGGATTTTCTGTTTCCCGTCGATAATATCAATGTAAACATCACGGGTATTATTCCGCCTGGAAGTTTCTCCGGAGACTGCACCTATTTCCAATGTAAAATGCTGTACGCCTTTCTGGGTAGAAGTAGCTTTAAAATCCACTGCCTTGAAGAAATCGGCACGATCTATCGCTACATTCTGGCTCTGGATTACCCGGCCATTTTGTTTCAAAGTGACTGTAGTGGATT
Organism: Dyadobacter sp. HNCC25DJ183; assembly: GCF_056895175.1. Taxonomy (NCBI): domain Bacteria; kingdom Pseudomonadati; phylum Bacteroidota; class Cytophagia; order Cytophagales; family Spirosomataceae; genus Dyadobacter; species Dyadobacter sp. HNCC25DJ183. The sequence goes on from NZ_JBXHAP010000007.1 coordinate 284,786, forward strand.
TACCCGCAAGCCCGTTTGCAGCAATTTCAGCGCGGATCGGGAATTCATTTCCCAAATACGCGATCCTGTTATTGACCACATCTTTGATACGGATATCCAGATCAGGAACAGTATCCCCTACTGCAAGCGTGCTGATACGGAATGGAAATCGGTTATAAGCCGGTGAAACGCCCTGGTTTACGATACCGTCAGATACCAGTATTACGTCAGTCAAGTTCCTGCCTTCGTAATTACTCCGGATCGTCTGGAGCATTCCGGTGAGGTCTGTTTTGTTTTTGTCAAAGCGGATAGAATCTGCCGAAAGCTGCTTTGCCTGCTGGTCCAGGGTTTCAATTCCCACTTCAAACCCCGAAGCTGCCAGCTGGGCAGATGCTTCCGCCACTGCTTTCATGATCTCTTTTCCATACGCACCGACAGACTCCGAATTGTCTATTGCAAATACAATTTTGGCTTTGTCAATGGAAGTTTCCGTCTTTCTGACCAGCGGACTGAGCAGCAGAAAGCAGATTAGCGCAACGGTAATCCCACGAAATGCAGCCAGAATGTAGTTCCACTTTTTACCCCAGGAAGCAATTGGCTGGTAAAGCAGGAAAGCATACAGCATTCCCGCTGCCAGGCAAAAGAGAATAAACCAGTAAGGAGTTTGAAAGATCAGTTCGGACCGCATGTGCTCGGAGTCAATAGCTGGCAATGTTTACAATATACAATGAAACCGCCAGCTATTTTACAAACGAAGAAAGACACTATGTTAACATACCACCATCTACCTGAAGTACCTGCCCGGTAATGTACCTGGATAAGTCTGAGGCGAGGAATACGCATGCATCGGCCACTTCTTCGGGCTGTCCTCCGCGTTTCATCGGAATGGATTGCTTCCATTCTTCCACTGCCTTGGACTCTACTGCGCCGGTCATTTCGGTTTCGATAAAGCCGGGTGCTACTGCATTGGACCTGATATTGCGGGAGCCCAGTTCCAGCGCGATTGATTTGGTAAAACCAATGATACCCGCCTTCGAAGCAGCGTAGTTGGACTGGCCTGCATTACCGCTGATCCCTACAACTGAAGTAATATTAATGATAGAGCCGCTCTTGGCGCGGATCATGCTTTTTGTTGCCGCCTTTGTGAGGTTGAAAACAGATTTCAGGTTAATGTTGATAACGGTATCCCATTGCTCCTCGCTCATCCGCATTAACAGTCCGTCGCGGGTTACACCGGCATTGTTAATCAGCACGTCAAGTTTACCGAAGTCGGCCACTACATCGGTTACGAGCTGTTCAGCCTGTTGAAAATTGGCCGCGTCGGAACGGTAACCCTTCGCTCTTACACCAAATGCTTCGAGTTCCTTGGTAAGCGCCTCGCCTTTTTCTACACTTGATAGATAGGTAAAAGCCACATCAGCGCCTTCTTCTGCCAAACGCAAAGCAATTGAACGTCCAATTCCACGGGAGGCACCGGTCACCAGCGCGACCTTGTTTTCTACTATTTTCATAGATGGTTTAAAAATCTGACAAAAAAATAATGGTTGGCAAAAATAGGGTTTTAGATATTATGAAGTAAAAAACAGCCACATTTTACTGAACAGGGGAAGTTGGCTGAAACTTAGAAATATGCCGTTGTGACAAACCTTATCAGGTTTACGGCTGTTACCTTTTTGCATTTATTTATCACAACTCTTAAAACTGATGGCAGAAACTACTAAAACCGCACTGATTACTGGGGGCTCAAAAGGAATTGGCTTCGGGATCGCAGAAGTATTGATTAAAGAAGGTATCCAGGTGGCAATTACCAGCCGCTCAAAGGAAAATGCCGAAAAAGCAGCCGCACAGCTCAACCAGATCCGGGAAGGCGCCGCGATCGGGATTGAATCCGATGTAAGAAGCTTCGAATCGCAGCAAAATGCAGTTAAGGCGGTAATAGATAAATGGGGACAGCTCGATTATTTCATCGCGAATGCAGGCGTCGGCCATTTTGCGCCGATCGCAGAGTTGACGCCGGAACAATGGCAGGAAACCATTGATATCAACCTGACAGGTGTTTTTTATAGTGCAAAAGCTTCTTTAGAAGCACTTACCCAGACAAAAGGATATTTTATCAACATTGCCAGCCTTGCGGGTACCAACTTTTTCGCAAATGGAACTGCTTACAATGCGAGCAAATTTGGCCTCGTCGGCTTCTCGCAGGCGATGATGCTGGACGTGAGAAGCGCAGGTATCCGCGTTACGACCATTATGCCGGGCTCGGTTGCCAGTGAATTCAACAACCACCAGCCTTCTGACAAAGATGCCTGGAAAATTCAGCCGGAAGATATCGGTCAGATCATTTGCGACCTCATCAAACTTCCTGCACGGACTTTGCCGAGCAAAATCGAAGTTAGACCGTCGATGCCGAAGTAAGTCAGGTTTTATACCACTTTGGGAAAAACCAGATTGAAAAGAGCATTCCCGCTCCTGCCAGCATAAGCAACGGGATTTTATAAAGAATCAACAAAGTCAGTCCGACAAAGCCGAAAAGAAATACTTTGAGGTGATCGTCGGGCTGACTTTGCTTTTTATACAAATACAAATGGGAGACTGTCAAAAGCGCAACTCCGAGCAGAAACAATTGCAACAACTCTGCAAAACTTAGTGCCGCATTCCGCATTGCTGCCATTGTTTCGGGCACAATCAGCAACGCATGAAAACCTGCCACCCTCAAAAACCGGCGCAGGTCAGGTACCGGCATAGACTTCTCCCAAAGGCAAACCTCATTCTCCCATTGGTATAGTTCCATTGATATACCGAAGTTCAGCAGGTAAGCAAGCGACAGTCCGATTGCCGGAAGCCGCAGGTCGTACTGATCGGTGGAATAGTACAGCATTGTACCCGTTGCAACAAGTATCGCGCCGGTTTTGCCAGCAAGCAAGGTAATCCCACGCTCCCGCAACAGCCATTCAAAAATCCAGTACAGCCACGAGGCCGGACGGGGAAACGGAATGCTGAAAATCCGTCTGCCATTCCTTTTTACATACATTACCGGATTACGCAGCCGCCGCTCGGCTACCGCAGCCAGCAAAATAGCGAGAGCAGCATACATAGGAAGAGCAAGCCAGATCCTGTCCATTACTTTATCCTGAATAGCAATGGAAGCCAGATATATGCCGTAGTACAATATGGGTTGCAAAAAGCCCAGTGCGAGTATAAAGAGTCGCTGCCCGCGAAGTGCTGCTGGCCAGGTCCGGGCGTTGTATATAAATGTGTAATCAGGCTGCTGCCAGAGCTGATTAACAAATTGCGCGCATACCAGCGTGTATCCAAGCCACAACAGGAAAAGAAAGTGCATTCCATAATTTCCCGTCAAGAAGAATGTGGCAAATGCATAATGCTCCGCCCCGCTCAGAAATCCAAACAGAACGCCGATAAGCACCAGAAATGTACCGGCGCGCCGCCTGAAAAACTCCGATACTGTCGATAGCAGGAGCATTTTCATAGCATTGGAACAAGTGTTTTATTACTGAGTGCAAAGCTTTCGTTTACCTGCAGACCCTCCTGCTGAAAAGGCTGGTGTGATGAAAGCAAAAATGTTACTCCGGCGGCACGATACTCGCGTATCAGGTCAAAGAGGTTTTCGCGGGCCTGGCGGTCGATTGTGATCAGCGGCTCATCAAGGATAATGATTTTGGGATTACCCAGAAATGCCACAGCCAGCGACACTTTCTTTACCATTCCGCTGGAACAGCTGCCAAATGTATTGTTGAGATAATTGATGCCAAGCTTTCCGATCAAATGTGCAGCCTGTCCTTCCGGCGCTTTCTTCGCGCCGGCTATAAAGTCAATCAGGTCACGGGGAGTGAGAAACGAGGGATATAGCGGCTCTGCTTCGCCCAGATTGAGTCGTAAGCGATAATCTACAGGATGTTTTTTGAGATCGTATTTCCCGTCAATAACAACTGATCCGGTACATGGAAGCATTCCGGCCAGCGTCCTGAAAAGGGTAGACTTCCCTGCGCCGTTTCCTCCGTGAATCCAGTAAATACCTCCGCTTACCTGAAAGTGCTCAATGGAAATGATCTCCACGTGGCCGTATCGCTGATGAAGATCCCGGATTTCGAGCACCATAAGTCAGACAGTTATTTTTTGAAGGTTTTTGATTTCGGGTCAAAGCCAAACTCGTCGACCAGCTGCTGCAATGCGACAGACTCTTCATACTGATACAGATCTTTATTGAAAAGTGCATCGTGACCCGCGTTTTTCATACTGATCCAACTATGGGTAGCGTAAGGATCGTAGTCAAAATGGCGGAAAGAATGCCCGAGATTGTTCATGTCAGCAAACCATTTCACGCCAACATCAAGGCGGTCATAGCTCCCGAATGCAGATCCTTTACCAACCGGCAACGTATCTTTTCTGGTTTTCTCCAGATCGATCATCGCAACATATTCATTCAGCCTGCATTCCGGAAGCGGCCAGGGTGCGGCGGGATCGACAACCTCGGTGTACGTGGATGTACGCGCCTGCGGGTATTCGGCAGCCAATTGCATTACCTCTTCGTAACCTGGTTTGTACAGGGTATAGATATCCGGATTACAACGCTTCGCCTCGAATGCAGGACAGCCCCAGCACTGCCCGATACGCCCGATTCCCGAAGTATCGCCTATATGCCGAAGATATTCCTGAATGAGGTCCGCCTTGAAATATACGTCATTATGCATCACCAGCAGGTACTTCGCATTTGATTTCTCCCACGCATACTGGTACCGGATTGCACGTCGGAAAAACGGCAGTTTTAAAAGGAAGTTGAATTTCAGATTTTTGGTCCAAAGCCAGAGACTTGGCTTGTAGTAGACCACTTTATCCCCGAGATAGTCCAGAATAAACTGGAAGTTGGAAGGCTCGGGCTGTTTCGCTTCCTCAACAAAGTAAATCTTATTGATCCATTGCCCTGATTCTTTCATCAAAGTCAGCAATGTCATTGCAGTTTGATAAGGTTTACCGTAAGCATTTATCGCTACGTCAACACTGTTTTTAGGAAGGTTCATGATAAGGCGGCATTTAAGCTGACTGACAATCTTAGTGGTGTCATTGTGATTTCGAACTCCGAATTTCAGTTAAATCAAAATACAAACAAAATGTTGCAGGTGCCTGACTCTTCAACGGGCCTTTATGCAAATGAAATTTTGTATTTTCATTTGCCGGGACAACTTAGCCCAGTATATTTGAAAAAATTTGAATTAATACGAAGGTATTTTTAAAATATTTAGAAAGTTATTCCCAAACATCTTCTCTCTTCTATGAAATCGAACCGCCGGTCTTTCCTCCAACTTTCTGCTTTTGCACTCCCTTTTACAAGAGTTAACGATTTGTTTGCCAGGAGCAAGCCGGTCAACAAGCCCATTGTCATATCTACCTGGGACAGCGGGCAAATTGCAAATGGAGGAGCGTGGCCGGTGCTTGAAAAAGGAGGAAAAGCCTTGGATGCCGTGGAACAAGCGGCAATCGCGATGGAAAATGAAGTGAACTGCTGTGTCGGACTGGGCGGAAATCCGGATCGGGACGGACGGGTAACTTTGGACGCCTGCATCATGGACGATAAGTTCAACTGCGGCTCAGTTGCATTTGTGGAGCGCGTCAAACACCCGGCGTCACTCGCTAGGAAGCTGATGGAAAACACGCCGCACGTATTTCTGGCGGGCGAAGGTGCGCAGCAGTTTGCAGTAGCAAGCGGCTTTAAGCTGGAATCAGGAGAATTGTCGCCCGATGCTGCGAAAGCATATAAAGAATGGTTGAAAAAAGCTGAATACAAGCCCATTATCAACATTGAACATCAACAATCCAAGCCAAAAGGCCACGGCCCTTTTGCGCCCAGCCACTTTGAAGACGGTTCGGTAAACCACGATACAATGGGCACCCTCGCGATGGATGCCGCCGGCAACCTGTCGGGAATGTGTACCACAAGTGGAATGGGTTTCAAAATGCGCGGTCGTGTGGGCGATTCCCCTATTATCGGCTCGGGATTATATGTGGATAATGAAGTAGGCGCTGCGACGGGCTCAGGCCAGGGCGAAGAAGTGATACGCATTTGCGGTACCCACACCATCGTGGAGCTGATGCGAAACGGCGCTTCACCAAAAGATGCATGCAAAAAAGCCATCGAACGCATTGTAAAGATCAATCCCGAAAAGGCGAAAACTTTTCAGGTAGGGTTTATAGCAATCAACAAAAACGGGGAAGTCGGCGCGTATTCTCTTCAAAAAGGCTTTAACTACACAGTTACCGAAACAGGCGGAAAAGGAAAGGTATTCAATGCGGACAGCCATTTTGCCTGACAGTCACCTCGTTTATAATTCAGTTACTAATTTTTTCGCAATGAAACTACGATCTGCGGCAATCCTGTTCTCGGGATTGCTTTTAGGAAACCTGTCCCTTGCGCAGCAACATGCCGAGCAGGACCATTCCAAGTATGTAGCACCAACAGATCCGCTTGTGCAGCAAAAGCTCAGCAAGTGGCAGGATGTTAAATTCGGCTTGCTGATGCATTGGGGAACGTATAGTCAATGGGGCATTGTGGAATCGTGGTCGCTTTGCCCGGAAGACGAAGGCTGGTGCGAGCGCAGAGGTCCGCATTCACATGATTGGTACGAGTATAAAAAAGCTTACGAAGCGATACCACAAACCTTCAATCCCGTCAAATTCAATCCCGAAAGGTGGGCGCAGGCTGCGAAGAATGCGGGGATGAAATATGTGGTTTTTACTACCAAACACCACGACGGATTTGCGATGTTCGACTCCAAGTACACGGACTATAAGATCACGAACACGCCATTCAAATCAAATCCAAAAAGCAACGTAACCAAGGAAGTACTGGCTGCATTCCGCAACCAGGATTTCATGACAGGTACCTACTTCTCGAAACCAGACTGGAATAACGAGTTTTACTGGTGGAAGTACTTCCCGCCGAAAGACCGCAATGCCTCTTACGATCCCAAAAAGCGGCCCGAGCTCTGGACAAAGTTTAAGGATTTCACTTACAACCAGATCGAAGAGTTGATGTCGGACTACGGCTCGGTGGACATTCTCTGGCTGGACGGAGGTTGGGTACGTCCATTAAACACGATAGACCCGAATATCAGCTGGCAGAAAAGCATTCCTTACGAGCAGGACATTGATATGGCACGCATTGCCAAGATGGCACGCTCGCACCAGCCTGGTTTGCTGGTTGTGGACAGGACTGTTACCGGCGAGTTTGAAAACTATGTAACACCCGAGCAATCGATTCCTGAACATTATATGTCCATTCCGTGGGAGTCTTGTATGACAATGGGCGACTCGTGGTCTTACATCCCGAAAGAGAACTTCAAATCTACCCGGAAGCTTGTACATACCCTGTTGGATATTGTCGCCAAAGGCGGAAACCTGCTCCTTAACGTAGCGCCGGGGCCTGATGGAGAGTGGCACGAAGAAGCATACGCGCGACTGGAAGAAATAGGAAAATGGATGAATGTAAACGGAACAGGGATTTACGAGACCAAGCCGCTGGCACCGTACCGTCAGGGCAAATGGGCTTATACCAAAAAAGGTAACACCACTTACGCATTCTATCTGGCAGATGCCGGAGAAAAGCTACCAGCCAGCCTGAAACCGGAAGGATTAACGCTAGCCGCCAATGCAAAAGTGACCTTTGCAGGAAGTAAAAAAGCATTAAAAGTAAAAAACGGAGCAATCCAGCTACCCGCAAAATCAGTGACTGAATTGGGTGAACAACCGGCTTATTTGCTGGTGATTAACTAGGGTAACCTGTTATACCAAAAGCTTGTTGCCAGGCATTAGATTAATCTTATCTTTGCTTGAACAACACACATTACACATGCTGGATTTCGAAATTGACAAACTAACAAATTCAATTGAACACGCACTTACAAATCAGGTTTTTCAGACGCAACTGTTACGCATTCCTTACGGTGAGCGTTTGAATAAAAAGAACTGGGCATTTGACTGGAAAAAAGAACTTTCTAATCCAGTAAGAGAAATCTACAAACTTGTCACGCTGGCCGAACCTAATCTGATTCATGGATTGATAAGTATAGGTATTAACGAAGACCACGTTTATATGCATCTCCTGGAGAATGCTGCTTTCAATAAAGGTCAGACGAAATTGTATCGGGGAGTTGCCGGAAATCTTGTAGCATTTGCTTGCAAGTTAAGCTTTGAGCACAAGTTTGACGGAATTGTTGTTTTTGAATCGAAGACCAGCCTGATCGAACATTATCAGCAAACAGTTGGTGCGAAGATCCTGGCCAGGAACAGAATGTTTATCGATACAGTTGAAGCAGATATGCTTGTTAAACGTTATTTCAAATGAAACCAGACTTCAAAGTACTAGATAAAACTGATCTGGAAGTAGTGAGCAAACCACTTCGGAGGTCAGACTTACATGAAATTTCCAGTTTGCTCAAGATTAAAAGGGCAAAAACTGTCACATCGATTATTTCGGTAAAAAATACCGGATCATCCCGAAAATATTAACCAACGAACATTTCCCGCAAGGAACAGCAATTTCTTTCCCAATGATCAAACCCATAGCCGCACTTTTCTTTCTTTCGGCACTGAATGCTTTTGCCCAGACTCCCCCGAAACCTTACGGTGCAACACCTGCTCCAAGGCAGGTTTTATGGCACCAGACAGAGGTTTACGGCCTTATACACTTCACTCCTACTACCTTCGAAAATAAGGAATGGGGATTTGGAGATGCTGATCCGAAAGCCTTTAATCCCAGTGATTTCAATGCAGAACAGATCGTACTCGCAGCAAAAGCAGGTGGCTTGAAAGGCATTGTGCTGGTGGCAAAACACCACGACGGATTTGCGCTCTGGCCAACCAAAACCACAGAATACAATATCACCAAAAGTCCGTTCCGGGACGGAAAGGGCGATTTGGTAAAAGAAGTAGCCGACGCGACGCGCAAGCATGGCCTGAAATTCGGAGTTTACTGCTCGCCCTGGGACCGCAACAATGCAAAATATGGCACCCCGGAATACCTGGCGATTTACCGCGAGCAGCTACGCGAGCTTTATACGAATTATGGTGAGCTGTTTATGTCGTGGCACGACGGCGCAAATGGAGGCGACGGATACTATGGAGGAGCCAGGGAAAAACGCTCTATCGACAATACCACTTACTACCAATGGGATTCAACCTGGACAAACCTGACCCGCAAATTGCAGCCCAATGCAAACATTTTCAGCGATATAGGCTGGGATGTGCGCTGGGCAGGAAATGAAGATGGAAGTGTAAATGAAACCTCATGGGCTACATTAACACCTAAACCCTCAGAAGGCAAGAATGTAGCAGTTCCGGGACAGGCAAATGCAACCGAAAACCCAGGCGGTACCCGCAATGGAAAGTTCTGGATACCTGCTGAATGCGATGTGCCGCTTCGCAAAGGCTGGTTTTACCACCCCAACGAAAAGCCTAAATCGCCGGAGAAACTGTTTGACCTGTACCTGAAAAGTGTTGGTCGCGGCGCAGCGCTGGACCTTGGGCTAGCTCCCGACACACGTGGCCAGCTGCACGCCGATGATGTTGCTGCGCTGAAAGCATTCGGCGATCATGTTAAAGAAACCTTTGCTACCAACCTGATTGCGAAAGCCAGCTCCAAAGCGGTTAATGTAAGAGGTTATAACTCCATTTACAGCGCTAAAAATCTGCTGGACGGGAAACCTGAAACTTACTGGGCAACAGACGATGATTTTAAAACGCCGGAAGTGATCCTGGACCTGGGACAACCTTCCGTTTTTGACATTATAACCTTGCAGGAATTCATCAAACTCGGTCAGCGCATTGAAGAATTTGCAGTAGACGCGTGGCAGGGAACGGAATGGAAGGAAATCCATAAAGGTACCAGCGTAGGCGCAAAAAGGATCGTCAAGCTGGAAGCTCCGGTTACTGCACAGCGAATCCGCCTGCGGATTACCAAGTCACCTGTGAGTGTGGCGATCAGTGAGTTCGGGTTGTATAAAGATTCCGAATAAGCGCAAAAGATCCTCGTAAAAGCAATGTCCCCGATAAGTGCTGTACTTATCGGGGACATTGCTTTTATAGCTTATTTCAGATTACTCGGCCGTGAGCTGCGCCAGGCGCGCATACATTTCAATCATCGCGCCCTGGTCGATCAGCGTTTTTTCCTGCTTTCTGCCGATCAGGTTATTTTCATCGCGCTCTTCTTTCCATATCCGCTCTGCATCATCAATGAAAAACGTCAGCGTGTTTTTGTCTTTGGTAACCTTATAAAGTTCCTCGTATCCGCGCAGCAGAACCACATTGAACCAATAGTTGGCGGGCAGCTTGTTGTTTACATAAAAGAAGTCGCGGGCAGCCTGTGCGATCGTTTTTGCTTCATCCAGGTATTGCTGCTCTTTGGTGATTTCATAAAGCAGTACATTCGATTGCAGCATGGTACCCGTATTGTAAGTGTATTTGGCGGAATCGATTTTCATGGATGGAATTTTGATCGCATCCCAATAAGTACCGTCCGGCGAGCGCAGGTGTTTGTTGGTCCATTTGTAAAGATCCAGCGCAGTATCGAGGTACTCCTTCTTTTTGCTGACTTTATATAATTGCAGCGCCACCAGTATACCCGGTCCATTTGAACAGGTATTCTTGGTATTCTTCTCGTCTTCCTTCCAGTAAATGCCCCCGCCCGATTTCTGGTCATATCCGGTCATCATAAACCTGTAAATCTCCTCTGCCAGTTTGAGGTAAGCGGTATTATTTGTCCGGTTGTATGCATCGAGCGCCGCGATGGCGATCCATTGGTTATCATCGTAAAACCTCGAATCCTTTTGTTCTTTGGTGACGTAAGCCTGGTAACCCGGCGCAGGCGCGTCGTTGTTACGGTACTTGCCGATTGCATTCAGCACAGGCTTCATGGCTTGTCCCCCCGGCATCAAGGCATCGGCTTCGTTGGCAGCCTGCATCAATGCACATAACGGCCAGAGAAACGAATGCGGTTTCTCATTTTTTCCATTTGTTTCAATATACAAACCCGACTTCGGTTCGTAGAATACCTTGCTGATATTCTGGCTGATAAGTGTAATCCGCTGCTGGTACTCGGCTTTCGTCTGCGCATCTGCCTGTGAGAAAAGCAGGCAAAGAAGCATAGAAAATGACCAGGTCCGTCTTTGTAGCATAGTTGGGTATGTTTAGATCCTCACTCGCAAAACAACGCCATTCGTCTGATTTACTGTCAATTTAAATCTACTTTTGGTTACAAAACCTCTCCTCTCCAAAGACAAATCGTTCTGATTTTAGGAAAATAATGCAATTAAATTTTGATTTTTAAAGGAAGTACAAAACACTATTTCATGCATTAGGCACAACACCTATATTTGATTCATTAGCAACCTATTCCTACCGTTTTCCTGATTTTGACTACATTTTCCAAACATACTGATGATGCATCTTTATGGAATTGCTTTCGGCAGGGAGATGAAAACGCGTACACAGAACTAGCCCGCCGATACTACCGCATTTTATTCCATTACGGACAAAAGTTCAGTTCCGATCAGGAGCTGATCGAAGATGCATTGCAGGATCTGCTTGTCCATTTGTGGCTCCATCGCAGCACGGTCGGTGATACGGCGTCAGTGAAGTTTTACCTTATCAAATCATTCCGGCATCGCCTTTTCAAAGCATTGAAAGCTGCACCCGCGAAAGTGGAAATATGCGATCAGGTAGCCCAGCTCCATCAGGAGGATTCCGCCGAAACATTGCTGATCAGCGAGGAGACGGCGAGTTCGCGCAGCAGCTGCATCCGTCAGTTGATAAGCCGGCTCCCTTCCCGTCAGCAGGAAGTGATCTACCTGCGTTTTTACCAAAATCTCAAACCCGAGGAAATCGCCAAACTACTCTCCATTCACCCGCAATCGGCCAGCAACATTATACAGCGTGCACTGGGGAAACTGAGGGAATTGTGGCCCGCTTCTGCATTTCTTTCAATCGCTACACTCGCTTTTTCCCGTATTCTGTTCTAAATTTTAAAAAATCAAAAAATTTTTGCTGCCAACTGAGTAGTCCGACAACATAAAGGGATAATACCTGTGTGGCGCCAAAAAACCACTTTGAAAAAATGTCGGACAGTAACCTTTCCCTGCTTCAAGACCTACTCGAAAACCAGCGGTTTATATGCTGGGCGAAAGGTGAAAAGCCGGAAGATGATATGTACTGGCAGCAATGGAAATTGAAGGGGCCGGATCATGCAAAGGTGCTGGAAGAAGCCGCAGAGCTGATCAACAGTATGGAAAACAGCTACCCGCAGCTGTCCGATTCGCATATTGAGCACGCAATAAGCTCTTCCCTGGAAAGGGCAAAGCAGATCGAGCGCGAAAAGGCTGCTGCAAATGCAGTTGACTGGAACGGTTTCAGAAGGTACTGGACCATTGCAGCGGCGGTGCTGCTGACAGCGGGTATCGCGTGGGCAGCGTTTATCATGCATTCACGGAATACTCGCAAGACGATATCTTATGATAATGACCTCTACCAGCTGGCAGACCGCGATTCAATCATAGAAAATGAGAACCTGAGTGCCAGTTTGAAATACGTGCAGCTGCCGGACGGCAGCTCGGTGGTGTTGCATAAGAATAGCAAAATCAGTTACCCGGGCGATTTTGGAAAGGAAAAACGGGCCGTGTTCTTGTCAGGTGAAGCCTTTTTTGAGGTTACCAAAAATCCTGAAAAACCATTTTTCGTCTATGCTAACGAGCTGGTAACGAAGGTTTACGGAACCAGTTTCAGCATCAGCGCAGGAATGGCAAAAAGTGAAATCGTTGTGGCGGTAAAAACAGGGAAAGTGTCAGTATGGTCACGCAAGGATTACCAGACAAACGGAACTGGCAATAGTGCGGGTTTGCTCATTCTGACGCGGAACCAGAAGGCGACTTTTGACAGAAACCTGCGCAAGCTGACCAGGACTGAATCGAAAATCCCCAAGCTCCTGGACATTCCCATTGAAGAGCAGGTTTTTAACTATACCGAGACACCCGTATCCGAAGTGTTCCGATCGCTTGAAAGTGCTTATGGGATCAAAATTGTGTACAATAAAGAGACAATGTCCGACTGCAGCATTACTGCGGTACTCGGAGACGAGCCTTTGGAAAACAAGATGAAATGGATTTGCACGATCCTGGAAGCGAGTTACCAGCGGCAGGGAGAGAAAATGATCATTACCGGAAATTCTTGTAAATAATTATTCACCATAAACCACCAGCCTGATCATGAAAAAAGGTGAATGATGTCGCCACATCACTCACCCGAATTAAACCCCCAACCAGATTGCGTTACCCGGATTGCTGCCCCGAAAGGAGCATGGGATTTTGTTTGCCGATTTTTCAAAACAACAAAACGTTCAAAAGTATGAAAAAAACCTTTTACCGGCGGAATTACCTGCTTAAAATTATGAGAATCAGTCTCGTACAATTATTCATCACCATCCAGTTTGCAGGCATTTCCCTCGCAGACGGATTCGCGCAGGATGTGCTCAACCGTCGCTTGACGGTAAGTATCCGTGAGCAGAAAATTGGCGCTGCACTGGATAAGATCAGTAAGCTCTCCGGGGTAAATTTTATGTACAGCCCCGAGCTGATCCAGTCGCAGCGCAAGGTGAGCTTTGAGGCAAAAGACTCCAAGCTCGAATCCGTGCTCGACCAGTTTCTGACACCGTTACAAGTAACTTATGAAGTATCCGGAAAGCAGATTCTGCTGAAAAGAACTTCTGCCAAACAATCCCCCAACAACCAGGAAGGCGCGGGAGTAAATGCGAAAAGCGCGCAAAGCGCTGACGTTTCCATTAAAGGAAAAGTAGCCGACGCAACCGGCGCCACAGTTCCCGGCGCTACAGTTGTACTGAAAGGCAGCTCATCGGTAGGTACTACCACAGACGCCGACGGTTCATTTTCACTGACTGTGCCCGACGGCAGCACAACACTCGTTGTGTCTTCAATCGGCTTTTTGACGCAGGAAGTGGACATTACCAACAAGTCTCAGATCGACATCGTACTGCAATCAGACGTAAAAGCATTGAGCGAGGTGGTGGTAACCGGATATTCTTCCCAGTCCAAAAGAGATATCACAGGTGCCGTTTCTACGGTTGACGCGACCGAGCTCACGAAAGTGGCTGCTCCAAACGTAGCGCAGCAGCTGCAAGGCCGCGTGGCGGGTGTAACGGTAACTTCCAACAACTCTCCGGGCGGAGAGGCGACAGTTCGTATCCGTGGTTTTGGTACGATCAATAACAACGATCCATTGTACGTGATCGACGGGGTACCGACAAAAGGCGGCCTCAACAGCATTAACCCGAACAACATCGAGTCAATGCAGGTTTTGAAAGATGCGTCCTCGGCTTCCATTTACGGTTCGCGCGCTGCAAACGGGGTTATTATCATTACTACCAAAAAAGGGAAAGCAGGTGCAGCGAGATTTACATTCAACTCACGCGCCGGTTTACAAACAGGAAAAGTGGACCTGGACCTGATCAAAGACCCGCAGCAATTTGGTGACCTGCTCTGGACGCAACGCCGCAATGCAGGTGTGCTGACAAACGGAAATCCATCGCACCAGCAATACGGAAACGGCCCGAATGCAGTAGTACCTGACTATATCCTCGCGGGATCAAGCTACGGCCTTTCTGCCAGTGATCCGCGCGTTAATCCATCGCTTTACAACTACAACCGCACTGGTTTTTACCAGATTGTAGAAGCTAACAAGGAAGGAACAGACTGGCACAAGGAGATCCTTCGCCCGGCCGCCATTCAGGAATACAACATTGGCGCGAGCGGCGGTACCGAAACCGGCCGTTACGCTATTGCGCTTAACTATTTCAAGCAGGACGGGGTTTTGATCCACACTTCTTTCAACCGTTACTCGCTGCGCTCGAATACAGAGTTTACATTCAAAAAACGCGTTCGTTTGGGTGAAAACCTGGAAGTAAGTTATACTGAAAACAAAGGTTATTATGCCAACAACGGAACTGCCAGTACGCTGAACAACCAGGATGGTAACCCGATCGGAAACGGATACCGCATTCCGTCGATCATTCCTGTGTACGATATCAAAGGCAATTTCGCAGCAACCAGAGCAGCCGGACTTGGTCCTGCTACCAACCCGGTAGCACAGCTCTGGAGAACGAGAAACAACCAGACCAACAACTTCCGTGCATTCGGTAATGCTTACATGGAAATTGATATCCTGAAAGACCTGACTGCCAAGTCGAGCATCGGTATTGATCTGAATGCATTCAACCGGGTGGGTTATACTTTAATGGACCTTGAAGAAGCGGAGATTGAAGCGGCAAATGCGTTGTCGAATGAGAATGCTTACGATATCAACTGGACGTGGTCAAATACTTTGAACTACAACAAGAACATCGGCGCTAACCACAAGCTGGGCGTTTTGCTGGGTACGGAAGCAATTAAAGGAACAGGCCGCAACTTCAATGCGACACGTACTACTTTCTTCTCGGAAGATCCTCAGTACATGTTCCTGAGCTCCGGTACAGCAGGTATCAACAACGGAGGCGGAGGTTACGAATGGGCACTTTTCTCGATTTTCGGAAAGGTTAACTATGCATTGAAAGACCGCTACTTACTGGAAGCAACAGTGCGCCGCGACGGATCTTCCCGTTTTGGCCAGAACAACCGTTACGGAACATTCCCTGCATTCAGTGTGGGTTGGAGATTGTCGGAAGAGAACTTCCTGAAACCACTTACCTGGCTGGATGATCTGAAATTAAGAGGAGGCTGGGGACAAACTGGTAACCAGGAAATCGGTAATTACAATGGTTTCAGCACGTACCGTTCAAGTCTTAGCTTGTCTTCATACGCGATCGGCGGCGGTAACAATGCAGTTGAGCCTGGTTTTGACACAGAAGCATTCGGTAACCCTGATGCGAAATGGGAAACTACGACACAAACCAACATCGGTCTGGACGCGACTTTCCTGAAAGGCATGTTCAACTTCAACCTGGATTTGTATAACCGTACTACTTCGGATATGCTTTATCAGGTAGCGCTTCCTGCAACCCAGGGTGTAGCAACGATCCCGTTTGTGAATGTGGGTGAAATGAACAACAAAGGAATTGACCTTGCTCTGGACTTCAATAACAAAGCATTGAACGGAGACCTGACTTACTCGGTAGGAGTTAACTTTTCTACTTACAAAAACGAAGTGAAAAAGCTGAACAACAGCTCTTCCGCAGTACTTCTTGGCCCTGCGATCCGCAGCTATACCTGGACCCGCTCGGTAGCCGGCATGCCGCTTTATTCATTCTACGGTTTGCAGATCGACGGTATCTATCAAAATCAGGGAGAAGTAGACAAAGGACCTAAATACCCTGGCTACGCAGCAGTTGGTAAATATAAATACCACGATACGGACGGCGATGGTACCATTACAGACAATGACCGTGTGTTCCTGGGCAACCCCCACCCTGATTTCACTTACGGTATCAACCTGAATGTTGGTTATAAAAACTTCGACCTTTCGGCATTCTTCCAGGGCGTAAAAGGAAACGGGATTATCAATATGGTAAAACGCTGGGTTGACTTCAACAACCAGGCTGGTAACAGAAGTCTGCGCATGCTGAACGATTCGTGGACACCTGAAAATCCGGATGCAGTACTTCCGATCCTGGACGCAAACGACAGCCGCAGCCAGCAGCCTTCGAGCTACTTTATTGAAGACGGTTCTTACTTCCGCATGAAAAACCTGACGATCGGCTACACGCTTCCGAGTACTGTTTTGTCAAAAATAGGATTTGAAAGTGCGCGCGTTTACGTGCAGGCTCAAAACCTTTTCACGATCACCAAGTACAGCGGTATTGATCCTGAGGTAACATCGGTGGGTTCAACTCCGGGAAGTACTGTACTGGGTGTGGATCAGGGTAACTATCCTAATTCCAAAATGTACCAGATCGGTATCAACTTCGGATTCTAACAACAGGGACAAAACTTTTTATCTGTGAATTATAAGCTAATAGATATGAAAAAGAGCATATTAACTGCAATGGTCTGCGTAGGAATGCTGACTTCCTGCGGCAAAGAGTTTCTGGAAACTACACCGCTTGGTGTTGGGAATGAACAATCACTTTCAAATAAAGCGGGTGTAAATGCGGTATTGATCGGTGCGTACAGCTTGCTCGACGGTGTTGGCGCCGG
This sequence comes from Dyadobacter sp. HNCC25DJ183, assembly GCF_056895175.1. Taxonomy (NCBI): domain Bacteria; kingdom Pseudomonadati; phylum Bacteroidota; class Cytophagia; order Cytophagales; family Spirosomataceae; genus Dyadobacter; species Dyadobacter sp. HNCC25DJ183. The sequence goes on from NZ_JBXHAP010000007.1 coordinate 301,966, forward strand.
ACCGGTTAATACTTCTTCGGTAAGTAACTGGATTTACGGCTCCATTGCCTCCGACGATGCATACAAAGGTTCCGACGTAGGTGACCAGGCGCAGATCACGACCATTGAGCGTTACATTCCACAGGCGGACATTGGCGCATACAATGACAAATGGATCGCGGTATACGACGGTGTTTCCCGTTCCAACAATACCATCAAGCTGATCGGCCTTGCTACGGATATGACCGATGCAGAAAAGGCACAGGCAATGGGAGAAGCCCGCTTTTTGCGCGCCTGGTACCATTTCGAAGCTAAAAAGCTTTGGAATATGGTTCCTTATGTTGACGAAACGGTAACTGATTTCGTGAACCTGCCCAACACGGCAGATATCTGGCCGATGATCGAGGCTGACTTCCAGTTTGCGGTAGATAATGTATCAGCAACCAAGGCGCAGGCGGGCCGTGTGAGCAAGTGGACTGCCAAAGCTGCATTGGCAAAAGTGCACATGTACCAGCAGGATTATAAAGCTGCAAAACCTCTTTTGGACGATATCATTACCAATGGACCTTTTGCATTGGTAAATAGCTTTCACGATAACTTCCGCATTGCGACCGAGAACAACAGTGAGTCTATTTTTGAGGTACAAATGTCGGTAGGTGACGGCGGAAGCGGCCAGAATGGTAGCTGGGGAGATAACTATAACTTCCCTTACGGGTCGGCGCCAGGTGGCTGCTGCGGATTTTTTCAGCCTTCTCAAAACCTTGTAAATGCATTTAAAACGGATGCGGCTGGTTTGCCATTGCTGGATACTTTCAATGATGTGGATGTAAAAAATGATGAGGGACTTGCTTCCAGCGATCCGTTCACACCCTACGAAGGAACCCTTGACCCGAGACTCGACTGGACTGTGGGCCGCAGAGGATTACCGTTCCTGAACTGGGGTACCCACCCGGGCAGAAACTGGATCCGCGACCAGGCTTTCGGCGGACCTTATACGTTCAAGAAGTTCTTTGCTTACAGCGGTGAAAATGCAGGTGCTGAATCACCCCGCGCAAATGCGAACAACTACCGGGCAATCCGGTTTGCCGACATTCTTTTGATGCGCGCAGAAGTAGCAGTGGAAGAAAACGACCTTGCAACTGCATTGAAATTTGTTAATCAGGTAAGAACGCGCGCGGCCAATGTAGTGGTAACGGACGCGAGCGGAAAGCCTGCGGCTAACTATCTTGTGAAAGCCTATCCGGCATTTGCGAGTCAGGATTATGCAAGAAAAGCGGTTCGTTTTGAGCGTCGCGTGGAGCTCGCAATGGAAGGCCACCGCCACTTCGACCTGGTTCGCTGGGGAGTTGCTGATTCAGTTTTGAATGCTTATCTGACCAAAGAAAGCAAGAAACGTTCTTACCTGTCGGGCGCCACTTTCGTAAAAGGAAGAAGCGAGTACTTCCCGATCCCCCAGGCTCAGATCGATATCATGGGGGCTAATGTGTTGAAGCAGAATCCTTAATATTTTTTAATTGCCACGAATACACGAATGAGGCACGAATACTTTCGTGCCTCATTCGTGTATTCGTGGCATTAATCATTTATTATAATGATACTTACACTGCAGAATTGTGACAAGACCCTTTTCGACTCTATATATCAATCGATGCTCATCCGAAATTCTCCTTGACCAACATCCTGCGAAATTTGAGCGAAGCAATTCCGGCTTGCCCTTTCCTTCAAAGGGTGTCCGTAAACATTCTTTGATAAGCTCATTGATCTTTTTTACGATGGATTTATCCGTCGCTTGCCATTCCAAATATTCAATCCAGGCACTGGCTTCCCAGGCGAGCGTCAAATTCAATCAGATCATGGTAAACAATATTTATCCCATTTTCAACATTCCGCATCCTTTCCAGCAGGATTGTACCATTGGTGCCGCGCATTAAATATTCAGTGGTATCCTCGGGTATGTCAAGTGGTTTTTGAGGTTTGATAGTCCTCAAAAATCGAAGAATGGTCTGCTTTTCTTTTCTTGAAGGCACTGCAAGTCGTAACATAGTGAAGAATTTAAATGTTAGTATGTGTCATGAAATGAGGAACCAGGACAAATATAAAAATATCCGCTAACTCTTCCGCATCGAAGAACCCCTCACTATCAGCTCGGTATTCAAAACTTTACGCTCGTGTAAATTGAGCTCCTCCGCGTCGACCAGCTGCAAAATCCACGCTGCCGTAGACTGCCCCATTTCCAGTGTCGGCTGCCGGATCGTAGTTAATCCAGGTCCAATGTAAGCCGATTCCGGGTTGTCGCTGAACCCAACCACACCCAGTTCGTCAGGTATAGCAATTCCCTTTTCTTTGGCAATGAGCATGATCTCAATGGCTGCCGAATCATTCACAGCGAAGATCGCATCCGGACGCTCGGCGAGGTCGAGCAGGTACTGTCCGTAAATGCGCGCTTTTTGCTGGGTCAGCATACCCTGAATGACCATGTGGCTTTCGATGGTTTTGCCGTGTTTTTGCATTGCTGCTTTATAACCTCTCAGCCGCTCCTGGCTGACAAGTAAGGTAAGCGGCCCGCCGAGGTGCGCAATGCGTTCGTACCCGTTCAGGATCAAATGCTCCACCGCCATAAATGCGGATTCGAAATCGTTCACCACCACTTTGGGCACGTCAATCTCTTCACAGACCCGGTTGAACAGGATCAGCGGGATACCCCTTTTTTCAAACACACTCAAATGATCAAAATTGTTGGTTTCCTGCGTCAATGAAATCAGCAGTCCATCTACCCTGTTCGCCAGCATTGCCTTCGTATTGGAAATTTCCACCTGATAGGATTCATTGCTCTGCATGATCGTCAGGTTATAGCCCGCCCTGGTCAGTACTTCATGCGCGCCGATGATCACATTGGGGAAAAACGGATTATGAAATTCCGGCACGATCATGCCGATTGTATTCGTGCGGCTTTTCACCAGATTATAAGCGAGCTGGTTGGGCTGGTAGTCAAGCAAGGCGGCAGTGTCGAGTACCGCCTGCCGCGTATCCGGACTGATATCCGCGTGTCCGTGCAATGCACGTGAAACTGTCGAATTAGAAACCCCAAGTGTTTTGGCAATATCGATGATGGTTGTCTGGTGACGTTTTCTCTTTTGCTGAACTGCCGCAGAAACATCCTTTTCCTGAATCGTAAAATAATAGTTGCACGGCTTGCAAAGGAACCGCTGCTTGCCCCGAACATACCCAGCCTTCATAATTCCTTCTACCTGCCCGCACTTCACACATTTGATCATTTCAATTGTACTATTTAAATAAAACACTTCGGCACGCTCCCATTTCTGCCTTCTCTCAAATCAAGGCTCAAAAATAAAGAATTATTATATTAATCATATATAAAACCATATATCGGTAACGTATTCGCAAACGTTCCCGATAGTTTTTGAGCAATTTTGAGATTAGATAAGGTTTAAACCGCCTTGATTTCGGCATTTGCACCGGTTAATTTCAGTTAAAAAGGCCCAGATCACACCGGATTGCAGCCTGAATTGCCTGTCTATTCTATATCTGAATCCGCGAGAAATCTGTTTCGAATTGAATTATTCCGTTATCCACTCTAACCCTATATTCTTTAATATGCAGAAAAAAATACGCATTTTGCTTGGGCTCCTATGCTTGTCGCTGAGCCTTGCACAGACCACTTTCGCCCAGTTGGGCAATGTCGCCGGAAAAGTAACTGATGAAAAAGGGGAAGGTGTTCCCGGAGCCAGCGTAACTGTTAAAGGCACGCAAACAGGAACCCTTACGAACGTGGACGGTACTTACGCCATTGAAGCGCCTGCAAATGCCACGCTGGTTTTCTCCTTTGTTGGTTACCTGAAAGAAGAAGTGGCCATTAATAACCGCTCTACCGTAAATGTTACGCTGAAAGTAGATGCGAAAGCGCTGGAGGAAGTAGTCGTGGTGGGTTATGGAACGCAGCGCAAGGTGGAAACCACCGGGTCAATTGCTTCCGTCAAATCCGATGAACTGACGCAGCTGCCTATTACAAACGTGGCGCAGGGACTTCAATCCCGCGTTTCCGGCGTGCAGATCAATCAAAACTCCGGCTCGCCTGGCGGTAATATCAGCGTGAGGATCCGGGGAACAAACTCGATCAACGGCAATGCAGAACCGCTTTATGTGATCGACGGAATTCAGATATCGAACAGCGGTGAGATCAATGATGTGAGTCCGCTTTCTACCATTAACCCCAATGATATCGAGTCTGTTGAAGTATTGAAAGACGCTTCTGCATCCGCTATTTACGGCGCACGTGCTGCTAACGGGGTTATCCTCATCACAACCAAACGCGGCAAAGCAGGCAGAACCAACGTTTCTCTCGAAAGCTATTATGGCGTGCAGCAGGTGACGAAAAAACTGGATGTTTTAAACGCAGCCGAATTTGCGCAGCTTGAAAATGAAACATTCAAAAATAACGCTTACCCTGATCCCGCGAGCCTGGGAGAGGGAGTTGACTGGCAGGATCTTATCTTCCAGAAAGCACCGATCCAAAACCACCAGCTCACGATCAGCGGGGGATCCGAAAAAACGCAGCTGTCGCTTTCGGCCAACTACTTCGATCAGGATGGTGTGATCATTAATTCCGATTTCAAACGTTTCACCTACCGGCTCAATGTGGACCATAATGTTAGCAAGAAGCTGCGTGTGGGAACCAGTGTTATGGGAAGTTTTTCCAACAGCAATGGGGTTGAGGCTGGCAGTACAAGTGTTGGCGATGCGGGTGTAGTAACCGGAACAGTGCTCGGAGCTGCTGTGGGCGCGCCACCAACTTTACAGCCCTATAAAGCCGACGGTTCTATATTCCCATTTGCGGAACAGGGGAATGGTCAGTACCGCGAAGTAATCAATCCATTGAATTACACGTCTATTTTGCGGAAGCGCAATATCAAGCGCGCATTGATCAACATTTACGGTGAATACACGATCCTTCCAGGACTTAGCTACCGGGCCTCTTTCAATGCAGATATAGACTCAAGACTTAACGACACCTACTTGCCTATTTCCATTATCGCTGCGAAAGACCGCAACGATAATTCAGGAACTGCCGCCAAGTTCAATTCCAACATGCTGGGGCTTCTTCACGAGAGTGTACTTTCCTATGGTACCAAAATCGGTGCTCACCACAGTTTGAAATTTACGGGCTTGTTTGCCACTCAGGTAGAGAAATATAACAAAAACCAAATCAATGCAACCGGCTTTCCCAACGATGCGACCAGGAATGAAGCGCTCCAACTCGCGTTGAACCGAACAGTATTAAGCTCGCGCAACATGCAGCGACTGGATTCTTACATGGGCCGTATTAATTATGGTTTCAAAGACCGGTATTTTGTTGACGTTACTGCGCGTGTCGATGGTTCAAGCAAGTTTGGGGCCAATCATAAATACGGATTTTTCCCCGCTGTATCAGCGGCATGGCGCATTATTGAAGAGCCGTTCATGAAAGATGCGACCTCGCTTTCGGACCTGAAATTGCGTGGTAGCTATGGTATCACAGGAAATGCAGGCGGAATTGATCCTTACCAGTCACTTGCAACGGTGGAGTCTGGCGGCGGCTACAATATCAACCATACTTACTTTACTGCCATTCGTCCTTCCGGGATTTCAAACCCCGATCTGCGCTGGGAAAAGTCGACGCAAACGAACGTCGGTATCGATGCAAGTCTGCTTAATAACCGCTTCTCTCTGATCGTGGATTATTATGTCAAGAAAACCGAAGACCTTCTTTATATCAAAACACTGCCGCTTTCCTCCGGTTACAGCAGCATTACCGGAAATTACGGCTCGCTGGAAAACAAAGGACTTGAAATCGCCGCAAATGCCAACCTGCTGAATGGTCCGGTAAAATGGAGCATTAATGGAAACCTGACCATTAACCGGAACAAGATACTAGATCTGGACGGCGGCACTACCGACGAAAGATTTATTACAAATTATACCGTTCTCAAAGTAGGTCAACCATTGGGCGTGTTTAAAACATACGTTTTTGACGGAATCAACCAGACCGGCGAAGCTATTATCCCTGGTTACGACGGCAGGCTGGGCGGACACAAAGTGAAGGACCTCAATAATGACGGCGCCATTAATTCCGCAGACCAGATCATTACGGGCAATCCAAATCCGAAGTTCATCTACGGTTTTTCTACGAATGTTACCTTTAAAAACTTTGACCTGAGTGCGTTTTTCTCAGGCACGGAAGGAAATGACATTTATAACGTAAGCCGCCTCTCATTCGAGAACCCGCTGGGTCAGCGCAATCTTTTCCAGGGCGTAGAGAACCGGTGGACACCACAAAATCCAAGCAACCAGTATGTAAGTCCTGCCGTTGCCGGCAGATTGCCGATTTCTTCCTATGCAGTTGAAGATGGTTCGTACCTGCGCTTCAAGAACCTGATGCTGGGCTATACCCTGCCGACGATCAAAGGAATCAGCAGAATCAGGATTTATGTGAGCGGCAATAACCTGTTCACATTTACGAAATACAGCGGCTTCGATCCGGAAGTGAACACATATGCCAATTCCAACACGACCATCGGAATTGACAACCTCGTTTATCCGCAATCGAAATCATTCCTGGGAGGCATTCAGCTTACGTTTTAAGCCCTAAACTTTGAAATATGAAACTTTCTAAAATAGCATTCAAGAAAATCCTTCCCCTCGTTGCGCTTGCATTGGGAACCGGTTCCTGCCAGTTGGAAGAAGAAGTTTACTCTTCGATCTTTGTCGAATCCTTTTATAAAACGGCCTCCGATTCTGAAAAAGGCTTGCTGTCAGTTTACGATGCCCTTAGCAGCCTTTACGGCGGTCCGGCTGCCACCATGGTACCTGATTTCAGCGCAGATCAGGTCTATCCGCGTGGCGTGGTAGGCCGCAACTCACTAACCTTATTCACGGTAGAACCAACTTATACAGTTCAGAAAAGTGCAGGTCGCACCAATGAATCGCCTCAGCAGCTCTGGATATCATCGTATAGTGGAATAGAAAGAGCCAACTGGATCATTACCAAAGTCCCGGACGCAACGATGGACGAGACCCGGAAGAAACAAATCTTGGGAGAGGCTTACTTTCTGCGCGCTTTTTACTTCTGGACGCTCACCAAGAATTTCGGAGACGTGGTGGTAAAAACCGAACCCAGCGTGACAGAAACCGAAGCCTATGCTCCGAAAAGTGCGGCAGCAGATGTTTACAAACAAATTTACAGCGATCTCGATCAGGCAGGACAGTCCGGGCTTGTCTCCTACCCTGCTAATGAAAAAGGGCGGCCTTCCAAAGAAGCCGTAGATGCGCTTTATGCCAAAGCTGCACTTTACAATCAGGACTGGGCGAAGGCGCTGGAAAAGGCAGAAGCTGTTATTAATTCTGGCAAATACGCTTTGCTGCCCAATGTAATGGATGTTTTCAGTTACCTGAAAGAAGATGAAGCGCGCCGGGAGAATATCTGGGCTTACGAAGCGGATCCTATTACGCCAGGAAACGGGCACCAGCTCACCAGTTTGGCTGGTCCGGTCGGCAGTGCGGGTGTGGAGTATTCAAAAACCTCCTATGGTTCGATGTTCGCCTATATGTCGTTTTTCAATTCATTTGATCCAAAAGACAAGCGCCGACAGTTACTGGACACTACTTTCATTGATAAATCTGGCAAATGGGTTCCTCAGAAAAGCATTACACCCATAACTACGGATGCTGTTCTGATAAAGAAATACCAGGATCCCGTTTCCAGCACAGGTTTGATCCCCAACATACCGATTCTGCGGATGGCGGATATTTACCTCATTGCCGCAGAAGCAGAGGCGCGTCTGAACGGACCTTCCGCTAAGGCTTATGAATTCATCAATGCTGTCCGCACAAGAGCGGGCCTGGCCGACCTTGCAAAAGGATTGACCAAAGATGCTTTTATCGACGCCGTGATTCAGGAGAGATCGTGGGAATTGTTTGCCGAAGGTGACCGCTGGTACGACCTCACGAGAACAAACAAATTCCTCACCGTGATTCCCAAGGCGGTTAACTCTGTGTATCCTTCACGCCCGGTTCAACCCAAAAACAAATACTTCCCGATTCCCCAGGACGAGATCAATGCAAACCCGCTGATTGAACAGAACCCGGATTGGAAGTGAGGCAATTTTGAATGATTGAATGAGTGAATGAATGAATGGTTGGTCACAATCGGCCGCAGCGCGGCCTCCTGTTTATAGAAACTGGCATTCCCCAAACAATCCCGAGCTCCGGAGGAGCTTCCTGGAAAACGAGCTGTAAAGAGAAAATGAATAAAGGTCCATGTAACAATCCGTTGTAGACCTTTTTTTACCTAAAATCAATGTGAATACAATATGCTAAGTGTCGCTTTCTTCCTATCGCTTTTCTTGAACAACCCCTCCTTCGTTCCCCGGAATGAAAAGGTGAAGGAATTCAGGATCGTGGAGAATGACACGCTGACTTATACATTGAAACTCGCGCTTGACGACAAAGGCCGCCCGCAGTATTTTTTCAGAAACATTTTCACACCGGTTTGCTACACCAATGAATGCAAACCGGTGTATATCAATTTTTACTGGGACTTGCTGGGTAACTATATGCGGTACGACCTTCCCAAAAACAAAGTGCTCACAAAAGTCGATCACGACGAGTTCAAGGAAGAGGATTACCAGAAGTTGCAGGATATTCTCGCGCAGCCCAACTCCATTTTCGCAGACCTCAAAATGGAGGATCTCATCACAACAGGTACTGAAGACCTCACGGATTCAGTGGATGTAAAAGCCGGTGCTACCTTGAAAACCATCAAAAATCAGGTGATCGACGGCGCAGTTTATACCTGCTATACCCTCTGGCAAATCGCCTACGGAAAAGCGGTACCCGAAATGCAGAAGATCATCGAAAGCTACACCGACGACAAGCTGCTGCACAGCTTCCTGACCAGCAACAATTACCATTATCAATATTGGGCAATGGAAAAAGTGGTAGGTAAGGATGGAAGTGTGTCAAAACCTTTTGAACAAGACTTGCAGCAGATCATCGCCGGCAAAAATATTTTTACGGCCAAATATGCTTTGCAGCATGTGAACAACTCCTTCTTCGAAAGCGAAGCAAGGCAGGTCTGGCTCTGGGAAAGCTATCAGAAAGCTGCCTATCCATTGCAGATCACAATGTTGAAAAAGCTGGCCAATATTCCGCTCACCAGCTCACTCGCAAACAACCTTAAAGCCGCATTAACCAATGCAAACCAGGAACAAGCCTCGCTAATCAATCAAATACTGGCAAAAAACTAAACTCATGAAAACACCTGACAAATTGCTAAACCCCTTCAAAGTCCCCGGGCTAAAGCCCGGGGCAATGGATTATTTGTTCAATTTCTGTTGGCTGAAGCCAACCCGACCAATAGATTTTTTAATCAATTCCCGTTGGCTTCAGCCAACGGAAAAGACAACAAGAGAGACAATAAGAAAGACAATAAGAGAGACAACAAGAGAGACAACAAGAGAGACAATAAGAAAGACAATAAGAGAGACAATCGAGAAGACAATGGGAAACATGATTAGAAAGATGATCATATCATTCGTATTTCTTCTGTCTTTGTCTGTCTCTGCCCAAAATCACGTTTTTGTCGAAACAGAATCGTTTACCGACAAAGGCGGCTGGGTAATTGATCAGCAGTCTTTTGTAGTAATGGGCTCGTCGTACTTAATGGCGCACGGAATGGGGCGACCTGTGAAAGATGCGACTACTACAGTCAATTTTCCTAAGACGGGCAAATACCGAATGTGGGTGCGTACCAAAGATTGGGCGCCGTTCCCCAAAGGTCCGGGCAAGTTTCAGCTTCTGGTTGATGGAAAAGCAGCCGGTCAGGTATTTGGTGAAAGCGGGTCCGATGAATGGAAATGGTACGACGGAGGCCAGGTGGATATCAAGTCTGCCGAAACAAAGCTCCTGATGAAAGACCTGACGGGCTTCAACGGTCGCTGCGACGCGATTTTGTTTACTGATGATCTGAAATTTACCCCGCCCAACAAGCTCGAAGAGCTGACTGCCTTCCGGAAAAAACTGCTGCATCTGACTGACAAACCTGTCGAAGCCGGCCAGTTTGATCTGGTGGTAGTCGGCGGCGGCATTGCCGGGACTTGTGCTGCCATTTCTGGCGCTAGAATGGGACTTAAAGTTGCATTGATCCAGGACAGGCCCGTTTTGGGAGGAAATAACAGTTCTGAAATCCGGGTGCATCTAATGGGAGACGTGGATAAAAACCATTATCCTAAGCTCGGCCGCATTGTGCGCGAAATGGACAATGGTGATCCCGGAAACGGTAACCCGGATGCAAAAGAATACGGCGACGCACGCAAGATATCCATCGTAAAAGCAGAGCCAAATATTTCCCTTTTCCTAAATACGCATGTTTATAAAGTTGAAAAAGAGAACGATATCATCACCGCGGTAGTGGGCCGGGATATTGCTACCAATAAAGAGACACGTTTTGCAGGCTCCTTCTTCTCCGACTGTACCGGCGACGGAACGATCGGTTTCCTGGCTGGCGCGGAGTTCAGAATGGGACGGGAGAGTAAGGCCGAAACAGGCGAGTCACTGGCGGCGGAGAAGTCGGACGATTTTACATTAGGTACCTCAAATTTGTGGGCTTCGCTCCCGCGCGACACCGTTTCTTCATTTCCCGAAACACCCTGGGCGATCCAGTTTTCCGATGAATACCATATCGACGAACCCAAGGCTGACTGGCAATGGGAAACAGGATTTGGCAACTTCAATACCATTACTGATGCCGAGAAAATCCGAGATCACAACCTGCGTGCGATCTACGGAAACTGGTCTTATTTGAAAAAGAACAAAGCCGCGAAGTACGCGAAACATGAGCTGGCTTGGGTAGCCTATATTGGTGGAAAAAGGGAATCGAGACGCATTATCGGTGATCATATCCTGAACCAGATGGACATTCAGGAAGGTAAATTTTACCCCGACGGTTCGGTAACTGCCACGTGGACCATCGACCTGCATTTTCCTGATGCCAAGAACAGCAAGTACTTTGAAGGCCAGGAGTTTTTTGCGGGAACAAAACACATCAAAGTTGCGCCTTACACGATCCCTTATCGCTGTTTGTATTCCAAAAACATTCAGAACCTGTTCATGGCAGGACGGAATATCAGCACCACGCACGTTGCATTCGGCAGCACGCGGGTAATGCGTACCTGCGGCATGATGGGCGAAGTGGTAGGCTTTGCAGCAGCTCTGACCAAAAAGTACAGAACCACTCCGCGCGGCGTGTATGAACAACATTTACCGGAATTAATGGGAATCCTGAAAGGAGAAACCCTCGCCCCGCAGCCTTGAGTAACATACTGATCCGATGATTTTGAAAAATTCGTTTGCGCTCCTTTTGATGGTATTTCAAATGCTCGTTCCCGCGGTGAATGCAAAAGCTGCCGGGGACGAGCCTATGATTTCCATTTCCGGCCAGGCGCAGGGTACTACTTATCATATCAAATATTTTGATCAGCAGAGCCGAAATTTCAAAGTACAGATAGATTCCATTCTCACGGATTTTGATAAGTGTCTGTCATTGTACCGAAAAGATTCAGAGATAGTTGCGTTCAATAACAGCACCGGATCGCATCGGTTCAGGTCTCCATATTTTTATCCTGTTTTACAAAGATCCCGGGAAATATACGCAGCTACCAATGGCGCTTTCGACCCTACTATTATGCCGCTGACAGAAGCACTGGGATTTGGTGCGAAGAGAACAGATCCCGAGCTGGCGAATGTGGATTCACTGCTTCAATATGTTGGCTTTGAGAAAATTAGCTTTAATGCAGATTCTGTTACGAAGATGAAAGCGGGTGTGAGGCTGGATATGAACGGGATCGCGCAGGGGTATTCGGTCGATATTGTGAGCGCATTTCTCAGGAGTCGGAATATCGACCGGTTTATGGTCGAGATCGGGGGCGAAGTAGTGTGTTCGGGAAATAAGAATGATAATCTTCCCTGGACCGCGGGTATTGAAAATCCATTGAAACGCGGACAATTGTTTGCGACTGTGAAACTCACGGATTTGGCGATGACGACTGCGGGTAACTACAACAATCATTTTACTAGAAACGGCCGCGTTTTCAACCATATCATCAATCCAAAAACGGGTTCTATGGAAGAAACGTCGCTGCTAAGCGTCACCGTTTTTTCCAAAGATGCGATCACTGCTGACGGATATGATACCGCGTTTTTTGTAATGGGACTGGAAGCGACAAAGCAGTTTTTATCACAACAAAATGACCTGGAAGCCTACCTGATCTATACAGACGAAAAAGGAAAAGTAAGCAGGTACGTGACCGAAGGAATGAAGGAATTGATCAAAGAAATACCTAACCCATGAAATTTACCACAACGATATTCATCTCGCTACTGATCTCAGGAGCAGCATTTGGCCAGAAAAAGTACCCGAATAGTCTTAGCAATGACCACATCAAAGTCGTGTGGCAGGGAGACAATAAAGGCACATTTCCGATCGGTGTTTTGCAGGTTAAAAAGGATGGAAAATGGATTGATGGGCCCAAGCCTTCCGGCGAGTATACTTTATTGTATTCGGCAACAAAACCCTCCGGAGAGCCTACCGAAAGTTTTGAAAAAATAACTGGTGGAAAATTTCCTGAGGAATCCTACCATTATCAGCAGGAACAATGGAAGGAAAGCATCAATGATGTTTCTCTCAATAAAGCCGGTCAGGCGATACATTTCCTTCCTGCCAAAATGCTGATCAAATCGGATGCAATCGAGTTTTCAAAAGAAACCGAAGTGGCTACTGTTACCGGCAACTGGCGTTTCGATCCGCAAAATCCGACGGATATCCTGGTAAAAATGACGGTGAAAGCGAAAGCAAAAGGCTACTTTTCAATGGCCACTCCTACGCTGGGAACCGTGCCTGAGGAGCAGCTTGGCTGGACTTCCGTGCCAGGTTATTTCCAGGGAAATGCATTGCAAAAGAACTTCGCGCTCGCTTATGCTTACGGTCACGGCGTACCCGACCGGCCGGTGATCTACCGCGAGCGTTGCGCAAGTACATTGAGCCCGCTGGTAACTACCAAAAATGGTGTGACTGTATCGGTAATTCCCGAGCCGGGGCTGGCAAGAGACCCCTGGAAAAAGGACAAGATCACACAAACGGACTGGCACATTGGCCTGTCGCACATGAACCGAAAAGGTCAGCTTGCGCCTACCATTTACTATCCTGTTTTGGGTGAAGAAAAATCAGAACTGAATGCAGGTGAGGAATTTACCTTTTCGTTCAGGTACAGCATTATTGTCGGCGACTGGTTCCAGGCGATCAAGCACGCAGCGAATAACATTTATCAATTTGATGAAACGCTGGCTCTCCGAAAAAACAAACAGTCCCTCACTGATCGCATTGAGCAAATGCATCTGTATCTCACCGACCCTGAAACCTCACTTTGGAATATTGAAGAATATGAGGGCAAGCGGATCGGCGCGCAATCCTATTTGGGCGGCGTGGTGGGTTCTAATAAGGATGCGATGAAAAATGCGGACTACGGCGCCATGTGGATGCTGGCCAATGCAACCAACGATCCGGAGTTAAAGGAAAAGGTGCTGCCACCTGCGCTCAATTTCAAGCTGGTGCAGCAGGAAACTGATAAAGGCTTTTTCAATGGCGCAATCGAAGGCCAATACTATCTCGCCAAAAGCAAAAAGTTTGTTGAAGAATGGGGAGAAGTGGTGGAGCCTATTGCGCTGACATATTATGTAATGCTCGATGTGGGCAATATGCTCTTGTTCGAGCCGGGTAATGCAGAATTGAAAGAAAGGCTGCGGATTGGGGCCGATAAGTTGCTGAGCTGGCAAAAATCCGACGGCAGCTGGGCAGTGGCTTACGACAGGAAAAACGAGCAGGAACTCTTCAAGGATATCAAAGATGTGCGGCCGACTTTTTACGGAATGATCGTCGCGTACCGGCTTTTGAAAGATGAAAAATACCTGAAAGCTGCGCAAAAAGGGGCTGACTGGTTTATCAAAAATGCAGTAGAAACGGGCTCTTTCCTCGGCGTTTGCGGCGATGCACGTTATGCGCCAGATTTCGCCACCGGCCAATCGGCGCAGGCTTTGCTGGATTTGTACGATTTGACCAAAAACAAAAAATACCAGGACGCGGCGGTTACCTGCGCCAAAATTTACACTACCTCCATTTACACACATCCTATTGCAAACCATAATCCCAAAACTGTAAATGGAATCGCGCGGGAGGATTGGGAGATAAGTCAGACTGGTCTCAGCTTTGAACATGGCGGCATTTTTGGTTCGGCTACCCGCCACGGTCCAATTCAGCTGGCGAGCCACGCGGGGATGTTTATCAGAATTTACAAACTAACCGGCGAGCAGATCTTCGCGGATATGGCACGCTCGGCTGCGATTGGGCGCGACGCATTTGTGGACAGCAAAACGAGCGTCGCTTCCTACTACTGGAATGCAATGAACCGCGGAGCCGGCCCCTACCCGCACCATGCGTGGTGGCAGGTCGGCTGGATTACCGATTACCTGTTGTCGGAAGCGGAGTTGAGATCCAATGGAAAGATCAGCTTCCCGAGAGGCTTCGTAACTCCGAAAGTGGGTCCGCACCAGACCTACGGTTTCGAGCCGGGGACGGTTTACGGAGATAAGGCAAAGCTCGGGATCAAAGCAGGACTAGCTACTCCGGATAATGCCGCTATCGAATGCATTACAGCTCAATCGACTTCAAAAAACAGCATCTATATAATCCTGATGAACAACAGTGCTGACGCGACGGATTTTGCATTGAAAATGGATGAATCTAAAATCGGCAGTTCTAAAAAGATCAATGCAATGAAATGGCTGGAAGACAACCATCCTGCGAAAATAGAACAAATCACAATTCCGCCCTTTGGCATCAAAACCCTTGCGCTCAGCCTCTAATTTCCGTCAGCTGAAGCTGACGGCTATAGATTTGCGCGCGCAATTCCCGTCGCCCGAAGGCGGCGGCAATTGATGCTTTCACAATTTAAAATCCCTACTCGTTGACTTCAGTCAACGGATAACAACAAAATGAACAACAACATTGATACCATTGTCATCCTTGTCTTCTCCGCATTTGTGCTCGGGATCGGGATGCTTTTTGCGCGGACGGGACGGAATCTGAAATCCTTTTTTGCCGGAGGGGAGGCAGTTCCCTGGTTTATCGGGGGGCTGTCCTTGTTTATGAGCTTTTTCTCGGCAGGGACGTTCGTGGCCTGGGGCTCCATTGCCTATAAGCACGGCTGGGTGGCGATTACCATTCAATGGACGATGTGCATTGGCGCGTTGATTACCGCACTTTACCTGGCGCCGCGCTGGAAAAGGACAGGTGCGCTCACCGCCGCCGAATTCATCCGCGAGCGGCTTGGCTTGCCCGTCCAGAAGACTTATATCTTCATTTTTACACTGGTTTCAGTCTTTATCAAAGGCTCGGTTTTATACCCGGTCGCCCGGCTTGTGAGTGCCTCGCTGGATCTTCCATTAGTGCCTTGTACGATCGGATTGGGGCTTTTTATGATTGCTTACACGGCTGTCGGCGGACTTTGGGCGGTGATGGTGACGGACATTCTGCAGTTTGTGGTGTTATCTGCTGCAGTGTTCATTCTGCTTCCCTTGTCTTTTGAAAAAGTAGGTGGCTGGGAAGGCTTTACGCAAAATGTTCCTGACGATTTTTTCAATTTGCTAAATGGCGAATACACTTTCGGCTTTGTCCTCGCATTTGTCATTTACCATATCTGCTACATCGGTGGGAACTGGACCATGGTGCAGCGTTATACGAGCGTCGACAGTGAGAAATCGGCCAGGAAAGTCGCACTTCTTTTTGCAGGCTTATACCTGATCAGCCCGGTGATCTGGATGTTCCCCCCTATGATCTACAAAGCAATCAATCCCGCATTGACAGGGTTGGACACTGAAAATGCCTATTTAATGATCTGCAAACTAGTGTTACCTCCCGGTTTATTGGGCCTGATGCTGACAGGCATGTATTTCTCCACTTCTGCGAGTGCTAACACCGCTTTGAATGTGGTGTCCGCGGTCTTCACCAATGATATCTACAAAGGAATGGTCAACCCGGCGGCCTCTGACAAGCAGCTGATCCGTGTTGCGCGGGGCTCTTCCTGGTTTTTTGGTTTGGGTATGATCGGCATTGCGTTGCTGGTACCGGCGGCTGGCGGCATTGTGGAAGTAGTTTTGAGCATTTCTGCCATTTCCGGCGGACCGCTGCTAGCGCCGCCGCTCTGGGCTTTGTTCTCCAAAAGGCTGAATGCGAAAACAACGCTTTGGGTTACCGGTATCGGTCTTCTTGTCAATCTGTTTTTCAAAATCCTGTCTCCGCTGCTGCTCGATTTCAAGCTATCGCGGGGAATGGAAACGATCGTGGGTGTGGGATTGCCGCTGCTGCTTTTGCTGGCTTATGAACTTTGGGCACGGTCCAAAAACCGCTTTGCCGAGGAATACCTGACGTATCTCCAAACTAAGGAACAAAAGCGTATTGACGCATTGGAAATCAATGAAGAGGAAGTGGTCGAGATCAAGCGCCAAAACAGGTTTGGGTTGCAAGTCATTGCAGGCGCGCTGCTTTTCACGGCGGTTATGCTCTTTATCCTGAGTCTTCTGACCACTTCCGGAGCAATGATCACAGCCATCATCGCAACTGTGGTCTTGTTTTCAGCATTGATCCCCTTTGTAGCGTCGCGGAAAGTCAGCGTGGACGTGCTACTACCAGTTCAAGAAAATCATCCGCACGAATGACCTATTAATTATTTCCATTTGATTCCTTAACGCATTTTATGAACAATAAATTTAGAGCGCTGCTCCTGATTATCATCTGCTGGGCTTCCCAAAGCAGCTTTGCGCAGTACCATATCAAAGACCCTGGTGCGATTTCGCTGAATGGCGACTGGTGGTTTGTACTGGATCCGGCCGAGCTGGGGATCTCAAATCAATGGTATAAAGAAGGGATCGCCAAAACTGCACGGCAGGACAAGGTGACCGTACCGCATTGTTTTTCGACAGACCCGCGCTACGAATTTTACACAGGAACCGCCTGGTACCGCAAGTTTTTTCCATGGAAACCTGCTTCGGGCAAACGCGTGATCCTGCATTTCGCTGCGGCTTACTATAAGACCAATGTCTGGCTTAATGGTCAAAAGGTCGGGGAGCATGAAGGTGGCTATACCCCATTCAGCTTTGATGTAACAAATTTGCTGAAAGACGGTGGAAACGAGCTGGTGGTAGCTGTGAACAACAATACCTGGAAAACCAACACCATTCCCGGAGTGAAGGATAATAACAAAATGGACGATTCTTTTGTCGGCTGGGTCAATTACGGCGGGCTGATCCGCCCGGTTTATCTCACCATCGAGCCGGAGGTTTATGCTGAAAATATCAAGATTGAAACCACACCGGATCTTGCCAAAAACACCGCGAGTATTACTGCTCGGATTCGCGTAAAAAATGCATCTGCAAATTCAGTTTCGCCAAAAGCAGAATTCACTGTATTCCAGGATAAAAAACCTGTTACACTGAAATGGAAAACAAAACCGGCGAGCATTCCAGCCGGACAAACTGCGCTCATGGAAGCGGAAGCGAGCATTCCCGCCGCCCAGGTGAAATTGTGGGACCTCGACCAGCCAAATCTATACGAACTGAAAGCCACAGTAGGTACCGACTCGATCGCATCCCATTTTGGCATCAGAAAACTCGAAATCCGTAATGCGCAGATCCTTTTAAATGGAAAGCCGCTGAAAGTGGGTGGCGGCAACCGGGTGCTGGATTATCCCGGCCTCGGCTCCATGGAGCCTGACTGGCTGGTTGAAAAAGACTTCCGTCTGATGAAAGAAGCCGGTATGGAGTTCCAGCGGCTTACGCATTATACACCTGCCGAATACTATTATGACCTGGCCGACAAATTCGGTATGCTGATCATCACAGAAGCGGGTAACTGGCAGCTGACAGGCAAGCAAATGGACAATGATTCCATGCGCGCCACTTTCAGGTCGCAATTCCGGGAAATGGCCGAGCGCGACTGGAACCACCCGAGCGTGATTGCTTACAGCGTCGGTAATGAATATTTGTCCGAAGAACCCGCCGGTCAGCGCTGGACAAAAGATATGATTGCATTCGCCAGGGAAGTGGACCCGACGCGCCTTTACACTTTCGCCTCGATGCGCCTGAATGCATTGCCTGCGAAACCGGAGGATGAAGCCAGTCAGTATGTTGATTTTGTATCAACCAATACTTATGGCGGTCACGCCAGGTCCCTCGATCACATTCACAAACTCTATCCAGACAAACCAATTTTCATCAGCGAATGGGGCACGCGTTCCGACGGAAAGGGCGGCGAGGAATACCAGGCGCAGCACATCCGGGACGTAATAGCCGAAGTACGCAAAAGACCTTATGTGGCGGCTACCTCCTGGTGGACTTACAATGATTATCGCAGCAAGTTGTTTGGTACCAATGTAAATGGTTTTCGTCCATGGGGGATCGTCGGGCCGGACCGCTCTCCCCGTCTTGCCTACAAGGTACACCAGGAAGAACTGTCGCCGGTGACCGTTGAAAAAGTGAGTTACCAGTCTGGTGGATTGGGAGCTAACATATTGACGATCAAAGTTACTGCCCGGGCTGATTTCCCTGCGCGCAAGCTATCCGGCTACTACATTAAAACTTCGGACACAAAAGTCAGCATCCCCGAACTAAACCCTGGAGAAAGCAAAGAAGTACTGGTTCCCGTCCGCGGATTTGAAGGAAAAACACATATCTCGATCTATAAACCAACGGGTTTCCTGACAACGGAAGCTGAGTTCGCACTGGAATAAGCGTCGCGCTTTGAACCAGTGACGTAAAAAATCTAACAAAATGATACAAGAAGAAGCTTCTGCGAAAAGAACACCGAAAACCATTGAATCTGCGGCTGATCTGGTGATTGTAGGAGGAGGATTATCGGGTACCTGCGCGGCGATTACTGCGGCGCGGGCGGGTGTGAAAGTAACGTTGATCCAGGACAGGCCGGTGCTCGGTGGAAACTGTTCCAGCGAAGTAAGACTGTGGATACTCGGCGCTACCTCTCACATGGGAAACAACAACCGCTGGGCACGCGAAGGTGGCGTAATTGACGAAATTATGCTTGAAAATATCTACCGGAACCCTGATGGTAACCCGCTCATTTTCGATACCGTTTTGCTCGAAAAAGTAATCCAGGAAACCAATATCACGCTGCTGCTCAATACTGCGGTTTTTGATCTGGACAAAAAAACAGGGAATGGAAATGAGAGTGACGAGATAGAGGTAGTACATGCATTTTGCAGTCAGAATAGCACGAAATACAAAGTGTCTGCTCCACTATTTTGTGACGCTTCCGGCGACGGAATCCTGGGTTTTCTGGCCGGGGCTGCATTCAGAATGGGCGCTGAGTCAATGGAGGAGTTTGGTGAGAAATTTGCGCCGGATAAAGCCTACGGCGAGCTGCTGGGGCATTCCATGTATTTTTATTCCAAAGATGTGGGCCGGCCGGTGAAGTTCATTCCTCCCTCCTATGCTTTACAGGATATTACTGAAATTCCACGCTATAAAACCTTCAATCCCAAAGATTTTGGCTGCCGGCTCTGGTGGCTGGAATTTGGTGGAAGAATGGATACGGTACACGATACGGAAAAAATCAAATGGGAGCTTTGGAAGGTCGTATACGGTGCGTGGAATTACATTAAAAATTCAGGCGAGTTTCCCGAATCGGAGAACATGACGCTCGAATGGGTGGGTACCATTCCGGGGAAGCGCGAAAGCAGGCGATTTGAAGGCGATTACATGCTTAAACAGCAGGATATTGTTGAGCAAACGACATTTAAAGATACAGCTGCTTTCGGCGGTTGGAGCCTGGATCTGCACCCGGCCGATGGTGTTTACAGCGACCAATCAGGTTGTAATCAGTGGCATAGCAAAGGCGTTTACAGCATTCCTTACAGATGCTATTACAGTCGGAATATCACTAACCTCTTTATAGCAGGCCGCATTATCAGCGCAACGCACGTGGCATTTGCTTCGACGCGGGTAATGGCAACGAGTGCAGTTGGCGGGCAGGCGGTAGGTATCGCGGCGGCGCTTGCAAAAAAGTACGGCTGTACGCCGCGCGAGATAGGCCAACAGCATTTAAAAGAATACCAGCTTGAACTTTGGAGATCGGGACAGTATCTGCCGCAAACAGCTATTTCCGATCATGAAGATCTGGTTCAAAAAGCTTCCGGCATTTCAGCTTCATCAGAGCTGCGGCTTACGGGACTACCCGGCTCGGATCACTGGTCCCTTATTGTGCATTCAGTAGCGCAAATGTTGCCGGTTCAGGGTAAAATGCCATTTGTGAAGGTTTGGGTTGATGTTTTGGAAAATACCACTTTGGAAGTAGAGTTGCGCAAAAGCAGCAAGGCATTCAATCACACTCCTGATGTGACAATCGAAAGAAAATCGCTGACATTAAATCAGGGAAGGCAGGAAATCCAGCTCGATTGGGACGCTTCGTTCGACGAAGAATGCTACGCTTTTGTTTGTTTTTTGAAGAACGAAAAAGTCAAAATACAATACAGCGACAAGCGAGTAACGGGCGTTTTAACAGTTTTCAATGCGACCAATCCTGCTGTTTCAAACTACGGAAAACAGGAGCCGACCGAAGATCTGGGGGTAGATACCTTTGAATTCTGGTGTCCGCAACGAAGACCTGAGGGAAAAAACCTCGCATTTCAGCTTGGCGGGCGCCTCAATGCATTTGGAACAGAAAACCTGAAAAACGGACTGCACCGACCGATAGCCGCGCCTAATGCGTGGGTATCCGCACTGGAAGACGAGGCTCCATCTGTGACAATTAATTGGAATGAAGCAGTCAGCATCAACCAGATAGATCTTGTTTTTGATACGGATTCAGATCATCCAATGGAAAACGTGATTTATGTTCACCCGGAAAATGTAATGCCTTTCTGCGTAACAGCGCTCGAACTCTTGGATGATCAGGGAAATGTAATTGGCAGCATCAGCGAAAACCACCAGACCAGGCGGCGCATCAGGCTTGAAAAGCCGGTTAGTACAAGATCGTTGAAACTAAATATCGTTAGCAAAAACCCGGACATTCCAGCTGCACTTTTCGAAATACGCTGCTACTGAGGCGATCAGCCGAAGAATTTTGCACGACACACAGTCCCTTCAAGTCAAAGACAGGTTTGTAAAGCAGCTGCTTGAAACCTGTCTTTGATAATTAACAAAATGAAATTAACTTTGCATGCTTAAATTACTCTATAAGAATAGTATAGTTAATAGACTTTGAAGGAAGCGGCGGATTTTACACCCTCATCTGATACCAACGCAGCAAACGACTGGGAATCACTCGACGTAGCTTACATCGCGAGCGGAAATCCTGATGAAGATCGCCGGCTGGCTGCGATTGCACGGGAAAAAGGTCAGGTTGTTTACCTGCCCGACTTGCCGGGTGAATCGGACCTGCCTTTCAACAAGCCTCTCGCAAATACCACTTCTGAAACAACTGCAAATCCGCACATTCATCCGGCACGCACTCCCCTTACCTGGGAAACGATCCAGCAAAAAGTATGGGCAGCGACTGTCCGCAAACGTACCCGGACCGAAGTAGCTGTCAATATTTTCTCTGCGATTGCATTAATGGTGCTCGGGCATCTGTTATTTACATTTTTCACCTACGATCGCCTTACCGTGCTCTGGAATGAGCTGGAAGTAAATGAGAATTTTTTCTACTATGTACTCGGCGGGTTTGTCGCGCAGATGATCGACGGCGCACTGGGAATGGCGTATGGCGTGACAGCGGCTACGTTTCTGCTGACTTTGGGCGTACCACCTTCGGCTGTGAGTGCGAGTGTGCACAGTTCTGAGATATTCACCAGCGGGGTTTCGGGGTACATGCACCTGAAATTCGGCAATGTAAACAGCAAACTTTTCAAAAAGATCCTGTTCCCCGGCGTCCTCGGCGCGATTACGGGTGCTTACCTACTGTCTTCACTCGAACAATATATCTACATTATCAAGCCATTGGTGGCAGTTTACACGCTGATACTGGGAATTCTTATCGTTCAGAAAGCGTTAAAAAAGCGTGTCGAAAAAAAGCCGATCCGGAAAATTGGCTGGCTTGCAATGGCCGGCGGAACGCTCGATTCAATAGGCGGCGGCGGCTGGGGACCAATCGTAACCTCCACGCTGATCGCCCGCGGACGTCATCCAAAGTATACCATCGGCTCGGTTAACATGGCTGAATTTTTCGTTTCGCTTGCCAGTTCGATCACATTCATCAGCATCATCGGTTTTTCGCATTGGCAGGTCGTCCTGGGATTGATACTAGGCGGAATGGTAGCCGCCCCAATCGCCGCCAACCTTTCACGCAGACTACCGATCAAAACAATGATGATCATGGTAGGTACCATTGTTATTATTGTGAGTTTGAGGATAATTTATATGGTTATTTTTTAGCTAAAAGCTGTTAGCTGTTAGCAATTAGCTTTTAGCTTTTTAGGGAGGAAAGGGAGAATGGAGGAGGAAGGAAAGGATTAGGTAAGTTATAAGGGACGACCATCGATAGTTTTACAAATAATTTAAAGTAAAGAGCTACAAGCTAACTGCTAACAGCCAAAAAGCTAATAGCTAAATGCTAAAAGCCAACAGCTTCCAATGAAAAAACAAACCAAAGCAATCCGCACGCAAACGGGCAAAACGAAGTACCGCGAGCATTCCACTCCGCTCTTCCTGACTAGCAGCTTCACTTTTGAAAGTGCCGAACAGGGAAAAGCGCTCTTTGAGGAAACAGAAGAAGGTAATATTTACAGCCGTTTTTCTAATCCGAGTGTACAGGAATTTGTAGACAAAGTGTGCCTCCTGGAAGATTGTGAAGACGGCGTTGCGACTGCAACCGGAATGGCGGCTGTGTTTGCGAGTATGGCGGCTTTGTTGAAAACGGGCGACCATATTCTGGCTTGTCGTGCATTGTTTGGTTCAGCGCATCAGGTAATTACCCAAATCCTGAGCAAATGGGGCATTACGCATACTTACCTGGATGCAGACGCAACAGAAGCTGAATGGGAAGCCGCGGTTCAGCCTAATACGCGCATGATTTACCTGGAAACACCTTCTAACCCCGGTTTGGACCTGGTAGATCTGGCGATGATCGGCCGCATTTGCAAGAAGCACAATATCATTTTTAATGTAGATAACTGCTTTGCCTCACCCGCTTTGCAAACCCCCGCGGATTACGGTGCTGACCTCGTTTTGCATTCGGCTACGAAATTCATGGATGGACAAGGCCGTGTATTGGGTGGAATTGTTGTTGGAAAAAAAGAATATATCAAAGAATTGCGGTTTTTCTGTCGCCAGACTGGCCCGTCAATGTCTCCGTTTAACGCCTGGGTTTTGAGCAAGAGTCTTGAAACGCTGAACCTGAGAATGGAAAAACACGCGGCCAATGCATTGCAGCTTGCGACAGCTTTGGAAAAACACCCGGACGTGAAGCAGGTGAAATATCCTTTCCTGGCTTCTCACCCGCAGCATGAACTGGCAAAGCAGCAAATGAAAGCAGGCGGCGCGGTTGTGACCATTGAACTGGAAGGTGGATTTGAAAGGGTCGCCGCATTCATGGACGCACTTGAAATTGCTTCGCTATCATCAAACCTGGGAGATACCAGAACGATCGTAACGAATCCAAACACAACAACCCACGCGAAATTGAAGCCGGAGGAGAAAAAAGCATTGGGTATCACCCCTGGTCTGATCCGTATCTCAGTAGGTTTGGAAGACATTGAAGACCTGATCGAAGACTTCACCCAGGCGGTTGAGGTGTCGGTTAAAAGTGGTATATTGGAGTAGTAATCACTTAAAAACAGCTAGATCATGCACACATTAACAATTGAAATTCCAGATCAATTTGAGAAAAAAGAAGTGCTGCTTTCAATTGCAGTACAGCTGTTTAAAAAGGGAGCACTCGATGCGAAGCAGGCAGCAGATCTTGCAGACGTTTCATTGAATGATCTGTCTTATTATTCATTGCCGGAGGGTGATCCTGCAAAGGAACTGCTCGAACCAACCACGGAATACACATCAACAGTAGAATGGATCGAAAGCATAAAACAGGAGCAGAGTTATAAGGGTTTTGACGAGGAAAGAATGAAAAAGCTTGCTGATAAAATGGACATACAAGAACCATTTGAGCTTTTACTTTCTCAGCTTAATAAATGAGATACTTCCTTGACACCAACATTTTGCTTGCTTATTTACGAAAACACAATCTGGTTAACACATTACAAAAGTACTTTGAAGATGAAGGAGGCGTGAGTCAAATGTTTACTTCGGCAGTTTGCATGGCAGAGTTAACGTCTATCGGAATTCAAAATAACTGGGGTGAGCAAAAAATGAAAGCATTGAATTCTATTGAAGAATCTGTGCTGATTATAAAGGAACTAAAAAAGCCAATAATACAACGGTACGCAGAAATTGACGCTTTCAGTCAAGACAGATTGCCGAAAAAACCGCTAAAATGCTCAGCCAGAAACATGGGCAAAAATGACTTGTGGATTGCTGCGACGGCGAGTGTTTTGAGTGCAACATTAGTAACGACGGATAAAGACTTTGATCATTTGAATAAAGAATTTTTAAACGTCACCCGTTTCGATTTGAATTAATAAATCACCATGAACGAGACAATAATATCATCATTAAATGCTGCTATTGCCGGGAAAAGCGAAATTGAGTCGCTGGCTGTATTGGCTGACTTGTTCCCGGGCGAAGTTGTGTTTTCGACCAGTCTGGGCTATGAGGATCAGGTTATTACTGATTTGATCTTAAAGAACAACCTGAACATCACGATTTTCACACTGGATACGGGCCGGCTTTTCAGCGAGACTTATATGACGCTGCAAAAAACTAATAACCGGTATGACACGAAGATCAAAGTATATTATCCGCAGACAGCCGCAGCAGAAGAGCTGGTGAGCACAAAAGGCCCGCTAAGCTTTTACGACTCCGTTGAAAACAGAAAAGAATGCTGCTTTATCCGCAAGGTAGAGCCTTTGAACCGTGCACTTAAAGGCGCTAAGATATGGGTTACAGGTATCCGGGCGGAACAATCGGGCAATCGCCACGACATGCCGCAGCTGGAATGGGACGAGGCGCATCAGCTGGTAAAGTTCCATCCTATCCTGAACTGGAATTTTGAAGAGGTAAAACATTACGTAAAATCAAATGGTATCCCTTAC
Organism: Dyadobacter sp. HNCC25DJ183; assembly: GCF_056895175.1. NCBI lineage: Bacteria > Pseudomonadati > Bacteroidota > Cytophagia > Cytophagales > Spirosomataceae > Dyadobacter > Dyadobacter sp. HNCC25DJ183. The sequence continues at coordinate 327,264 of NZ_JBXHAP010000007.1, forward strand.
AATCCGCTGCACGACAAAGGTTTTGTAAGTATCGGCTGCGCACCCTGTACAAGAGCGATCCAGGAAGGCGAAGATTTCCGCGCCGGTCGCTGGTGGTGGGAAGATGAATCAAAGAAAGAATGCGGGCTGCATGCGAAATAGTGCGCTAGCCGTCGGCAATCAGCTGCCGGCAATCGAACTTTGCTTCCGCGATCTATAAATAATTTTGAGGCTTTAAGCCGACGGACGATTACCGAAAGCCGATTGCCAAATAATTCTTGCAAGAAAAATTAAACAACCATGTCAATTTCAGTCAATGAGGCTTCGGTAGGAGCGGAAAAGAAAGCGCCGGATTACCTGGATCAGCTTGAAGCAGAAGCCATTTACATTATGCGTGAGGTAGCGGGACAGTTTGAGCGCCCTGCACTGCTTTTTTCAGGTGGAAAGGATTCTATCACGCTCGTCCATCTTGCCCAAAAAGCATTTGCGCCCGGTAAAATCCCGTTTCCGCTGGTACACGTGGATACCGGACATAATTTCATTGAAGCAATTGAATACCGAGATGAGCTTGCTGAAAAGATCGGCGCGAAGCTGATTGTGAGATATGTGGAAGATACGATCAAAGCGAAAGGGCTGAAAGAACAGACTGGTAAGAATGCAAGTCGTAACTGGCTGCAAACTTTTACTTTGCTGGACACGATTGAAGAATTTGAATTTGACGCTTGCATTGGCGGCGCGCGCCGGGATGAAGAAAAAGCACGCGCAAAAGAACGTATTTTCTCTTTCCGCGACGAATTCGGTCAGTGGGACCCGAAACGTCAGCGCCCTGAATTGTGGAACCTGTTTAACGGAAGAATACAGAAAGGCGAAAACGTGCGCGTTTTCCCGATTTCGAACTGGACCGAGCTGGATGTATGGGCTTACCTGAAAAGAGAAGGTATCGCACTACCATCTATTTATTTTGCCCACGAAAGAGAGTTGATTTTACGCGACGGCAAACTGCTCAACCACACGCCGGTGATCGAAAGCGACCCGGAAGATCAGATCGTTACGCGCCAGGTCCGTTTCCGGACTGTGGGTGATATGACCTGTACAGCAGCCGTTGAATCAAGCGCAGCAACCCTGGATGAAGTAATTGCTGAAATTACAGTTTCGAGGATCAGTGAAAGAGGCGAAACCCGCATTGACGACCAACAAACCGAAGCGGCAATGGAAGATAGAAAAAAGGGGGGATATTTTTAAAGCAGTTTAAAGCTTAGGAGTTTATGAGTTTAAAGTTTTCTCGTAAACTCTGAACTCATAAACTATAAACTCATAGACTTTAAACAGATTTCAAGTGGATTTACTAAGATTTATAACAGCAGGATCGGTTGACGATGGAAAAAGTACTTTGATCGGCCGCTTGCTTTTTGATACAAAAAATATCCTGGCCGATCAGATGGAAGCCATCGAACGCGCCAGTAAGACCCGGAATGCAGGTGAAATTGACTTGGCTTTACTTACGGACGGACTTCGGTCTGAGCGTGAGCAGGGGATTACCATTGATGTAGCCTACAAATATTTTCAGACTCCAAACCGCAAGTTTATCAGTATTGACGCACCTGGGCATATTCAGTATACCCGAAATATGGTAACCGGCGCATCGAATGCAGACCTGGCTATCATTCTGGTTGACGCGCGTCACGGTGTAGTGGAACAAACCCGCAGACATTCGCTGATCGCTTCCATGCTCGGGATTCCGCACGTAATTGTGGCAGTTAACAAAATGGACCTGGTTGGGAACTCGGAAGATGCATTCCTGGAAATTGCTAAATCTTATCAGGAACTAGCGCAGAAACTCGCTATCAAAGACCTGACGATCATTCCGGTAAGTGCATTGAACGGCGATAATATTGTAGACAGATCCACCAGCATGAACTGGTACACCGGTGAGACATTGCTTTCGGTTCTGGAAAATGTCAATGTGCTGAAAGACCAGAATCTGGAAGATGGCCGATTTGCGGTACAATATGTAATTCGTCCGCAAACCGACGAGCTGCATGATTACCGCGGCTATGCAGGGCGGGTACAGAGTGGCAGCTTTAAAAAGGGTGATCTGATCAAAGTTTTGCCTTCTGAGCAAGAATCTAAAATCGCTAAAATCGAATTTGGCGGAAACGAAATAGAAGAAGCCTCTGTTCTAGAATCGGTAACGATATTGCTTGAAGACGACATAGATATCAGCCGCGGCGATACCATTGTTTCATTGAACAACGCTCCTATCGTAAGTCAGGACATTGAAGCCTTGGTTTGCTGGATGGACGACAGAAAGCCGCTGAAAGCAGGAAGCAAATACATCTTACAACACGGTACTGCCCGATCCCGCTGCTCGATCCGTGACATTGAATATCAAATTGATATCAACTCTTACGAAAAGATCGACGAAGTTGACAGCTTGAAACTGAACGACGTTGCAAGAATTATATTAAGAACAGCCCAGCCTATTGCTTACGATCCCTATCAGAAAAACCGCGCAAACGGCGCAGCAATTCTGATTGACGAGACATCAAATGTGACTGTGGGGGCTTGTATGATAGAATAATGCTGCAATTGCCCGGCGGCCCGGTGCGCTCAGCATGACAAGTTGCTCAGCGCAACCAATTAATACCCTGAAAGGCAACACACACACACAAACAATATACTATTCCGATAGAAGAAAAGAATATATACCATGAGCGAAATATTGATTTCTGACAAAGTATCCGCCGTTGCAAAGCGTGATATCATTGATTTGAACAACAAAATCAATGCGTTTAATACGGGCGAAACACCGGAAGAAGCATTCCGTAAATTTCGTCTGACACGCGGTGTATACGGTCAGCGCCAGCCTGGTGTGCAAATGATCCGTATCAAACTACCTTACGGGCGCATTACCGCAGACCAGCTCGTTCGCATTGCAGATACCTCCGACAAGTTCGCAACCGGAAACCTTCATGCTACCACGCGCCAGGATATCCAGCTGCACTTTGTAAAACTGGCGGATTCACCTCAATTGTGGGCAGACCTGGAAGATGCCGGAATTACCTTGAAAGAGGCTTGTGGTAATACCATTCGCAATGTTACTGCATCTTCTATCGCGGGAATTGATCCTGACGAACCATTTGACGTAACGCCGCTTACGCATTCGATTTTTCAATATTTCCTCCGTAATCCTATTAACCAGGACATGGGCCGGAAATTCAAGATTGCGGTTTCATCTTCTGAGAAAGACTCTGCCCTTGCATTCATTCACGATGTGGGTTTGATCGCTAAAATGGGTGTGAACGAAGCCGGAGAATCTGTAAAAGGATTTAAAGTGCTGATCGGCGGCGGCCTGGGCGCGCAGCCTTTTTCGGCACAGACCGCTTTCGAATTCCTGGAAGAAAAAGATGTTATTCCTTTTATAGAAGCATTACTCCGCGTTTTTGACCGCTATGGAGAGCGCGTACGTCGCCACAAGGCACGTATGAAGTTTCTTTTAAATGACCTGGGTCTGGAAGAAATGATGGCGCGTGTGGAAGAGCAGCGAGTAGCGCTTAAAAACAAGGTCTTTACAATTCCTGAGGATCTTTTTGGAACCAAGGAAATTGAATCCATTACTTACGCGCCACGTCCTTCACTGAGCGAAGCTGAGATCCTCAAAATCGCCGCTGAAAGCATTGAATCCGATAAGCTGGATATTTTCACAAAATGGCTGCGCACCAACACTTTTGAACAAAAACAAAAAGGCTGGTATGCGGTACAACTGAGGGTATTGCTGGGAGATATGAACTCCAATATTGCCCGTAGCCTGGCGGATGTTGTACGCAAGTACGCAGCCGATGATATCCGCGTGACTGTTAACCAGGGATACATTCTGCGCTTTGTGAAAGGCGAAGATCTGGTAGCGATTTACCACGAACTGGCTAAGCTTGGCCTGGTTACGCCTGGTTTCGACAGTACCATGGACATTACTACCTGCCCTGGAACGGATACCTGTAACCTGGCGATTTCCAGCAGCTACGGAATTACCCGTGTACTGGAAGATGTAATGCGCGACGAATATCCTGAGATGATCTACAATCAGGATATCAAGATCAAGATCAGCGGCTGTATGAATGGTTGCGGTCAGCACAATGCATGTAATATCGGTTTCCACGGAAGCTCGATTAAGAACGGCAAGCTGGTACTTCCTGCATTGCAGGTACTACTTGGCGGCGGCTTTACAGGCGACGGTGTTGGACTGATCGGCGACAAGGTGATTAAAGTTCCTACCAAACGCGGACCGGAAGCTTTAAGGCTGCTTTTTAATGATTACGAGGCAAATGCTTTTGATGGTGAGTATTATAATCAATACTACCAGCGCCAGACCAAGAATTACTTTTTCCAACTCCTGAAACCACTCGCTGACCTGTCAACCTTGCAGGATGATGATTATCGTGACTGGGATCATGATGAACTGTTTAAAACGGAGATTGGTGTTGGTGAATGTGCGAGCGTACTGGTTGACCTGGTTGCTACGACGATCACCGAAGGTCAGGAAAAACTGAATCTTGCAAAAGAGAATTTTGAATCCGGTATTTGGGCAGATGCCATTTACCATGCATATAACGTGCTTATCACTGGTGCTAAGGGATTGTTGATGACGAAGGATGTCAATACCAATACACAATATGGTATTGTCAACGATTTTGAAACACATTTCGGACAGGATTTCAAGTATGAAACTCCTGCTGAGTTCCAGCTGCCAGAAAAAGCGGAAACTCCATTCAAATCATTGGCTTTCAGCATTAATAAGTTTGAGCCTACACAGGAATTTGCAACATATTTTATCAGTACTGCCGCGCAATTCCTCGATTTCGTAAGAGATACCCGCGAAAGCCAGCTCGCCGAAACAGGCGAACCTGTATTGCAGGAGCTTTCGTTTGGAAAAGATAGTTAATGGAACGTCGGCAATTGGCTGTCAGCTTTCAGCATAACGCCTGAATCTGACAGCCGATAACTGATAGCCGACAGCCGAAGTTACTCAGATATGAAACTTACATTAATCGGTGCAGGGCCGGGAGATCCGGATCTGATCACCTTAAAGGGAGTTAAGGCGCTGCAAAAAGCCAAAGTCGTGTTGTACGATTCCCTTGCTCACCCCTCACTTCTTGATTATTGCCCCGACGAATGTGTTAAAATTCTCGTTGGAAAACGCTTTGGCAAAACCAGCTGCGGACAGGATGAGATCAATGATCTGATCGTTGAAAAAGCCAAACAATACGGAGCTGTTGTGCGACTCAAAGGGGGTGATTCCTTTATTTTTGGCCGCGGCTACGAAGAAGTTGTTTTTGCTGCGGAACATGGTATCGAATCAGAGATCATTCCCGGTATTTCCAGCAGTTATGCTGTTCCTGCGTTGGCGGGTATCCCGCTGACCTCTCGGGGTGTAAGTGAGAGTTTTTGGGTGATAACAGGCACTACCAAAGCCCACGAGCTATCGAAAGACCTGCATCTGGCCGCCCAATCTTCCGCCACTGTTGTAGTTTTAATGGGACTTCACAAACTGGAAGAGATCGTTGAAATGTATTCAGGTTTGAACAAAATGGACGAGCCGATAGCGATCATCCAGAATGGTACGCTGGAAAACCAGAAGGTGGTAACAGGAAAAATCAGCAATATTCTGCCGCTTTCGAAAGTAAGCGAAATTGGCTCCCCGGCTATTATGGTGATTGGAAAAGTAGCCGCTTTACCTGATTTGTCTATTCAAAAAGTAAAGGAAATGATGCAGAAAAGCAGCTCTGTCGCAAACTAAGTATCAGAGCAGCCGGATCAGCCAGTGAAGGTCAACTACTCTCCCTTTCTGGTGAAATTCAAGAAAATAGATAATGCCCGCCAGGATCAGATAGCTGACAAATAGCCACTTCTTTTTGATCTCATACTGATCGTGATGGTGAAAGTAATCGTAGACCATCGCAGCTGTAAAACCGAAGATCATGAATGCGAAGGAAAGTAACCCGCAATCCTGCCGGTATTGCATATAGGTATGCAATGCAGGTGCACCCAGGACCAGGTACAGCATCCACATACCGAACCCCATCCTGTACAAGTACACGCTTAGGCGGCGATCATTTTTGATGTCAAATAATCCTTCCAAATGAGTTCATGCAGGTGTTTGAAAGAGTGAATCTAATAAAATTTGTCAACAAAGCCAACCATTGAGCGCGCTACTGTCGTGGCCTCAACATCCCTCCCTTTGCCTAAATCAGCCAGCATTTCCTTTCATAGTTTGACCGGAACTATTTTTTTTGTAGAATGCTTCTTTTTGAAAGGATTTAGTAATGAAGACATTTTCTACCAGGCTCCTTCTATCATTTCTTACTGCGATTTCGAGGCTTTCCTGGAAGAAGTTATATAAACTTTCCGACATATTCCGCTACCTGATATTCAATGTGGGCAACTACCGCAAAAATGTAATTATCAGTAATTTAAAGAACAGTTTTCCTACATATAGCGACCCTGAGATCCAGACAATTGCCAAACGCTACTACAAGAACTTCACCGACATTATTTTTGAAACGATCAAGATGATATCCATTTCCAGGGAAGACTTACTGGAAAGGTTTGATCTTGAAATGCCGATCCTCGACCACTATCATGAAAAAGGACAAAATGTGGTGGTCATGGCTGGTCACCTCGGCAACTGGGAAATGCTCAATCTGTTTGCCTCCGCCAAACTATCCTACCAGATCATTGTCGTTTACCACGAGCTTGCCAACGACGTTTTCGATGACTGGTTCCGCAGTTTCCGCACGCGTTTCGGGACAGAAATGGTACCTATGAAAGACGCGATCAGCAAAGCACTTGAACCGCGCGACAAACCATTTCTTTTTGTACTGATCAATGATCAGTCCCCTGTTCCGGAAAAAGCGTACTGGACTACGTTCCTGCATCAGGACACTGGCTTTTTTCGAGGCGGTGAACTGATCGCGCGCAGGCTGAATGCGCCAGTTTTGTATATGGGAATCGCCAAAAGCCGGACGAAAAGGGGCTTTTACAAGGCCAGCTTTAAACTGATTACAGAAACTCCGAGGCTGGAACCGACCAATGCGATCCTGCAAAGTCAGATCCAGCATTTGGAAGAAGATATCATTGCACAGCCGGATAACTGGTTGTGGAGTCACCGCCGCTGGAAGCACCGCCGGCCGGCCAATCTCCTCCCCAATCAGCAACGCCAAGAACTTCAAAGTGAATAAACCTGCCAAATTCCTGATTTTACGCTTCTCTTCAATCGGAGATATTATCCTGACAACTCCGGTAGTGAGGTGTTTGAAAAAGCAATATCCCGGCGCTGAGATCCATTATTTTACCAAAAGCAAGTTCGAGTTCCTGTTACGGGACAATCCTTATATTGACAAAATCTGGCTGCTGGAAAAGAACACGAAGGAATTGCTCGCACAACTCAAAGCCGAGAATTTCGACTACCTGATTGATCTTCATCATAATGTCCGCACGCTGCGTATCAAGTTTGCACTGGGCATTCCGTCTGTCAGCTTCAAGAAACTGAATGTGCAAAAGTGGCTGCTCACGCAATTCAAGATCAATTACCTGCCCGATGTACATATTGTGGACAGGAATATGGATACTATTAAAGGTTTTGGAGTAGTAAACGACGGCGAGGGGCTCGATTATTTCATTCCCTATAAAGACCACGTAGAAACCGGGTGGCTGCCCGCCGCGCATCAAAACGGGTTTGTCGCCTACGCGATCGGTGGTCAGCATGGTACCAAGAAGTTACCGGTTGAGCGAATGATTGAACTTTGTAAAAAGATCAACTACCCGACCATTCTTCTCGGCGGCCCCGAGGATTTTGACAATGGTGAAAAAATAACAAACGCATTACCCGGCGGACTGATCTTCAACAGCTGCGGCAAATACAATTTTAACCAGTCGGCTTCACTGATCCGCCAGGCAAAAATCGTTTTTTCCCACGATACCGGCTTAATGCACGTAGCGGCTGCATTCAGGAAAAAAGTGTACTCGATCTGGGGCAATACAGTCCCCGAATTTGGCATGTATCCTTACAAAACCACATTTGAAGTTTTGGAAAGAAAAGGACTGAGCTGTCGTCCCTGTTCCAAGATCGGCTACAAATCATGTCCGCAGAAACACTTCAAATGCATGAACGAGATTTCATTCTCTTTCCCGATCAAAGAACTACCGCCTGAAAAATAGTGTTAATTTCCCTGATCAATTAAAGGCAAATCCACCAACCCAGATTCATGACAAAAAAAGTAAACATAGGTTTGGTACAAATGAGCTGTACCGCTGATGTTGAAGCCAATTTTCAGAAAGCAACTGTAAAAATCCGCGAGGCTGCCGCAAAAGGCGCTAACATTATCTGCCTGCAGGAGCTTTTCAAATCCCTTTATTTCTGCGATGTCGAGGACCATGGAAATTTCGCATTAGCCGAGGCAATTCCCGGACCTTCTACCATAGAGCTCGGTGCACTTGCCAAAGAACTGGGGGTTGTGATTATCGCATCACTATTCGAGAAACGTGCGCACGGCTTGTACCATAATACCACTGCCGTACTCGATGCAGACGGTGCTTACCTGGGGAAATATCGCAAAATGCACATTCCCGACGATCCCGGTTATTACGAGAAGTTCTATTTCACACCCGGAGATGCACCTACCGGCGATCCGCAGGAGCAAGGTGACAAAGACGGTTACCGGATTTTTGAAACAAAATTTGCGAAAATCGGTGTGCTGATCTGCTGGGACCAATGGTACCCCGAAGCAGCGCGGATTACAAGTTTAATGGGCGCGGAAATCCTTTTCTACCCTACCGCAATTGGCTGGGATACCAACGAAACCGACCCGGCTACCAATGAGGAACAGTACGGAGCCTGGCAGACTATCCAGCGCGGACACGCTGTCGCAAATGGCGTTTACGTAGTGTCGGTGAACCGCGTCGGCCGCGAAGCAGACCAGCAGTTCTGGGGAGGTTCATTCATCGCAAATCCGCATGGAAGATTGATATACCTGGCGCCGCATGAAGAGGAAGTTACACATGTACAGGAACTTGATCTCCAAAAGCTCGACCATTACCGTACTACCTGGCCATTCCTACGCGACCGACGGGTGGATTCGTACAGGCCGATATTGAAACGGTACATTGACGCTTAAATATAATTATTCCTGGTTTATACAAATAAGGCTTCTATCCGGAGCCTTATTTTTTTTGTCCCTGACCTAAGAAAACATTTTTAACCGGCATTTCCTTAAAAGTAACCATTTGTCACAAGACAGAATTCAATTCTAAACCTATAAACATCTATACAATAGCTATTTAGGAAGTATTATAGACAAAAATAACCTAGTAAAATGGTAGATAATCCTCAAAAGCAGGTTTATTGAAATTTTTTATCAGATTATTACAAAAGGATTTTATATAGATTTTAAATGACCAATTTTTATTGCAAAAAAGTCGACATTTTTAATCTAATCTCTTGCATCTTTTCACATTGTCAGTATATTTGAGAAGTCGTTAAACGAATGACTGAACTTCTAAGCCGAAGGCATATTCGAGCCGCACATGAATATGTCTGATTGTTGAGAGAAGAACATACCACGAACCGAAGGGATTATCTGTAATCTTTTCAGGGATGTTCACAACCAACATAATATAATTTTTTTAATACTTATTTTCCCAGGACAACGTGGACAGGCACACTGCCAGGAGTAGCACTATGCTTTTCCCTTTGCATTCTTACCTGCCTGTCCTCGATTAAAGAGGGTATTGCTTTCCGGAAAAGCAGTGTTGCAAGCTTATGGCTGTGTTGTTCTGTCCACGCGAAAGTGTGTGCGGCGCACGGCAGTGTGGACACCACACAGCCATAACTTTTTTCTCCTGCTGAACACCAACTCACCATTTAACCTAACACTCCTATGCGTAAAGCTCTGCTCTTATTGTTATGGGTATGCCTTTGCTCTCCGCTTGCTTTCGCCCAGGTCAGGCAAGTCAGTGGAAAGATCACGGCAGCCGAAGATGGCCTTGGACTCGCCGGGGCTTCTGTCATTTATAAAGGGACCAATGTGGGTACCAATGCAGATGCAGACGGCAAATTCTCTTTTTCAGTGCCTGGCGATGGAATACTCGTGATCTCCTACGTAGGTTTTCTGATCAAGGAGCTGCCGATCGGTAACCAGACCGAATTCGATATCAAACTTGAATCTGACACCAGACAATTATCCGAGGTAGTTGTAACCGCATTCGGTATCGAGCGCGAGAAAAAGGCGCTGGGATATACAGTACAGGAAGTAAAAGGAAGTGCACTCACCGAGTCGCGCTCAACCAACGTAGCCAATGCATTATCCGGTAAAATCGCGGGTGTAAGGATTCAATCAAATGGCGGACCGGGAAGCGGCTCCACCATCCAGATACGCGGCGCCTCTTCCGTTTCAGGAAATAATCAGCCGCTGATCGTTATCGACGGTGTGCCTATGGAACAAACTGCCAACAAAACCTATGGCGGCGGGATTTCGGAAGTAAACCCCGACAACATTAAGGAAATGTCTGTTTTGAAAGGACCTAATGCAGCTGCATTGTACGGATCGCGCGCAGCAAACGGCGTAATTTTGATTACAACGAAAACGGGCCAGGGAACTAAGGGATTGGGTGTTGATATTAACTCCAACATCACATTTGAACGTCCGTGGATCAAGCCTGATTTTCAAAATACATACGGTGGCGGAAATGGCTACCGCACCTGGTACAATGACGGTTGGAGCGGTACTATCTCCGATGCTAACCAAATAGCGCAATACCGTGCCGTGTACGACGCGAGATATCCACTCGCGGGATCAGAAGGTACAGACGAAAGCTGGGGAGCTCCGATGGACGGACGCCTGGTGAGACAGTGGTGGACTGGTGACGATGTTGCACCACTGACTCCTCAGCCTAATAACTGGGATGAATACTGGCAAACAGGCCAGACCATCACCAACAGCATTGCATTGAATGGCGGGAACGACAAAGGTTACTTTCGCCTGGGACTAAGCCGCGTGGATCAGAAAGGGATCATGTACTACAATGATTTCCACCGGAATAACTTCCGTATCAACTCCGGCTACAATCTGACAAAAAACCTGAGCGTAACCCTTTCCGGTGAGTACATTAAGTCGGGCTCTGACAACCGCAGCTACACGGGCGGACAGGAATTTATCTGGTCGCACCGCCACGTTTCGTGGGATCAGCTGCGTGACTATGAAAGCTATACCGACGTTCATAACCAGCGCGCCGGAGACACCGATCCTCCTCACTGGCAGCACACGTTTTTTACAAACCCATATTTCTCCCAGAAAAACCTGCCGTCCGGCAATGAAAAGGACCGTCTGCTCGGCAATATCGCATTGAACTATAAAATCCTTCCTTCGCTGAGCATTCTGGTGCGGACCGGAACAGATTACTGGAATGATACCCGGATCAATGTATCCAACTTCCTGCGCGTCAGGAATGGGGTACGCACGCCGGGCCGCTACTCTGAGGAAGTACTGAGGAGCCAGGAAACCAACTCGGATTTCATGCTCACTTTCAACAAAGACCTGACATCTGACTTTGGGATGAATGTGCAGTTCGGAGGTATCCAGCGTAAAAATTATTACAAAAGAAACTACTTCTATGTTGGCGAACTGGTGGTGGACGGACTTTATAATGCAGGAAACTCGGTGGCCAGCCAGAACAGCATTGAAAGCGAGATCAGGGAATCGGAAACGCAAAGCTTGTTTGGAACTGCCAATTTCTCATGGAAAGACGCATTGTTCCTCGACTTGACTGCCCGTAACGACTGGTCGAGCACATTGCCTTCCAATGCACGCTCCTACTTCTACCCTTCTGCTTCTGTAAGTGCGGTGATTACCGAATTGCTGGATTTAAAAGGAAATGTTTTCTCTTTCGGCAAGATCCGCGCGAGCTATGCACAGGTAGGTAACGACGCCAGTCCTTACCAGCTTGCACAAACGTTCCAGTCGAAAGGTCCTTGGAACGGATCGGTTGCCAAGTTTGCAGAGAACATTGAGATCGCGAATTCTACGCTAAAACCTGAAATCACAACCGGTCTGGAACTGGGTGCAGACCTGCGTTTTTTCAAAGGAAAAATCGGACTTGATGTTACCTATTACGACCAGACCACGAGAGACCAGATCCTGGGCGTAGAGATTTCCAAAGCAAGCGGGTACAATACACGTATCCTGAATGCAGGTAAAATCACCAACAAAGGAGTCGAAATAAGCATTTCGGGCACCCCAGTGAAATTACCGAACGGGCTCAGCTGGGATGTTTCGCTAAACTGGGCCCGCAACCGCAATAAGGTGGTGGAGCTTGCAGAAGGACTTACTACTTACACGCTCACAACTCAGCGCGGTATGTCTTCCGAGGCCCGGGTAGGCCAGCCTTACGGTACCTTCTACGGTGTAGGTTTCCAGAAATACAATGGACAGGTGGTGTACGGCGCCAACGGGCTGCCGATCACTGCTGGCGGCCAGAGACTTGGCAACATTCAGCCTGACTGGATCGGCGGCATGCAGAACACATTGAACTTCAAAGGCTTCTCGCTGAGCGCATTGGTGGATGTACGTATGGGTGGTGATATTTATGACGAAGGTACTGGCACCGCGCGCTGGACTGGTCAGTATGCTGAAACTGCATTGGGCCGCGAGGAAGGTGTAATCGGCAAAGGTGTACGTGAACTAACTGCTGCCGATGGTTCCAAATCGTATGTTCCAAATGACGTGATCGTAACTGCAAATCAGCTTTACGGATACAGCAACCCTCGTAACTACCACGAATCGGCCATTTTCGATGCCAGCTATGTAAAGCTTCGCGAATTGTCTCTGGGCTACACTTTCAGCGCTTCGATCCTGAAAAAAGTAAAAATCCAGTCGGCTAAATTATCGGTGGTAGGACGTAACGTGTGGATGATATTCAAGAATACGCCGCACATCGATCCGGAAATTGACGCAAAAGGTGCCAACGGACAAGGTTTTGGTTACGGTGAATTGCCAAGCTCACGCAGCATAGGCGCCAACCTTTCACTCTCGTTTTGATCCAGCAAGCTATTCAGGGACATTAAAGATTTTTGAAATGAAAAACATACTGACTCATAGAAATATCTGGATGACAGCCCTCGCGGGGATTCTTACGGCGACCAGCTGCACCAAGGATTTTGACGAAATGAATACCAGTCCCAACAGCCCCACGGCGATTGGGCCACAATACCTGCTTCCCCAAGGCATTGAAACTTCCATTGACCGCTACTGGGGACACAGAGAACGGTTTGAACGGATCAACATTGATGCTGCCGAGCTGTATGTGCAACATTTGACCCGTAACATTTACAGTAACGAAGGCGACGATTACACGGTTTCTCCTGCCCTGCTCTCCAATAACTGGAAAGGCTTCTTCAACGATGGTTTGCTGAATTTCCAGCGCATTATCACACAAACCAACGCAGAATCAGCTACTCCGAACAGCAATTACGAAGGTGTGGCGCTAGTGATGCGCAGCTGGGTTTTTTCATTGCTCACGGATATGTACGGTGCAATCCCTTACAGCGACGCGATCAAAGGAACAGCAACTGAGCCGATTTATACACCGAAGTATGATTCAATGGAAGCTGTATATGCAGGTTTGCTGAACGACCTGAAAATGGCGAACGAAAAGCTGGTAGTAGGCGGACCGGCGATTGCAGGTGATATCCTTTACGGTGGCGACATTCTGAAATGGAAGAAGTTTGCCAACTCGCTCCGGCTGCGCCTGGCCAACCGCCAGGCAGCCAAGAAACCGGCAGAATCAAAGGCGATTATGGCTGAAATCCTGGCAGATGCAACCAAGTATCCCCTGTTTACGAGCAATGCAGACAATGCTTCGCTGAAATGCACCACGGTACTTCCAAGCAACAATGAATGGAACCAGATCCTGATACAGGGCGGTCGTACCGACTGGAACATCAGCAAAACGCTGGCCGACAAGATGAACGAGCTGGGCGACACGCGCATTACCGTTTACGCCAACCCAAACAAAGACGGCATTTACCAGGGCCACCCAAATGGGTTACCGGATGCGATCGCGACTAACTACCTGTCTTCGAGTGCAACCATCGGCAAGGCTTTCACTGACGCAGCTGCGCCTGAGGTGATTATGACGCTGGCAGAATTGAAGTTTATCCTTGCAGAAGCGGCGGTTGACGGTGATATCACAGCCAATGCGCAGACGCTTTACGAAGAAGGGATCACAGCTTCATTTGCACAATACGGACTTACTCCTCCTGCCGGCTATTTTGCCAAAGCAGGTGCGGCCAGCAAAGAAAAGATACTTGAACAAAAATGGATTTCATTGTTCGGGCAGGGCGTAGAGGCCTGGATTGAATGGCGGAGAACGGGCTTGCCGGTATTCCCTGCGCCAGACCCGAGAGCGGTATTAAACAATAACGGTGTTCTGCCAACCCGCTTCAACTATCCTGCTTCCGAATACTCTCTGAACCAGAAGTCGGTATCCGATGGTGTAAATCTAAATGGAGGCGCCGATGATATGAAAACAAAACTTTGGTGGGCCGAGAAATAGACAGCCGATTTTATCCATTCAAGACATCAGAAATCATGAACAATATCAAGACTTTTCTCCCCGGACTTTGTCTGCTTGTTACTGCCGCATTAGGACTTACCTCTTGTAAGGAAGAAGACCCCTTCCTCGACAGGAATGTAGCGCCGGTGCTGGTGGATATAGTAGGTGCACCGTTTGGAGCGCCGCTTGCAAGTACTCCCTCGGTAGCTTACGACAGTTCCATGCAGGAACTGGTACTGACTTCCCGCCTCCTCGAACTTGACAAAACGAACATCCTGGACCACACCAAAGGGATTGATTCCATTCCGGTGCCGAACATTGCGATGAAGGTTTCTTTCGACCTTACTAAAACTGTCAAACCGGGCAAAGTCGATTACAAGGGTGTCACCTACAACTTTACCGCCGAAACATTTAAGGCGGCCGGCGTTTTGGGCGAGGTTACATCTGACGCAAATGGAGTGGTTACATTAAAGACCACCTACAAAGCTTTGGGACTTACCGGGAACAGGATCCAGCGGAAAGATGACATTATCAAGCTAAGCTGGACAGGTACCCATAAGGGGATCGCATTCACCAGAACCTCACAAATGGCTGTAACAAAGAATTAACTGCAATATTCGAATTATACGAAGGTTTGATCTGCATTATTTAGTTATCGCAATCACATTCACTTGAATTTTTATTAAATTACAATATACTTATCGTCACGAATCTTACTAAACTGTTGAACAATGAACCACAAAATGGACCGTCGGAATCTACTTAAATCCGGTTTAATGGCAATCGGAGGTATGACCCTGGCTCCGCATCTGAGCATGGGAGCTTTTGCTAACTCACCATTGTCTTTGGATCCGGAAAACCGCATTTACCGAAGCCCAATGGTAAGAGAACATTTTTTACCAGCTGATTTCAAAGCACCGAAGATCGTAGCAAAACTGAATGCAAACGAAAACCCTTATGGGCCGCCGATGTCAGCACAAAAGGCTGTTGCGGATTCTGTGAAAAACGGTAACCGTTATGCATGGAAAGAAATGTACGACCTGGTAGATAAAATTGCCAAGAAAGAAGGTGTATCTGCGGACCACATTATGATGGGACCGGGCTCGTCGGACCTTTTGGAAAAAGTGGCGCTGGTTACATTCATGAATGGAAAAGGAAACATCGTTTCGGCTGACCCCTGCTATATGTCGCTTGTACAGGTGGCTAAGTCAGTAGGCGCAACCTGGAAGCCGGTTCCTTGTACAGCAGACTGGTCACACGACCTGAAAGCAATGGAAGCAGCAATCGACAGCGAAACCAAGCTGGTGTACGTTTGCAACCCAAACAACCCCACCGGCGCGATCACGAAAGGTCAGGACCTGCTTGATTTCTGTTCACGCGTATCCGAAAAAGTACCTGTATTTGTAGACGAAGCTTACATTGAGCTGGCAGTAGGTGCAGACACGCAAAGCATGGTATCCCTGCTTACTCAAAAGAAAAATGTGATCGTGGCCCGTACTTTCTCCAAAATTATGGGAATGGCAGGTATTCGCGTGGGTTATATGGTGGCACTTCCGTCTTACCTGGAAAGCATCAACAAGATCACCCGCGGCGGAATGGGAATATCGTACACTTCGATCTTCGCTGCTTCTGCCAGTCTCGACGACAAGGATTTCCAGGGCAACACGCGCAAGCTCAACCACGAAGCAAAACTGTACCTCTACGAAAACCTGGATAAAATGGGATACAAATACATTCCTTCCTACACCAACTTCGTGTTGTTCCCGGTTACGATCCCCGGAAAAGAGCTGTTAACGAAACTGAATGCAAAAGGCGTCGCAGTCCGCGCATTCGATATCCAGAACAAACCATGGTGCCGCGTGAGTCTCGGTACAATGGATGAAATGAAAGCGTTTGTAGGGGCGCTGAACCAGTTGAGCTAAACTTCGACCGCCCAGCGGCCTGGTCCGCTCAGTTTGACAAGGCGGTAGGCGCTCGAAGGTACGTGTCTTCGACTGCCCGGCGGTCGAAGTGCATACAACCCGCCCTTGTCACACTGAGCGCAGTCGAAGTGCTTTTGCGAAGTGCATTCTTCGTAGCACCTTCGACTGCGCTCAGGCTGACAATCAACAGTCGACAATTTTGTCACGCTGAGCGCAGTCGAAGCGTCACACTGAGCGGACCGGGCGGTCAAAGCACACTCCCATTATCACGTACCCGGAAGTAACTACCCTCTTTAATCTCGTTATCACCGACTTTACCATTCAAATTCTTCTTGATTATGAGTGATGCATTGCAAAAAACCATAACACTCTTATTGCTGATTGCACTTGGCCTGCTCCTGAAAAGTAAGTTCAAAAACAAGGACCAGACCAATGGGATCAAAGAAATTATCCTTTCGGTTGCATTGCCATCCACCATCTTCATCTCGCTGATGAAGATCGACATAGACTCCTCCATGATCATCATTCCGCTGGTGACATTGGTTTTCAATTTCCTGATGTTCTTCTCCGCGCCGCTGGCTTTTGCGCTTTTTGGTGTGGAGAAAAATAGTCCGACCGGGCGGACATTAATGATGCTGATCCCATCGCTTGCGCCGGGCCTCTCCTGCTTTCCGTTTATTGCGGAGTTTTTAGGTGAAAAAAGTTTGGCAATCGCCGCACTGGCAGATGTGGGAAACAAATTTTTCGTACTGATATCACTCTATATTCTTGCGATGAATATGTTTCTGAAAAACAGCGACGACAAGGAAACGAAAGTGGGCGGAAAGCTCAAAAGCCTGTTTGCGAGTATGTTCCAGGAACCGATCAATCTGCTTATTTTTTTGGCAATCATTCTGCTTAGTCTGGGCATCAACTACAATACCCTTCCTTCCCTGGTTACCGATCTTTTTGACAAAACCAGTGCGATGATGACACCGCTGGTGCTGCTGTTTATCGGATTGGCGGTTCAGTTAAAAGAAGGCAAAAAGCGGATCGTAGCAAGCATTTTGTTCTTTCGCGCGGGCATTACCATGCTGATCAGCGCAGGGATGATTTATGTGCTCAATATCAATGATTATGCGATGATACTGCTCGCTATTGTGATCCCATTGAGCGCGGCAAGCTTTTGGCCGCTGGCGCATATTTCTGCATTCAACCTGAAAGAAGATGCCAAGGGTTTACCCAAAGAAAAACGCACATTTGATCTTGAACTCGCAGTACTGCTGCTCGCATTCTCACTGCCTTTTTCCACAATCCTGATCCTCGCGATCCTTTCCTCGGGCACATTCTTTACCCATAACACCACGCTTATTTCTGCCGGATTGATCCTGATCGGACTGGGTGCAATTCCCAACGCAGTGAGTAAGGTTTTTGTTAAAGTGTCAAAAGCATGAAACGGATACTTAGCATTTCATTCCTGCTGTTTGCCTCGGCCCATCTTTTTGCCCAAACAACCAACGAGCGCATTCAATCGGAAGCAACTATCAAAGTTGCCAAGAAAAAGAAACGGTACCAGTACTTTTCAGGCAGCGCGCCGGTCACCATGGCCGATGGAAGTGTAAAGCCGATCGCTGATGTAAAAATCGGCGAACACGTTAAAACCTGCAAAGACGGCAAAAGCACAACCACCCAGGTGAAGCAGATTAACGTATTTACAGAACCTTACTCGGCACTTACCGCCATTTATCTTCGCCCCGCCGAAGAACCTGGTTACATTGATCAGAAGATCGTACCTGCCCTCCTGCTTGAAGCCACGCCAGATCACCGCGTGCAGACCAAAAATGGTAAGAAAAGAATGCGCAAACTGTCGAAAAACGACATTCTTTACCATTATGAACCTGCTACCGACCTTGTTTCATCCTGGAAAGTGGGCGCCGTAAAAGAGAATGCGCGTAAAGTAAACAAGGCCTATCACCTGGAAACTGTCGACGGGACTTACCTGGTAGAGAATGTGATGGTAGCGAATAATTAGGAGCTGTTAGCCTCCCTCACTTCTTGTCATAACCCCAAACCTTTCCGACATTTGCGGTTCAATCAAATTCAATCGCATTACCGTGTCAGCGTTTCAAACTTCGTCAACCCCGAAAGAATCAGGTTTCATTTTCCCTGCCGAGTGGCACCCGCACCGCGCTACCTGGCTCACATTCCCGCATAATGAAGCTTCGTGGCAAGGCGACAAGTTGGCGCAAATGCGTCCTCAGTATCTTGCTTTTATAAAGGCGATCAGTGCAGGTGAAAATGTTGGGATTATTGCAAATGATGAAAATCTGAAAGCATTCATCACTGCCGAGCTCGAACGTACCGGTGTTGATTTGAACAAAATTGAATTTATTGTTAAACCTACCAATGATGCCTGGTGCCGCGATCACGGTCCTTCTTTCGTCATCAACCCGGAAACGAAGCAGAAAATGATCGTAGACTGGGGCCACAATGCGTGGGGAGGCAAGTATCCGCCTTACGACGACGATAACAGAACCCCGGCCGCAGTTGCACAGTACCTGAACTTACCGCTTGTAAATCCCGGCATTATCATGGAAGGGGGCGCAGTGGAGTTTAATGGCGCAGGCAGTGTGTTGACAAGCCGCTCGTGCCTTTTAAATACCAACCGGAACCCGCATTTAAGCCAGGCACAGATCGAACAGAAGCTTTGCGATTACTACGGTGTGGAACAGGTTCTTTGGGTAGAAGGCGGCATTGTAGGTGACGATACCGACGGCCACATTGACGATACCACACGCTTTATCAATGAAGATACCGTGGTGGCATGCGTAGAGCCTAATCGCAGCGACGAGAATTTTGAAATCCTGCAAACGAACCTGGGTATGCTCAAAAACATGCGCCTTGTAAATGGAAAACAGCTGAATATCATCGAGCTCCCCATGCCGAAAGCCGTAGTAATAGACGGGTTCCGCACGCCAGGTTCTTATGCCAATTTCCTGATCTGCAATGCAGGTGTGATCGTTCCTGTTTTCAATAATCCAAATGACGAGGTCGCAATTGATATATTGGAAAAAGCATTCGCCGGCTGGAAAATTATTCCCCTGCCCGCGACAGAGATCATCTGGGGACAAGGAAGCTTCCATTGCCTGAGCCAGCAGGAGCCGATGGTTTGAAGTTGTTGGGGTTGCAGGTTCTACTTTGCCTTGTGGCGGCATTTATCTCCTTTTACCCCAAACCCCTTAAAGGGGCTTACTTTGCTGCATGACAGAAAAAAAAGTCCCCTGTCAGGGGATTTAGGGGTAATCACTCCCCCAGCGCTTCCCAATCCTCGCCCTCGTGCAGGAATACATTATAATCTACAAAACCCCTGATCCCGTCAGCCCAACCTTTTTCGCTGTGTTGCCAGAAGAGCACCTGAGCGTCGCGGGAGAGGTCGCCGATGTCGGTGCGTGAATAGCCTGCCAGCCACAGCGGATAATCGTCAAAGTTGCCTGCAATGTATTTCTTGTAAAAATGCTCGTTGACGTAAATGATCGGACGCACGCCATAATGCGCTTCGATTTGTGTCAACCAGTTTTGTACGCCTTTTATGATGATATCGTCCGGGCGGCCTGCATGCGTTTCCAGGTCGAGCACAGGAGGTAAGTCGCCGGGTTCCATCCGCACCTGCCCGATAAAGTTTTGTACCTGCCGGTCGGACATAACACGGGGATTGTAAAAATGGTAAGCCCCGCGCTTCATTCCCACGCGCCTTGCTTCTGTCCAGTTGCGTTTAAATTGTCTGTCAAGATGCGTCGCGCCTTCTGTGGCTTTGATATACACAAAATCAATCCCCACTTCGCCCGATCGGGTAGCTTTGAGCTTATCCCAGTTGATCCTGGCATTATGATGCGATACGTCGATGCCATGAATTGCGTAGCGCATTGGTAAGCGTATACCAAACTTGCTGACAAACTCCCATTGGTTTTCATCCTTGCTATCGCGCCACCAAATGATCCCGATGATCAGTAAAGCCACTCCGGCAATGATCGCCCAACCTTTCGGCGGAAGTGGTTTGAGGTAATTTGTTTTACTGACCGCAGTCTTAACTTTCCTTTTTGCCATACCGTGTAAAAATACGAAAGTTCAGTATTACCAGCTTCCAACCATTCATTTTCGCCAGTAACCATTCATGTACTTTGCAATACATAGTACCTGTTGTCACCTATCTTTGTTATGTCCATCAGGGACAACAAGAGAAGAACCTTTAAACATCTGTTAGCCATGAAAAACTTACTTAAAACAATCGCCTTCGCAGTAGCTTTCACTGTAGTATTCGTTTCAAATACTTTTGCCGATGACAAAGAAACCAAGAAAGCAACTTTTGGTACCGGCATTTTTGCTTCAAAATCCGGAAAGATCCATATCAACCTGGATAAATACACAGATCATAATGCGGTGATTCTTGTGACCGATCAAAAAGGTACTGTGATTTACAGAGAGGTAGTCGGCAAAAACGTTTCGAAATTCAGAAAAGCCCTGAATGTTGAAGATTTGCCAAATGGAGAATATACCATTGATGTGTGCGGAAAAGATGGAAAAGTGACCCGCCACTTCCAATTGTCGGAACAACCAGCCGAACGTGCACTTGCCATTAAATAAGGTGGGTAGCAAAAAGCAGAAGCCCGGTACAATCTAGGTTGTACCGGGCTTCTGCTTTTATCAATTACCGAAACCTAGGTTACCACGTTCACGATACGCTTCGGCACCACGATCACTTTCTTGGCTGGTTTTCCTTCCATCCATTTCTGCACCGTTTCATTCGCCAATACTTCCTGCTCCACCTCCGCGCTTGGCGTGTCGAGCGGGAATGGGAGTGATATCCTCACTTTCCCATTGATTTGTACCGGGTATTCAAATACGGCGTCTGTCACGTGCTGCTGCTCCCATTTCGGGAAAGCTGCCTTTGAAACACCACCGGCTTCGTTACCCAATGCAGCCCAAAGCTCCTCGGCAATGTGCGGGGCATAAGGGGAAATCAGCACAACCAGCTCCTGCAAAACGGCTTTACTCTGACATTTCAGACTGCTTAGTTCATTTACGCAAACCATAAATGCACTTACGCCGGTGTTGAATGAGAAGTTTTCAATATCCTCTTCAATCTTCTTGATCGTTTTGTGAAGGATCTTCAACTCTTCCGGTTTCGCCGGAATATCTTTCACAAGGAACTGTCCATTTTCATTGTAAAACAACCTCCACAACTTCCTGA
Source organism: Dyadobacter sp. HNCC25DJ183 (assembly GCF_056895175.1). Taxonomy (NCBI): domain Bacteria; kingdom Pseudomonadati; phylum Bacteroidota; class Cytophagia; order Cytophagales; family Spirosomataceae; genus Dyadobacter; species Dyadobacter sp. HNCC25DJ183. Next base: position 348,996 of record NZ_JBXHAP010000007.1, read on the forward strand.
TAAATCGGTAAGTACCGTCAATCCCGTTTGTATTCCAAGGTTTGGCCTGATCAAGCGGCCCGAGGAACATTTCGTAAAGCCGCAAAGTATCCGCTCCGTATTTATCTACAATATCATCAGGATTAACGACATTGAATTTGGATTTGGACATTTTCTCCACTTCCACGCCGCACACATATTTGCCGTCTTCCAGGATGAAAACAGCATTTTCAGCGCCGATATCTGCCCGCGTCGCTTTGAACCTTTCAATATCCAGCACGTCACTCTGCACGATATTTACATCTACATGCAAAGCAGATACTTCATATTGGTCCTTCAAGCCCGCGCTGACAAAAGTCGGGTTCTTATAGTCATCACTTTTTACCCGGTACACAAAATTGCTGCGTCCCTGGATCATTCCCTGGTTGATCAGCTTCTTAAATGGCTCTTCCTGGGGCACATAACCTTTGTCTTTCAGGAATTTATTCCAAAAGCGGCTGTACAGTAAGTGGCCGGTCGCGTGCTCGGTTCCGCCCATGTACAAATCCACATTCTGCCAGTAATCAATCGCTTCTCTGGAAGCAAATGCAGACTCGTTCTTAGGGTCCATATACCGGTACCAATACCAGCTGCTACCCGCCCAGCCCGGCATTGTGCTCAGCTCATACGCATTACCCGATCCGTGCATCCAGCCCTGCGCGCGACCCAGCGGCGGCTCGCCCGACTCGGTAGGCAGGTATTTATCTACATCCGGCAAATTCAATGGAAGCTCACTCTCGTCCATCAGGTAAGGTAATGGCGTTCCGTCGCTGCTGTTTTTGTAAAAAACGGGCACCGGTTCCCCCCAGTAACGCTGGCGGCTGAAAACCGCATCGCGCAATCTGTAATTGATCTTTCCTTTACCCAAGCCTTTCTCTTCCAGCCACTGGATCAACACTTTATTTGCTTCATGGAATGTAAGCCCGTTGATGATCCCGGAATTAATGTATTTACCTTCTTTGGTATTGTCCGCCTGCGTTTCAATGTCTTTTTGAGCGTCCAGGATTGGCACAATGGGCAGATCAAAATGCTTTGCAAAGTTCCAGTCACGCTGGTCGCCGGAAGGTACCGCCATTACTGCGCCGGTTCCGTAACCTGCCAAAACATAATCAGCAATGTAAACAGGCACCTTTTCGCCGCTGAACGGATTGATCACGTAAGCACCGGTAAATGCACCAGAGACCGTTTTCACATCCGACATTCTGTCCCGCTCCGACTTCTTCTGCGTCATTGCAATGTAAGCATCGATATCAGCCCGCTGCTCCGGAGTCGTAATCTGGTCCACCAGCTCATGCTCCGGCGCAATCACCATAAAAGTAACCCCGTAAATGGTGTCGACTCTTGTGGTGAAGACTTCTATGAAGGAGGAAGGGTTAATGCCTCCTTTATCCTCCCTATCTTCCCTTTCCTCCATCCTCCCTTTATTCCCTTTATCAAACAGTTCAAACCTGACCAACGCACCTACCGACCTTCCGATCCAGTTGCGTTGCTGCTCTTTCAGTGAATCTGTCCATTCTACGGTATCCAGACCGTCCAGCAGGCGCTGCGAGTATGCAGTAATGCGCATCATCCATTGGCGCATTGATTTCTGTACTACCGGGAATCCGCCTCTTTCGGAAACCCCGTCTTTTACTTCATCATTCGACAATACAGAACCTAATCCCGCACACCAGTTAACGGTAGCGTCGGCCACGTAGGTCAGTCTGTATTTCAATGTCATTTTATATTGCTCTTCTTCCGACCACGCATTCCATTCTGCTGCGGTAAATGAAGGGGTATCTTCGTCGCAAGGCGCATTGACGCTGCTGTTACCTGACTGGCTAAACTGCTCCGTCAAGGTATCGATCGATTCGGCTTGATCCGTATCGTTGTTGTACCAGCTGTTAAAAAGTTCGCGGAAGATCCATTGTGTCCATTTATAATAGGACGGATCAGAAGTACGCACTTCGCGGCTCCAGTCGTAGCTTAGTCCCAGGTTTCTCAGCTGCTCAATGTACCGGGCAATGTTTTGTTCGGTAGTAATTGCAGGATGCTGGCCCGTCTGGATCGCATATTGTTCCGCGGGCAAGCCGAAGCTGTCAAATCCCATCGGATGCAGCACGTTAAAGCCTTTCAGCCGCTTGTAGCGCGAGTAGATATCAGAAGCGATATACCCCAGCGGGTGTCCCACGTGCAGACCAGCTCCCGATGGATACGGAAACATATCCAGCACATAAAACTTGGGCTGCTCTGCGTTATTTGAAACCTTGTAGGTTTCATTGGCCTGCCAGTATTGCTGCCACTTCTGTTCTATTTCCCTATGGCTATATTCACTCATAATGATTGATTTAAATGCATTCCGGGGCTTCGATACATTCAGCGCAGGGAATGTTTTCCTTAAAGGAAGGTGACTTATGTTAACTGATTTCTGATCAAACCGCAAAAATAGGCTTTTTGCTTGTATTCACTTTGCTAAATCCTGCATTAACCTGCTAAAAAGAGCCGCCTCAGCTGGCGTCTGGGGAATCTGCTGCCCAATAAAAGCGAAGATCCATGCTTGAAAACCCGGCACAGGTTTTTACAGAAAAACAGTGTTCATCATTAAAAACCAAAAACTACAAATACAATGAAAAACATGTTTATTGTGCTGTGTGCACTCTGCATAAGCTATTCCGCATCGGCTCAATACGACCCGGCTTTCCGGTTCGGGATTAAGGCAGGAGCTAATCTGTCGAATATCAATGGAAGCAATGATTTGTCACTGAATTCAGGTGGAAACGCATTTAATTTTAAAGATAACGACAACCGCTCTCTCGGCTTTGTAGGTGGTGTATTTTTCCGGTTTGGTAAAAATGTATATATCCAGCCAGAATTCCTTTTGTCTCAAAAAGGTGGAAGATTTAATGTATACGAAGACGGTGTTCAGAATTCTGACGGAAAAGTAGATGTACGTTTTTCTAACCTGGATGTACCTGTTCTTTTCGGTGTGCGTATTGCCCGTTTTTTCAGGATCAATGTGGGTCCGATGGCTTCATTAAGATTGAACAGCAACGGAAAGCTGGGTGATTCTTTTGACGATGTTACCGGCAGCAACTCAGAAGCGGAATTCAAAAACCGCCTTGCTTACGGTTACCAGGCTGGTGTAGGCTTTGACTTCGGTCGCCTGAGCCTTGATGTTCGTTACGAAGGAAACTTCACCGAGGTAGTGAACGTCAATTTTAACAACAGTACTACTGCGTCACAATTTGGCAAAAAAGGGAATTTGTTCCAGGCAACACTGGGCTTCTCTATTTTGTAAAAAACGCAAAATCCAAGTCACTTAAAACGGGATCTGTCAACGATGGATCCCGTTTTTATTTATACAAAATGCGATGTGAATGCAATGCGAAGTCCGGGATTTCTACTTTTGTATTTCTTTAATTAAATTGCCTGAACGCGAAACCCTTTTTGATTCGGGCCTTTTCTATCCAAAATAGTGGCGATAAACACAGATAATGTCAGGTTGGTTTTTGGATTGAAGCTGAAACAGCTGCGGCTCGATAAAGGCATGTCGCTCAGTGAGCTATCATCAAAATCGGGGCTTTCCATTTCTTACATCAATGAGATTGAGAAAGGAAAAAAATATCCGAAGTCGGATAAGATCCTGGCACTTGCACGCGCTATTGATGTAGACTACGATACGCTGGTCTCCCTCAAACTGAGCAAAAGGCTGGAACCGATCTCCGACCTGCTCAGCTCCAACATACTGACCGAGCTCCCGCTCGAACTTTTCGGGATTGACCCGGCCAACCTGCTTGAAATCCTCTCCGACGCGCCCATGAAGATCAGTGCCTTCGTAGGTACGCTGATCGAAATCGCGCGGAATTATAATATGTCGATCGAGAAATTCTATTTCTCTGCATTGCGGACCTATCAGGAAATGCACGACAATTATTTTGAAGATATCGAGACGGAAGCCGAGCGTTTCCTGGAAGCTTACAACGTGGCGCCTGAGAAACTACTAAGTGAAAAAGACCTCGCCGACATACTGATCACCCGCTTCAATTATACCATTGAAACGATCAACGAGCGCGTTAACCCTGAATTTTCCACTGTTCGCTCGCTGACAATCACGAACCCACTGGGTAACCGTTTGCTGATGAATGTGCATTTGTCTTCCGTCCAGCGCGCGTTTATTTACGGTCGTGAAATCGGGTATCTCACACTCGGACTGAAAAACAGGCTGCACACCACTGCATTGGTCGAAGCGGAATCTTTCGAACAGCTGCTGAACAACTTTAAAGCCTCGTACTTTGCCAGCGCGATCATTATCAAGCGGAGTTTGCTTGTACCAGCGATTACCCGCTTTTTTGAGCAAAAAACCTGGCAGCCAGAACAGTTGATCCAGCTGATACAGGATTTCAACACCACTCCCGAATCATTTTGCTACCGGCTGAGCAATGTGCTGCCGAGATACTTTGGCATTAACCAGATCTTCTTTTCGCGTTTCAATAACTTCGTGGGTCAGAATGTATTCGATATGACCAAGGAAATGCACATTTCCAGGAAACACTATCCGCATACAGTTCGCGACGAGCATTACTGCCGGCGGTGGGTTGCATTGACGATCCTGAATGATCTGGCTGATAACATCAGGAGTAAAGAACCGCCCCGGGTACTCTGCAAGGCGCAGAAATCCACCTATGTCGATACGCAGGACGAGTACCTGGTGATCAGCTTCGCGCAGCCCATGTCGCCTACGCCGAACCTGAATGTAAGTGTTTCAATGGGCATTTACCTCGACGCGCAAACACGCGAAAAGCTGGCCTTCCTCGACGACCCGAACCTACCCTCACGGGAAGTGAACCAAACGTGCGAAAGATGCTCGCTCTTCGATTGCCGCGAGCGTATCGCTGCCCCGATCATTCTGCAGAAAAAGCATAAAAACGAAGCATTGCGGAAAGCTTTGAAAAAGATAATACCTTAAAGCTTGTACTTGCAGCTTCACATAGGGGATTTTACCATTTGAAATGTCTGATTAAGAGGAAACTTGTAATCAGATTAAAAATTTCTTAAAAAACGGGAAGGCAAAATCTACAAGTCACTGGTAAACTATATTTGTAATCATTTGGACACAATGCTATGCCGGGCACTTATGACTTTGAGGATTTTCTGTTAAAGGTCTCCACTCCGTTCTATCTGCTTTTAATTGGCTTAGAGATTTTTCTCACATACCGGCATTCCCGGCACGACCAACCTTCCCGGCCGGCTTACACTTTTAAAGACAGTCTCACAAATGCAATCCTGATGCTCCTCAACGGCGGCATTGACCTTCTTTTCAGGGCGGTTTACGTGGGTGTATTGATGTGGTTTTTCAACCGCGCATTGTTTCCGGGCATTGAAAATCCCTACCTGTACTGGATTTCGCTTTTCCTTCTTGAAGACCTCGCTTTTTACACCTTACATTACGTAGATCACCATTGCAGGCTTTTTTGGGCAGTACATGTAACCCACCATTCTTCGGAGCATTTCAACCTGACTACCGGTTTCAGGTCTTCGGTTTTCCAGCCGCTTTATCGCTTTATCTATTTCGTGCCGCTCGCCATTTTCGGCTTTGATCCGGCAGATATCATCGTGATGTATTCACTGACGCAGATTTACGGGATCATTGTTCATACAGAGTACGTAAAAAAGCTGGGCTGGCTGGAATATATCCTCGTAACGCCTTCTCACCACCGCGTGCACCACGCGAGCAACATTCAGTATCTGGATAAGAACATGGGCATGTGTCTGATCATCTGGGATCGCATTTTCGGTACATTTCAGGAGGAAATACCCGAGGTTCCGCCAAGGTACGGGTTAACCAAACCTGCTGCAAAAGAGAACATTACTGAAACCCTCTTTCACGAATGGAAAGAAATAGGGAATGATTTAATGCTGCCCGTCGGACTGCCGGTAAAATTGAAGTACCTGCTAAAATCCCCCGGCTGGTCGCACAATGGATCGCGGGAGACGAGTAAAGAATTGCAAAGGAAGTTGGCAGGCTTGACTTCGGCAGTCGGCTATCAGCCGTCGAATAACTTCCAAAACCGACAGCCGAATACCGACAGCTGATGCACTACTCTTCACTCCAATAAATGATCAGCTCATATTTGTTATTCATAATTGACAAGCTAAATTCCAAAGATTCTTTTTGCCTCAACCATATCCACTTTATGCGCTTCGGCTGCATTCATGATTTTGGGAGATGTTTTTTCAAGGCATTGTTCCAGCACCAGATGCGGCTTGATACCTTGTGCGGCGAGCTCGCGAACCAGGCGCGGATAATCAATATCACCTTCCCCAAAAGTCTCCTGCCAGATCCCATTCTTAGATTGCCTGATGTGCAGCTCCACAATACGCTTTCCGTACAATTTGACCACATCGAACAATGCAACCTGCGAATTACCCGAGCCCCTGTATACCCAATGAACATCCAGACAAAGCGACACGTTTTCAGGATCGGTTGCCAGCAACATGTGGTGAAATTCGCGTGCTGCTGCGCGTAGTTCTACATCGTGCGTGTGGTAAGCGAGTTTCATTCCCCTTTTCCTGAGTTCGGCGCCGAGCTTATTCAGGTTCCTCGCTTGTTCTGCCAGTTGCTCGTCTGATTTATTCTCACTACTCCCCCACTTGATCGGGTTCGGGTTGGTAACCACGATTTTAGTGCCGGCAGGCGTCAATGCACCCGCTATTGCCAGCACCGATTCAATGGAGGTTCCGGCTTCTTTGGCCTCGTGTAACGAAGTATTTACATAGACCGACGGCATCTCCAACTTGTATTTTTGTAAAAGCGGCAGCAGCCGGGCCACCTCGTCTGCATTGTTGAGCGCAGGCTCGTAAGCTTTTAACCCGGTGGAGGCGAAGTCGGCGAGAGAAGCGTCAAGATTAGCTGACCAGTCTTTTCCTTCTCTTGCGTAAAATGTAATCCAGGAATACTGGTTGCACGATAACGGGAACTTCACCGCTTCCTGCTTCCCGGCAAATGCAGGGATGGAGGCAATTGCGACAGGAATGCCTGTTAACGATGCTATAAACTGACGCCGGTTCGTATCCATCTTGGTATCTGGTTGAAGCTGATTTAGCTATCAAAGTAGCTGACATTGCATAGCTACCCGGCATTCAGATCTACGTTTTCGAACGGTTCAGTTAAAGAAATTTTTAACTTTGTACCATTAAAGGATAAATCCCTTTCCAATGCACCAGACTCTTCAATTAACGCTTGCGCCGGAAGTGGCGCTGGACGAAGAACAGCTTCGTCTCCATATTTCAAGAAAACTCAGGCTGCGTGATACCGACGCGCCTGTTATCCGCAAAACACGCCAGTCAATCGATGCCCGCAGCAGGCAGGTGAAGGTAAATGTACAGGTTGAGGTTTATGTAAATGAACTGCCTACATCACTGATCACGACTCATTTTGAATATAAAAACGTATCCTCCCGCCCCCAGGCACTTATCGTGGGCTGTGGTCCGGCGGGTATGTTTGCTGCATTGCGCCTGATAGAGCTGGGTATCAAGCCGGTCATTTTTGAGCGGGGTAAAGATGTACGGGCACGCCGGCGCGATCTGGCAGTGATCAATAAAGAACATATTGTTAATCCCGAATCCAATTATTGTTTCGGTGAAGGCGGCGCGGGGACTTACTCGGATGGAAAACTGTACACCCGCTCCAACAAGCGGGGCGATATACGTCGCATTCTAGAGATATTCGTTCAGCATGGAGCAAACGAGCAGATACTGGTCGATACACATCCGCATATCGGCACCAATAAATTGCCGGTGGTAGTTTCGGAAATGCGCGAGAGCATTTTGAAAGCGGGTGGAGAAATACACTTTAATACCAAAGTGACGGACTTCATTGTGTCGCAGGGGGAATTAAAGGGGGTCATCACCGACGACTATACCGAACATACCGGAATCGGCGTAATCCTGGCAACCGGCCACTCCGCGCGTGATATTTACAATCTGCTTCACGTCAAAAACATCCTGATCGAAAGTAAATCTTTCGCAATGGGCGTGCGCATTGAGCATCCCCAGAATACGATCGACAAAATCCAGTACCACTGCGCGACCGACCGCGGGCCTTACCTGCCTGCGGCTTCGTACAGCCTGGTTACGCAAACGCATTATAAGGGCGTACAGCGCGGTGCGTTCTCATTTTGTATGTGTCCGGGAGGCTTTATCGTACCCGCCGCAACTGCCACAGGCGAAGTGGTTGTAAATGGCATGTCGCCTTCGAAGCGGGATTCTCCATTCGCCAATTCAGGCATGGTTGTCTCCGTAGAAGAAGCCGATCTTGCCCCATTCAAATCGTACGGCCCGCTGGCGGGATTGCAGTACCAGATTGAAATGGAGCAGCGCGCCTGCGCGCTGGCAGGTGCTACGCAAACTGCCCCGGCCCAGCTTGCAACCGATTTTGTAAGGCAAAGAATCTCGTCTCAACTGCGTGAGACTTCCTATCAGCCGGGTTTGCAATCGGTTGATTTATATGATATATTACCTGAAAACATCGCATTTCCGCTCAAAGAAGCGTTAGAGGATTTTGGAAGGAAAATGCGGGGTTACTTGTCACCAGATGCCCAGCTGATCGGCGTGGAAAGCCGGACTTCCTCACCGGTCCGCATTCCGAGAGAGCGGGAAAGCTGCGAACACCCCGAAATAAAGGGGCTGTTTCCGTGCGGTGAAGGCGCGGGTTATGCTGGCGGGATAATGTCAGCTGCAATGGACGGCGAACGTTGCGCAGAGCAGCTTGCAAAGTTGCGATTACAGTAAAAATGTCCGAGATTGATAATTGCTATATTTGTGAAATACCCTCACATAACAGAGAATTACACTATGCCAAGATCTAGTTAAGAGAGCCTAATTTACTTTGACACCAATTTGCCCCGATGGCCGCACTGGAATCGTTTTCGTTATTTACTGAACAGTTAACCCAAAAACTTAAATACCCGCTTCCCGGCGAAACGGCTCACCAGGTTATGCAAGCCTCTTCCAGGTTGCGCCTCACATTTAAACCGAATGCTCGTACCCGCAAAAGCGCCGTCCTCATTCTGTTTTATCCCCACAAAAACGAGATTTTCTTCCCCCTCATCCTCCGCCCCGCATACGACGGCGTACACTCAGGACAGGTTGCTTTCCCGGGAGGCCGCTATGAGCTTGCCGATAAAGACCTCGTGCGGACTGCATTGCGGGAAGCCCAGGAAGAAATCGGCTTGCGGCTTAATGATGTGCGGATACTCGGTATCCTGACGGAGCTTTTCATCCCCGCCAGTAACTTCTACGTTTTACCGGTGATCGCTGCTATGCCTTACCGCCCCGACTTCTATCCCGACCCCCGCGAAGTAGAGGATATATTCGAGATCAGGCTGGAAGAAATCTCAGATGTCAACATCATCGGATCCAGTGATATTCAAGTACGTGGAGAACAGGTACATGCCCCGCACTATATGGTACAGGGGTACAAAATCTGGGGTGCTACTGCGATGATGATCAGCGAGCTGCTTACTGTGCTGAATGCGGAGGAACCCGGCCCTGCAAACGGATAGTTATCGCTTTATTTGCTATATTAGCACTTAATTCAAGCCCATTTTACGGTAATCTTCGCCCTGTTCCGCTCACCGGCGGCAGCACGGTCCTTCAACGAAGTCGCTTGATTTAAACCTTACAGTACTGATAGTTAAAACCTGGTTCCTCCTTCATTTATGGACGAAAACGGAGCTACGCCTGACGTAGAAGATAGCGGATTGCATGATAAGTTGCCCATTTCGGGTTTGTATGAAAACTGGTTTCTGGATTATGCCTCTTATGTAATTCTTGAGCGTGCCGTACCTGCGGTTGAAGACGGTTTAAAACCCGTTCAGCGACGCATTATGCATGCGCTCAATGAAATGGACGACGGGCGCTTTAATAAAGTGGCAAATGTGGTGGGCTCCTCCATGCAGTACCACCCGCACGGTGACGCGTCGATCTACGATGCGATTGTTAACATTGGCCAGAAAGAATTGCTTTTTGATACCCAGGGAAACTGGGGCGATATACGTACCGGCGATAGTGCCGCTGCTGCACGATACATTGAAGTAAGGCTTTCCAGGTTTGCCAAAGAAATCGTCTTTAATGATGAAACGACTGAATGGCAGCTGTCTTATGACGGTCGGAAAAGAGAGCCGGTAACACTTCCTGTCAAATTCCCATTGCTGCTTTCTCTTGGCGTGGAGGGAATTGCAGTAGGGCTTTCAACCAAAATACTCCCGCATAACTTCTGTGAGCTGATCGAAGCTTCCATTGCTGTTTTGCAGGGAAAAGAAGTAACGATATTCCCCGACTTCCTGACCGGCGGACAGATCGACGTGTCCAATTACAATGACGGGCACCGCGGCGGGAAAGTGCGCGTGCGGGCCAGGATTGAAGAGGAAGACAAAAAAATGCTCGTGATCCGCGACATTCCTTTCGGTACCACAACTACTTCACTGATCGATTCGATCGTAAAGGCGAATGACGGCGGGAAGATCAAGATCAAAAAAGTGGTGGATAACACGGCTGCTGACGTAGAAATACAGGTGCACCTCGCGCCGGGCGTGTCGCCGGATATTACAATGGATGCATTGTACGCTTTTACCGAGTGTGAAGTGTCCATTTCTCCCAATGCATGTATCATCATCGCAGACAAGCCACATTTTGTTGGTGTTACCGAAATTTTAAAATACAATACCCAACAAACTGTCCACCTGCTTCAACGTGAGCTGGAAATAAAGCGGCTCGCGCTTCTTGAAAAAATACTGTACGGATCGCTGGAAAAAATCTTCATCGAAAACCGCATTTACCGCGATATAGAGGAATGCGAAACCTTTGAAGATGTGATCAGGACGATTGACAGGGGACTTGAACCATTTAAACCGCAATTTTACCGCGAGATTACCGACGACGATGTGGTCGCATTGACCGAAATACGTATCAAGCGGATTTCCAAATACGACGGTTTCAAAGCCGACGAGCTGATGCGTAAGTGGGAAGAAGATCTGGCAGAAACGGAAGATAATCTCGCCAACATTACCCGCTTTGCGATCGACTATTTCCGGGATCTTTTGAAAAAATACGGAAAAGGAAGAGGCCGCAAAACTGAAATACGCGCATTCAACCAGATCTCGGCCAATGTAGTTGCGGCCAATAACCAGAAGCTTTACGTCAACCGCGCCGAGGGTTTTATCGGATACGGATTGAAGAAAGACGAATTCGTAATGGATTGTTCGGATATTGACGACATTATCGTGTTCAAAGCGGACGGAAAATGCCTTGTTACAAAAATTCAGGACAAGGTTTTCGTTGGAAAAGACATTATCCATTGCGCTGTTTTCCTGAAAAATGATGAGAGAAAGGTATACAACCTGGTTTATCTCGACGGAAAAACGGGTGTTTCGTACATTAAACGCTGCCAGATCACGGCGGTGACGCGTGACCGCGAGTACGATCTCACACAGGGTACCCCCAAATCCAAGATCACCTACTTCACTGCAAATGACAATGGAGAGGCTGAGATTATTTCGGTCAGTCTTACTGCGCAAAGCAAGGCGAAGGTCAAGCAGTTTGACTTCAATTTTGCCGAGTTACTGATCAAAAACCGGAGTGCAATGGGGAACATCCTGACCAAATATCCGGTCAGGAAAATTGTAATGAAGCAGGCAGGACGCTCAACGCTTGGCGGCGTGGATATGTGGTTTGATCCAACCATTGGCCGCCTCAACCGCGATGAAAGGGGCGAATACCTGGGCAACTTCGGTCCGTCGGACAGTATTCTCGTGATTTATAAAGACGGATCCTACGAGCTGACCAACTTCGACCTCACAAACCATTATGTGCCAAACGAAGTACTGCTTGTCAAGAAATTTGATCCTTCAATGGCGGTCACTGCCATCTATTTTGATGGCGGTCAAAAGCAGCATTTTATCAAACGTTTTAACATTGAGACTTCCTCACTGGACAAGAAATTCGTCTTTATCAGTGACGCAAAAAATAGCAAGCTGCTGCTTGCAAGTACAGACAAGCGCCCCAGACTTGAAATCGTTTACCCCAAAACCGCTCAGAAAGAGCAAACCAGTGTTGAGTATCTGATCGAAGAAATGGTGGAAGTACGCGGCTGGCGCGCAATGGGCACCAAGCTGCCAAACGACAAATTCAAGGACATTCACTGGCTGTCGCCGCTGCCTGAGCCGGTGAGCGAACCGGAGCCGCAGGAAGAACCGGAGGTAATTCCAGATGCAGAAGACGAACAAGCACCCTCGGTTGACGAAACTGAAACCAGCGAACAGCCAGAAGGTGAGGCTGAGTTAACTACGCTATCAGAAGAAGAAACGCCGGAAGTGCAGGAAGAAACAGCTAATGTGCAGGAGGAGCCGCCGGTTGAGCAAGAGGAGAAAAGTAGCCCGAAAGTGAAAAAAGCAGGTAAAAAAGGCTCAGACCCTAAGAAGCAACTGGGTTTGTTTGAATAAATAAAGCTGACGCGCCGGTTGCGGCAACGAACAACACCTTCGCGTGCGTACAGTAAAGGAGAGAGAATACAGCTCGTTGCGACAGTCCGGAAGAAACAGAAAGGCAACCATTAAGTTTCGGTGAAAAAAGCAATAAAGATCATATTAGCCCTACTATTCGCTTGCATGGTTTTCATCTTGCTTTGTAACTTATGGGTGGTATATTGTACAAGGCAGTACAACTACTTTTCCATTGAAAACCTGCCTTCCAACGACGTGGCGCTGGTGCTGGGTACGAGCTCGAAGTCGGAAAAAGGAAAAGATAACCTCTTTTTCAAGTACCGGATGGAGGCTACGGCAAGGCTTTTTAAGGAGGGAAAAATCAAGTATATTATATTAAGTGGAAATAACGATTCCCAGTACTATAATGAGCCGCTCGATATGCAGAAAGCGCTTCTTAATCTGGGTATTCCCGAGAATGTGATGACGCTCGATTATGCAGGTTTCAGGACTTTCGACTCCGTGGTACGGTGCAAGGAAGTATTTAACCAGGATAATTTCACGATCATTTCTCAGAATTTCCACAATGCAAGAGCACTTTATATTGCTCACAATGAAGGGATTGATGCGATATCTTTTGCTGCACAGGATGTTCCCGATGGCTACTCAATGCGTACGCTGGTCAGGGAGTACCTTGCAAGGCCCAAAGCAGTGCTGGATGTTCACATCCTGCGGCCGTCGGCTGATGTAACCTCCAATAATGAAATCAGGAAAAATGAGAAACCGAAATGAGGGAAAATGTACTGCGGGCGTGTCGGTTAGGATAAATGGTTTTCTCAGCATCATACTTTACTCTATTTGCATTGTAGTTATTACGTCGGCAAATGCATTTTCGCAAACTACCCACGTTATAAAAGGCAGGGTTACCGACGCGAGTACGGGCGACCCGATTCCATTCGCCAATATTGCTATTAAAGCGAGTCTATACGGCACTACGACCAATTTTGACGGTTTTTACCAGCTCAATTACAATCCCCCGGCAGATTCGATCAGTGTTACTTATGTGGGTTATGACAACAGAAGTAAGGCGATCAATGCCTCTTTGACGGAGCAGGTTATTGATGTCCAGCTCGCGCCGGGATCATTGCAGCTCAGGGAAGTGAAAATCTTTGCAGGTGAGAATCCCGCCTGGGCGGTGCTGAGGAAAATAGTCGCCAACAAGCGGGTCAACAACCCGGATAACCTCGGCGCTTATGAGTACGAGAGCTACAATAAAATCCAGATCGACATTGATAATTTGTCGGAGCGTTTCAGGAACCGGAAGCCGGTCAAGAAAATGACCCACATCGTCGATCAGTTTGACCAGGTGAAAGGCGAAAATGGGGAGACGATCATTCCGATCTTTATATCCGAATCTGTTTCCAATGTTTTTTACCGCCGCGATCCGAAGAAGAAAAAGGAGGTAATCAATAAGACAAAAATATCCGGCGTAGGTCTTACCGACGGCAGCCTGACTTCCCAGCTCATCGGCTCTTCATTCCAGCAATACAATTTCTATAACAACTGGCTGAATATCCTGGAAAAGGATTTCGTATCCCCTGTGAGCGACAACTGGAAGCTGTATTACGAATACTTCCTGGCCGACAGCGTATACAATGGCGCGAGCTACGATTACCACATTGAATTCGAACCGCGTCAGGAACAGGATCTTGCATTTACCGGCTCTTTTTGGGTCGACGGCAGCACATTTGCGCTTACCCAAATGGACGTAACTGTAAGCAAGCGGGCGAATCTGAATTTTATTGAGAAGATCAAAATCCAGCAATCGTATGAGCTGGTAGAAGACGAAAACAAGTATGTACCGCTAAAAACAAGGGTTCTGATCGATGTGGACGAACCTACGAAGCAAACTGCGGGTATGTTGCTCAAATTCTATTCTGCCAATTCAAAATTCAGGATCAATGCGCCACGCGACAGCAAGTTTTATGATACTGCGATAGAATTGAAGGAGGATTACATGGAGCATGATTCCGCGTTCTGGATCAAGAGCCGGCCGGAAGCATTGAGTCCTACTGAAAAACTTACATTCCAGCTTGTAGATTCGCTTCGCGTGCTGCCGGTTGTCAAAACCTATACGGAGATCCTCAACATCTTTGTAAATGGTTACAAAAAGATCGATAAGTGGAATATCGACATCGGACCTTACCTATTTCTATATGCGAACAACAAGGTAGAAGGCCATCGTTTTCGTCTGGGTTTCAGAACTGATCCCGGATTCAGCCGCAAATGGATTTTCAGTGGATATGGCGCTTACGGTACACGCGACAATGCATTTAAATACGGCGCCGGAATGGATTATATCATTGACCGCAAGCCCTGGACAATGGCAGGTATCTCCTACTCCAAAGATCTGGAACGGCTGGGTATCTCGGCCGAGACCATCGGTCCAAATACCCTTTTTGGCGCATTCTCACGATTTGGTGCTTTTCGCAGAGCTTACTGGCAGCAGGATGTTTCAGCTTATTTCAAAAGAGAGGTTGTAAAAGGATTGACTAGCAGTGTCCAGATTCGTCACCGTACTTTCGATCCGCTATTCCCATTTGCATACAAAGTCCGCCCGGAAGCCGGCATTGATTCTCCGATGAAAAGTGCTTTTGACATTACTGAAATCAACTTCGAAACAAGGCTGGCCAGTAAGGAAACCTTTTTACAGAATGATAATGAGCGGATCAGTATGGGAAACGGCAACTCTCCTGCATTTACATTCCGCTACACACTTGGTGTCAAAAATCTGCTGGGAGGCGATTTTAATTATAATAAGCTCTCATTTAATATCAAACAAAGCTTCCGGACAGGCGTGATCGGCCGCACTTACTACAATGTAACATTTGGTTTGATCCCTTCCACGCTGCCTTATCCGCTGCTTTATACGCCACTAGGCAATGAATCGCTCTTTTATGTGGATAATGCATTCAATATGATGCGGTATTTCGAATTCATCAGTGACCGCTATGTTGTACTCCGGATGGAGCATAACTTTGAAGGATTTCTGCTCAACCGCATTCCCGCAATCAGAAAGTTGAAATGGAGAATGCTGGCAACTGGTAAGCTGTTTTACGGTAGCATCAGCGACGCCAATTTGTCGCTTACAACAACTACCGACGAAACCGGTCAGGAAATGCAGATATTCAGCAAGCTGAAAGACCGGCCTTACGTTGAACTGGGTTATGGGATTGACAATATCCTGAAAACCGGCCGCATTGATTTCGTACACCGCCTTACCTATCTCAACAATCCCAACGTACAGCCATTTGCGGTGAAGATCTCATTCTGGTTCAGCCTGTAACACTCAGATACTACCCAGGTCTTTGGCAGCGTAAGTCAGAAATACCTCTTCGCCGACTGCCACATTTACCTTATTCCTGTAAAATGAAAGTTGCTCCATTCCATTTGTACAGCGGATTTCCCAATAGTTTCCATGAAAACGGATCGTCTCCACTTTCCCTTTCCACTTACTTTTTTCAGGATACCTGGTCGGCTTGATCTTTTCCGGTCTGATAAAATACCGCTTTTCTCCGCTGCCAAGCCAGTTGATTCCGCCTGTCAGTTCCGCCACATAGCTGTTCGCAGGTTTGTTATAAACCTCTTCGGGGGTACCTACCTGAATAATCTCTCCATTACGCAATACCGCAATCCTGTCGGACCACGCAAGTGCATCGGAAGATTCGTGGGTAACAAAAATGCAGCTGGTTTTCTGCTCATTCCGCATTTTCTCGATCGCATTGCCAAGTACCCTGCGGTTGTGGTTGTCAAGGTGTGCGAAAGGTTCATCCAGCAGCAGTACTTCCGGCTGCTCTGCCAGTGCCTTGGCGATGGCAGTACGTTGTTTTTCACCGCCGGACAGCAGCTTGGCCTTCTGACTTTTTACATAATCGAGACCAGCTACTTCGAGCAGTTCCCGCACGCGCTCAGTACGATATGCGGGGTCATAAAACCGGAGCGAATAGGAAATATTCTCTTCAACAGTCTGGTTGGGGAAAAGCTCAAATTCCTGGTGGATCAGCCGGATAGACTCGTGCCCCGGAATCAGCTCGCCCCTCACGGACTTCAACTCTTCTCCATTGAAAATAATCTTCCCCTGATCAGAATCCAGGAACCTGCCGAAAATGCGCAGGAGCGTGCTCTTACCAGAGCCGCTCTCGCCCAAAATCGCCAGCCACTCTCCCGCCCTCAGTTCCAGGCTCACATCTGATAGTACAGGCTGGTTGCCAAATTGCTTTGAAACCTGATCGGCGCGGAGAACTGTTTTATTTTTTGTCATTATTCTGCCCAGGTAACCTTGCTTTCAATAGGTGTACGCCGTGCGGGTGTTTCGGGCGCGTCGTGGTAACCCATGAAAAACAATCCGAGACATTTTTGATTGTCAGGAAGACCGAGGAATTCACCGAGCTCTTTCAGCACGCCCGGGCTGCTCCAATAGGAACCAAGTCCGTATGCATTTGCCGTGAGCCACATGTTCTGCACTGCGCAGGCTGTGGAAGCAACTTCTTCCCACTCGGGGAGCTTTTCGGGATGCAGCTCTGCATTGATCACAATCACACAACCCGATTTCAGCACTTTTTCACCAGCGGCATCATAGCGCGCCTGGGAATATGACTCGGGAGGAGTGACTGTTCTGTACCGCTCTGAAAAGAAACCGGCGAGCTTATTGAGACTTGCACCTTTGAAAACGATAAACCGCCAAGGCTCGGTCAGCTTGTGTGTAGGAGCATAGTTTGCATTTTCCAGGATGTTCTTAATGACTTCATCCGGAATTTCTTTCTCGATATAACTGGGTGGAAAAATACTGCGTCTGGTGCTGATAATTGTGTTGATCGTCTGAATAGACTGTTCCATAACTACTTTTTTAATCTGAAAAATTCAAAAACAAAGCTAACCATTTCTCGCTCGCTGACCGGAACAATGGTGGTTTTTAGCTGACAAATTTGGTGGTTATAATTAAAATTTGCCGGCATAGCATGCTTCTTTGCCGCTAAACAATTATTTTTCGCCCTGCCTTTCCCAAAGACCTAATTTCATCACCGAAATTAATCCAAACCAAAACCTGACTTATATGCTTGTTACGACTACCCCGAACATCGAAGGTAAAAAGATCATCAAATACATTGGCCTGGTAAATGGTGAGGCTATTATCGGCGCCAATTTCTTCAAAGACTTCCTCGCAAATGTACGTGATGTGGTAGGTGGCCGCTCGGGCTCTTACGAACAGGGTCTCCGGGAAGCAAAAAGCATTGCGATCCGTGAAATGATGGACCAGGCGCAAAGGCTCGGAGCCAATGCGGTGATTGGTGTGGATATTGACCTGGAAACGATTGGCAGCGGTAGTTCCATGTTAATGGTAAGCGCAAATGGAACTGCGGTCTGTTTTGAGTAACAGGTGCTCTTTTCAGAACACCTGTCTTGCTATCTGGGCGACATTGTCCGACTTACCCATTGTGTAAAAATGGAGAACAGGCACGCCGTAAGCCATTAATTCCTTGCATTGCTGGATTCCCCACTCGATACCAACCTGGCGGACTTCCTTGTCAGTAGCGCATTTTTCAACTTCTTTAACAAGGTCCTGCGGAAATTCCAGATGGAAAATCTGCGCGAGTACGCTGAGCTGCTTGCGCGTGGCCAGCGGTTTCAATCCCGGGATAATGGGAACAGTAATACCTTCGGCGCGGCATCTTTCGACAAAGCGGAAGTATTTCTCGTTATCGAAAAACATTTGTGTTACGATATAATCTGCACCAAGCGCTACTTTCTTGCGAAGGTGCTCATAATCTGCATCAATGCTGGCTGCGTCAAAATGCATTTCAGGGTAGCCCGCTACGCCGATACAAAAATTGGTAGGTGACATTTCCGTTTCCGCATTCAGCAGAATCCCGTTATTCATGTTATGAACCTGCGCGACCAGTTCAGAAGCGTAGGTATGTCCGCCTGTTTTAGGCTGGAATACGCCGGCTGATTTTTCAGGATCGCCTCTGAGTACAAGCACATTGTCGATACCCAGGTAATGCAGATCGATCAGGACATCCTCGGTTTCATCTTTGGTAAAGCCGCCGCAGATCACGTGCGGGACTGCATCTACATGGAAACGCTCCATTAACCTTGCACAAATGCCGACAGTACCTGGCCGTTTTCTGATCGGTATCCGCTCGATAGTCCCGTCCGTGCGGACACGGTCGATCAGTTCTTCGCGGTGATATGTTACGTCCACAAACGGAGGTTTAAATTCCATTAGCGGCTCTATCGAATTCAGTAATTCATTGATATTCTGACCTTTCAGCGGCGGGATAATTTCGATGGAAAACAGGGTTTTGCCGTTTGCCTGCTGAATGAAATCGGTTACTTTGGTCATGAAAGAAAGTGGCGTGTTCTGATGATGCTACAAATGAACACGATTTGAAAATGCGAACCAATTAGTGAGTACAAAAAAATGGCCTACCGCATTACAGTAGGCCATTCCACGTAAACCCTCCTCTATCAGTGTTCGTCAAAAATGTTATTGGGTTTCTGACGGGCGTCAGTCCCACAGCAACAATTTGCTTGACTGAATACTAATAACTAAAATTCTGTGCCAAATTATTAAACAATGTGAGAAGGAACAATTTATATCAAAGTTTTTTTTCAAGAATTGTAGTTTTAGTACTACAATTTAGCTGAATATTGCACTGAAATTCTAAAAATCATACAACACTCCATTTTAGACGGTGTTTCGAAATTCAGCAAATCCGGGAATTCGTTCCCCATTACTCTACAATACACTCTCCTGAATGCCGTTTTCCTGCTTTTTAAGCGTAATCAAGCGCACGCGTCATCTCAATATGCTCGATTTCGTCTTCCAGGTAAATGTCGCCCGACTGCCGGAAACCAAACGATTCATAGAATCTTCTAAGGTAAAGCTGCGCCCCGATGCGGATAATGCTTTTTCCATAAAGCATTTCGAGTTTTTCAATTGACACATTCAACAGCTCCACGCCTGCCCCAATTCCCCGCGCTTCCCGCGCGACTGCAATCCTGCCGATGGAAGGATATATATAGGATAAGCCAGCCGGAACTATCCTGGAAACCGCCACGAGCTTACCTTCACGATAACCCAGCAAATGGTGACATTGCTGGTCTTTATTATCAAGATCCTGGAAACAGCATTTTTGCTCAACGATGAAAACTTCGTTTCTCAGACGCAGCAATTGATAAACTGCTTCATTCGTAAGTGTTTCAAAGGTTTGGAACTGCCAGTCGAGTAGCATAGGATTATTAATGGTCACGATAAAATATATATTTGCCTGATCTGTTCGTCTTTTTA
Source organism: Dyadobacter sp. HNCC25DJ183 (assembly GCF_056895175.1). Taxonomy (NCBI): domain Bacteria; kingdom Pseudomonadati; phylum Bacteroidota; class Cytophagia; order Cytophagales; family Spirosomataceae; genus Dyadobacter; species Dyadobacter sp. HNCC25DJ183. Next base: position 368,823 of record NZ_JBXHAP010000007.1, read on the forward strand.
AATTTGCTGCAAAATTGATCACCTTAGCATCAATAAAAAACTTAACAATTAATATTAACAAGCATGGGAAGGGCTTTTGAATATAGAAAGGCTAGAATGTTTAAGCGTTGGGACAAGATGGCCAAAACTTTTACGAGGATTGGTAAGGAGATTGTCCTCGCGGTGAAAAGCGGAACTGCGGATCCCGCCACCAATGCGAAGCTACGTGTTCTTTTACAAAATGCCAGGGCAGCCAACATGCCGAAGGATACCATCGAGCGGGCGATCAAACGGGCAACCTCGAAGGATCAGGAAGATTACAAAGAAATGGTTTACGAAGGCTACGGGCCACACGGTGTTGCGATCCTGGTGGAAAGTACTACCGATAACCCTACGCGTACCGTTGCGAATGTGAGGAGCTACTTCAACAAACTCGGCGGCAGCCTGGGTACTTCGGGTATGCTCGACTTTATTTTTGACCGTAAATGCATTTTCAAGATCAAAAACAATGGAAAGGATCTGGAAGAACTCGAATTTGAGCTTATTGACTTAGGCGGAGAAGAGGTATTTCTGGATGAAGAAAGCGGACTGATCAACATCTATGGTGAATTCGCCGCATTTGGTGCATTGCAACATTATTTCGAGGAAAATGGCTACGAGATCGTGGAAGCTGATTTCGAGCGCATTCCAAATGATACCAAAACACTGAGTGAAGAAGAGGCCGCAGAAGTTGAGAAATTGATCGAAAAGATCGAGGACGACGACGATGTTCAGCGCGTTTACCACAATATGGCTTAATGCAGGCTGATTATCTCCTGTTGCTTTTTCATAAATTCAAATTTGCTCCCGGCTTCTTTCCCAAGTAAAGAAGCACCTACCGGAGACGATGAAGAGACTGCCAAAACGGTCTCTTCATTTATTTTTACGGCACCCAGACTGACGGCTACGAAAAACCACCCGGCAGTAGTATTCAGCAGAGAACCTACTCCGACGCGCTGACTTGCCTCATTTGCATTTACCCGCTCCAATACCAACCTCTCCATGCGCGTTTGCTCGTATTGCCGCGCGTGCATGTTGCGGTCGAGCTGCCCCATGGAGCGTGAGGTTTCGTATTTGTCGCCCATCGAGCTTTTACCCTGATCATTAGCCGACTCCTGCGCCGCCTCCATCGCATTCCACGATACCAGCAGCTTGTCGTCGAGTATTGCTTTGAGCTTTTCTAAAACGTTTGCTTTGTCCATAAAAAAATAAAGGTTACCAATATGGTAACCCTATTAAAACTACACTTGATGGTAAAGTTAAGCTTTGGACAACTCAAATCACATTTTCGTGATCTTCTTCCGGACAGATTGACCGCCGTTCGTTTTGATCTCGACGATGTAAGCGCCTTTGCCCAAGGCAGAAATATCTATCTGACTTGTTTTTTCTTTTTGTATCAAAAGTTTCCCGCTCAGATCGAACACGTTCAGGTTATCGACAGTCGCGCCGTTATTCAGCACCACTTCCACAAAATGCTGGGCCGGGTTTGGATATACAAAATCGTTCTCGCGTGCAATGGCAGTTTTGACAGCCACAATACTGGATAATGAAGCTTTTCCGTCATAATCGACCTGATAAAGGCGATAGTAAGTCAGCCGCTCGGATACCTGCTCGTCTGCATAAGTATAGGTATTACTTACCCGGCTGTCGCCGAAGCCTTTCACCTGTCCGATCACCTCGAAATTGACTGCATCAAGGCTTCTTTGAACTTCAAAATAGTCGTTGTTCTCCTCTGAGGAAGTTACCCAGGTTAAACGGTTCCTGCCGGCAGCATCCTTTTGTCCGGTAAAGCTTACCAGATCTACCGGTAGCGGCGGTCCGGGCAGCGGCGGCGCGGTGGCCATCAGAGACCTGGCATTGCCAAGAAGGTTTGTCTGAGGATTGGTAATAGCGTCTCGCCACAGCTCGGCCGCGCGGCGCTGGCCTTCTTCATTGAAATGCAGCCCGTCATATCGTCCCGACTGTCCGATCTGGTTGAGGTCAGCGCCGCGGAAAACGTCGTGTATTTCATTAATCAATGCATTCTGTGCATCAGTTTTCTCCTGGTTAATCCCATTGTTATAACAGGAAGTCGCGATCATCCAGGGAAGATTATCGTAGTTGGCCTCACTCCTGGATTTCTCAATCACCATTTTATTCCTGAAATAAAACCCTGCGCCGGTTGTATCCCCATCGTTGACACCGTGTGCCGAAAGTATCGCGCGCAAGCCTGTGCGGGGCATATAGGTGGTAATGGTATTCCTGATATTGACGTAGGGCATTCTGATACTGTATTTGATAAACCCGTGGTCGAAGTTGATGTTATATGCCGCTTTGTATAAATGTCCCATGCTGCTCCCGCCAAATGCGGCACTGTAAAAAAGCACGGGTACATTGAGCGAGCTGACCAGTAAATCGCCTAGCTGTGTCCAGAACCAGGGATATTGTGCCATCGGCGCAATCCCGCAGTTAAGACAGAACTGCACGGGCGCAAGGGGCGGCAGATCAGCCGGGCTGCCCGATTCGAGATATTTATTGTACAGCTCTACATTTGCATTGGGATCAATGGTATTAACAAGATCGCTGCTTGCCGGCTTCATCTCGCTCTCGGCCTTTGCCGCGTTGGAATGTCCCACGATCAGGAACACCTCTCCTACGCCCACTTTTTCAACAATCGTACTGTTGCCGATCTGTTCGCCATTCTTCATGGTTCTCACTTCCAGATCAAACCTTCCTCCTCTCGCATTGAGTGAGCCTGAGAATATGTAACCCGAAGGATTGCTGACAATGGTGGTCCAGTCCACACCGAATCCCGGCTCTCCGTCGCGGGTCTTTAATCTGGCCTGGATCTGGTCGGGATCGTTGAGGTAAGTACCGTTGATAAACACTTTTGCGTCGCCTGACTGATCGCGCTGGTATACCATACGCGATGGTGGAAAAGTCACATTGACCTGTCCGAAGAGTGCTGATGAAGCCAGTAGGAAGTTGATGAAAGTAAAAAATTTCAAGTGCATATAATGTAAGATTTAGGTGGAAAATCGACACTAGCAGACACACCTGTCTCAGGAATTGACAAATGCCAAAACAGCACAGATTGACCTTATTTCACCATCAAGTAATTAGTTGATTATCAAAAAGCAAGGAGGAGATCGATGGATTTACCGGAAGCACATTGGCAAAATCCTTTGTAACAAAAATACCAATTCCTATGACAATTCAACTATTGGTAACAAAATAATTCTATAAATTATCTATACCAGAATAGCGGTGCTTTTCGCAGCCCCGCGGCCGGGGTTCCTCTCCTATTTGGCCATTGTTTTTTCTCAATGCCAGCTTACTTATTATCTTTGCGAAACATTCATTGACAATTCACAATGACAAAACTTTCGGTCCGGCATTTACTTGGCATCAAAAACCTGAACGAGAACGACATCCATACGATTTTAGACACTGCTACTGAATTCAAGGACGTCATTAACCGGCCGATCAAGAAAGTCCCCTCCCTCAGAGATATAACCATTGCCAACGTTTTCTTCGAAAATTCAACCCGTACCAGGCTTTCATTTGAGCTGGCCGAAAAGCGACTTTCTGCGGATGTTGTAAATTTTTCGGCTTCCGGGAGTTCGGTAAAAAAGGGGGAAACGCTGCTCGACACGGTCAACAATATCCTTGCAATGAAGGTAGATATGATCGTAATGCGCCACAGCAGTCCGGGCGCGCCGCATTATCTCTCGACACGCATTCCCGCCAATGTGGTCAATGCAGGTGACGGGACTCACGAGCACCCTACTCAGGCATTGCTGGATGCATTTTCAATGCGGGAAAAACTGGGGGACCTAGGGGGTAAAAAGATCGCTATCATAGGTGACATAACTCATTCAAGGGTAGCTCTGTCAAACATATTCTGCCTGCAAAAACTGGGTGCTGAGGTGATGGTATGCGGCCCGTCTACATTAATCCCCAAGCATTTGGGCGAGCTTGGTGTCCGGATCAGCCACAATGTGAAAGAGGCGCTGGACTGGTGCGATGTAGCCAATGTACTCCGCATTCAACTGGAAAGACAGCAGATCAAATACTTCCCCTCACTCAGGGAATACTCACTTTATTTCGGCATCAACAAACAGATGCTCGACGACCTGAACAAAGAGATTGTACTCATGCACCCCGGCCCGATTAACCGCGGCGTTGAGTTATCTTCTGATGCAGCAGATTCGCACCACTCGATTATCCTGAACCAGGTTGAAAATGGTGTGGCCGTGAGAATGGCGGTTTTGTACCTGCTTGCGCAGCAATAGGATTTGTTTTTATTCTAAATCCCCAATTTAATGTCAAACACCGAAGGAATGCTCCGGGAAGACTCGCTGGCTAACAAGACGATCATTGTGACTGGCGGAGGAACGGGTTTGGGCAAATCCATGTCAGCCTACTTTCTCAAACTAGGCGCTAATATTGTGATTTGCAGCAGGAAAGAAGATGTTCTGACAAAAGCGGTTGAAGAACTCAAACAGAGCGCCGGAGAAAACATCATTTCGGTACAGTGCGATGTCCGCAAGCCAGATCAAATCGAGCAGGTAATCGCGACAGCCATTGAAAAGTTTGGCCAGGTGGACGGCCTTGTGAACAATTCGGCAGGCAACTTCATCAGTCCAACCGAGCGGCTTTCGTACAAAGCGGTGGATGTAGTGGTAGATATCGTGCTTCGGGGCTCCTACTATTTTACATTGGCACTGGGCAAATACTGGATTGAAAAAGGAATAAAAGGAACAGTTCTCAACATATCCACCACTTACGCCTGGACAGGCTCGGGCTGGGTGGTACCTTCCGCGATGGCCAAAGCGGGAGTATTGGCCATGACCAAATCACTCGCGTTTGAATGGGCATGCCATGGTATCCGGCTGAATGCCATTGCGCCCGGACCATTCCCTACCAAAGGTGCCTGGGACCGTCTTTTTCCAGAAGAACTTTCAGAGAAATTTGCTTTTGAAAACAGGATACCGCTAAAAAGGGTCGGCGATCACCAGGAGCTGGCCAACCTGGCGGCTTACCTGATGTCTGATTTTTCAGCGTATATGACAGGTGAGGTGATCACGCTGGACGGAGGCGAAGTTCTTTCTGCCGGGCAATTTAACTTTTTGGATGAAGTGACTAGCGATCAATGGGATACGATCGAAAACCAGATCAAAAACGCCAACCGGAACAGCAAGGCCGGTGAATGAAAATTTTCTTACCGTTTTATTGGGTAATTTTGGCGGTTCCTTCGTTATTTGACAAAGGTTGAAGAAAACACATGAGAACAAGTTTAAGCGTTTTGGCTCATATATTGACGGTGGCTGCACTAGCAGGCTGCGCGTCTTCCAATAAGACTTCCAAGCCACTACCCGAGGCCCAGGTAAGATCTACCCAGCAAGCAGCGCCCAGTGTAAGCGAGGAGCCTTCGCTCGTCGCGATCCAGAGCAAGTACATTCTCAAAGACACCACACAAGCCAAAGTCTACCTTTACGTAGATGCTTACAAAGGCAAGAACCCGATTTCTCCCGCGGATTTTATCAGAACATACAACCTGAACTACGTTATCTATTCTGATTACGGAACGAGGGAGCGGCTGGGTTACGGGAATGTGAAAATGGATTCGTCCAATGTGACCAGCACCGGCAATAAAATCATTATATCCTACGATCTGAAAAGCCCCGACAGAGAATACGGAGTCCTGCTAAGTGAAATAAGCCAGGTGGGAACTTTGAAAAAAGTACTCAATGACCTGACGATTAGATTTAAGAAGCTCGATGTAAATCAGACTTATGGAGTTTATACCTCCAACAGTACGCTGCCGTTACAGCGGCATTATATCAGCAGTAACGAATCATTTGTTGTTAAAAAGTTAACCGGAGAAGAGCAGCCGCTGCACGTATATTACTACAATCACGACTTTGAACCGGCCGGCTCCCCGATGAACATTGCTTCCAAAGGAGTTGCCAAGTCGCTTGAAGTTGACAGTACGTTTACGATACAGGCAAACCAGACTTTGAAATTCGAAAAAGAAGGTTTGTACAACATTTTCGCTGATACCACGCAATCAGAAGGATTAGGCATTCTGGTGGTGAATGAGCGCTATCCAAAAGTGACGCAACCTCAGCTTCTGCTCGGCCCATTGCTTTATATGAGCACCAATAATGAGATTAACGAGATCAAGAAGGCAGAAGATTATAAGAAAGCGCTTGATAGGTATTGGCTGACGCTCATGAACGGAAATGCGCCGCTTGCGCAGCAATCAATCCGCTCATTTTACAGCCGCGTGGAAGAAGCCAACCAGCTGTTTACAACATATAAGGAAGGATGGAAAACCGACAAAGGGATGATTTACATCGTACTCGGCCCGCCTGACAAAGTTCAGAGAAGCAAAGACCGTGAAGTTTGGAGTTACGACCAGCGCGGTAATGCACAGAACGTGAATTTTACATTTAACAGAAAAAACAATCAATTCGTGGATGATCATTATGAACTGGTTCGGTATGCCGAATACCAGCCCATTTGGTATCCAGTTGTAGAAGCATGGAGAAACGGCAGTATACGGTAAGAAAACCCGCCCCAAAACAGTCCCAGTCCGATATGGTATTCGGGACACAGTCAGTAATTGAAACGCTCCGCTCGGGAAAAGAGATAGAGCGTTTATTCCTTCAGAGAGAATTAGGTTTTTCAGAAATAGAGAAGCTGGCCAAAGAAAAGGGAGTACCTTTTCAGCGGGTTCCCATTGAGAAACTGAATAGAATTACCCGCAAAAATCACCAGGGAGCAATCGCATTTGTCTCCCAGATTCAATACATGCCGCTGCACAATGTGCTGACACAGGTGTATGAAGATGGAAAAACACCTTTGCTCCTGCTTTTGGATCGCATTACTGATGTAAGAAATTTCGGTGCAATCGCAAGAACAGCGGAATGTGCCGGCGTACAGGCGATCATCGTCCCCACAAAAGGCGGCGCGCAGATCAATGCAGATGCGATGAAAACCTCCTCCGGTGCATTGAACTTCCTTCCGGTTTGTCGGGAGCCCAACCTGTACGAAACGCTTTTGTACCTTAGAAACAGCGGCCTTCAAATTATTGCCTGTACGGAAAAAACAGATAAATCACTTTACGAAATCGACTTTGCAGTTCCGACGGTGATTATAATGGGATCGGAAGAAGATGGTATTTCAAAGGAATTTATCCAGCTTGCAGATAGCGGCGCCAGGATTCCATTAACAGGCCAGGTTGAATCTTTGAATGTTTCTGTGGCTAGTTCGATTGTGTTGTATGAGGCAGTGAGGCAGCGACTTACAAAGGTTTAAGACTTTATAAATCTACAAGTTTGTCACCCTGAGCGGAGTCGAAGGGAGGAGCGATAACGCATTCCCTTCGACCACCCGGCGGCCCGGTGCGCTCAAGGTGACAAACTTGTAAGATCCGACTTGCAATACTGCAGGGTTATTTAGCAACGTGCCGAGCTACTACTGGCGGAAACTCTTCAAAATCCAACCTCCTCCGACAACATCGTCACCTTCATAAAAGACTGCTGCTTGACCGGGGGCGATGCCATTTACGCCGTCGTGGAAGCGGGCTACTATTTTGTCGGGGTCGATCTGCTCTATTAATGCGGGGGTGCCGTCGTGTTTGTATCTCACCTTTGTCACTGTTTCCAAAGGCTTTTCAATGGAAGCATATTTTTGAAGGTTCAATTTGCCCACGTACATTCCATCGCGGAACAAGTCAGGTAAATCTCCCAATACAACTTCGTTAGTATCTTTCCTGATCTCGGTAACAAATGCAGGTTTCCCAAGCGCTATGCCCAAACCTTTCCGCTGCCCAACTGTATAAAATGGATAACCTTCGTGCTTTCCGACAATGGTGCCATCTTCAAAAACGAAATTGCCGCCGGCCACTTCTGCTTCCAGCCCCGGAATCCTTCTTTTCAGGAAGCCGCGGTAATCATTATCAGGCACAAAGCAGATCTCGTAGCTTTCAGACTTGTTTACGAGATCGATAAAACCGCGTTCTTTCGCCATTTCACGGATCTCGGTTTTATGCAGATAGCCAAGAGGCAGTTTGGTACGGGCCAGGCTTTCCTGAGATACGCCCCAAAGCACATAACTCTGATCCTTCCAGCTATCTATGCCTTTTGACACATAATACCGGCCGTCATTGAATTGCATATTCGCATAATGCCCGGTCGCAATGAATTCGCAATCGAGCCTGTCAGCGCGGCGGAGTAACGCATCCCATTTAATGTGTGTATTGCATAAAACACAGGGATTTGGCGTGCGGCCTTCCAGGTATTCTCCTGTAAAATGATCAATTACATAGTCGCCGAACTCAGCGCGGATATCGAGAATATAATGGGGAAAGCCAAGCTCAACGGCAATATTCCGGGCGTCGTTGATAGAATCAAGTGAGCAGCAGCCGGTTTCTTTTTTGGTCCCGCCACTGCTGGCGTAGTCCCAGGTTTTCATGGTCATTCCAATGACCTCATAACCTTGTTCGTGTAACATAACAGCTGCGAGAGAGCTGTCGATGCCGCCACTCATGGCGACAAGAATTCTGCCGTGTTTGCTCATGGTAGTAATCTGCCGAAGGTTGAACGCCTTCCGATTGGTGATATAAATATGAAACCGCTGAACAGACTAATGCTGTGCAGCGGTTCCGCAAAGGTAGTGAATTGTTTAGAGCGGCAGGCTGCCAAACCGACACATTTGAATAATTACGAGATAACCTGTCTAATAATATTCTTGATATTCAGCTCAATAATCTCCGTCATACTTTCACAATGCCGGTAATGCGCATCTTTAAAATGCGTGAAAAGTCCATCTCTCAGCTGGTGGATATTGTCCGCAGTTGAAATTTTATCTTTGATCGAAACATCCCGCAGCTCGCGCAGGCGGTGACGCTCGCTCCTTGCCTGGTACATAATAGACGATTGCTCTTCCTGCTGGTACTGCAGTACCGTTTTATCCGTCAGGTACTCCATTGCAAGCTCCACATAAGGCAGGTTTTCCTTGAAAAATTGCGGCATATACACTTTCAGGTTGCCTTCGTAAAACTGCTGATCAAAGTCGATCGCGCGCAAACGGAACTGGAAATCGTCGAAATCAGGCGTGATTTGCATTACAAAATTGTACGACCGCATATCTCCGAGCAATGTGATCATGCAGCGCTCATTGAACTTCACAAATTCTTTCGCAATGCGGATCGGATTATAATCGGTATGCCGCAGACGGGTTTTGGCAAATTCGTCACCTGGTATTCCGGCAATGTGCTCTTCGACCAGCGAGTCGCCGTCTACGAGGTAATTAACCTGGTTGGGCGAGAATATTTCTTCCAGTTCCAAACCATAAATCCGCGATGCGTCGGCTTTTTTGACGTAGAAATAATCGTAAATATCATTGAGCCTGTTGACAATCTTGATCCTGAACGGATTGGAATTTCCGAATTTACAATAATCAATGCGGTCAATGTACTTGTGCTCCACAATACGCAGGTTACCCGACGCTTTGAGCATTGCATACGCTTTTTTGAGACCACTGTGCAGCCGGTCGATTTCATGCGGCGGGTAAAGCGGACTCTCCCACAACGTATCCTTCCCGTTCTTGTCCATTACCGGAAAGGATTCATAAAAATTGAGCAAATCATGGTAACTTACCGGAAGACGGGCATCCCGCTGATAGAAACGCAGGTACTTCCGCAGTTCAGGACTCACCGGGTAGATCGGCTTCTTTTTTAATATTTTAACATCACCCTTTTCCATAAAAGGAAGTTACGCATAATTAGCTGATAGTATCAAGCGACGTTTTTAGCAAAAAATGACAGATTTAGAAAAATGAATCGCACGGACCTGATCGGAATTGTGGTTTGCGGAGGAGAAAGTTCACGAATGGGAAAGGATAAAAGCATGCTTATTTATCACCAGAAACCCCAGTGTGAGCATGTGGGCGATCTTCTTGACAACTACTGCGAAAAGGTAATGATATCGTGCAATAACCGACAACTGGCGCAACTGAAAACACAATACGATAAGCTGCCTGACTTGCCCGAATATGCCAACACCGGTCCGATTGCTGCATTAATGACGGCATACCATACCTTCCCACACAAAGATTTCGTCTTCATCGGCTGCGACTATCCATTGCTTTCAGCGGAGGATATCTCCTCTTTTTTGAGTTCAATCAGGGAAAACACCATTGCTGCCGCATTTTATAATACGGAAGGAAAGTTTGAGCCGCTGCTTGCGTGGTATTCGTGCAAGCTAGGTGAGATCGCGGATCACCATTATCGAATGAATGATCTTTCATTGCAATCGCTGCTGCGAAAAGTCAATGCACAAAAGTTTTTCCCAGAATCCGGAAATGCGATGAAGAGCGTAGATACTGTGAAAGATTTTGAAGAGATGCAAGCTTTTATAAACCGCACTAACAATGGTTAAAACACCACCTGCTTCCGTAATGCGCCGGCAAATCAGGCGGGTAACCAGCTACGGAACAGATCATAATGAAGATTTCCTGGCGGTTGAAGAGCCGCTCGAAATCCGTGTCGCATTCCGACAAAATAGAGATGCAAGCTGGCAAAATATCTCGGTTACCATGCGTACGCCAGGAAATGATCACGAGCTGGCGGCAGGTTTTCTTTTTACAGAAGGTATTATCCAGGATCTTCATCAGATCAAAAAAGTAGAAAATTCGGTTTTCGAAGAAAATCTGGTCCTGGTAACGCTGGCTGATTCCTGCGTGCCGAACCTGCACAATGCGGAGCGGAATTTCTATACTACGTCGAGCTGCGGTGTGTGCGGAAAGGCGAGTATCGAGGCTGTCAAAACAGTTTCCCGATATGTTTTGGAGAATACACTGCTGGTAACGCGCGAGGTGCTTTTCGGACTTGCCGGCAAGATCTCGGGCAGTCAGCGCGTTTTTGAAGAAACAGGAGGATTGCACGCGGCAGCTCTTTTTGATAGAAACGGGAACCTGCTGCACTTGCGCGAAGATGTGGGGCGGCATAATGCATTGGACAAGCTGATTGGTGCTGCATTGTTATCCGACCAGCTTCCCCTCGCAGGTAACATGCTTTTGCTTAGCGGAAGAGCGAGTTTTGAGTTAATTCAAAAAGCATTGATGGCGGGAATCGAAATGGTTGTTTCCATTGGCGCGCCTTCAAGCCTGGCAGTGCAGCTGGCTGAGGATAACAATATCACACTGGCAGGTTTTTTAAAACAAGATAGGTTTAATGTTTACACCGGCTTCCACCGGATTTCAGGTCTATGAAAATTCGAATCCAACAAAATAAAGTAAGGTACCGACTGTCCAAAAGCGATGTAGCACAACTGGCCGCTGAGGGTTACCTGGAAGAAAAAACAACTTTCCCGCAGGGTCAGCTGACTTATGCATTGCAAAGCCTGCCCGATACGGATTCACTTTCCGCTTCTTTTGAAAACCAGCAGATTACCATTTATATCCCCGAAAGTTTCGCCAAAACGTGGCCCGACAACAATGTAGTCGGAACAGATTTCCATATGCCTTTGAATGCAGGCGATTCATTGTATATCCTTGTGGAAAAGGATTTTAAATGTCTCGACAATGATGCAGAAGATCAGTCGGACAACTACGAAAATCCAAATCAAACCTGCTGACCATGGAAGACCAGCCCACATCCATTCCCGGCTCCGAAAACCCGGACCAACTGACCGGACTGAAAAAAGGTCCGATTATGAAAGTTGCCGCCGGAATTCCAGCCGTGGTTTCCAGTTTTGAAAAAACAGTACAGGAAGCTGGCGTGAACCGCGGTATGAAGGCGCTTTTTAATCTCAATAAAAAAGGCGGCTTTGATTGTCCAAGCTGTGCCTGGCCCGATCCTGATGACGAACGCTCGGGAATAGCCGAGTACTGTGAGAATGGAGCAAGAGCAGTAGCGGAGGAGGCTACGCTCAAAAAGCTGACGCCTGAATTCTTTACCCAACACTCCGTTATTGAACTCGGAAAGCTTTCTGATCACGAGATCGGCAGCAAAGGCCGCATTGCCCAACCGATGCATTTACCCGCCGGAGGCACCCATTACCAGCCAATTACCTGGAATGCAGCTTTCACAAAAATCGGAATGGAGCTCAATCGGCTTTCCTCGCCGGATGAAGCCATCTTCTATACTTCCGGGCGCACCAGCAATGAGGCTGCATTTCTCTACCAGCTGTTCGTCCGCGAATTTGGCACGAATAACCTGCCCGATTGCAGCAATATGTGCCACGAAAGCAGCGGGGTCGCGCTCACTGAATCGTTAGGTATCGGGAAAGGATCCGTGAAGCTGGACGATCTGCATCAGGCAGAGGTAATCATAATTTTAGGCCAAAATCCGGGCACAAACCATCCCCGCATGCTGACTGCGCTGCAAAAAGCAAAAGCAAACGGCGCCAAGATTATTTCAATTAATCCATTACCTGAAACCGGCTTAATGGGTTTCAATAACCCGCAGAAAGTAACCGGCGTTTTGGGCATCAATCCGACACTTACCGATCTTTTCCTGCAGATCAGGATCAATGGCGACCATGCTTTACTGCAAGCTATTGAGTTACTGTTGTGGAAAGAGGAAAGGAGAATTCCGGGCAGCGTTTTTGACCAGGATTTCATTCGTGAAAATACAGAAGGTTACGAGCAGTTCACCGCACATCTGGACACGCTGAACGTGGAGGAGCTGGCGGCAATATGCGGCATTGAGCTGGCGCAGATCGAAGAGACAGCCCGATTACTCGCTTCAAAAAGCAAGATTATTGTTTGCTGGGCAATGGGTTTGACGCAGCATAAAAATGCGGTAGATACCATTAAGGAAGTAGTCAATTTGCTCCTGCTGAAAGGAAGTATCGGCAAGCCCGGCGCTGGTACCTGTCCCGTGCGCGGGCATAGCAATGTACAGGGCGACCGTACTGTGGGGATTTTTGAAAAACCTTCTGAAAGTCTGCTGAATGCAATTGAACGTAACTTCCGGTTCAGCCCACCCCGGAAACACGGTTTTGACGTGGTGGAATCCATTAAGGCGATGCACGAAGGCCGCGCAAAAGTGTTTTTTGCAATGGGCGGCAACTTTCTTTCGGCTACTCCGGACACACAATATACCGCACAGGCTTTAAGCAATTGCAAATTAACTGTCCACGTTTCAACCAAACTGAACAGGAGCCACCTTGTGCACGGCGAAGAAGCACTGATCCTGCCTTGCCTCGGAAGAAGCGATGCGGACTTGCGGGAAGGTGAAAGCCGGTTTATTTCGTGTGAAAATTCAATGGGTGTGGTTCAGATGTCAAAGGGCATTCTGCCGCCGATATCCGATATGTTACTTAGTGAACCGGAAATTATAGTTCGGCTGGCCAAGGCTACTCTGGGTAAAAAGAGCCAGATCAACTGGGACCGTTACATTGCAGATTATGATGTGATCCGCGCGGATATCGAACGTACCATACCCGGTTTTGAAAACTACAATGAGCTTGTGCGCCAACCCGGCGGATTTTACCTGCCAAACTGCAACCGCGAAGGAAAATTTGATACAGACACACAAAAGGCGCAATTCAATGTCGCTCCGGTGATCGAAAACAAACTGGAAAAAGGTGAGCTGATGATGATGACGATCCGGAGTCACGACCAGTTTAACACGACAGTCTACGGCCTGAACGATCGCTACCGGGGTATCTTCAACGAACGAAGGGTTGTTCTGATGAACCGCCGTGATATCTCAGCGCGGCATTTGGAAAACGGTAGTCTTGTGGATTTGTACAACCGGTTTGACGGTGTGGAAAGGGTTGCAAGAAAGTTTGTTGTGGTAGAATACCGGATCCCGGAAGGCTGTGCGGCCACCTATTTCCCTGAGACCAATGTACTGGTGCCGATTGGCAGTGTAGCGGAGAAAAGTAACACACCAACTTCCAAGATGGTAGCGATAACGGTTGTGAAACATACGAATGTTGGCACGCAATCTTAACATTCGCCTAATACAGCTGCGACTTACAAGCCGTAATTTTCGCAATTCTTAGCAGTAGTACCTGGTTCAGGGCTACTTGTATTTCCAGTTAGTTCAGTTTAATTTTTTACAAAATGAAGAAAGTATTTGCTATGCTTGCGGCAGGTTTTTTGAGCTTGACTGCATTTGAAGGAATGTCACAAAACAAGAACAAGGTGATCGCTCACCGCGGCGCATGGAAGCATACCGGCGCTACTGAAAACTCAATTGGTGCATTGGAGCACGCGATCAAGCTCGGCTGCTATGGAAGCGAGTTTGATGTGCATATGTCAGCCGACTCCGTGCTTTTTGTATTGCACGATCACTCCATTAAAGGTACCCATGTTGAAAAAACCAATGCGAGCGAATTGTCGCAGATCAAGCTGGAAAACGGCGAGTCGCTACCCACACTGGAAGCTTACCTGAAGGCTGGCGCGAAACAGAAGAAAACGAGGCTGATCCTGGAAATCAAAACCTCTTCAATGGGCAAGGAAAGATCACTTGCGTTGACTGCCAAATGCGTAGAAATGGTGAAAAAGCTGAAAGTCGAGAAGATCACCGACTACATCGCCTTTGATTTTGATGTATGTAAAAAAGTGAAGGAACTCGCACCAAAAGCGCACGTGGAATACTTAAACGGAGATAAAACGCCGGATGAAATCGCCGCAGCCGGACTGGACGGAATCGACTACCATTACAATGTTTATAAGAAAAACGAGGATTACATTCCTGCGATGAAAGCGAAGAAGCTGACTACGAATGTATGGACTGTAAACGACGAATCTGCATTGAAATGGTTCCTGGAAAAAGATGTGGATTACATTACTACCAACGAACCTGAATTGCTGCTCAGCATTTCAAAATAACACAATACGACTTGGAAATGGCTAGATCTTAGCCATTTCCAACTGTCCGTTTGTCTCCTGCCACGCCCTGATTACCTGCGTAAGCTGCTTGTACTCAATCAGGAAACCATCGTGACCATAAAGCGAATCTATCTCCTGGAAAACTGCGTCAGGAATATGGCGGGCCAAAAATTGCTGCTCTGAAAGCGGGAATAACAGATCGGACTTAATTCCGAGCACGAGCGTTTTGGCTTTCACCAGACCCAGCGCGTGCACAATCCCGCCGCGGTTACGGCCTACATTATGCGAGTCCATGATTTTGGACAAAACCCAATAGGAATATGCATTAAAACGCTTCACAAACTTATCTCCCTGGTACTGCTGATAGGAAGAAGCCCGGAAATCGTCGATCTGGTCGGGGTTATCTCTTGCCTGGGTAAAGTTGTAAGTGTCATAATTGCGGTAAGACAGCAATGCGATTGACCTGGCTGCCCGCATTCCCATAGCGCCTGCTTCGGGATGATCGTCTTTAAAAGTAGGATCTGCCTCAATCGCCATTCTCTGGGATTCGTTAAAGGCAATTCCCCAGGGCGAATGCAATGCATTGGAAGCAATCAGTACCAGCTCTTCAAACAAATCGGGAACTTCAACCGCCCATTCAAGCGCCTGCTGTCCGCCCAGCGATCCGCCGATACAGATCTTGATTTTCCTGATACCCAACTCCTGTCGCAACAGGTCCATGGCACCAACGACGTCGCGGACGGTAATCACAGGAAAATCCCGGTAGTAAGGTTTCTGTGTTTTGGGATTTACCGAAAGAGGCCCGGTGGAACCATATGCGGAGCCCAGCACATTCACACAAACTATGAAATCCTTTGAGGGGTTGAAATATTTATCATCGCCTACAAGCCCGTCCCACCATTCGGCTGCATTGGAGCTGCCGGTAAGTGCGTGGCAGATCCAGATAATATTGTTCTGTTCCGGGTTGATTGTTCCGTAGGTAGTGTATGATAGCTCAAAACCGGCCAGTTCGCCGCCCATTTCCAGGGAATAAGGATAGGGATGTTTGAATATTTTTTGTTCCGACTGCATAGGTGCGCAAGCACAGTTAAGTACAAAATAGTAAGGTCACCTTTTTTGACAAAAAACATAGTGACTAATACATCTGAAAAATTCCTTTCAGTTGCAGGTGCGAGAATAAAGCCATTCGGCTTACGGAAATTTCTAACTGTAAGAACACGCGAATTGATTTTATATCTCCTAATAAATTAGGTGGGAATTAGCACCTTTCTCCACATTGGTAGCAGGTTGCCAGAGGTTCATTGAGCCCATTCTCTCGCCTCTTCTTTATAAATCAACCGCTTTGGTGGAGCAATTGACTTGATGGTACAATATTAAGCCGGGACGCGGGAAAATGCAAACAAACTACCAAATTCTATTGGCCTCGGCAAGCTGGTTTTATGGGCCGGAAGGAACAAAAGCACAGGTCAGCTCGTTGAATTTTTATAGCAAATAGAAGTGCATTGGAGCTCAAAAATGATGTTATTGGGCCAGTGTTAGCGTATTAACCCTTTAAAATCAGTTTGTTTTGTACGGTTTTATTGCACCTGCTTTTACTTACGGACAGTCCCATGTTTCACCGGAGGATCTTTACGGTACCCTCTTCAAAGACGTACAGAATAGTCACATTTTCCCGGACTCAAAAACCTTCGCAGATGCGATCCCGCTTGAAGATCCGGTGTTGATTATAGAGCGTTATCACCGGGAGAAAATCGCTGCTGATTTTGATATGGCAGGATTTGTGGAAAAGTATTTTCGTCTGCCTGCTCATATCGCATTGACTTTTCAGGCGGATAAAAATGCTTCTGTTTCGGAACATATCAGGAGGCTGTGGCCCGTGCTGACGAGGCAACCGGAGAGCCAGGAACGCGGCGGCTCACTGATCCCACTGCCCTACTCTTATGTGGTTCCGGGCGGCCGGTTCAGGGAGATCTATTACTGGGACAGCTACTTCACATTACTGGGCTTGAAAGAGGCCGGACGAACGGATCTGGTTCAAAGCATGATAGATAATTTTGCTTACCTCATCGACAACTTCGGCTACATTCCCACAGCCAACCGGACCTATTATCTGTCCCGGTCCCAGCCACCGTTCTTTTCATTGATGGTCAGACTTTTCAGTGAAATGGAAGGCAAGAAAGTGTTGAAGCGGTACCTGCCTCAAATGCAGAAAGAGTACGATTACTGGATGGATTCGGGCAGCAGCACCGGCGAACCGTTTACAGCCTACCGCCGTCTGGTATACCTTCCCAACGGAATGAAGCTGAACAGGTACTGGGATGACAAGGCGGCACCGAGACCGGAATCTTACCGCGAAGATGTGGAACTTGCGGCTCATGCAAAGGAAAATCACGGGACCGCGCCCGAAGAGATTTACCGCCACATCCGCGCCGCAGCTGAATCGGGCTGGGATTTCAGCAGCAGGTGGTTTTCAAATGAAAATGACTTTTCAACTATCCACACTACCGACATTATACCGATCGACCTCAACTGTCTGATGTATTACCTGGAACAAACACTTGCCGAAGCTTACCTGCTGAGTGGCAATCTTACGTTGCACCAGGTTTATACCGGAAAAGCCATCGATCGTAAGCTGGCAATCCAGCTGTATTCCTGGGATACCGAGAAGAATTTTTATATGGACTACGATTTTAAAAAACAAAGTTTCACAAAAGCCGTTACGCTGGCCGGAACATTTCCACTATTTTTCAAACTCGCGCCCAAGCAGAATTCACATTATGTAAGAGCTTACATCAGGCTCAACTTTCTGAAATCAGGCGGGTTGCTGACTACCACATTGAACTCAGGACAGCAGTGGGATGCGCCAAATGGCTGGGCTCCATTGCAGTGGATTGCCTATAAAGGTTTAAGGAATTACAACTTTCACCGGACTGCCAATGAACTGTCTGCCGAGTGGCTTGGTCTGATCGAAAAGGAGTTTAAACATTCAGGAAAAATGCTTGAAAAATACAATGTGTCCAACACCAATTTGATTGCAGGCGGCGGTGAATATGAAGTTCAGGAAGGTTTCGGCTGGACAAACGGAGTATATTTGAGAATGAAAAACAAGAAAAGATAGACGCGGTTCAGGC
This sequence comes from Dyadobacter sp. HNCC25DJ183, assembly GCF_056895175.1. Lineage (NCBI taxonomy): Bacteria > Pseudomonadati > Bacteroidota > Cytophagia > Cytophagales > Spirosomataceae > Dyadobacter > Dyadobacter sp. HNCC25DJ183. Next base: position 386,810 of record NZ_JBXHAP010000007.1, read on the forward strand.
ATAAAATAATTTATATCATTCCAATAAATTATATTGAAAATTTAGCCTGAGACCTTCTTTCAATAGCATATTTTTTTAATACCTTGTATTACTAACACGACCAACCCCGATGAGACTCCCTATATATCAGATTGATGCTTTTACCGATAAACTTTTTGGAGGTAACCCTGCCGCAGTTGTTCCATTAGAGCAATGGCTGCCGGACGAAACCATGCTTAATATAGCAGCAGAAAACAATCTTGCTGAAACTGCATTCTACATTCCTACTGAAAATGGCTTTCATATCCGCTGGTTTACGCCTTCGGTAGAAGTTGATCTTTGCGGGCATGCGACACTGGCTACTGCCTATGTGATTTTTAATATTCAGAATTACGAGGGTTATACGATATCATTTCAGTCACGAAGCGGCGAGCTGCGCGTGGATTGCAAAGAAGACTGGCTAACACTTAATTTTCCGGCAGATCAATACCATGTGGCAGTACCGCCTCCGGCATTGGCAGAAAGTCTGAACACGACGCATCTGCTGGAAGTTTATAAAGGAAAAACAGATTACATGGTCGTTGTCGAGTCAGAAGATATCGTGCGCAATCTGGATTTTGACATCATTATTCTTTCTACTATTCCTGCAAGAGGCATTATCGTGACCGCGCCGGGTGAAGATGTGGATTTTGTGTCAAGGTTCTTTGCACCTCAGTCTGGTATTGACGAAGATCCGGTCACTGGCTCGGCGCATACCACCCTTATCCCTTACTGGGCTGAGAAGCTTGAAAAGAACAAGCTGGTCGCCAAGCAGCTTTCCAAGAGAGGTGGCTATCTTAAATGCGAGCTCGACGGCGACCGTGTTTACATTGGCGGCCAGGCGAAATTGTACCTCAAAGGAGAAATTCTGGTCGACGATTAAGCCGCCCGCTTTCCTGAAAGTTTTGTTCGTTGTCCCGCATACAATCCGCCAATTACAAGGATTGTTCCGGCTATGGTATAGCCTGTAATCGGCTCGGACATCAACCACCAGGCGAAGAAGAAACCGAACAAGGGACAGAGAAACAGCCACAATGAAGCCTTGACGGTATCAATGCGCAAGAGGTAGAACCAGCAGATCAACCCTGCGATTGATACCGCCAGGCTCAACCATAAAACGGAGCCCCAGAAAACTTTGTCATAAACAGTTGCTGACAGATCGCTGAGCAGAAATGTTGCGGGCAATAACAATATGCCGCCAATGAAAACCTGCCAGCCGTTGATCAGCAAGTTGGGCAGCTCCCAATTGACAGATGCGTAGTAAACACTGGCTGCGGATACTGCTACCATGCTGATCAGCAGCAGCGTTATTCCTCCGACAGTCGTGTAGCTGTCTGCCAGCAAAGGATAGGTAGCAATGCCGATCCCCGCCATTCCCAGCACAATCCCGAGCCACTCTTCCTTCTGCGGCTTGCGCTTTAACCACCACGATGATAGCAAAACGATAATCAGCGGATTGGTGGACACTGCCAGGCTACCTATGCCGGCAGCGGTATATTTCATTGCGCACACGTAGAGGCCCAGGTATAACGTTGTATTCAAAAAACCAAAGACGGCCAATTGCTTCCATTCTTTTTTATTCGGCATGCGGTAGGTTGAACCTTTGCCAAATGCATAAGAAAATGAAAGGAGCAAAATGCCCGCAATAAAGAAGCGCACGTTTGCCAACACCAAAGGAGGAGCAGATTGCACCCCGAATTTGGTTGCAACTGAGGCTGAGGACCACAAAATGGAAAAAAGAAGACCAATACCTATATTTTTCACACACGAAACAGATTATGGATCAAAAATACAGGATGCATTTCGGCTTCCGCCGGCACTTTTCATATTTTTGAGCATGATTACTCGAAAAAATGTACTGCTTTTCGCATTTCTTCTGACAAGCTGGTGCACTCCTGCATTTTCCCAAAATCAATGGACGTACGACTTTAACAATGGGCTGAATCCGATTGAAAGCGGCGGACCTGCATTGAAAGTACTTGGGCAACCAGGGCAGTACATCAAAGAAAAGATCCCCGGCTCCGATTACCTCAACCGCACGATCTATCAATTTGAAAACAACAGCGGATTACAGTTTAACAATACGGAAGCGAAGGGATTTCTGAGCAAATCGTTTACTGTCGAGATATATTTCAAAATGACGGAGCTCGACAGCTGGAAGCGGGTTCTCGATTTTAAAAACCGCAAAAGCGATTACGGAAGTTACATCTATGACGGGAAACTGAATTTCTACGATTACGCGATCGGTGAGAAAGCTCCGGTGAGAGCCAATCAGTATGTGCATTATGTGTACTCGCGTGACTTCGATACCAAGACTATCAAGATGTACATCAATGGTCAGTCGAAGCTGGAATTCAAAGATCCCGGAAGTGAGGGAATGCTGGACCAGGACCAGGTACTTAACTTTTTTCAGGATGACCTGGTTGCCAACCACGAAGCCAGTTCAGGCTCCATTGCATTGATCCGTGTTTATGATCGTGTGATGACGCCTGTTTTTGTAAGGAGAAGCTACCAGACGATCAGCAAAACCTTCAAAGAGCCAGTTGCAAAGGAGGAAGAAACTGCTCCTCAGCCGGAGGAAAAGGTGGCAGAAAAACCAGGGCGGAACAAAAACCTTTCGCTGGTTACGGGGAAAGTTTACGACGGCCGCAACCTCAAACCTGTACATGATGCGGAGGTAATGGTAAGAAAGTCGGACAACGATTCTCTGGTTGCGCAGACTAAAACGGTAGAAGGAGTTTATAATTTTGAACTGACTCCGTACGAGTCTTACCGGATTTCGGCACGTGCAGACGGGTTTCAAAGCAAGAGTGTAGCCGTCAAAACCACCAATAGGTATGAGGAAATCAAGTCGCTGATCAGTCTGGCACCGGAAACCTACACCACTCCATTAACAACACTGTACTTCAACCAGGGAACGGAAGAAATAGACGGGCAGTCACTGACTGACCTGGATTCCATTGCCGGCTACTTTCAAAAACATCCTGGCTTAAAGATCCTTTTGAAAGGCCATACGGACAATACCGGGAATTTTGAGAAGAACCTTGAACTATCCAATAAGCGGGTAGAAACGGTAAAAACGCATTTGATCGGAAAAGGAATTCCGGCAGACCGCATAGAAGGAAACGGTTACGGCTCGGCACAGCCGAAGCGGGTGAACAGGTCGGAGACAGACAAGCGCTCGAACCGTCGGGTAGACATTTGGGCGGAGCCTGTAAAAAGATAAAGCCATCTCATTGAGATGGCTTTATACTGACTATTCCTAAACCCTTAACCTTTTCTTTTCTTTTATATCTTAAACCGTTTGCAGTTAATAAAAGATCCTGCGAGCGGGTTGCATATCTAAAGTAATGTCGCTGTTAATGCTACTCCCTTTTTTGATGATTAATCACTTTTACGGCTTTTAATGGTAAAAAGATCAATCCTGGTTTTTAACAACGCGCTGACTTCCTCCGTATCATCTCATTTTATAGCTGCCTGACACTGAGGAGGGCATATTCTTGTTTTATTTATACAAATATAAAACAATTTCGATTAGCATCATGGTTTAATTCAATTTTAACCTCCGCCAACCGTGATACAAATATCAGCGTTAATTTTGAAATTACAAAGTTGTTGATTTTACGGCAACAAAATTTTATTGGGAATTAAATATCAATTTTAACCTCCTTTTTGCAACTTTATCTTTTTTTCGAGAGGTAGTATTTTATATTATTTCGAATAAATAGAAAAAAACCAAATATTCTATAATCTTGAAATAATTATATTTTCTTAAAAATGTACAATCATTGGTTATAATTGTTCATTGCCGATTGTATTCCCAAAGTACAAAAAGTAGTAACCATGTCGCCAGCCTTGTCCAGGAATATCGGTAATTCGATCATTTCCTCTGGGGAAAAAGCCTTTAACACATAATCTACTTGCCTGCCGCGAGGAAAATTGTTACCTATCCCAAAGCGCAACCGGGGATATTCCGACGAGCCGAGCAATTCTTCGATGTTTCTCAAACCATTGTGCCCGCCGTGACTTCCCTTGGGCTTGATACGCAATGTACCGAACGGAAGTTGCAGCTCGTCAACAATCACCAGCGTGTTTTCGGCAGAGACTTTGAACTGGTCCATATAGTACCGCAAAGCCTTTCCGCTCAGGTTCATATATGTTGTGGGCTTGATAAAATAGATCTGCCTACCCTTGTATTTCCATTCTGCTACAAACGCCAGCTTCTCAAAGCTGAACTTAAAATCGTGCTGCGCAGCCAGCCTGTCCAGTACCATAAATCCGACATTATGCCGGGTAAAAGCATATTCCGGACCGATATTTCCCAATCCGGCAATAAGGTATTTCATTTGTCAAAAGTTTTTGATTTCGTAATAGAGCACTTAATTTAGGCTAAAATTCAGGGAAAATACATGATGCCCCAAAAACGATTGATACTAAGTAGCCCTTTGCTGGAAATCATGATCAGCCGGTTGTGCCAGCAGTTGATTGAAAACCACCAGGATTTTTCCAATTCGGTGGTAATGGGGCTGCAGCCGCGCGGGATCTACTTTGCCGAGCGCATTGTTGCCGAGCTGCGCGAAAGAACAGGGAAGAATATTCCATTGGGTTACCTGGATGCTACATTCTACCGGGACGATTTCAGAAGAAGAGAGTCGCCACTGGTACCAAATAAAACCAATGTGCCGTTTTTGATCGAGGGCAAAAAAGTGATCCTGATTGACGATGTTCTTGCCAGCGGCAGAATGGTACGTGCTGCACTGGACGCAATGACTGCATTTGGCCGGCCAAAAGTGGTTGAGCTAATGGTATTGATTGATCGCCGCTATAATCGCGAGCTGCCTCTTGGTCCAGACTATGCGGGAATGAAAGTAAGTACAGTTGAGAGCCAGCGTGTTCAAGTTGAATGGAAAGAACAAGGTTTTGAACAGGACCACATCTGGCTGGTAGACTAGATAAGTCAGCGTGGGCGTGAAGCTTCTTTCAAGCCCACTTTTCCGATCTCTTCTGTATTGTAAGTCAGCTTGTTGACATAAAAAACCTCCCTGCCCTGCCCTATCGTTGAAGTACCGATTCGCTGCATTCCGTAGGCAAGGAAATACTGGCCGTACCAAGGCGACAGGTAGCCGTCTTCATTATTGAGCACTTTCTCTTTCTCCGATTTCGGGTTAATCTTGAATTTTTCAGTTTCCACCACCACTTTGTCCCGGTTGATCACCTCGGTGTGAATTTCACCTTCCTGTGGATAAGCGAGCACAAAATAATCGTCAACGGGCGTTACCTGCACCATTTCCTGCAGATCGAAGCTGGTAAGATCTTTAATGGTGATCGTGTTGTCCCACATAAACTTTCCATTCCTGTCGAACCCGCAAACTATTGCGTGCGTGTACCGATAGCCTTCCAGCGAGCGGGAAATGTAAGGACGGGTAATGCCACCGGAGATAATCGGATTAGATGAACGTTGATTGGGATAGTAAACTTCGGCAACCAGCACGATTTCTTCGGGTGTCTGGATCAGCTCGTGAACCAGCAGGCGGTACCGAAAACGGTTTTCCTTGCCTAGACTCTTTCTTTTACCAATTTTTTCCAAAACGCGCTGCCTACGTTTCGGTTTCATGTAATTGAAGAAATTTTGCAGATCAGAAAATTCAATAAACTGCGCTTCTTTGGGCGTATCATCCTCAATGTGCGTAACATACAAACCCTGAGAGTATTGGGTACAGCCCACTGAATAGTTTCCAATCAGGTAAGAATCGTCAGAATTAAGTGGCACAATTTGTCCTGAAATGAAGCTGTATCTTGGGTCGCTTAATGTTGTTTTCTTTAAAAACTTCCCGTCATAATTGTAAGTTTTGATCTCGAAAACACAGTTTTTCTTCCGGTAAGCGTAGGTAATTACATTGATATAGCCGTCGATCTCATTGATATCTACATTGTTCAGCTCAGTATTTTTCTCGAAGAGCCCGGGTAAGACCCGGGTGGTATGGTCGAAAAAGGAATGGACGATCACCACGGGCCGGGAGCGATAGTAGCCGGAAACCAACGCTTTGCTGCCGATAACTTTGAACTGCTGCACATCCACACCAGACAACAGGTTTCCTTTGAACGTATCAATGGACCCATCGTTGAAGTTAAGTTGCAAGAAGAGGAACTTGTCGGTATCCGGTTCTGCGAAAAGCCAGTATCCCGACTCTTCTCCCTTGTACGCCATGACAGGGATATACCGGAAATCAAGCTTGTAAGCAGTCCGCCAGAGTACTTTCAGCGTTGTATCGTACTTTACAAAATTCCATTTCTCATTGCGACTGCTCGAATATTCATCCCCACGGATTACGGAGAGAATACCTTTTTCACCCAGACTAAATACTTCAAATTGCTCCGAGGTAGAAGAACTGGTCGGGATCTCCAACCGATCAGACTGGTGGAGCTGCGCCCACGCGCCGGTGAATGGAGCCAGAAGAATAAGCAGCAGTATATTTGTCCGGAAAAAACGAAGCAGGTAATTGGACATAACTTCTTCCTGGTGGGGTGTAACTCTCTTCAATATTTACCCTAATTTTGCATCAAAAAAGATAACATCACTATTAATATAAGAAATATTTTCATTCAAATAAAAACGACAGGAAATGCGTCCCGGCATTCAGGAGCACACTTCCGCTTACACCATTTTTCATGACAATTGAAGCTATATTAAAAGACGATATCCAAAAAGCGATCCAAAAGCATTTCGATATTGATGTTGAGGAAGTCATTTTGCAACCAACAAAAAAAGAATTTGAGGGCTTTTATACATTCGTAACCTTCCCGCTTACCAAAACAACCCGCAAAGCGCCTGCCGAGATCGGACAAATCATCGGCGCATCGCTTGTTGAAGCCTCTTCTGTGGTACAGAGCTTCAATGTAGTTCAGGGGTTTCTTAATATCAGCTTAAAGGATCAAACCTGGCTCGACCTGCTTGAAAAGATGAAAAGCGATCCTGACTATGGCACTTCGCCTTCGAACGGCGCGTCGGTTATGGTCGAATTTTCTTCCCCGAATACCAATAAACCCCTGCACCTGGGGCATTTAAGAAACAACTTCCTGGGCGATTCCTTGTCGAGGATACTGAAAGCGAGTGGTTACGATATCGTCAAAACGTGCCTTGTAAACGACCGTGGAATTCACATTTGCAAGTCAATGCTAGCTTACCGTGAGCTTGGAAACGGGGAAACGCCGGAATCCAGCGGGATCAAAGGCGACCATTTGGCTGGTAAATACTACGTAAAGTTTGACCAGGAATATAAAAAGCAGATCCAGGAGCTGGTTGGGCAGGGAATGAAGGAAGAGGAAGCTGCTAAAAAGGCGCCCTGGATGCTGGAAGCCCAGCGGATATTGCTGTTGTGGGAACAAGGCGACGCAGATACTGTTGCGCTCTGGCAGAAAATGAACAGCTGGGTTTATGCAGGTTTTGGAGAAACCTATAAAAAGATTGGCGTAACATTTGATAAAACATACTACGAATCAGATACTTACCTTCTAGGAAAAGATATTATCGAAGAGGGGCTGCAAAAAGGAGTTTTTTACCGCAAAGACGACAATTCTGTTTGGATTAACCTGGCAGACGAAGGTCTGGACGAGAAACTGGTACTCCGTGGCGATGGTACCTCTGTCTATATCACACAGGATCTAGGAACAACCGAGCTAAAAAACAGCGATTTTCATAACGACCGCTATCTGTGGGTAGTTGGCAACGAGCAGGATTACCATTTCAAAGTTCTTTTTGCGATTTTGAAAAAGCTGGGAAGAACCTATTCGGAAGGTTGCTACCACATCAGCTACGGAATGGTCGACCTGCCATCGGGTAAAATGAAATCCCGTGAGGGAACCGTAGTGGATGCAGATGATCTCATTGCAGAGATGATCCAGACAGCCGCCGACCGCACCCAGGAACTGGGAAAGATAGACGATTTTGACAGTGCAGAAGCGAAGCAGCTTTATAACCAGCTGGCAATGGGCGCGCTGAAATACTTTTTACTTAAAGTGGATCCGAAGAAGAGAATGCTCTTTAACCCGGCCGAATCCATTGATTTCCAGGGACACACGGGGCCATTTATTCAATATACTTACGCCCGGATACGCTCCATTATGAGAAAGGCGGAGCAAGCGGGTATTGAAGCGGTTATTCCAAGCCCCGATTACGCAATGCACCAGTCGGAACGCGAGCTGATTTTCGCATTGGCCCAGTTTCCGTCCAAGGTGACGTCAGCAGCAAGCGAGTTTGCCCCGTCGATTATTTCGCTATATGCATTTGAGCTGGCCAAAGTTTATAACCAGTTCTATGCAGAGGTATCCATTTTCTCCGATCCAAATCCGGACGCAGTTCGTTTCAGGGTTGCATTATCGCAGGTTGTTTCGGAAACAATTCAAAAAAGTTTAGGGTTATTGGGAATAGAAGTTCCGGAGCGTATGTAAAGCTGAGTTTCACGCGTTTATTGATAGATTTGTATAAACCATAACCAAAACTAATATGAGCTTTCTTAAATCGATTTTAATTATGAGTACATCTCTGATCGGCGGTTTGTTTGCTGATAAAAGTGAAACCGCATCGCGTCCTGCTACACACGAAGCTGCGAAACAAACACTCTACGATTTCAAGGTAAAATCACTGGTTGGCGGGAAAACAGTGGATTTGAGCAAGTACAAAGGTAAAAAGGTGGTTATACTCAATGTTGCTTCCAAATGCGGCTACACCAAGCAATATGCTGATTGGGAAAAATTCAACAAAGAGCATGGCGACAAAGTGGTTGTACTCGGCTTCCCGGCTAATAATTTCGGCGGACAAGAACCAGGTACGAGCGAAGAAATCGCGACATTCTGCTCCGCTACTTATGGCGTTACTTTCCCGATGTTTGAGAAAGTGTCTGTTTTGGGAGAAGACCAGGCGCCTATTTACAAGTGGCTGAGCACAAAAGAATTGAACGGCTGGAATGACAAAGTACCAACCTGGAATTTCTGCAAGTACGTTATTAATGAAAATGGCGAGCTGACCAACTTCTTCGCTTCAAAAGTATTGCCAACAGATCCTGAGTTTTTGAAATCTGTCGGAATTTAATATTCCAAAATGCGAGCTGCCAGTGTTACATCGGCAGCTCGCATTACCTTCTCCATCAAAATCAAACACACATTAACATGAAAGACATTATCGAAGCCAAACGCTATCTGTCAAATGCAAAAGCGATACTGAGCGAGAAAGCACAAAAAGAGGACGGTTATTATAAAGATAGAAAATATGTAAAGATGGCGGGACACACTGCTTACGCCGGCGTGCTTGTTGCTCTTGACAGCATTTTAGGAGAAAAGAAGAAGAAAACGAGAAAGAGCCTGGAATGGTACCAGAAGGAACTGGCTTCACTCGACAAAAAGATTTTATCTGATTTTATGGCAGTATATGACATTCTCCATCTTTCCATGAGCTACGATGGAATATTGAGAGCTAGTGTTTCAGCAGATGGCCTGTACCTTGCAGAAAAAATCATTAACTGGGCCGAGCAAAAGACAAAAGCCGAGGCTTAGCATTTCCCAACAATTTATTACCTAGAATGAACCCCTGGATTGAGGCCGCCCGGCCAAGAACGTTACCTCTGTCATTATCCTGCATTATCATGGGCTGCTTCCTGGCGGCTTCAACGGGAAATTTCCATTGGTCGGTTGCTGCATTGAGCGTACTTACCACCATTATTTTACAGGTACTTTCCAATTTTGCCAACGATTATGGTGACGCTGTAAATGGAAAAGATACCGATTTACGCGAGGGTCCGCGCCGTGCTGTTCATTCCGGCCACATTACGGCCTCTTTGATGTTGAAAGCGATTATCTGGTTTTCTGCGCTGGCATTGATATCCGGCATTTCCCTGCTGGTAATCGCATTGAACGATGCACCAAAGAGCGCATTCTGGGTATTCTTCGGAGTTGGTGTGGCCTGCATAATTGCAGCGATTACCTACACTGCCGGCAAGCGGCCCTACGGCTACGTGGGACTTGGCGACTTATCCGTGCTGATCTTTTTCGGTTGGGTAGGCGTACTCGGAAGCAGCTACCTGCACACGCATTTATGGGACTGGTCGCTTTTACTTCCTGCAAGCAGCTGCGGCTTATTTGCAGTGGGCGTATTGAATATCAACAACATTCGCGATATCGATTCCGACAGAGCCACAGGCAAGAACTCAATTCCCGTTCGGCTTGGACGTGAAAAAGCAATAGCTTATCACTGGTTTATCCTGGTTACAGGGATGCTCTGCGTGTCGGTTTATACATACCTTCATTTTTCCGGGTTACAAAACCTGCTGTTCCTGCTCAGCTTCCCATTATTTATCAGGAATGGACTGGCAATTTCCACGTTGAAGAAAGCACAGGAACTTGACCCCTACCTCAAACAAATGGCGCTTTCAACCTTGTTTTTTGTAATCCTGTTTGGCATTGGCGTAGTACTGTAAGCTATTTCATGTACTGCTTAATTGCATTCCCTAGCAAGGTATAACCCTTCGCATTCGGGTGCAGGCCGTCGCTGAACAGTGTTTCATCTATTTTTCCGCTGGATGTCAGAAACACCTTTCCGGGATCCATATAACCTACACTTTCCTCACCAGTCAGTTGTGCAAGCTGTTCGTTTAATGCAGCGACACGGGCCTCCTGGTCTCTCCGCGGGTAAATCCCCAGCATCGTAATTTTTGCATCAGGCTGGTGGTATTTCAATGCCTTGATCAGCAGCTTCCAGCCTTCCACGATCTCCGCATCTGTATTCAGGTGAAGGTTATTTGTACCAATGTTCACAAAAATCTGCTTGGCACTGAACCCGGCCAGCTCGCCGTGATATATTCGCCAGAGTACGTTTTCAATGCGGTCCCAGCCGTAGCCCAGGTTACGTGAATCCTTCCCGAAAGTGTCGTTCCACGAAGCATCGCTCACAGCACGCGGACCTTTTGGCAAGCCTCCCCAGAAATGCGTAATGGAATTGCCGATCACAATCATCTCAGGTGCCGATTTCCTGTTTGATTCAAGAATTTCCCTGTGCCTCACTTCCCAGTCATAATTATTGAGCTCGCGAAGTTGGGTGATAGGCTTTGTTGTGGAAGCTTCACCGGTATACTCATGTAAAATGCTGCGCAAGTGCTTCTCATAACCTTCCGCATACCGCATCATACCTAAGTCTGTCTGATGCGTGCCGTCCACGGTTGTTTCGATATCCTGGTTAAAGTCCTTTTTTGGGATCAGATAAAGATTCGCAATTCCTTCTGATTTTAACCTGGCAAACGCGGCTTTCAGGATTACATTCACCTCTTCATAAAAATGCTTGCTTTCCGGATTTATGTCTTCATCGGTATAGCCCGCATGCTCGGCGAGTGCAATGGGAGTTTGCGGATGTTTTTGACGCAGTGATTTAACAGTAGCCAATATCCTGTCACGAACTTCCTCCGCCGTAACGGGCATCTTGGAGTCTGGGCGGATTGTCAGGTTGGGTAAACAGTCTAAAATGAAAATGTGGGCGTCAATCTCATTCACCAGATCCACCACTTCCTTTTCCAGTCGGCCATTACCCGAAAACGCCAGGTTGATCAGCGGCCTGCCCATTTTCCGGCCGACAATGGAAGTCCACGCCATACCCGGCCGCGACGCGCAGGCCCCCTGCGCAATGGAGGTACCATATACAACAATCGGCTTCTCGGGCCGAACAGGCAGCGGAGTAAACACAACACCTTCCGGCACCCCTACTTCCAGCCATTTCACATTATTATAAAGTGGCAGAAACAGCCGGTACTCCCTCCCTTTCTGGTGGTAGTTATCGTTAGGTTCCAGTCCCCTGAAAGTATAGGTAATCGTATCGCCGAATGCATACTTCCCGGCACACCACCTCGACGCACCGTCGCTGCTGACCGCATACAAGTCTACGCCGCTCACGCCTGTAGCCGGCATGTGAGGCAATGCATGTTTACCGCCGACGGTATATCTTATCTTGATCTCGGAAGAGTTCGACCGGAACCTGATCATCAATCCGGCAGATTGGTTTGACAATCCCCAAATTGCTTCCCTCACCTGCTTTTCCGCTTTCGCAGGTAACCTGTCATAAGGATTTTTCAACTCCTTCGCAGGCCAAGCCTGACCTTCAATGACCGGAAAAGACGCGCTCTGCGGATTCCACCAACTGGTTTTTAAATTTTGAGCTTGCAGGGCAAAGCAATAGCAAACGAAAGCAGGGATAAGGAGCTTGATTTTCATAAACACAAAAAATGGGTACTTGTATTGCTACAAAGTACCCACCGGTCATTTTCTTTTCTATATCGGGCAACTATTTCACAAGCACGCCATCGGCAACAAATGTAAGTTCCTGCTTTCCTTCGGTGATTTTTGCAATTTCCTCTTTGCTCTGACCGGCATCTTTCGCATAATGCTGTAAATGCTCAACAGGTACCATCTTCTTCTGAGCTTCTCCTTCGAAAACGACGGTTTTACCAGCAATATCTTTGGGCACGAAAAAACCGTAATCCTTGAACATTACACGCATTGTCTCCCCATTATCCAGCTTCACTTTCATCCAGCAGCCTTTCACCTGACAAACCGACTCAACTGTGCCGCTTACCTTCGCTTCCATCTCCGACTTGTCGCCCATTTTAGCTGGCAATGCACTCGCTTCTATCGCCTTTTTATCATTGATTTCTTTTCCAAAAGTGTTTGCAGATTGCGCGCTGGCTACATAGCTGCTTACTGTCATGCATAGTAGTATGAATAGTTTTTTCATTTTAATTAAATATTAAATGATCAAATAATTACCTGATTTCAAATGTACTACAACTTATCACGAATGTACAAATCCGTTTATTCCAGAACCTCCACCCAGCCTTTGCAGTGATTTCCCTGCGGCGTATCGACCACGTAAAAGTAAGTCCCGTTGCCGATCCCTTTACCCCAGTCATTTTTGTAGTAAGCTGCTTTGAAAACCGATTTCCCCCACCGATTAAATACTTCAAGCGAAGCGGGCGACACCGGAACTATGAAAGTGTCATTCTTACCGTCCCCATTTGGCGTAATCACATTAGTCAGCGTAAATGGAGGCGACGCTTTTACTTTCCTGGATGTTGTCAGCGGGCAGCCGGCTGCATTGTAGGAGGTCAACACAACCGTATATTCTCCCGGCGTTTCATACTGGTACTCTCCCACCTGCTCATCGGTGATTGTATTACCAAAGCCAAGGTTCCATTCGTAGCGGGCTGCATTGCGCGTTTTATTAGATAGTGAGTAGCTGAAAGGTTCATTGCATGCGCCGCCGGAAGTGACAATCTCGAAATCAGGCGCGTGTGCTTTATCCACTTTCACCGTTATCTCACGCACTGGCCGGCAACCGTCAGCATAAATTCCTTCAACAACATACGTTGTTGTTTCCTCGGGCTTTACAGTTACCGTTTTCCCGATTGTTTCGGGCAGTCCTTTTACGGGTAACCAGCGGTACCGGGTTGCTTCGCCGGATACCGTAAGTACCACACTCACTCCCTGGCAAGCTTCGGTATCCGCCATTTCCACGAAATCGTTTTTCTTTTCTACCAACACTTTGACTTTCTTATCAACCTTGCAGCCACTTGCATTGCTGATTTCCACATTGTACTCAGTGGTTTCTTTTACGATCGCAACCGGATTGGCAATGGAAGCATTACTCAGTCCGGTGGCCGGAGACCATTTGTACTGCGTACCACCTTGTGCGAGTAATTGTACGGATGAATTCTCGCAAACAGCCGTATCTGCCGTCACTTTCGCATTGAGCGTCTCTACTATGATCGTTTTTTCTGCGATATCGATCCGTTTGCAACTCAGCCGGTTGTATGCTTTCAGCGTCACCTTATATTCCCCCGGTTTTGTAAAAACATATTCTGCCTGATCATCTTCCCGCGAGATTGTACTGCCGCCCACTTCCCAGATATAATCAATGCCACCTTCACTGGTATTGACGAAAGACAGCGACAATGGCGCACATCCACGGAGTACATTTTTGGAGCTGCCCGAGTACACGTCGAAGTCAGCCTTCAACCGATCGATATCTATTTTGAATGCTGCATTGTTACAATTATCACTATTATTCGTTTCTGACCACGCTTGTGGTGTTACTGGAAAATGGCTGCCGCCGCAAGCGCAAGTCGCGTGGTAAATCGTTCCATTTTTATCAAACCGGCTTGTACCGCCGTCCACGTGGTCGCCCTGAATACCCGGCGTGTTGCTCTGGCTGCCAAAATAAGTAGCGTACAAAAGCGACTTCGCGCCTTGTTCGAGGATAGCGATGTAAAAATTATGTCCATTCGTTACAGGCTGAATCGCGTCTTCTGTAACAGGAAGTCCCACGGTGCTGCTAAGCGGATTATTATTGGTGCTGTTATTTACATTGCCACCCCAGCCCGCTATATAAATGTTGCCGCACTCACTGACCAGAAAAGCAGTAGGAGAAATATCAGGTGCGCCCCGGCCGGAGCCGATAACTGTGGAAAAATTGCTTTTTGAAAGTGACGCGTCAAGTGAATGGACAAACTGGCCACTTTTTGCATTGTTATAAACACCTGCGCTGACGGGATAGTCGCCGGTCGTAAGTCCGTACACAAAAACGTTTCCGCCGGCATCGGTATCGAGCAGATATGCGCCGTCTTCTTTGTCGGTACCGATATAGGTGATATTTAAAAGCTTGTCTGCATTGTACCTTGCCACAAATCCGTCCTCGGTACCTTTTAGCATTTTCTGGTAAGAAGTGGCGCTGGTGGTCAGCTGTGCGCTTTTGGTAGATCCTGTTACGTAGATATCTCCATTTGGCAGCGATTTCAATGAATGTGCCGCGTCAGCCTTTTCGCCCCCCAGATAAGTGCTCCACAGAAGGGTGCTCAGGCCGGGATTGAGTTTAGACACAATTCCGTCCTGCGATCCGTTAAGCTTGTTTTGTACCGCATTTTTTAATGGAAAATTACCGGAGCCTGTTGACGAAACCACCAGCACATTATCGCTTTGATCTACCACGATTTCACCACGAAAAGTATCTCCGTAGTTTCGGATCGTGAATGCGGGACTGTTACTTACCCCATCGTTTCCATTGCCTCCCAGGTAAGTGGAAGCGGCGAGCTGTTTTCCGTCTGCGCTCAGTTTTGATATAAAGATATCCGCTCCATTGGCCATGTCGAGGCCCGAGATAGGTATGCTGGGTGTACCGCCGCCAAAAGCCCTTTGAAATGCATTGACCCGCGTCGGGAAGTTCTTGGAAGATGTTGTACCCAGGATCAACAGCTCGTTTTTAGAATTGACAATCAGACTATTCGGTACATCGGTATCTTCCCCGCCCAGGAATGTGGCAAAAACCAGGCTGCTTCCATCGGGTGTGAATTTCAGGATCGAAACATCAACCAAACCTTCAAATTTCGTCTGAAATGCGCCTACTGTTGCCGGGAAGTTAGCCCCGAACACCGTACCTCCGGAATACAGATTTCCTTGTGCATCGTAGGTAGCAGTGTGCCCCCAATTGTCTGCAACGGAACCAGAATAAGTTGAAAAAATAAGCTCCGGATCTATCGTCAGAGGCAATTTTCTATCAAAACCATTTGGGAGAATAAATTCAGCTGTGCTGCCCGACAGCCTGAAGGCAGAAGGTACCTCCACCGCTTTGTTACGGACCGTCTGAAATGAATAAGGCGCTGCTTCTTTGAATTGCCCGACCGACGTTTTTACGAGAATCTGCTTATCACTATTGAGTGTAACTTCCTGTGCCCCATTGTATTTCAATCTGATCAGCGATGGATCGGCATTAGGTCTGACGACAAACTCGTATTTGAGTTTCAAACGGTGGAGATATACACGCAGGTCAATGCCGGGGTAGATATTTTCATATAAAACTTCTTCAAACCCGCGGACACCACTGGCCCATTTACTTTCATCTCTCCCTAAGAAATAGCTGAACTGCGTTTTGACCGCGCTTTTTGGTGTGTGCTTTACCTGATTGCTCGCGTTTTCAAACAAAACTTCGACCCCGTGAGCAGGTATCATGGAAGGATCAAGTGCATTCCCTTTTGCAACCGGCGAATTTACAGGCGCTTTACCATGCAGGCTTGCTACTTTGGAAGCATCGTACAGCACATAAACCATCGACTGGTTTTTTAGAAACAGGAAACCTCCCGGAATCTCCGCGCGGAAAAGAATATCGGCAGCCCACTGACCGCGGTTTTCGATGAAATACATCCCGCCGGCCAGCGATTTTCCTGTCCCAAAGGCAAGGACCGATAACAATACCAGGATCAGCCGTAAAGTTTTGTGCATAGAAGAAGTGCCAGTGTTCTACTTGAACGCAGAAACCGAGATGATATTTTCGCAGAATTCATATTCCTGTTTCACATTGGAACCCAGTAAAACGAGCTGGTTCTGAGTGTATTTGGTAATATGATCGAGGTACCATTGAATGCCGGTCACATCAAGATTCGTGGTGGGTTCATCCAGGAAAATAATGGGTACATCGGACATAAATGCCAGTCCGAGCTTTACGCGCTGTTTCATCCCCGACGAAAAATGACGGATCACTTTGCCGCTTGCGTGTGACAGCTGGATGATCTCTTCGAAATCCTGAACCGTAAGTCCATTTTTCAACGGCTTGAATTTGATATGAAACTGCACAAGCTCCCGCAACGTGAATTCCTCGATCAGTTCAAGATAAGGTGCGGCAAGTACCAGGTGCTTGTACCAATGGTCGGTTTCAACAGGTTTTCCTGCATTGTCGGTGTAAGTAACACTGCCTTCCGACGCAGGTACCATGCCGGTAAGCAGTTGAAGAAGTGTAGATTTGCCACTTCCGTTCGGGCCGACGAATGTATACATCTGTCCATCCGAAAGTTCAAACGTTGCCTTTCGGATTATCCATTCCTTTACAAACTTTTTACCCAGATTTTCAACAGATATCTGCACAATTGAGGTATTCGGCTATTATTAAAATTGTTTTGACTGTTAGAGCACTGCCGCAGCAGATCAGGCTTTATCTCCTTTTTTATGTTTCTCCTCAATCGTAAGCTTGACCAGCTCAATGCGCGTATCCTGCATGGAAACGACCTGGAAAGAATAAGGAGGAATACTCACGGTTTCATTTACGTCTGGCAAATCGCCGTAGTAATGGATTACCATTCCCGCAAGGGTATCGTAATCACCTTCCGGAAGCTCCCAGCCATATTTTTCATTGAGGTAATCGAGCTCGTGACGTGCACTTAGAATGTAGCTGTCATCGTCAAGCTGGCGCTCAGTCCAGTCTTCGGTGGTATCATATTCATCCTGTATCTCACCGAATATCTGTTCAACCACATCCTCCACACTGATCAGTCCGGAAGTGCCGCCAAATTCATCGACTACCAGGGCCAGGCTCCTTCTTTCTTCCAGAAAACGGAGCATCAGGTCGCGCGCGGGCATTGCTTCGGGCACGATCATGATCGGCGTGATGATGTTACTGATCTCCTTGGGTTTTTTAAAAAGCGCCAATGCATGACAGTAACCCAACACTTCGTCGACGGATTCTTTATGTACGATGATTTTCGAATGCCCGCTGGTCAGAAATGCAGTCCGGAGGTCTTCAATGGTTGCATTCACATTCACGGCGGATATTTCGGTCCGCGGTATCATACAATCCCTGATCCTGAGATCCTTGAAGTCCAGTGCATTGATAAACATTCTTTCTTCGATGCTGTGATCGTCAAAATCAGGATCATCAGCCGAGACGATATCGTCGCGCAGGGAAGCATTCAGGATATTTTCTTTTACAAAAGGCTCAACCAGCCAGTATAGCGGCGTCATCAGCCACTCCCCGAACCGGACCGGAAAAGCGGAGAGATCAAGTATTTTAGGAAAGCTCCTGCCAACCTTGACCCAGGTAGTATAACAAAACATCCATACGCAAACCAATGCAGCAAAGAGCCCGGCAACGAGCAGCACTTCCTGCCATCCTGCATGCAATGCGAGATAAGGATAAATGGTTATTACGGCTGCAAAACACCCCAATGCAACGGTCAGCAACCTGATCATGCGCAATATCCGCCGCCAGTAGAGCGTCTGGATCACCTGCTCGGTTTTCTCGTGGCGAAAGGAATAACGGTCAATGGAAATATCGAGCAACACCGACCTGACCGCGCCGAAATAGCCTGCAAGAATGAAAGAGACAAGAGTAAAAGCCAGCGAAACTGTGTTCATTTTTTTGCGGTTGTACGCGTTTTAGCCTGCGGGGCGGGAGTATCTGTTTTTTCAGGCTTGCCTGCTGCGGCAGCCTTCAATCTGCTGAATTGAAAAACGAGGAAGCAAACAATGCTCAACAGCAGAAGCCAGTAGCTCTCAAACAATCCTGCCCTACGAAATTCCAATACCCACACAACCAAAAATCCGAGCGCAAGTGCCAAAAGTATGGTTCTGGAAAGTTTTGAGTTCATTTAGAAAAGAAGAAATAAAGAAAAGGCGACTGCTACTGTCACCAGATTCAAAGATACACAGATTGTGCCAAAACGGTTGTAAGTTGATAAATGTTCGTTTTAACGCATAATAAACCTCTTCTTTCTCCTCCATTTTCTCTAAAATGGCTAACTTGCGACCTTGCCACCCAGTTCATTTTTGATATCTGGATAGCCTAATCATTTCTTGAAAAAATATAAAAAGTTACTATGAGCGAAACCACAAAACGCTTTGCACCCGGTGTAGTTACCGGAGACGGAGTTAGCGAGATCTTCCGTCATGCCAATGAAAACAATTATGCTCTTCCGGCAGTTAATGTAGTAGGTACCAATTCAGTGAATGCTGTTCTGGAAACCGCAAAATCTGTAAACAGCCCAGTTATCATTCAATTCTCCAACGGAGGCGCCATATTCTATGCAGGAAAAAGCTTATCAAACACAGATCAGCGGGCAGCAATAGCAGGCGGTATCTCCGGCGCAATGCACGTACACCAAATGGCAGCACTTTATGGCGTTCCTGTGATCTTGCATACAGACCACTGTGCGAAAAAATTGCTTCCATGGATCGACGGTCTGCTTGAAGCCGGCGAGCGCCATTTTGACCAGCATGGTATTCCATTGTATAGCTCTCACATGCTCGATCTTTCGGAGGAGCCGATTGAGGAAAACATTGAGATTTCGGCTAAATATTTCGAGAGAATGGCGAAAATCGGCATGACACTTGAAATCGAATTGGGTGTAACAGGCGGCGAAGAAGACGGTGTTGATAATAGCGATGTCGATAGCTCAAAATTGTACACCCAGCCGGAAGAAGTGGCTTATGCTTACGAAGAGCTTTCTAAAATTTCACCCAACTTCACCATTGCAGCTGCATTTGGAAACGTTCACGGCGTTTATAAGCCAGGTAATGTGAAACTGGAGCCGAAAATCCTTCGCAATTCACAAAACTACATTCAGGAGAAATTCGGTACCGGCGAGCTGCCTGTCAACTTCGTATTTCACGGAGGATCTGGTTCTTCCCGCGAAGAAATTCGTGAGGCGATTGAGTACGGTGCGATCAAAATGAACATTGACACGGATATGCAATGGTCAACCTGGGAAGGAATTTTGAAATATTACAAAGAAAACGAAGGCTTCCTGCAGACACAATTGGGTAATCCAAATGGTCCTGATTCTCCAAACAAAAAATATTACGATCCACGTGTGTGGCTGCGTAAAGGTGAGGAAAGCATGATTGCCCGCCTGAAAGCCGCATTTGAAGATTTGAATTGCATTAATCAGCTGGGATAATTCAGATGAGCTTTCTTTTGATTTAAAAAAAGCAACCCTTACGGGTTGCTTTTTTTTGTTGCCTAAATCTTTCGGTTTAGCGGTTACGTACTTTACTTGTTGTCTCAATAACGTTGCGATTGGACAGGATAGAGCTTTTCAAATTAACATCTGACAAAGTGTTAAAGACCGTTTTCCAAAAGCACTGTATGACCACAAACTTAAATATAACAAAACACTTCCGTTCGAGGTAAGTGCTATATCAGGAGGATACCCACATTCGGAACTCTTGTAGTGCATCTGCGCAAGTCATCAACCATTCGCTAATCCCTACTTAACCTAGAAATCATTAGAAGTTCACCACTAAGTTCAACTCAGTAGCTTAGCAGTCATATACTTAATATGGATCAATGAGGAAATTCGCACTGTTCGCAGCACTCGTGCTTTTTGTAGATCATTCATATGCGCAAGCCATATCAGGACACATCGCCGCTAGAATTATCAACAATGAACTATTTGTAAACGCCTATGTGAATGGCAGGGGGCCGTTCAATTTTATAGTAGATACTGGTGCCTCAGGCATCGGTCGAATAGACGAGCGAATAGTAAAAGAGCTTCAAATCGTTCCGTCCGACTCTGCCCGAAATAATGATGGAAGTAATAAGTATAAAGTAGTACCCGTATTTACTGTATCCAGCCTGAAGGTCGGTGATATAGAAGTACAAAATGCATTACTTCTGTCAAGAAACTACAATGACAATAGGAAGCCTGGCGCTATTATGATAGACGGAATAGTAGGTCGCAACTTTTTTGAAAATTACCTCCTAACAATCGATTCGCCACGGCGGGAAATACTATATTCCAATGATTCGCTGAATGCTAAGGATAATGGCGTGGTTGCTTATCGAAATGGATGTAAGATCAAGGCAATGGTTGGAGATACTGCCGTAGAATTATCAATAGATACCGGCTCCGTACTGGCAATGCATTTTCCAAAAGCTTTGATGCACAATCTTCCGCACACAGACACAAGCCGAAAAACAATTGCAAGACGTGCGAATTCAGAATATTTTATTCAAGAGACAGTTCTAAATTCGCCTGTTATTGTAAGTACGATCAGAGCAGCCAACCTGACTGTTCACTATTCTGAACAAGCTACGTTTGTCAATGTAGGAATGGGCTTCTTCAAGAATTATAGGCTGACAATTGATCAAAAACATCAATTGTTGAAACTGGAATAACTTTACTCCTCGGTCATCATCCGCTCCCTATGCTTGGCGCCCCAGTCACGCAGGACTTCTATTACTACTTTGAGTGAATGTCCGTATTCGGTCAAGGAATATTCAACTGTCACCGGGATGGTGGCGAAAACTGTCCTTTTTACAAGTTCGTGGGATTCGAGGTCGCGCAGCTCTTTCGAAAGCATCTTGTCGGTGATGCCCGGGATCTCCTTGGCGATCTGTGAGAAACGTTTGTTTCCGTACATCAGAGATATGATGATCGGCAGCTTCCATTTTCCATTCAACACCTCCAATGCATCTCTTACAGGCAGAATGCACTTGGAGCACTCTTCCTTCCTGGTCAGCTGCGCAGCTATTAGTTCCTGCTCCATAATGAATCAATTTAGCTATCCTTTTGTATAGTACTTACAAATGTATAGTTTATTGCTATAAGTTTGTGAAAGAATTTAATAAAGCATTAAAAACCATGAGCGAACTCATAGAAAAATTGAAATGGCGCTATGCCGCCAAGCGTATGACGGGCGAAACAATACCCGCAGAAAAGCTGAACAACATACTTGAATCCATTAACCTCGCACCCTCCTCCGTCGGGTTACAACCTTATAACGTGATCGTAGTTCAGGATCAGGCAACAAAAGAAAAGATACACGTTGCTGCTCCCCAGCCTCAGGTACTGGAAGCTTCACACATTCTCATTTTTGCAGCTTGGGAAAAAATAAGCACGCAGGATATTTCGAAATACATCGACCTGATCGCTGATACGCGCGGCATTTCAAAAGAATCGCTTGCAGGTTTTCAGAGCAGCATCAACGGCGGCATCCTGTCCAGAACAGAAGAAGCAAACTTTCAATGGGCCGCCCGCCAGGCGTATATCGGGCTCGGTCACGCGCTGGTAGCAGCCGCAGTGGAACAGGTAGATGCAACACCCATGGAAGGTTTCGATGCAAAAGCACTCGACGAGATTCTTGGCCTGAATGAAAAAGGACTTCGCAGTGTTGTCATCGTAACTCTGGGCTACCGCGACAGTGAAAAGGATCCGCTTTCCGGTGCCAAGAAGGTCAGAAGACCACATGATGATTTCTTTATAACTGTTTAGAAAATACCTGCTATGAAAGTCGAAATATGGAGTGACGTGATGTGCCCGTTCTGCTATATCGGGAAAAGGAAGTTCGAAAACGCCCTGGCTGAGTTTCCGGAGCGGGACAAAATCCAGGTGGAATGGAAGAGTTTCCAGCTTAATCCGCAAATGAAGACAGAGCCTGGTAAGAGCATCAACGAATATCTTGCCGAAACAAAAGGCTGGACTCCCGAGTATGCAAGCCAGGTGAATGATCACGTCACCAATATGGCGGCAGAAGTGGGACTCGAATACAACATGGATAAAGCTGTGCTCGCGAATTCGTTCGATGCCCACCGTTTTTTACAGTTCGCCAAAACAAAAGGGCGGGGTGACGCAGCAGAAGAGCAGCTGTTTAAAGCTTATTTTACCGACGGGAAAAACACTGCCGACCATACTACACTTGTGGAACTGGGTACCGCAATCGGGCTGGATAGTACTGAATTGAGTACTGTGCTTGAAGGTACCCGTTTCAGCGAGGATGTGCGGCGCGACGTTTATGAAGCACAGCAGGTTGGCGCACGCGGTGTTCCCTTCTTTGTACTTGATCGTAAGTATGCAGTTTCCGGAGCACAGCCCTCGGAAACCTTCCTGGGCGCATTGAAGCAGTCTTTTACAGAATGGGAAAAAGCCAATCCCCAGCCGCTGGTGGCATTTGGCGATGGTGCCAGCTGCGACGTAGACGGTTCTTGCTAGCTCTTTGGCTCCGGCCCGGTTCGCTCAGGGTGACAAGTAGCTTGTCATCCTGAGCGAACCGGGCCGCCGGGCGGTCGACGGGCTGGTATGGTTATGTAGTAAAGTCAGGAACAAGGGTTAAGTTATTTCAACTATTTTGTGCTTATTGCGCAAATAGTTGCATAATAAGCAGATACCCTACCGTTTCTATCAGCACTTTACACTAATACTATGCGTTTGGGATTGCTCTATTTGTTGTTCTCCGCTTTATGTGGACTTTCATACGCGGGCGGTATTCGCGGAAAGATCAGCACAAAATCCGGCCAGCCCCTGCCCTATGCGGGTATTGCAGTGAAGGGAACCAGCAATGGAACAATGGCCAATGCAGAAGGGGATTATGAGTTTACATTGCCCGCAGGCACTTACGAGATCAATTTCCAGTTCCTTGGTTTTAAGTCTCTGACCAAAGCTGTAACAGTCACAAGTGATTTCGTTGAGCTGAATGTAACGCTGGAAGAACAGGCACTTAACCTCAATGAGGCAACTGTCGGCAAAACGAAGGAAGATCCTGCGTACAGCATCATGCGACGCGCTATTGCAAAAGCACGTTTCCACCAGTTGCAGCTGCGCGGTTATACAGCAAAGGTATATGCAAGAAGCACTGCCCTTCCGACCAAGATCCCCTACCTTCTTGAAAAAAGACTAAAAAAAGAAGGTATCCAGGAAGGCAAAGCTTTTATTAATGAGAGTGTCGCGGAAATCAAATACCGCCGGCCTAACAGTTACAGCCAGCGTATCGTATCTACACGCAACAGTCTGGACAACAGCATTCCTTCTCCCAACGATTACATTCTCGCCAGCTTATATAGTCCTGAGATAGCAGGTACCATCTCGCCGCTTTCGCCCAAAGCATTTTCGTATTACAAATTTGAATATGAGGGATACTTTGAGGAGCAGGGACAGATTGTAAACAAGATCCGGGTGGTCCCGAAAGCTTACGGAGAGGGTGTTTTTAAAGGCAGTCTCTTTATCCTGGAAGATCGCTGGGCTATTCACAGCTACGATCTGCAGACTACAACAAGTGGTCTGGACATTTCTGCAAAGCAACTTTTCACTCCCATTCAAAACGTATGGATCCCGGTCAACCAGCAATTTCGGCTTACCGGAAGCTACCTCGGCTTCGCGGGTGAATTCAAATATCTTGTTTCACTGACTTACCAGAAGCTCGACGTCGATCCGGGTTTGAAAGAAGATATCGTCATCAACGATCATAAAAAAGCGCCCGAAAAAGAAGTTGCCGGCTCTACGAAAAACCTGAACAATCTGATCAAAGAGCAAAAGGAGTTTTCAACCAAAAACTTCCGGAAGCTGACCAGACAATACGAGAAAGAACAGAAAAAGGAAAAGAAAACCGCAATTAACGATGACCGGCTGGTGCGCTCGGACTCTATTGTAATTGACTCAATGGCGAACAAGCGGGATACCACTTACTGGCAGGCGCTGCGGCCCATTCCGCTTACGAGGTCGGAAATATCAAGCTATCAGATGCAGGACAGCATCAAGGTTGTCAAAGATTCTGCCGGCGTCAGAAAACGGCCCGACTCTCTTTACTTTAAACCAATGCACATCCTGACAGGGAATACTTATGCATTGGGAAACCGTAATACATTTTATTTCAAAAGTCCGATCTGGGCAATCAGCTACAATACGGTAGAGGGAAATTCAGTGAACCTGATCACGGAATGGACAAAGCGGTGGGGCAGATCTTCGTATCTGAGCGTCCGCCCGCTGGTCAGGTATTCTTTCGGGAGAAAGCGGGTTTATGGAAATGTTGAAACCAACATTGGCAACAGCAAATGGAACCTCTTTCTGACCGGAGGGGAAATGGCGGCGCAGATCAATAATGAGAATCCGATCCCGCCTCTTCCCAATAGTATGGTGGCGCGTTTTTTCGACCGGAACTTCATGAAACTATACCAAAAGCAATTTGGCAAAGTTGAATTTTCATTAAAGAATATCGCTGACGTAGTCACATTGAATGCAGGAGTCGAATTCGAACACCGGAAAGAACTGTTTAACCAGGAAAGCGCCCGGCCGATTTTCTTCTGGAATAAATACAGCTACACCTCAAACCGCCCCGATAATAAAGAATTGGCGAATACCGGCTTTCCGATCCATAATGCCACTATCCTCGACCTCACAGCGACTATCCGCCCGTGGCGAAGGTACCTGATCCGGAATGGGGAAAAGCGTTACCTGAGAAGTAAAGGCCCTTCATTTATTGTTAATTATAAAAGCGGGCTTGCCTTCGCAGGAGACGTGGATTATTCACTTTTGCAGGGAACAATCAGACAGAACCTCAGCCTTGGCCCGAGAAGCAACCTGGAATATTTCGTGAATGGAGGCGGGTTTTTGAGTAAAAACCAGATGTATTTCCCCGATTTCCGCCACTTTATGGGAAATGAGTTTTTCTTTCAATATGCCTACCCGCCTGATCAGTTCCGGATGCTGCCTTACTACCAATACAGTACTGCAAGCCCGTTTTTCCAGGCGCATGCTACATTCAGCACGCAGCGGTTTGTGATCACCCGGATAGAAGCGTTGCGGACCACCGGCATCTCTGAGACTTTGCAACTGCATTATCTGAGTGTACCGACGATCCGCAACTATTCCGAAATCGTGTATGGAATTGACGACATCCTGAGAGTGCTGCGACTGGAAGCTGTTGCCCAGTTTCACGGCACCAAATTTCAGGGAATGGGATGGCGTTTCGGAACCTCCATCCGCATTGGCCGCTAATTATTTGCCTGCAGGAGCCTTGAACCGCGGCGTCTCTTTGGGCAATGAAGGATAAACGTTGTTTTCCGGGTTGATATCGGCCATTCTCATGCTTGGATCAATGATCACCAGCGAGATATCGGCCACATTACGATTAATCGAGAAACTGTATTCTGGATAAGTCCAGCCCCAGTCGGGCATTAAAGTTGTTTTTGAATACAGCTTTTCATCCTTTTCGCCGCGCATGATTTCCAATGGAATGTAAAAGTTCTCCTGCGTGCCGTCTTTATAGCTTACCACCACATCGAGCGGCATTGGCATTTGCCCGATACGCTCAATCACAATGTCGGTTTTTCCTGCATTCGATACTACTTCCTTGATTCCGTAATCAATGGTTTTGGTAGTTCCCACAAAATCTTCGAGGTACCAGTCCAGTTCAAGACCCGATTCCTTTTCCATAATCCTTTTCAAATCTGTCGGATTTGGATGCTTGAATTTCCATTCATTGAAATAACGCTTCATTCCACTCGCCAGCTTGTCTTTACCAATAATATAGCCCAATTGGTTCAGGAACACAGAGCCTTTGGAATAGGCGCCGATCGAGTAAGCGCGATTGGTATTATAATGGTCTGAATGCGTAGTCAGCGGCTCTTCCAGTCCCGACTTTGCTAGACTCCTGTAACTCGCGGTACTTCCTCTATGCGGATCATTTCTGGAAGGGAAAAGTTCAGCCATAACCAGGTTTTCGGCATAAGTTGTAAAACCTTCGTCCATCCAGGCGTACTTGGATTCATTGGTTCCCAATATCATCTGGAACCAGCTGTGTATCGATTCGTGCACAGTTACACCCACAAGTCCGGCCAGTTTTTGTCTGCCCAGTATCAACGTTCCCATGGGATACTCCATTCCTCCGTCACCACCCTGTATCACCGAGTATTGTTTGTAAGGATACCTTCCGAATTTCTCATTCATAATTTGGAAACAGCGTACTGCCAGCGGCTGCATGTCTTTCCAGGCTTTGGCAATGGAGTCCGTTTCTGGCTGGTAGAAGAAATGCATATCCAATTTATCATCCACCTTCACTACATCGTGCTTGTAGTTCCGGTCGGCGGCCCACATAAAATCGTGTACTTCGGGGGCAATGAAATGCCAGGTCAGCTTTTCACCGGGCTTGTGCGTTACTTCCTTCTGGGAATAGCCGTGGCCGATCTTGTCAGGATTTTGCAGGTAGCCTGTTGCAGCAATTGTATAAGCTGCATCCATTTTGATTTTCACATCAAAATCACCCCAGATACCGTAAAACTCACGGGCAATGTAAGGATTGGAATGCCAGCCTTCATAATCGTATTCACTCATTTTGGGATACCACTGCGCCATCGAATAATCGATACCTTCCCGGTTGTCACGACCCGTTCTCCTGATCTGGATGGGCACCTGCGCCTCAAATTCCATTTCAAATGTATGCTGCGACTTGGGCAGGATCTTCTCGGCTAATGTGACTTCCAGGATTGTCCCTACAACTTCGTACTTCACCGCTTTTCCATTGTGCTTCAATGAGAGCACTTTTTCGTAACCGATTTCAGAAGGTGACAATTTGGAGATCCGGTCTTTCACGCGGGCGTCGGGGTCGCTTATCGTCCGTGAACGAACATCCATCTGACTTCCCGGCTGGAATGCATTCAGGTACAGATGGTAAAAAACCTTATGAAGGGTATCAGGTGAATTATTGCTGTAAACCAGCTTTTGAGTTCCCTTATACTGATGTTTGGTAGCGTCAAAGTCGACTTCCATCTGATACTTTGCGCGTTGCTGCCACCGGTCGCTTTGTGCTGATACTTTGGTGATCATCGGGATGACAAGCAGCAGCAATACTTTCAATTTCATTATCAGTTATTAATTAGCAGGTTGTGAATTAGTTAGTTTATGCAAAATAACGTTTTTACCGGATTTTCAATTTTGTAACAGGACCCGTCGCCATAATTGCAGTTATAATTAAATCGCTATGAAACTGTATAAAAAATGAACTTTCCTCCTTATTCTGGGCATCATTCTCTACAACAAAGCGTGATAAATGCGGCTCAAAACGCCTGAATCGGCGATTTAGCCACTTTTTACAGATTCAAAGCTTTTGGCACATAATTGGTAATTAACAGAGCATAGATATTAGAAAACTAAACACTTTGTCAATTATGCTTAAATGGACCGTAATATTTCTGATTGTAGCTATTATAGCCGGTGTACTTGGATTCGGTGGAATAGCAGCAGGTGCAGCTGGAATCGCTAAAATTCTTTTCTTCGTATTCCTTGTACTATTTGTGTTAAGCCTACTAAGCCGCGGCGTCGGGCGATCCTGAGCCACGAGAAAATAACAAATGAAAAAAGCGGTCTTAGGCCGCTTTTTTCATTTTAGCTTATTCCCATTCAATTGTTGCCGGTGGCTTGGATGAAATATCATACACGACGCGGTTTACACCTTTTACGCGGTTGATAATATCATTGGAAACCTCGGCCAGGAACTCGTAAGGCAAATGCGCCCAGTCCGCTGTCATTCCGTCCACAGAAGTTACTGCGCGTAGTGCAACCACACTTTCGTAAGTCCGCTCATCGCCCATTACACCCACGCTCTGCACAGGAAGTAGCATCGCTCCTGCCTGCCACACTTCCTTATATAGATCCCATTTTCTGAGTCCGCCGATGAAAATCGCATCAACTTCCTGCAGTATTGCGACTTTTTCAGGAGTTATTTCTCCAAGAATACGAATCGCAAGTCCCGGACCAGGGAATGGATGCCGGCTTAGAATTTTATCATCAATACCTAATGTACGACCCACTGCTCTTACTTCATCTTTAAACAAAGTATTCAGCGGCTCTACCACTTTTAGTTTCATGAAGTCGGGCAGCCCGCCTACATTGTGGTGAGATTTGATCGTAGCAGATGGTCCCTTAATGGAAACGGATTCAATCACGTCAGGATAAATGGTACCCTGTCCCAGCCACTTCACTTCTTCGATCAAATGTGCCTCCTGATCGAAGATGTCGATAAATGCTTTTCCAATCGCTTTGCGTTTGGCCTCTGGCTCACTCAATCCGGTCAACAGCTGATAAAAGTGAGACTTCGAATCCACGCCTTTGATATTCAGCCCCATATCCTGATAAGAATGCAGTACTTCCGCAAATTCGTCTTTTCTTAAAAGTCCGTTATCTACGAAAATGCAGTACAGGTTGGTACCAATTGCCTGGTGAACCAATGTCGCCGCAACGGTAGAATCCACACCGCCCGAAAGCGCCATTACTACTTTATCATTGCCCAGCTTTTTGCGAAGCTGCGCAACAGTCTGCTCAACAAAAGACTCGGAAGTCCAGTCTTGCTTGCAGCCGCATATATTAGTTACAAAGTTGTGCATCAGCTTCTTCCCTTCGGTTGTATGTGTTACTTCCGGGTGAAACTGTATACCGTATGTCAGCTCATTCTCAATTTTGAATGCAGCCACTTTCACCGATTCGGTAGAAGCGATCACATGAAAATTCTCCGGGGCACGCACGATGGTATCACCGTGTGACATCCAAACCTGCGAAGAGTCGGACAAGCCGGCCAGTAATGAAGAATCATTATCGTCGATTTCAAGTCTTGCGCGGCCGTATTCCCGGTGTTGCGAAGGCTTCACGTCGCCACCCAGTTCCTGAGCAAGCAATTGAGCGCCATAGCAAACGCCCAGAACAGGCACTACTTTGCGGAATTTGTCAAGATCTATTCTTGGAGAATCAGCGTCCCGAACGGAGCAAGGGCTTCCTGAGAGAATGACACCTTTGATATTTGGAGTTAGATCGGGGTAATTGTTGAATGGGTGGATTTCACAATAAACATTTAGCTCACGAACACGTCGCGCGATTAACTGAGTATACTGTGAACCAAAATCTAAGATCAGAATTTGTTCAGTCATATATATGCTATCTAAAATGTAAAGGTAGGCAGATTGACCGAAATCAAAAAACCAATCCTTCGCGCTGTCACTCCTGGCGCTATTTTACCATTCAAACTTTTTTTCTCCCGGAATGCAACATTCTTTATTCCATTTGTATCTATGAAACGGTGACAAGGCACACACATCCGCTTATATAACATAAAAACCACTTGTGTAATGAAAGGTTCTATGTTATACCAAGTACTTACATTTGCAATGTACTCAGCGATTCACTTCTGATACATTGACCATAATTTATTAGCCATGAAATTCTTACTAAACCTAACTGTAGCACTGCTACTGATCGGAAATGCTGCGTTCGCCCAACTCTCGGCAGGTGTGCCAGGGAGCGGCAAAGTTTCCGGATCTGTTATCGACGAAAAATCACAGGCATTCCCGTTCGTGAATGTACTCCTGCTCCAAGCCAAAGATTCGACACTCATCAAAGGGCTGGCAGCGGATGAAAGTGGCAAATTCCTGTTTGACCAGGTTTCAAACGGCACTTACCTGGCCCTGGTTTCGATGGTAGGTTACCAGAAAAGTTACAGCCAGCCATTTACAGTTGACAATAACGTCATCGCTCTTCCCCCATTTAACCTCAAAACAGACATACAGGCACTCAACGAGGTAACAGTTGTTGCCAAGAAGCCTTTCATCGAACAGGAAATTGACCGTACGGTCGTGAATGTGGAAAACAGCATTGTTTCTGCTGGCGCTACTGCCCTGGAAGTACTGGAAAGAGCGCCTGGCGTAACGGTTGACCAACAAAATGAGCAGCTGAAACTCAGAGGTAAAGAAGGTGTGATCGTGCAGATCGACGGCAAACAGACCTTTTTATCACAACAGGAACTCATTACCCTGCTGCGCAACACGCCCAGTGACAACATCGAGAAGATTGAGCTGATTACCAATCCTTCGGCCAAATACGATGCAGCCGGTAACTCCGGTATCATCAACATCAAGATGAAACGCAACAAAAATTATGGTACCAATGGAAACATCAACCTTGGTGCTGCGTGGGCAAAATACGGAAGAGGCAATGCAACTGCTACCCTTAATCACAGAGCGGGCAAACTGAGCTCCTTTATCAGCGGCGGCGCTTTCCTGAACAAGGGTTTTAACAATAATGACATTTACCGCACCATTCCGTTTGAAGGCAAAGTGACCATTTTCGATCAGCGCACCGAGCGAACCAACAAATCTGAATACTATAATGTAAGAGCCGGTGTTGACTATTTCGCAACGGACAAAACCACACTGGGTGTACTGGTTTCAGGCTTTTACAGCGAATTCAGCAATCCTTTCGGACAAACAAATACACGCATTCTCAATGAAGACCTGAGCTTGCAGCGGACTTTCCGTACCGATGTGTTCAATGGGGGTACCCAAAACAATATCAGTACAAACCTCAACTTTAAACACCAGTTTAACGATAAAGGAAAAGAGCTGACGTTCGACGTAGACTATGTGAGATACGGCGGCAAAAAAAGCAGCAACCTAGATACGAAGTACTATCTGCCAGGCGGCCAGCAGGACGGCAGCGCTGAAAATGTCCGCAACAATATGCCCTCTGATATCAATATTGGTGTTGCCAAACTGGACTACGCACAGCCACTCTGGAAAGGTAAGTTTGAAACTGGTTTGAAATCCAGCTACGTGGCTTCCGACAATGATATGGTTTTTGAAACCAAAGCGGATGAATGGGTACTCGACCCCACCCGCTCCAACCGCTTTAAGTACACAGAGAATGTTAATGCAGCTTACCTGAATTACAGCGGCAGTCTGACCAAAAAAATGAAATACCAGCTTGGTCTCCGCGGAGAGCATACGCATTCAATTGGTAACTCGGTAACATTGAACCAAAAACGCGACCGGAATTACATCAACTTTTTTCCAAGTGTGTTCCTCTCGAACCAGCTCGATACCAATAACGTACTAAACATTTCATACAGCCGCCGGATCGACAGACCCAATTACCAGTCGCTTAATCCATTCGAATTTTACCTGGACCCATTTACTTTTCAGAAAGGAAATCCAAACCTCAAACCACAGTATACCAACTCATTCCAGCTTGTTCACGTTTACAAAAGCTTCCTGAATACCACACTGGCTTACAGCAGGATCAAGGATATGATCGCCGACGAACTGCCACAGCAGATTGCTTCCGAGAACAAGACTTTTGTAACATCGGATAACCTCGATAACCAGGACAATCTCAGCCTTACAGTCTCATTTCCCATCAAAGTAGCCAAATGGTGGAACATACAAACCAACTTCACGGGGGTATACAATCACTATAACTCAGTATACCTCGAAGAAAAGCTGGTAATCAGTCAGGCTTCCTGGAACATGTACGCTGCCAACCAGTTCACGATTTCAAAAACCTGGTCGGGTGAAATTTCAGGCTGGTACAACAGCCGCGCATTCTACGGACTGTATCAGGCGAAGCCAATGGGAATGCTGAATGCAGGTTTACAGAAAAATATCTGGAACAAAAAAGGAACGGTCCGCCTGAATGTCAACGATATATTTTGGACCAACCGGTTCCGTGGAAGGGCAGTGTACAAGGATATTGATTTCTTCGTGAAATCACAGTGGCCGAGCCGCCAGTTCAGGCTCACATTCACCTACAATTTTGGTAATCAAAATGTGAAAGGTGCCCGCCAGCGCAATACAGGTTCTGATGATCTGCAAAAACGCGCAAATGGCGGAAGTTAGAGAGGAATCCCGGTCTTAGGACCAGTATTCATAAATTAGTTAGGTTTGTTATGCAGAAAATCCATCCCGCAAGCTGCGGGATGGATTTCTTTTTTAACTAATCTATGTTGTGAAGACTATGCTTCCAATGCCGCCACGCCGGGAAGCACTTTACCTTCCATATATTCAAGCAATGCACCACCACCGGTTGAAACGTAGCTCACGCGGTCGCCGTAACCTGCATTGTTGATCGCAGAAGCAGAGTCGCCGCCGCCGATCAGTGAGAATGCATCGTTTTCCTCGGTCACTGCTACTACTGCCTCGGCAATTGCATTGGTACCTTGTGCGAAGTTCGGGAATTCGAATACGCCCATTGGTCCGTTCCAAAGCACGGTTTTGGAGTTTTTGATAATCTCTGCAAAGATTTTAGCCGTTTCAGGACCAATATCCAGACCTTCCCAATCGTCAGGGATTTCGCCGGCTGGTACCACCTTACGTTCTGCGTCATTCGCAAACTTATTTGCAATAACGGTATCCACAGGAAGGATCAGGTTAACACCTTTGTCTTTGGCTTTTTGAACCAGTTCCAGTGTAAGTTCCTGCTTGTCCGCTTCCAGCAGCGATTTTCCAATGCTGCCGCCTTGTGCTTTCGAGAATGTATAAGACATTCCGCCACCGATGATCAGGTTATCCACTTTGTCGATCAGACGCTCGATAATGAGGATTTTGTCTGAGATTTTAGCTCCGCCCATGATCGCGGTAAATGGTCTTTCCGAGTGTTCAAGCAATCTTTCTGCATTGTCGAGCTCAGCCTGCATGACATAGCCGCATACTTTATCAGCAAAGAACTTACCGATTACCGCAGTTGAAGCGTGCGCGCGGTGCGCAGTTCCGAATGCGTCCATTACCCAAACATCACCCAATTTCGACAGCTTTTCGGCAAACTCTTCGTTACCTTTTTCCTCTTCCTTGTAAAAACGCAGGTTTTCAAGCAGAAGCACTTCTCCCGGCTGCAGTGCAGAAGACAATTCGGTTGCGCTTTCACCGATACAATCGTCGGCAAACTTCACGGTTTTGCCAAGTATCAGTGACAGCGGGTTCACCAGATGTTTAAGAGAATACTTTTCTGTTGGTCCGTCTTTGGGGCGGCCCAGGTGCGACATCAAAATAACGGCACCTCCGTCGTTGAGAATCTTACTGATTGTGGGAATTGTTGCACGGATACGGGTATCGTCCGTGATTTCAAATTTGTCATTAAGCGGGACATTGAAATCCACGCGGACCAAGGCTTTTTTGCCTGAGAAATCATAAGAATCTAATGTTGTCATGGGCAGGTAAAATTGTTTTCCATAGGTAACAAATGTAATCCAATTTCTTTATTATATACTATATAAGTCAGAAATCGCAGGTTTTGAAATAGGTATAATGCAATTTTAGCTCCTCATTTTTCTAAATTCTTGATACTTAACAAAATTTTAATATCCTCCCATCTTTTAAAATCTTGCTGTAACTTTATACTTCTATTGAACCAGAAAATCCAGCTAAGAAAGACGTGCCTTCGGACCAAATTGTGGAGAATGCTGGGATTGCAGCCGAGTTACCGACCGGGTTCCCCATTGACCTTCCACCCAAATACTACCATGATTATTTCAGCTATGTGCTGGAATTTGTGAGAAAGCGCTACGCGCACCTGCTGACTGAAAAAGAGCTTGGCTTTCTCGAAACCTACGACAGGCTTTCGGAGGATGCACAATGCCTTTTTATCCGTTTCAGCAACCGCAGCAAATCGTTTTTCAGGGTAAACAGCCTCTCTTACTCCGAGATCACTGATTTGCCGGCAGTATTGGAAGAGCTGCATGAAAACGGCTTTATCGAATCGATCTGCGACGCACATGAACCACGGTTTGGCGAGATCATGGAGCTGTTTACCAAACCGGAACACCTGCATTTCACAAAGCTGCTTGAACCGGATGTGATGCCGGCCAAAAGCATCAAAAAGCCCGACCTGGTCCGCTGGCTGATGCATGATTACGATTTCAAAACCCTGTGCGAGATCATTACTGAAACAGAGCCGGTGGTGAAAGTCACTTTCGAGGCGGAGGTAATGCTGATGAAGTTCCTCTTTTTCGGGAACCGTCACGCAGATATGACCGAATTTGTAATCCGCGATCTGGGACACGTACGCTTTCAGTCTTTCGATGAGCAGTTTTTGTCCATTCAGTTTGAAACCAGAAAGGAAGTTGATGACACGCTTACGGTGTCGCTGATGAAGGAAACTTTCGACGTGATCAAAAATGAACTGCCGCCAGAGGAGATCTACGACTGGTTTATGAACTGGTATGCAGGCAATGGACCCGGACTCGCGCCAAAAGCATTGCCTTCATTCAACCTG
Organism: Dyadobacter sp. HNCC25DJ183; assembly: GCF_056895175.1. NCBI lineage: Bacteria > Pseudomonadati > Bacteroidota > Cytophagia > Cytophagales > Spirosomataceae > Dyadobacter > Dyadobacter sp. HNCC25DJ183. Next base: position 421,420 of record NZ_JBXHAP010000007.1, read on the forward strand.
CTGATATTAAGAATCGGAGCCTGGCTAGAACGTAAGAAGATGCTTTCGCAGGCATTGGTAATTTACCAGCTGACCAACGATGCCCCTGCCCGCGAGCGGCGCGTGCGGCTCCTGTACAACCTGGGTGAAGTCGAAGAGGCACTTGCGCTTTGCGAGGAGATCGCAGAAAACCCGCAGAATGCAGACGAAAGATATTTCAGCCTCGATTTTCAGGAGAAGATCAAAAACAAAAAGCGCAAGCTCGTCAAGCGGACTACCCAGGCGCTCAAAGATGCGACCGCAATAGAGGTCCCGATCACATTCCGGTTTCAGGTGGAATATGGCGCGATCGAATACTATCGCGCACAGGGTTATAATGCGTTTTTCAGCGAAAATGAACCCTGGCGGGCTTTGTTCGGACTGCTTTTCTGGGATATTATCTATGATACCAACGTGCAGACGATCCATAATCCGCTGCAACGCATCCCATCCGATTTCTTTTTGCCCGATTTCTATTTCAGGAGGTCGGCGCAATTGAAGGAAAGACTGGAAGCTGCCAGTACGCGGGAGATTATCGACGAGCTGGTTAGCCAGACTTTCCAGGATAAATTCGGGATCACCAATGTGCTGGTACCCTGGTACGAAGGCGCGCTTGAAAAGGTACTTACCCTCACTTCCCTGCTCACGCCCGAAAAGATCCGCGCGGTGATGATGGAAATTGCATTGAACCTGCGTGAAAACACCCGCGGTTTTCCCGATCTGCTGGTCTGGAATGAGACGGAATATGCATTTATAGAGATCAAATCCCCTACCGACCACCTTTCTTCCCGCCAGTTGCATTGGCAGCATTTCTTTGCGGAGCACGAAGTTTCCAGCCGCATTGTGCGCGTGAACTGGCTCAGGGATTAAGGTTATTTCAAAATAAAATCAGCCACAACCGGCAAGTGATCGGAAGCATATTTTTCATCGATAACCTTTGTGTTTGACGCTTTCAGGTTTTCGGATTTGTACATAATAAAATCAATCGTTTTGTTCGGCTTTTCAACCGGGATCGTAAATCCGCAGTCGGAACAGGTTCTTTTGAAGTGCTGATCGAGATAGGTGATAACTTTGCTCTCAGGTACCGCATTAAAATCTCCCGCCAGTATCATCGGCAGTTCTGTTTTTCCAAAATGTTCAATAATCGTTTCTGCCTGCAACACTCGGTTAGGCTCCTTCAAACCCAGGTGCGTACTCGCGAAAATCAGCTTTTTGTTATTGGGCAATGTAACTGTAATTGCCGCCACGGTCCGGTCTTCCTCTTTCAGTTCGGCGTGGATCGGCAGCTTGTAGCGAACAGAATCAACAATCGGGAATTTGGACAAAACAGCCACACCATAATCGCCACCTCCATGATCAATGGCTTTGGAAAAATAGAATTTCATGCCTGTCAAAGCGGCAAGCTGCTGCGCCTGGTTCTTGCCTTTTCCGGATCTTTCGGTATTTACATCTACTTCCTGCAATGCGACGAAATGGGGCTTTTCCGCATTGATCACTTTCGCAATTGCTTCAATATCAATTTTATTACCCGCAGAAGGCGGATTGGCGTGGTGGATATTGTAAGTCATTACTTTGAAACGCTGGTCTTTCCGCAGCACTTCGGAATACTCTTTTGAAAAGCCGGCGAGGGTTGCAAATCCTACCAGAATGAGCAGGACGCGGAAAACATTTTTCATAAAAATCTGATGGTTTAGGATTATTCAACTGCCAAAAATAAGCGTTTAGATTTTTTCCACGCCAGCTTTTTAATTTTCATTATCATTACGAAATCATTAACCAGCGATTTTTTATGAGGCTAAAATTTTTACTGCTGCTAGTGGCCGTTTCAGCAGGTTTGGGCAATGCATTTGCGCAGACAAAACCAGGAGATGTGAAAACTTTCGAATTAGCCAACGGAATGAAGTTCCTCGTGCTCGAAGACCACTCCATTCCAAATGCCAATATGTACCTTTTCTGGAAGGTAGGCTCCCGCAATGAAGTGCACGGCATTACCGGCTTGTCACACTTTTTTGAGCACATGATGTTCAACGGTTCGAAGAATTTCGGACCAAAAGAATTCGACCGTTTTATGGAAGCAAACGGCGGCTCTAACAATGCATATACCACCGAAAACGTAACGGTGTACACCGACTGGTTTCAGAAAGATGCATTGGAGCCCATTTTCAAGCTCGAATCCGACCGCATTGCCAACTTGTCCATCGACCCAAAAATGGTGGAAAGTGAGCGCGGAGTGGTGTTATCAGAGCGCAGTACCGGTTTGGAAAACAGCAATTACCGCCTGATCGGCGAACTTGTACAATCGGTTGCATTCCAGGAGCATCCCTATATGTTCCCTGTGATCGGGTTTGAGTCTGATATTAAAAGCTGGACACAGGAAGACCTGGAAAACTATTTCAAAACTTACTACTCACCGAACAATGCGACCGTTGTGGTTGTGGGCGATATTACGGTGGAGCAAGTAAAAAAACTGGCCGATCAATATATGGCGCCCATTCCTGCACGCGGGTTACCTCCGAAAATCAGGACTGTGGAGCCTGCTCAAAATGGAGAAAGAAGAGTGACCGCCTACAAGGACATTGCTACGCCAAACATTTTAATGGCGTACCACGTGCCGGAAACAAAAAACGAAGATTATTACGCGCTCGACCTGCTGAGCAGCCTGCTCACTTCTGGTAATTCTTCCCGCCTTACCAAGTCGCTGGTAATGGATTCTACCCTGGCGACCAGCGTATCAAGTTTTACCGACCAGAGTTTTGATCCGAGCCTTTTTGTGATCTATGCAATCGCCGGGGGTAATGTATCCGCACCTGATCTTGAAAAAGCAATTGACGTACAAATTGAGAAAATTATCAAAGAGGGCGTGACTGATACGGAACTTCAAAAAGTGAAAAATCAGAAGTTAATGGAGTTCTACCGCACGCTGGAAACAATCAATGGAAAAGCAAACAGTCTGGGGAGCTACGATGTGTTTTTTGGTGATTACAAAAAAATGTTTGAGGCACCGGAATTGTATAAAAAAGTAGGGATAGAGGATATCAAGCGGGTTGCGGCCAAATACTTCACCGATCGCAACCGCACAGTGGGATACCTGCTTCCAGAAAAATCGAAATAGTCCGCCTATCTCATTGACATTCATTCATAACTTTTGAAATATGAAAAAGATACTATTTGTGTGGGCAGCGCTGCTTTCGCTTTCTGCCTCTGCACAAAACAATTTTAAGCTTCCGACATACGAAAAGTTTAAGCTGAAAAACGGGCTGACCGTTTTTCTGATGGAGCAGCACGAAGTCCCATTGATCAATGTATCTGCTGTTTTCGACGCTGGTTCAATCAACGATGGCGACCGTGCAGGGATGGCGCTGGTGACTTCAGATGCATTACTCTTTGGTACCGAAAAATACACGAAGCCGCAGATTGAGGAAGCCACTGATTTCGTCGGCGCTACGCTGAATACATTCGCATCGAAGGATATGGCGGGCATCAGTTCATCCTTTGCCACAAAGGACCAGGAAAAATTACTGGATATCATTCAGCAGGTATTGGTACACCCGGTTTTTGATAAAACGGAGTTCGACAAATACAAGCAGCGGACACTCGTGCAGTTAATGCAGCAAAAAGAAAGTCCGCGCTCTGTGATCGGGCACTACTACAATGCATTCCTCTTCGGCAATTTCCCTTACGCGATTCCCGGCGACGGTACGCAGGCAACTGTTTCGAAAATGACTGCGGAAGATGCAAAGGCATTTTACAAAAGCAACTACACCTCCGGGCGCGGCGCGATTGCTGTAGTTGGTGACTTCAAAGCTGCCGATATGAAGAAGAAAATCACCGCCCTTTTCGGCTCCTGGAAAACGGCAGATTACCGCATGGTAAAACGCGTGGCGCCGGATCTGGAATTCGAGAAAAGCCGAGTATTATTGGTTGACAAGCCCGACGCAAGAGAAACCACATTCATGATCGGCGGAAAGGGTGTTGACTATAATTCCGCGGATTATGTACCGATCATGGTGGTAAATACGGTACTCGGCGGCCGGTTTACTTCCTGGCTCAACGATGCATTACGGGTGAATTCCGGTCTGACTTACGGTGCGAGAAGCCAGTTTTCGCGCAATAAATTTGCAGGCACATTCAGCATTTTCACTTTTACCAAGAACTCCACCACAGTTCCGGCCATTGATATGGCAGTGCAGGTACTGGACAGTTTGCATAAAACCGGCCTGAGCGAAGAAGTACTTAAATCTGCCAAGGCGTATGTAAAAGGCAGCTTCCCACCCACATTCGAATCGGCCGGAGCACTTGCGCGGCTGCTTACGGATATGCACATTTATGGTTTTGACGAAAATTATATCAATACATTCCAAACCAAAGTCGACGGTCTGACGCCGGCCCGGGCAAAAGAAATCATTGATACCTACTTCCCGAAAGACAAGCTGCAATTTGTCCTCATCGGAAAAGCAAGCGAAATCCGCGATCAGGTAAAGAAGTATGGGGATGTTACCGAGAAGCAGATTAAGGCGGATGGGTTTTAGTATAAGTTGGAGGGGCTGTTACTTTTAGTTGCATTGTGCCCGTTGCTTCGACCGCCCGGCGGCCCGGTGCGCTCAGCATGACAAGGCATTTTGCTTGGAAAGCATGAAAGAGCTTAATGCGAGAAGGTACAAACGCATTGTCAAGCCGGCACAACAGCATTGTCAAGCTGAGCGTAGCCAACGTTATTATGCTTAGCACACCTACCTTTGTCATGCTGAGCGGAGTCGAAGCAACGAGCGATCGCGCAGTCGAAGCCACAAGGCACAAAGTCACCATTAACCAAATGAAAAAATGAACAAACTATTAAAAATGGGCCTGTTTGCGGCTGCTACTTTGGTGGGGCAGGAGGCTGTTATGTCGCAGGGTAAGGTTTATACCAGCCCGATTGGCTTGCAGGCTTATACTTTTCGCGGAAGCTGGCCGAAAGGCATTGAAGCGACGCTCGATACCATCAAATCGCTGGGCGTAACAGAAATGGAGGGCGGCCCGATCAAGGGAATGGCTACTGAGGAACTCCGTAAGCAGCTGGACAAGCGTGGCATTAAAATGGTGTCCATTGGCGCAGATTACAAGCTGCTGGCCGAAAGTACAGCGCAAACGATCAAAGACGCGAAAACGTTGGGCGCCAAATACGTAATGGTAGCCTGGATTCCTCATAACGGAAAATTCGACCTTGAAACGGCAAAGAAGGCAGTAGCTGACTTCAACAAAGCAGGAAAGGAGTTGAAAGAAGCAGGTATTGAGCTGACTTACCACAATCACGGCTACGAATTTGAGCCTTATGAAGATGGTACCCTGTTTGACTACATTGTCAAAAACACCAATCCCGAATACGTGAACTTCGAAATGGACGTACTCTGGACCGCATTCCCGGGACAAGATCCTGCGAAGCTGCTGCTCAAATATCCGACCCGCTGGAAACTAATGCACCTCAAAGACCTGAAAAAAGGTGTAGTAGGCAACCTCTCAGGCGGCACGCCCACTACCAACGACGTAGCATTAGGAACCGGCCAGATAGATATTCCCGCAACATTAAAAGCCGCTAAGAAAGTAGGGATCAAGCATTATTTCATTGAAGACGAAAGCCCAAGCTACCTGAAGCAGATTCCGCAGACGATTGCTTATATTAAGTCGATTAAGGAGTAAGTAAAAGGGAGAATGGAGTTGTGCACAGGTCTTCGACTGCGCTCAGACTGACAAAGCATATTGAGCATCACTGCCTTGTCATGCTGAGCGCACCGGGCCGCCGGGCGGTCGAAGGCTACCACCCAGGATTCTGCTTCAACGTTGGTGTTCTTTGCAGTTCGTCTTGCATGATGGGGAACAGGTAATGCCTTGGCGCGACGAAGACACGGCTTTCTATGAAGTAGCGTTGCATTTTATACTTCTTGCCTTCTACCTCAATTTTTCCTTTCGGATCTTCAACGGGCTTCATTCCATTGATCATTCTCTGCGTTTTCGGATAGGGCCAGCCCAGCTGCGCGCGCTGTTCGTTGGTAGCGCCCGAACTTTGCCAGGCCTGCTCTCTCGCGAGCTCTTTCGCCGAACTTGGTTCAAGGTAAAGTCTCGAAGACCAGATCCGGTTGTTCTCGTAAAACAGCTCCACCCGGCGCTCGCGCTTGATGTATTCGTCCATCAAAGCTTTATTTGCTTGTACTTCCGGCGGCATTGGCGCCATAAATGAACGTGCTCTCACCTCATTGATCATCGCATATATCTCCGCGTTGGGACCGGCAGTTTCATTGACAGCTTCGGCGTAGATATAGATAAACTCAGGCAGCCGCCAGACCGGCGGGCCGCTGATCGCAAAGCTCTTGTCACGGTTCCAGGACTCCCGCAGGATTTTACGTAAAAAATACCCCGTAGTAGTTGAATTGGTCGCCCCTATCTTATCCGCTCCGGTAGCAGTATTGATCACCTTTCCTTTGAATGTCGAACCGTGGTAGACAATGTCGCGGTGGAAGCGCGGATCACGTTTAATGCCTTCATATGGATTCGCATCATCGTACCCGTCGGCTTTTGCCCGGGCTGCGTAAATGGGATAACCGTACCCGTTTTTAGCTACATATTCATATTCATCAACTTGCTCCTGCACCGGCATCTGGCGCGAGCTGCCTCCCCAGCTTGGCGGATAAATGTCGCCCTGCCAGTTGTGGTCCTTATCCCTTGTTACAAAGAAGACAGCCTCATTCTGAAATGCTTCCATGTTATGGTACAAATCCCAAAGCCGTGCGGGTACCTTTGAATTGTTGTTGTTTACGCCTGCATCGTCCCTGAAATCGCTGGCATCGTGACCTTTGTACAAACTATAACGCAGCCGCCCGTCAACTTTGAAGTCGATCACAGCTTTGGCCGCATCTCTTGCTGCAGTCCACCGTCCCGCATTGAATGCATATTCCGCAGCAAATGCGCGGGTATCGTTCGGAAAAGAACCGCCATTCCACATAGGTGTGGCTGCCATCCAGGCTACCATCGCTTTCAGTCCCAGACACGCGCCTTTATCCACCCGACCAAAATCCGCCCCGCCCCAGCTGCCTGGTACCAGCGCAATCGCAGAGTCACAGTCCGCTGAAATTTTGGCGGCAATGGCGTGGAAGGATTCCTGTTTGAAATCCATTTGTTCAGTAGGTGAAATGGTCCGGTTCATATATACTATCTCACCGTACATTCTTGCAGCCAGATAATGGAAGTACGCCCGCATGAAATAGGTTTCCCCCAATCTTTTGGATAAATCCCCTGCCTGCAATGGATTGTCGGGCGTTTTGTATTTCCGCACACCTTCCAGGATTACATTCGTTTTTCTGATCCGATCGTACAGATCCCACCAGTACTGGCCGCGGCTGCTGCGGTCGGGCATTGTATTCGAATTCCAGTCGCCCGTGTTGAATTTGTTTGTAAGACTTCCTTCCGCCGTTGATCCCTCGGCCTCGTCAGTCACAGGGGCAGTTGAAAAGTGGGAAAAGAACACAAGCGGACTGTTCGAGCCTCTTGCATTGTCGTACAGATCAGTGATCAGCTGGTTGGTTTTATTATATCGTGTAAAAACCTGCTCGGCATCCACCTGATCATCGGGTCTTCTATCCAGGAAGTCCTGGTCGCACGAGGCCAGCATTCCACCTATCATTAATGCGGCTATTGTATATATTTTTCTGGTTTTCATAAATAGTAAGGAATGATCAGAATGAAATGTCAACACCAAAATTCACCACTTTCTGGATCGGGTACCAATCGCCGGTACCTTCGTTTGTTTCAGGATCCATATCTACTTCTCCCAGCCCGTCCCAGGTAAGCAGGTTCATTCCCTGCACATAAAATCTCACCTGATCCAGGCCAATCTTCTTTATCGCAGGCTTTGGCAGATTATAGCCCAGCTCTATGGTTTTTAACCTCACATATTTGCGGTCATACAAAAAGAGGCTGCTCGCATTGTTCTTGTTGTTGCTGTGATCTCCAAAATGAAGCGCCGGATAAGTAGCGGTTTCCGCTGTTTCGGGAGTCCACCGGTTTAAATGCATTGGTTTCACTTTACCATATTTATCCTGATTGAACAGCGGGAAGTCGTATACCGCCGCCCCCGAAAGCTGCATGGAACCGCTGGCCGCACCCTGGAAAAGCATGCTGAAATCGAAGTTTTTGAAGCGACCGCCAACCGGGAGACCAAACATCAGCTCAGGGTTTACGGGATTTCCGGTAGCAGTTCTGTCGCCCAGATCATCAATGCGCCCGTCGCCATTCAGGTCTTTATACACCACGTCGCCGGGTCTCAGCGTACCCCACGATTGGTAGCCGCTGCCCTGGTTCATCGCATTCAATGCATCCGCTTCCTCCTGGTTGCTTACAAAATGATCGAATATGTAGTTAAAGTGCTCTTTGATCCGTTTACCTGTATTGGCACGGCCGCCGTAGGCATAAGGTATCTCATTCATGAACACGATTTTGTTGCGCGCAAATGAAAGGTTTGGACGAATAAAATAGGTGACGTTTTTACCAATGCTGCCACTCCATCCTATTTCAAGATCAAACCCTTTGTTGTTGACGATGCCCGAATTAAGATAAGGAGCGTTTTTTCCAACAAGATCCGGAAAGCCCAGCTTGTTGCCGCCACCCATATCCGTAATAATGTCATACCGGTGCTCGTGGAAAAGGTCGAGGGTGAATGTGAGGTGCTTGAAAAATGTGGCGTCGATACCAATATTCGCTTTTCTCGCCTTTTCCCAGGTTAAATCAGGATTGGCCAGGTCGCCTTCCGACAAATACCCGCCTGCTCCCGAACCAAAATTATCGGTACCGAAATTGTAGTCACCGTCTCTTCCGCCAAAGTATTGCAGGTAAATAAACCGCTTGTCATTGGGTACGCGGTCGCTGCCTACCAGACCGTAAGAACCGCGGATTTTCAGGTTGTTCAACCAGTTTTGTGAACTGATCATAAATCTTTCTTTGGAAGCTACCCAGCCCGCTGATACCGATGGGAAGAAGCCATAACGCTTGCCTTTGGCGAAGTTCTCCGATCCGTTATATGCCGCATTGAATTCCAGCAGATAGCGGTCGTCGTAACCGTAAGTGGCGCGGGCAGTAACGCCCTGGTAGCTGAATGGAACCTGGTTGTTGATAATCCGGCGCGACCTGTTGCCCAGGACCATCCCCGTTACATGATGCGAACCGAAGTTATGCATGTAATCAATCTTGGCCTGAATATAAGTCCGGCTTTCATTGTCTTTGTTATCATATCCATTCCCGATCGTCTGGTCAATATCATACTTGTTACCCGATTTATACGCACCGGTATAGCGTCCCGGTGTACGATATACGTCACTCCCATCAACCGGCACGAATGTGGCATAACCAGGATACTCCCGGTAACCTTCGGAGTAAGTATTCACCTTCCGGTTGATCCAGCCACCATCGCTGGCATCGTAGGAGAACATTCCGTCAATTGACAATCCTTCGGTGATAAAATTGAGCTTATGCCCCAGCGAGAATGATCCGTTCAGGTAAGTATTCTTTTCATTTAAAAAGCCTGTCCGGCTTAATTCACCCAGGATGTTAAACCTGTAAATCTGATCGCCATAAAGCATTCCGAGCGGGTTATTCGCTGCAAAAACCCGGTTCGCAGGATCGTCATTTGGCTCAACAATTATCGGCAGATACGAAGGCTGCGTGTTAGCGAGCTCCACAATCCTCGCCGCCGACGTACCCGGTGCATTGCGATCGGTAATGCGGGCACCAATGTCGAGTTTGGCGTAAAAGTTATCCGTTATGTCAATGTCGATATTTGAGCGGAAATTGTACCGTTTGAAAACAGCCTGCGTACTGTTGGTACTCAAATCGGTGTGCTTGTAGTTACCATCCTGCTGGAAATAGTTGGCCAGAACAAAGTATCTGGCCCTCAAAGATCCACCGCTAATAGACAAACTGTAATCATGCTGCACACCAGGCTTGAATGCATAATCGAAATAATCCCAATTGTAGCCCAGCCCGTCAGAATTGTCGCCTTTTGCCTTTCTCCAGTTCGCAATGGAGGCTTCCGAAAACAGGTTCAGGGTAGACGGATCTGCGTCGGGATTATCGTTTCTTCTTGCTTCATTATATAACATCGCATAATCAGCCGAACCCAGGTAAGTCGGGAATTTCACGGGCTGGTTCACACCTACCGAAGCTTTAAAATTCACAGTTGCCTTATCCTGCACTTTCCCGCGACGCGTGGTAATAAGGATTACGCCATTTGCGCCCCTTACCCCGTACGGAGCTGTCGCACTCGCATCTTTCAGGATTGTAAATGTCTCTATCTCAGAAGGTGCCAGGTAATCCATACTTCTTTCCAAACCGTCGATGATCACAATCGGAGACTGGTTTCCATAAGTGGCGGTACCGCGGATAAAAATATCACTCCTGTCAACTCCCGGCTCACCGCCGCTGAATTGGTTTGCAAAAAGACCGGGAAGTCTGCCCGCCAGCGCATTGGTAATGCTGGCAGTCGGACTTTGTTTCAGATCTTCGGTCGTAATGGTCGCGATCGAGCCGGTAATGGTCGCTTTGCGTTGCGAACCAAAGCCTACGATCACTACTTCCTCTAATCCGCCCAGGTCTTCCTGCAGTTGTATGTTGATTGAAGTTTGTGCATCGATAACCTGTTCTGTTCCCAGAAACCCAATGAATGAAATGACGAGCACATCGCCTTGTTCCGCTTCAATGGTGAACTTTCCGTTTGCGTCGGTGGAGGTACCTTTGTCAGTACCCTTAACTATCACCGTCGCGCCGGCGAGCGCTACTCCTTTCGTATCCTGAATTGTACCCGTGATCTCCCGGATCGTTGCAACTGGCTCGGCAGGCTCTGCTGAGATGGTACGAATGAGCGTCTGGCTCTGTTGTTCTTCCTTCCTGAACACCGCGATCTGCTTTCCTATGATTTTATAAGCCAGCCCCGATCCTTTGAGCGCCTTGTTAAGAATGGAAGTAACGGTCTCGTTTTTTACATCGAGATTCAAAGAAGCTTCCCGCTTTCCGGCGAAAAGATCATCACTGTAAAAGATCCGGTAATCTGTCTTTTCCTGGATCTCCCTGAACAGCGTGGTCAGGTTCCCGTTGCGGATTTTCACATCCATCCGACTTTTTTGGGAATAGCCTGTCGCATGAACGCTCATCATTGCGATCCACAACAGCAGTATAGTCAACCTCATAATTTTCAGGAATTTCCGGGAACACAGCACTCCCAAAGGGCGATGCCCCGAATGGTCAAATTTTTTCATAAATTTGATATGACTTTTGTTGATACAATGGTTACAGAAATCACTTGCTTGCCGGCAAGTGTAATCGATCGGAAGACGTTGCCGCGTCTTCCGTTTTTTATTGCGTAATGGTGCCTTTCCTTAAAACAAACCTCCTTTCTGTTTGGTGATACGTAAGTGATGTTGCCGCCGACAATATGTCCAGCACGTGCGTAATGTCTTCCTGCAGATCCAGCGACCCTGAAAATGTTTCCGTGCTGCTGTCCGCTTCGCCCAGTTCAATATCCACCTTATAGTAGCGCGACAACTTCTTAAGGATCTCCCCCAGCGGAGCGTGATTGTTTAACAGGTACCCGTCTTTCCAGGAAACATATTCCGTCACATTCACCTGCTCCACGTTAAGCGAAGTATTTCCGGGATTATAAACCGCACGCATTCCCGGTTTCAGTTTGCGTTTCTGAGCTTTGAAAAGCGACTGCTGGTTCGCAGTAAGTTCAATGCTTCCATTCACGAGCACCGCTGACGTAAGCTGGTCGTCGGCATAGGCGCTGATGTCGAATTCTGTCCCGAAAACCTGGACTTTCATGTTTTTGGTATGTACAAAAAACGGCTTATCCTCGGCATGGGTTACCGCGAAGTAAGCCTGGCCTTCCAGATATACCTCCCGGTCTGCCGAAGTAAATTGCGCCGGGTAAACCAGCTTGGAGCCCGAGTTAACCCAAATTTTGGTACCATCTGTCAATGTGACCACCGACCGCTTTCCATAGGGTACGATCAGCGTATTGAATTCCTGCCCCAGAACCTGCTGATCAATCGCGGTGACAGAGTCGAGGCGAATCTGACTGCCATTCTTTCCATAAGTGAGGGAGGAATTCTGTTCCTGCAAACTGATCATTCTCCGGTCTGCCAAAACAAGCTGCGTTACTTCTGTGTCAATCACTGCTGCCGAAGCTATTTGCTGCATTGCGGTGCCGGCACCTCTGTTCAGACTGAAATACGCTAATCCGGAAAGAAGCAGAATAGCAACAGAAGCTGCTACCGAGTACCACAGCCTGTTCAATCTAACATGCTTCTTCTGCTGAATACTTTCCTCCACCCGCGTCCACAAGTAAGTTTTTTCCGTAAGCGGCAGACTTTCGTGGCGGATATGCTGCATCAGCTGGCGCGTCGCCTCTGCTGTTTTCTGATCCTCCGGGGAAAGCTCCGGAAGCTCAGCATCCTGCGATTTTCCTTTCCTGGGTAGTTTTTTCTTCATGCGCAAACTTGTTTGACATAGAAGAGAAAGCTTTCGTCAGGATATAGACTCGTAAAATGATTTATTTTTATAAAAAGTTGGAAATATCTACTGCCAGCAGAAAATCAGGATAACTGAACCAAATTCCAGCTTTCCGCGGAGCTGCTTCAAAGCGCGGTAAATGAAAGTGCGGCAGGTCGGTACCGAGATCTGCATTACGGCGGCTATCTGATCGTAATCCAGGTTCTGATTATACCGCAGGTAAAGGATTTCCCGCTGGCGCTCGGGAAGCTGGTTCAATTCTGCGGCGAGCTGCTGCATGAGTTCGCGCTGGACTTCGTCTATGATAATTTCCTGTTCTATACTGAATGCAAACGCATTCATTCCAAAAGTATCGTCTGCATTCCACCGGTCCAACCTCAGCCTGGTTGCTTTGCGATGTGCCGCGTAAAGTTTTCGGCGGAAAGATTTGAGGAGATAAAATTTCACATTCACTTCCTGCGACAAGCCCGTGCGATAACTATGAAGGTCGATGAAAAGATCGTGGATACAGTCTTTTACCAGATCATCATCAGTAGTATACCGCATTCCAAATGCAAAAAGGCTGTCTGAAAATTGATCATACAGCTGACTGAATGCCTGCTGATCGCCAGAAACAAAACGTTCCCACAGTTCAGTTTCCGGAAGTGTATGTGTCATAGCTGAGTAGCAAAATTTTAATTAAAATTATAATAATTAAATTAAACACAGCAAGTGCGCCTGGAACATATCCGGTTTGCACGGCCTGATATGTTGCATGATTAGCTTGCCAAGTTCCGCGATAGTTTTATACTTTGCACAAAAAAGGACAAAATGGAACCTGCATTGTTGAATCAAGTCCCTTCGCTGGATTTAGCCGATTTCACTTCCGGAAATCCCGGGCAAAAAGCACAGTTCGTGGCTGACCTCGGTGCCGCTTTTACAAACATCGGCTTCGTTGCGATCAAAAATCACGGACTGAGTGATGAGCTGCGTGAAAAATTATATGCCGCAGTGCAGGAGTTTTTCAGACAACCTGATGAAATCAAGAGAAAATACGAATTTCCGAACCTTTTCGGGCAGCGCGGGTATATCAGCAAAGGGAAAGAAACAGCAAAAGGTTTTAAGGTAGCCGACCTGAAAGAGTTTTACCACGTTGGTCAGCCGGAGCCAATCGGGAATATGCCTTCCAATGTATTTCCAGAAGGTTTTCCGGATTTTGAAAAATACACGCTTGAAGTTTATAAAACCTTCGAAAGTACAGGAAAAACGCTTCTGCGCGCTATCGCTGTCTACCTGAATCTGGAAGAAGATTATTTTGAAGATAAGGTAAAAAACGGGGATAGTCTGCTCCGCGCATTGCATTACTTCCCTATCCCAAACCCTGAGCTGGTACCCGAAGGTGCGGTGAGGGCTGCGGCGCACGGAGATATTAACCTCATCACCCTGCTGATGGGCGCAAGTGCAGAGGGACTTGAAGTGTTGCGGCGCGACGGCGAATGGATCGCAATCACTGCATTGCCAGACCAGATTGTTGTCAATGTAGGCGATATGCTCGACAGGCTGACAAATCACAAACTGAAATCCACGATCCACCGCGTGGTCAATCCGCCGCGGGAGAAAATGGGTACTTCGCGCTACTCTATCCCATTCTTTATGCATCCACGCGCAGACATGGACCTGACGAGCCTGGAAAGCTGCATTACACCGGAGCAACCAAAATTGTACACGGATATGACAGCCGGCGAATTCCTGGATGAACGTCTGCGGGAACTGGGACTGAAAAAATAACGCTGCGACCATTTTGGCTCCCCCACCCATTCGCCGTTTCAGATACATCATTTACCTGATGGATATCCTCCTGCTCTCGCTCACTGCATTTGGCGGGCCTCAGGTACATTTGATGATGATGATCGAGCGGCTGGTCCGCAAAAGAAGGTACATTACAGAAGAAGAACTGCTGGAATTGCAAGCACTTTGCCAGGTATTGCCCGGGCCAAGCTCCACGCAGACCGTGACGGCGATCGGCTTGAAGATCGGGGGGCAGCCGCTTGCTTACCTCACCCTGGTTGTATGGTCCATCCCCGCAATGGTACTGATGACCGCAGCGGCTATCGGGATCCATTATCTTGAAACAAAATCCATTTCACTGGATTTTACGCGTTTTGTAGGTCCCATGGCGGTTGCATTTCTGATGCACGGCGCCTCTTCGATCACGCGCCGCGTTGTTCATAACAGGTTGGGATGGACGTTTTTGATCATATCCACGATTCTGGCTTACCTCTACCCTTCGCCTTACATGACGCCGGTGCTGATCATTCTGGGCGGAGTAGCAGCTTCCCTTAATTTCAAAAAACACGAAAAAATGGAGAAGGCACCGATCCGGATCAAATGGCGGCCCATTATCTTCTGGATTTCAGTACTGGTGGCGGCGGCGATTGTAGGTAAGATCACCAACTCACTTCCGGTGCGCCTTTTTGAAAACTTTTATAGGAATGGAAGTTTGGTATTTGGCGGCGGCCAGGTGCTTGTTCCCATTCTTTACAACGAGTTTGTTGAATTTAAAAGCTATCTCACAGAGCAGGAATTCCTGGCGGGAATGGCGCTGACGCAGGTGGTACCGGGGCCGGTGTTCTCCATTGCTACTTTTGTGGGAAGCATGTCGCTGCAGTCGCACGGTATTTTCGGACAGATTGTGGGTGGGTTTGTGGCTACTGCCGGCATTTTCTTACCAGGTACATTTTTCATTTTCTTTGCCTATCCATTCTGGAACCAGCTTAAAAAATACCGCGGCATTAGGGCTTCGCTGGAAGGAGTGCACGCAGCCAGCTGCGGGCTGACTATCGCGGCAGCCATTTCCCTTTTTCAACCCATGATGACGAACTGGCAACCACTCGCAACAGTCATCGCCACACTCCTCGTGCTCACCTTCGCCAAAATACCCTCCTACTTCATTATCCTCGGCGGATTGGTTTTGGGACTGCTCTTTTAAGGAATGCAGCCTTTTTTCCCTAAATTGCCTATTCACTAAACTTCATCTCCTTGATGACACATACTACTTCAAATTCGAAGATCCACGAGGGACGCAATCTAAAACGTTTCCGCGAAATGTTGGGTATCAAGCAAGATGCATTTGCATTTCAGCTAGGCGAAGATTGGAACCAGCAGAAAGTGTCGCTTCTTGAACAAAAAGAGAAGATAGACGCCAATATTTTGAATCAGGTAGCCGCAATTCTGAAAATACCAGCCGAAGCAATTCAACATTTCGAAGAAGAAAAGGCTATCAATATTATCACAAACACCTTTAACAATCACGACCAGTCAAATGGGTTAAATATTTATCCGACATTTCATCAACCTATTGATAAGATCATCCAATATCACGAAGAAAAGATCGCCTTGTATGAGCGAATGTTGAACGAGAAAGATGAAATGATGGCAATGTTGAAGGGAGTCATTGAGAAGAAATAAATGAAGTTAGTTACCAACAACTTTGTCACCCTGAGCGGAGTCGAAGGGCATGCGTTATCGCTCCTCCCTTCGACTCCGCTCAGGGTGACAAAGGAGTAGTAACATACTTAAAGTACCAGAACCATACCATTCAAATTTAGAAAATAGCATACACCAATCCCTGTAATGAAAATCCTTGCCTCGCTAATTCTTTTTCTACTTGCAAACAGTTTCCTTTCCGTTGCCCAGACCGGCAACTCCCCGACATATCTTGCTAAAAACCAAAAATGGGTCGACTCCGTTTTTGCTTCGCTGACTCCCGATGAGCGGATTGCCCAGCTGATCATGATCCCGGCGGTATCGGATGTTAAAAGGGCTTTGATCGATCCGAAGGCGAGTAGCCCGGAGATGGTTGAAAAACTGATTCGCGAAAATAAAGTTGGGGGCATCGTGTTCTTCCAGGGCGGGCCGGTACCACAGGCGCGACTGACAAACCACTATCAATCCATTTCAAAAGTACCGCTGCTGGTAGCAATGGACGCGGAGTTCGGACTGGCAATGCGCATTGACAGCACAGTCCGGTACCCCTATCAAATGACACTCGGCGCGATCCAGGGCAACAACGACCTGATTTATGAAATGGGAGCGCAGCTGGCCGGACAAGCGAAAAGGCTGGGCATGCATATCAACTTTGCTCCCGTTGCTGATGTGAATAACAATCCGAACAACCCGGTGATCAGCTTTCGCTCTTTTGGTGAAAACAAGTTCAAGGTAGCCGATAAAGCTGTGGCCTACATGAAGGGAATGCAGGATAACGGGCTACTTACCAGCGCAAAACATTTTCCGGGCCACGGGGACACTGGGGTTGATTCGCATTTTGATCTTCCGTTGATCGCACACGATGTGACGCGCATCGATTCACTTGAAATGTACCCGTTCAAAGCATTGATCAGCAATGGGATCAGCGGTATTATGATCGCGCATTTGAGCATTCCGGCTTTGGACAAAACCCCTAACCTTCCTTCGACATTATCCAAGCCGATTGTGACAGACATTTTGAGGAAGCAGCTGGGTTTCGACGGGCTGATCTATTCCGACGCGATGAATATGAAGGGAGTTACCAAATATTTTCCTGACGGGAAAGCCGACGCAATGGGGCTGGAAGCCGGAATGGATATCCTGGAATTTACAGAGGATGTGAACAAATCCATAGCCGAGATCAAGAAGAGCATTGCGGAGGGCAGGATATCCCAGCAGGAAATCGATGAGCGCTGCAAAAAGGTTTTAATGGCAAAAGCCTGGGCCGGACTCGACCGCTATAAACCGGTTGATATGAATAACCTGTATGAAGACCTGAACCCGAAATCGGCTGAGCTGATCAACAGGTTGCTGACGGAAAAAGCATTAACCGTTTTAAAAAATGACAATAACCTGCTGCCACTGCGCGACCTGGATACATTGAAAATCGCGTCCGTCTCGCTGGGTGCCGATACCGTCACCACTTTCCAGAAAACACTCGAACTTTATACATCTGTCGATCATTTCTACATTCCGGCAAAAGCTACGGAGGCTCAGATTGCTGCATTGAGGGCCAAGATAAAGGATTATAACTTGCTGCTTGTGGGTGTACATCTGGGTAGTATCTCTCCCAAAACCAACTACGGGCTGACAGAGCCGATGAATGCAGTACTGCAGGAGCTGATCGCGACAAACAAGTCGGTGGTTTCGATATTCGGTAATCCATATTCTTTAAACAAGATCGAAAAAGCGGCAAATACTAAAGCGCTGGTGATGGCGTATCAGCTGACACCTTACACGCAGGACCTTTCTGCACAGCTGATTTTCGGTGCAATACCGGCGAGCGGCAAATTGCCCGTTACTGTAAATGCACAATTTCCGTACAATGCAGGTATTGAAACGCCTGCGATCGGCCGACTGAAATACACAATTCCTGAGGAACTTGGAATGGATTCCAGGATCATTACTTACAAAATCGACTCCATTGCAAATCTTGCAGTAACACAAAAAGCGACGCCGGGCTGCGTGGTGCAACTCGCGAAAGACGGGAAAGTGTTTTTCAGGAAAGCTTACGGAAAACATACCTATGAAGGCAATGCGAATGTAAAGCTGACTGACTTGTATGACCTGGCTTCCGTAACCAAAATCACGGCATCGACACTCGCATTGATGAGCCTGTGGGACCAGAAGAAGTTTGATCTCGATGCTACAATGAAGGATTATCTGCCTGATTTTGAAAAATCCAACAAGGCGGACCTGGAATGGAGAAAGGTACTGACGCACAGCGCACGGCTGAAAGCATTTATCGTACTTTGGAAAGAGGCACAAAATGCCGACGGAAGCTGGAAGAAGAAGACTTTCAGCACCAAACAATCGAGGAAATACCCGATCTCAGTTGTGGGCGACAGCTTGTTTATCTTTAAAGATTATGACAAAACGATATTCAAATCCATCCGCGATTCTCCATTGAATGAAAAGGAAGGTTATGTATACAGCGATTTGTCGTTCATACTTTACCCACAGATCGTGAAAAGGTTATCGGGTGAAAATTTTGAGGATTACCTGAAAAACCATTATTACCACAAGCTGGGCGCCAACTCGCTGACATTTAACCCAAAACGGTTTTACAAGCTGGAAGATATCGTTCCGACCGAGCGCGATACGTTTTTCAGGATGACACAGCTGCACGGACAAGTGCACGATGAAGCCGCCGCGATGCTTGGCGGATTGAGCGGCCACGCCGGACTTTTCGGGGATGCAAATGATGTGATGAAAGTGTGGCAAATGTACCTGCAGCAAGGTTACTATGGCGGCCAGCAGCTGCTTAGCAAAGATGCGCTTTTAGAGTTTACAAGATATCAGTATCCTGAAACAGGCAGCCGCCGCGGGATCGGATTTGACAAGCCTACATTCAAGTATTCAGGCAATGCGCCTAAATATGCAAGTCCGTCCAGCTTCGGGCATACCGGCTACACAGGCATTATGACGTGGGCCGATCCTGCATGGAACCTGAACTACGTTTTCCTGTCGAACAGAGTATATCCTACTAGGGAAAACAGCAAGATATCGACATTGAACATACGGACGTCGATCATGGATGTGGTGTACCAGGAGCTGCTGAAAAAGTAGGCAGCAACTGGCAGCAGGGCTTTAATATTCCTACCTTTGTACTACTCACCTCTCCAACAATATGGCACAACACTATCGGTTTGACAAGGAAAAAGCGTCACGGCGACCGGGCGTAACCCCGCTGAAAGACGCGATAGATCAGATGCTGGAAAAGTACAGGCTACGTACCCGGTTTGACCAGTCGTACGTGGTGGCGCATTGGGACAAGATCATGGGATCGGCAATTGCCACACGCACCCGGAAGGTATATATCCACGAGCGGACACTCTTCCTGCAAATAGAATCTGCCCCGTTGCGCAACGAACTTTTCCGCGCCAAAAGCAAAATCATCGAGCTTATCAACAGGGAGATGAAGAGTGATCTGGTTGATGATGTGATTTTTATTTGAGGTATATTTGAAATACATTAAATCATAATTCTAATTATGAGCACACTTACGATTAAAACCGAAGACCAGGGAATTCTGGACGCGATCAAAGAGTATCTGGCTACTTTTAAAGGCAAAGTTGAGGTTGAAGAAACAAGTCCTTATGATCCTGAATTTGTAAAAAAAATCAATGAGAGCGAGCAGCAGTTCGCTGAAGGTAAGTTCAGAAAAATTTCTCTGGACGACGTATGGAAATTGTAATCTCTGAACGTGCCGATTCGGATCTTGATTATTGGAAGAAAACAAATAATACGTCGATATTAAAAAAGATAAGAGCGCTGCTCGATTCAATATTGAATACACCCTACCACGGCATTGGAAAACCCGAACCCCTAAAACATGATCTTTCGGGCTATTGGTCGAGAAGGATAGATCGTGAACATCGGCTTGTTTATCAAATCATCGAAAATAAAATCAAGATTCACTCGCTAAGAGGTCATTATGTGCCTCAAAAGTGAGCGACAAACAATCAATGCATCAAATCCATCTCCCCCCATTCCTCAAACCCGGCGATAAGATTGGCATAGTGGCGCCGGCAAGTGTGATCAGGTATGATGATATCCTCGGCGGCATTGACATTTTTACAAATAAATGGGGCTTGCAGGTAAAAGAAGGCGAAACGCTGAACACTGCATTCAACCAGTTTTCTGCCGATGACGAAACCCGCAGGAATGATCTGCAAAAAATGCTTGACGATCCGGACATTCGCGCCATTATTGCAGCGCGCGGTGGTTATGGCTGCTCCCGCATTGTGGACGGACTCGATTTCGACCGGTTTTTACAACATCCTAAATGGATCGTCGGTTTCAGTGACCTGACTGTACTGCTTTCACAGGTATATCAATTGGGTTACGCCAGTCTCCACGCGCCAATGGCGAAATCGATTACTACTTACGGAGGCGAAAAGGCGGAAGAATCGCTCAGGCAGCTGTTGTTTGGAGAGCTACCCGAATACTCTATCGACGCATATCCCCTGAACAGGACCGGGCAAGCGACCGCGCCGGTAGTGGGCGGAAATCTCTGTATCCTCAACCACCTGATCGGCTCCAAAACAGAAATCGACTTTACAGGTAAGATCCTTTTTATAGAAGACATTAACGAGTATCTCTACAATCTGGACAGAATGGTGATCCAGATGAAGAGAGCAGGAAAACTGGAAGATTTGGCCGGGCTGGTGGTGGGACAGTTTACCGATATGAAAGACAACAGTGCACCTACGTTCGGGAAAGATGCGAATGAGATCATTTATGAACATATTAAGGAGTATAACTATCCCGTATGTTTCAATTTTCCAGTCGGCCACGTGGGTGACAACCGCGCCATGTGCGTAGGTATGCCTGCTCAACTCGACGTAAATACGGAGGCAGCCCATCTGAAATTCCTGCCTGTTTCCGCTTCGATTTAATTTTATGGACAATTTTAAAAATAAGGTAGTCTGGATTACCGGTGCGAGCTCGGGCATTGGGGAAGCGTTGGCAATGGAGTTTGCCCGCGAAGGCGCACGACTGGTTCTGACTTCGCGACGAAGAGAGCAATTGGAAAGAGTGAAAAAGGCGACGGGCTTGCCGGAAGAAGCTGTGCTGGTGTTACCAATGGACGTAACTGAGCTGGAAAAAGCCGTACCTGCTGCCCAACAAGTAATCGATCGCTTTCAGCGCATTGATATTATGGTACACAATGCAGGCGTAAGCCAGCGATCCTATATCAGGGATACTGACCTGGATGTGTATAAAAAGATCATGGAGATAGACTTTTTCAGCACAGTTGCACTTACGAAGGCGGTGCTGCCATTTATGACAAATCAGAAAAGCGGGCACTTCATTGTGATCAGCAGCGTGGCCGGGAAAATAGGTACAATCATGCGGTCGGGCTATAATGCAGCTAAACATGCGTTGCACGGCTTTTACGATTCACTTCGTGCAGAAGCATATCAGGACAACATCAAAGTAACTACTGTGTGCCCGGGGTATATCCGCACAAACATCTCGCTCAGTGCATTAAATGAGTCGGGCGGTAAGTTTGGCAAAATGGACTCCAATCAGGCGAATGGAATACCTGCCGATGAATGTGCACGAAAGATCCTGAATGCGGTAAGAAAAGACAAAAAGGAGATTTACATCGGCGGGCTGAAAGAGGTAGCGGCGATTTATGTAAAAAGATTCTTCCCCAGCCTGCTTTTTGATCAGGTGAGGAAGAATATTCCTGAATAATTATTTTTTCGCCGGTTTCGCGCTGCTTGCCTGCATATAATCTGTTGTGAGCCGGGTAAGAGACCTTACACCAAGTACGAGGCTGCCTTCGTCCAGATAGAAGTCAGGTGTATGGTGCGGCGCAGCTTCTTCCACCTCCTTCCCTTTCGGCATTCCGCCCAGGAAAAAGAAAAGCCCGGGTACCTTTTGCTGAAAGTATGAGAAATCTTCGGCGCCTGTCTTCGCGGGAATGAGACTTACATTTTCTTTGCCTGCCACATTCTGAAGTGTACCGATCATTTTTTCGGTGAGCGGAATATCGTTGACGGTAACGGGATAGAGGATATCGATTTTTACGTCTGCCTTCGCACCTGCACTCTCGGCCACATTAGTAGCAATGTCATTGATCCGCTTATGGACATATTGATGCATGCCTTCATCAAACGTGCGGATTGTTCCAACCATTTTCACAGATTCCGGAATAATATTCTGCCGGATCCCGCCATTGATCATTCCGATGGTAACTACTGCCGGCGCCTGCGTCAGGTTCAGGTTGCGGCTCACAATGGTTTGTAATGAGTTGATGATCTGAGCGGAGGTAACTATGGGATCTACGCCCGACCAGGGATATGCACCGTGGGTTTGCTTTCCGGTAACATTGATGTTCAGTATATCCACAGCGGCCATTGTCGGCCCCGGCTTATATCCTATCTTACCTACTTCGATTTTTGAATCGATATGGAGCCCGAAAATGGCATCGACCTTCGGATTTTCAAGAACACCTTCCTTAATCATCAGCTTTGCACCGCCTTCTTCACCTTCCGGCGCGCCTTCTTCGGCAGGCTGGAAAATGAACTTCACGGTTCCTGGCAGGTCGGCTTTCATGGACGCAAGTACCTCGGCTACCCCCATCAGTATAGCCACGTGGGTGTCGTGTCCGCAGGCGTGCATTACGCCCGTCTTCTGCCCGTTGAATTCCGCTGTTACGGTTGATTTGAAAGGTACATTTACGCGCTCGGTTACGGGCAAAGCATCCATATCTGCGCGGAGGGCCACTACCGGACCTGGCTTCCCACCTTTCAGCACTCCGACAACACCTGTATGTGCCACGCCGGTTTTCACCTCAATCCCCAGCTGCTTCAGGTGATTTGCAATTTTCTCTGCGGTTTTAAATTCCCTGTTTCCCAGTTCCGGGTTTTGGTGAAAATCACGTCGCCACTCCGAAAGCTTCTTTTCCAGCGACTGCGCTTTCTGATCGATCTTAACAGCAGCAATTGGCTGCGCGAATGCAATGTGCCCAAACAAGAGCGCTCCGGCGACGAAAATTACCTTTGGTGACATATGGGGTTTAATTTGTAGTATATATTAAAATAGTACAATCAGAAAAGGCATTGAAAAAGTTACTTAGACTAAGATACGTCCAACGGAAACTGGGAAATACTATTTAGATCTATTCTTTTGAACAGCTGCGTATAGCTAAGGCGTGCAGATTGTAAAAGTTAAAAGATGTTAAAGGTAATTATACGAAAAAGTTAACAAATAGAGAGTTATGTTAACATTTATATAACAAGAGACTGTTTTTAGCAAAATTTCCAACATTTACAAAATCGTTAAAAAACCCTGATATGAATTATAATATTTTCCAAAAACGCATGTCAAACCAAAGTATATTTTGAAAATTCGCAATAGAAACGTTGTAATGGTTAAACTAATAATTAATTTTGCAACATTGTGTTAACATAACTACAACTAATTCTTTAATCACGTATGAGGAAGTTTCTATTATCCCTACTGGGCTGCATGGTGCTTTTGTGCACGCAATTGTATGCGCAGGATCGGGCTGTGACTGGCAAGGTCACCGCTGAAGATGGCTCAGGGCTCCCCGGTGTCAACATTTCTTTGAAAGGTACTACTCGCGGTACTACTACCGACACGCAGGGTGAGTACTCGATCTCAGCTTCACAAGGCTCTACTTTAGTGTTCAGTTTTATCGGCTTCCAGTCTCAGGAAGTGGAGGTAGGCAATCAGACTACGATCAATGTATCTCTTAAAAATGACGTGAGCCAGTTGCAGGAAGTTGTTGTAACTGCCCTGGGACAAGAGAGAAAAAGAAATGAGCTGGTATACGCTGCCCAGACGGTAAATGCAGAACAGATCACACAGGCACGTAACCCGAGTGTAATGAATGCACTTTCTGGTAAAGTGGCCGGTCTGGATATCAAGACAAATAACAACATGGGTGGATCGACCAGCGCGGTTATCCGTGGTTACAAATCCATTACCGGTAACAACCAGGCTTTGTGGGTTATTGACGGTGTACCCGTTTCTAATGCAAACACGAACACTTCTGATCAGCAAACAGGACGCGCGGGAACTGACTACGGTAATGCCGCAGCCGATATCAACCCGGACAACATCGCTTCTGTTAACGTTTTGAAAGGTGCTGCTGCAACTGCATTGTACGGTTCACGTGCATCAAATGGTGTTATTTTGATTACTACCAAACAGGGACGTAAAAACAGCTTTGACATAACTGTCAACAGCGGTGTTACCTGGGGTAAAATTGACAAGTCGACATTTGTAAAATATCAGAACGAATATGGTGCAGGTTACGATGGTGACCGGGCTAAAACCCGTTTTTACCGTGGCAACCTGGGCTCAGGAGAAGGTAACATCACGCTATTTGATGCAGATGCTTCTTTCGGTCCGAAATTTGATCCTTCTGTGATGGTTTATCAGTGGGATGCATTGGATCCAAGCTCTCCTAACTACCAAAAAATGACTCCCTGGGTTGCAGCTAAAAACGGCCCTGCTTCTTTTTATGAAACAGGCTTAAACTCAAACCAGAGCATCAGCATCACAGGTGGCGGCGAAAACACAACCTTCAAAGTTGGTTACACACGTAACGACGAAAAAGGTGTGCTGCCAAACAGTAAACTTGGAAAAAACCTGTTCAACTTCTCAGCTACTTTCGACATTACGAAAAAGCTTTCTGTTCAGGCAAATGCGAACTATTCGCAAATCAAAGGTCTTGGCCGCTACGGAACTGGTTATGATGGCAAAAACCCTAACCAGCAGTTCAGACAGTGGTTCCAGACCAACGTTGACATACTTGAACAAAAGGATGCGTATTTCAGAAACCAGCAGAATGTAACCTGGAACTGGGGTAGCCCGACAGCACGTTTCGAGAACAATGGACCTATCTACTCAGAAAACCCATACTACTCCCGTTACCAGAACTACTCAAATGATACGCGTGATAACTTCTTCGGTTATGCGCAGGCTGTCTACAAAATCGCTCCGTGGGTTGACGTGACAGGCCGCTTCGCTTACAACGGAACACAGGATTTCCAGGAAGAAAGAATTGCATTCGGTAGCGCAGATCCAGCTGAATACAGCCGCTACAACCGTGCTTTTAATGAAACCAACCTTGACGTGATCTTCAACTTCCGCAAAGCAATTACCAAAGACATTAACTTCTCTGGTTTGGCGGGTGGAAGCATGCGCAGATCCAAGCTGAATGCAGTAAGAGCTAAAACAAACGGAGGTATGGTTGTACCAGGGCTTTACTCCCTGCTGAACTCTATCAACCCGATCGAAGCTCCTTCTGAAACTTACCAGCGCATTGGTGTGGATGGTCTTTATGCACAGGCTTCTTTTGGTTACAAAGACCTTGTTAACCTTGACCTTACCGCAAGACAAGACAAATCTTCTACGCTTCCGAAAGACAATAACACTTACTTCTATCCAGCGGTAGGTGCCAACTTCAACTTCTCAAATCTTCCTGGCCTTGGACTGGACTGGCTGACAATGGGTAAGCTGAGCGCCAACTATGCAGAAGTAGGTAATGATGCACCATGGGGAAGTATCCTGGACGTGTATGACAAACCGACCGGTATCGGATCAATTCCATACTTTACTTTGCGTAACACGAAAAACAACCCTAACCTGAGATCAGAGCGTACAAAAAGCTATGAGTTCGGATTGGAAACTGCTTTCCTGAATGACCGTGTAGGTTTTAATTTCACTTACTACCGCTCACAAACACTTGATCAGATCCTGCCGGTATCGATTTCTGCTGCAACTGGATTTGCTTTCAAGTATATCAACTCAGGGGAAGTACAAAACAAAGGTATCGAGATCTCTGCTTACGTAACTCCGGTTAAAACAGCTGACTTCTCATGGACAATCAATGCAAACTTTGCACGTAACAGAAACAAGGTAATCAGCCTGTATGAAGGTGTTGAAAACGTTCCTGTTGCTTCCCTGCAAGGTGGAGTTTCCCTGAATGCTGCTGTTGGACAGCCTTTCGGTATCATCAGAGGTACAGATTTCGAATACCACGAAAATGGACAGAAAATCGTTCGTTCAAATGGTATGTATGCAGCATCTGCAAGTTCTGCTAAGATCATTGGTAACCCTAATCCAGACTGGATCGGTGGTGTTAGCAACAATTTGAAATACAAATCCATTGCATTGAGCTTCCTGCTTGATATTCGTCACGGTGGAGATGTGTGGTCACTGGATCAGTGGTATGGAGAAGGAACTGGTCTTTATCCGATCACAGCCGGACTTAACGAACTTGGCAACCCAAAAAGAGACCCTGCTTACAACTACGATGCAAAGGGTAACAAACTAGGCTTGACAGACAAACCAGGTGGTGTGTTGTTCCCAGGTGTAAAAGCAGATGGTACTCCAAACGACGTGAGAGCAGAAAACTCTGACGGTAACGGAAACACGGCATACGGATACCCTGCTAACCCGCCACGTGCGATGTACATTTACGATGCAAGCTATATCAAATTGAGAGAGGTTGCATTGACTTACTCAATTCCTCAGGATATCGTTGCGAAACTGCGCGCATTCAAAGGAATCGACGTTTCTGTAATTGGACGTAACCTATGGATCATCCACAAAAACATGGATTTCCAGGATCCGGAAGAAGGTTTGGGATCAGGACAGCTGAACGGTGCAGGTGGATATCAAAGTGGTGCGTATCCGGCAGTTAGAAGTTATGGATTCAATGTTAAACTGCGTTTTTAAAAAAATATGAAAAGATTAATCATTTTCTTTCTTCCAATCCTGCTGATGACCGCGTGTGTCGACAGCCTGGATGATTACAATGTGGATGCAAAGCGTCCGTCGGAGGTACCGCCGGTTACTTTGTTCTCCAATGCTTTGAAAGGGCTTGCTGATACATTGACCAGCCCCAACGTGAATGTGAACAACTACCGTTTATACGTACAACACTGGGCAACAACCACTTACCTGGATGAGCCTCGCTACAATGTAACAGCACGTACGGTTCCTCAGGCTTTTTGGCAGGGAATTTACAAAGGTGTGATCTCTGACTTGAACGAAGCACGCAGACTGTTGAAAGAGGACGAATTCATCGTTCCTGCAAACAGAGATGTACAGCTCGCTCAGATCGAAGTTGTGGAAGTAATGGCCTGGGCCGCGCTTGTGAACACGTTTGGTAACGTTCCTTACTCAGAAGCTTTGAACCCGGACAATGTTCTTCCAAAATACGACGATGCACAAACTGTTTACAACGATTTGCTTGCACGTCTGGACGTTGCAATCCCGAAATTCAGCACGAACGGAGTTGGATTTGAAAACGGCGATTTGCTTTACGAAGGAGATCTTTCGCAATGGGTTAAGTTCTCAAATTCTTTGAAACTGAAACTGGCGATGATCATTGCTGACAGCGATCCTGCAAAAGCGAAAACACTGGTAGCACAAGCGGCACCAAATGTTTTCACTTCGAACAACGACAATGCGGCATTCCCTTACATTGATACCCCGCCAAACTATAACGTAATTGCGCAAAATCTGAACCCGCTGTATACCAGCCGTCAGGATTTTGTAGCCTCAGCAACGATCGTTAACCCGATGAATGATCTGAATGACCCCAGACGTGCTGCATTCTTTACTGATATTAACGGTAAATATGTTGGCGGAAACTACGGTTTTTCAAATACCTACTCGGCATTCTCTCACGTGGGTGATAACATCATCGAGCCGGATCTGGAAGGCATTCTTCTGGATTACGCAGAAGTGGAGTTCCTACTGGCGGAAGCTGTTGAAAGAGGTTTCATTGCAGGTACTGCTGCAGAGCACTACAACAAAGGCATTGGTGCTTCTATCGAATATTGGATGAGCAATATCAACAAGCCTGCTGCTGAAATTACAGCTGCTACAACTGCTTACCTGGCACAACCAAAAGTGGCTTATGCTACTGCTGCTGCCAACTGGAAAGAGAAAATCGGCTTCCAGAAATGGCTTGCACTTTACAACAGAGGTTGGGAAGCATGGGTTGAATGGAGAAGATTGGATTTCCCGAGATTGTTGCCTCCAACAGGTGGTAATGCACCTGCCGGACTTGCAATCCCTACCCGGATGATCTACCCGATCAATGAGCAAACGCTGAACGGAGCAAACCGTGAAGCAGCTGCAACTGCTATCGGCGGAGACGTTGTTACTACCAAATTGTGGTGGGACAAATTCTAGCCCGAAAGTCATACAAAGCAAAAAAAGGCGGACACTGTCCGCCTTTTTTTGCTTTAGCAGTAAAATACAATTTAGCCAAGATTAACTGTAACCGATTGGTCACATTTCAATTGTACAGATAATTTTGAATAAAAACCCTTTTACATGCAATTTCGGCCTAATAAATCTTTTTGGAGTAAATATTCTTTTGAGTTTCATAAAAATGCTGTTGTAATTGTCAGGACAAATATTATTTTTACAGACAATTATTTTATAACAAACCTAACTTAATGAAAAAATTTCTATTACCCTTCTTGGGGGGCTTGCTGCTGCTTTGCAGCCAGGTCTACGCCCAAAGCAGAGAGGTGACCGGGACGGTTACTTCCAAAGACGACGGGTCATCTCTTCCCGGCGTATCTATCAGGGTTGCCGGAACAAACACCGGTACGCTTACCAATGACAAAGGCGAATACAGCATTAATGCGCGCCCTGGTCAAACACTTATTTTTTCTTTCGTCGGCTTCCTTAACCAGGAGCTGAAAGCGCCGGCGTCGGGCAATTTAGATGTAGTTCTGACACTAGACGAACTTGCATTGAATGAGGTTGTGATCACGGCCGGCGGTCTAACTGCACAGCGCCGCGAGCTGGGTAACCAGTCCACTACCGTAAAAGCGCAGGACATTGTACAGGGTAAGCCGATCAGTGTGGCGGCGAGTCTTGCAGGTCGTGTGCCAGGATTGCTGGTAATGGGTGTGAGCAGCGGGGTGAACCCTAACTACCGTTTAGTACTTCGCGGTAACCGTTCACTTACGGGTAACAACCAGGCGCTCGTTGTCATCGACAACATCATTTCCACGAATGATATACTTGGAAACCTCAACCCTGAGGACATCGAGGATATCCAGGTGTTGAATGGAGCAGGTGCAGCGGCATTGTACGGATCGGATGCATCCAACGGTGCACTTATCGTGACTACCAAAAAAGGTAAATCAGGTGTAACCCAGTTCAAGATCTCCAACACAACTACGCTTGAGAAAGTAAGTTTTCTTCCTCAGCTGCAGAAAGGTTTTGGTTCAGGAACAACACCGGATGATGTACCATCTTATACCCCTTACGAAAACCAGCAGTACGGACCTGCGTTCGATGGTTCGATGGTGAATATTGGAAAGCCGCTGGAAGATGGTTCTATTCAGACTGTACCTTATTCAGCGCAAAATTTCCGTGAAGATTTCTGGAACACCGGCGTTGCAAACCAGACTGACCTTAGTGTTACTTCGGGAGATGACAAAGGCACATTCTACCTGTCTGCACAGTATTTTGACCAAAAATCAACTGTTCCTTATGACGGATACAAGCGTTACAGCGTGCGTGCCAATGTTGTGCGCCACATTTACAAAAACCTGACGGCGTCATTCAACACCAACTTTATAGCAGGCCGTACCAACACAAGTAGCGCGACGGGCGCGGCGTATGAAAACCTTTTGATGTCGCCCAGCCAAGTGGATGTAACGAAGTATGAGGACTGGCAGAATAATCCATTTGCTAACCCAAATGGTTATTTCAACGAATATTATCAAAACCCTTACTTCACACTATCCAACAACCGTTGGAATCAGCGTAATGATTATCTGCAGGGTAATATGGAATTGAAATGGAATCCACTGAAACCATTAACATTCACTTACCGAGTGGGTATGAGCGGACGGAATTTGTCTGGTAAAGTACATCAAGGTAAGTTCACTTATACTGATTATACAAAAAGCATCTCAGGAAGTTCGAAGACAGATATCGCTGGTCAGGTTGTTGATTATGCAGGTTATACGACGCAGTTTGTCAACGACTTCTTAGCTGAATTTAAAACAAATCTGAGTCCTGCATTCAACCTGAATGTTGCCGTGGGAACGACTGTTCGTGAGAATGCAACAAAAGCAATGGGTGTTGTAGCTAATGGTCTCGTAATTGACGGACTTTACAACATCGGCAACAGCCTTAACCCGCCGATTGCAAACGAAGGAAACTATAAAGCACGCCAAATCGGTGTGTATGGAGAAGCACGTCTTGGATTTAAAGAATTGCTTTACCTTCACGTGACAGCAAGAAATGACTGGCGTTCAATTTTGGCAAAAGAAAACCGTTCATTCTTCTATCCGTCTGCTGACATTTCTTTCATCGCCAGCGACGCTATTCCGGCACTTACCAATTCCGACATCCTGCAAAGCTTGAAGTTACGCGCGGGTTACTCACAGGTTGGCCAGGTGAACCTGGGCAACAACCGGGATTTCGGCCCTATTCCATTGAATAACCTCGGCGCATACTCACTGAGCAGCACCTTCTCACAAGGCTACGGATATCCCTATACAAGTGGTGCCGGTTTTGTGCTGGATAATACACTTGTTTCCTCCAACCTGAAACCTGAGATCACAACAGGAATTGAGGGTGGTATCGATTTCGAATTCCGCCCATGGAGCATAGGTGGTGGTATTACTTTCTACAAAACCAACACAGTTGATCAAACCATCACTGTTTTGATTCCTAACTCGACCGGCTTCGGATCTTTGAGAACTAACATCGGTGAGGTAGAAAACAAAGGGATTGAAGCGTCCTTGAACATTACACCTATCAAAACCGCAACAGGACTGACAGTTCAACTTGGTGGTAACTACACTTACAACCAGAATGAAGTACTTTCTCTTTCTGCACAATCAAATGAGCTGAGTGTTGGTTCTTCGGGTTCTGCTGCGAAAGTTATCGCTAAAGTAGGCTCTCCTTTCCCGCTTCTTCAGGTAACTGATTACAATCGCGATGACCAGGGAAGAATCATCGTTGATTCGAAAACAGGGTACCCTTCTACGAATGGCACTTTCAAGGATGTAGGTATTACCAACCCGCCGCACATTCTTGGCTTGAATGGAACAGTTAGCTACAAGAAATTGAGATTGAGCTTACTGTTCGAGTACCGTAATGGTCATTATATTTTTAACTCAGTTTCCGGAGGATATGACTTTTCTGGTGCTGGCGTTCGCACTGGCTGGTACAACAGGGACCGTTTTGTGATTCCAAATTCTTCTTACCTGAATTCAGAAGGCCAGTATGTAGAGAACACCAACATTGCGGTAAGAAGTGGTGGTGCTGATTTCTGGACTGATGGAACAAGAAATACCAACATTGGTCAGAACTACACCAACTCTGCGGGTTTCTGGAAATTGCGTGAAGCATCCATTGGCTACGACCTGCCTGCCGGATTACTCGACAAAACAAAAGTAATTAAAGGTGCAAGCATCAGCGTTCAGGGAAGAAACCTCTTTATATGGGCGCCAAAATCAAACCTGTACACCGATCCAGAGTATAGCGCATTAGGTTCAGACAGCAATGCGGTAGGTTTTACCAGCCTTGGACAAACACCGCCTGCGCGTTATTTCGGCGGCACCTTATCACTAACATTCTAATTAAATACCAATGAAAAGATATAACATCAGTTGGATGCTGGCAGTGCTTGTCACGGTCCTGTCATCTTGTAGTGATTATCTCGATATCAACACCAACCCCAACCAGGCTACAACTGTACAGCCACTGCTCGTATTACCGGCAGCTATCACGGGAACGGCTTCGGTATCGAGCCAGTATAATAGCTATGGCGGTCATTTTGGCGGCTATATTGCTAACGCGGGCGGTTTCTCAGGTTTTGGCAATTTGTTCAACTACCAGCTAATCCCTGACAACTACAATGCATTGTGGGTAAATGCCTATGACAATCTGAACGATTACAAATATGTAATGGACCAGACAAAAGGCGACGACAAGCTGGCTTATGCCAATGCCGCTGCCAACATCATGGTTGCATATAATTTTCAGAAGCTCGTTGATGCATTTGGTGACGTGCCTTACACGGAGGCTTTGCAGAACAATGCAAACCTGACACCTAAGTATGACGATGCAGCAACCATCTACCAGGATCTGGTAACGAAGCTGGACGAAGCAATTGCCCTTATTGATGCAGCAGAGTTTCCAACTGCACTTAACTCGTCTTCCGATCCGATGTTCGGCGGGGATATGACGAAATGGAAGCGATTTGCTAACACCATCAAGCTGCGCATTTTGATCCGTGTTTCTGGCGTGCCTGCACTTTCATCATTTGTCACAACGAAATTTGCTGCGATGGACAAAACGCTTGGCTTCATTGCTGATGATGCGATTGTGAATCCTGGCTATGTAAAAGATAAGCCAAATCCACTTTGGAACACCTGGGGATATCAGACAACCGGCGCACTTGCCAACTCTTCCCGCATTCCAACTGAATTCGCTTTCGGGTTTTACAAAGGTCCAAAATTAACTGACAATGGGAGAGGCTCGGTGATCTACAAAAACTTCGCAACCAACACGCCGGTGAACCAGCTTGGCGACGAGGTAGATGCACCAACAATCATTACCAATTACTCTACCTGGTATACCGGAACTTTCAGCAGCGCTTCCAGCATCAGCAATGCATTAGGTGTCTTGAAAGGACCTGGTCAGGGACAAGTACTAATGCTACTGGCAGAAGCGAAATTCCTGCAGGCAGAGGCGCAATTGAAAGGCTTGCTTACCGGCGACTATGCGGCAACTTTTGATGCTGGTATTGCGGCATCTTACACTTACCTGTATAAAGATGTAACTAACGTAGTGGCCGCAGGAAAGAACGTGGCCACAGACGTTGCAGCTTACAAAGCCGACAATGACGAAAGTTACCTTGTAAACATCAAGCTGGCCACAACACCTGCGCAGCGCCTGGAAGCAATTATCACCCAGAAATGGATTGCAGTAAATATGATCAACTCAGAAGAGGGTTACAATGAATTCAGGAGAACAGGCTATCCCGTTACACAGCCAAATGGTGATGGTTATCGTAACATTGCCTCTATGCTGTCAACCTCCACACGTGCTGACAAGCTTCCTTCGAGAATCCTTTATCCGACTTCCGAGCAATCATACAATGCCGGAAATTACAGAGTGATTAACCCGTTTACTGATTTGATCTTCTGGGATCCTAACTGAAAAATTTGATATGAACTATTCAATAAAAATAGCTGGCTTATTCCTTTTTGGTATGGCCGTAACCTCTTGTCTGAAAGATGACATGAACCTGGATCCGGACACATCGACCAATGTCGTTGAGTTCAAGAATCCATCCAGCTTTACTTCACCAAGCGGAAGTACCTATTCGATGTATTCAAAATCTTTTGACCTGGCACCTGAGGCTGATTACCCGATCACGGTGAGCTACTCCGGCGCGCACGTCGCTCCCCAGGACATTACGGTGACCCTGGGTGTTGACACAGCCGCGGTAACGCAATACAACACGGAGCAGGAAGAAGAGTTTGATGTAATTGACCCGACTTTGTATACGATTCCTGCAACAGTTGTAATTCCGAAAGGCCAGCGGACTGCTCAGGTAATGATCAAGGTGAAGCCATCGCAATTTGATTTTTCAAAAAACTATGTACTCCCCATTCAGATCAAATCGGCTTCTTCTGCTACTGTAAGCGGTAATTTCGGCACGATTCTGCTTGCACTGAAGGCTAAGAACATTTACGATGCAACATACGAGTCAACAGGATATGTATATCACCCGACGGCTCCTCGTGCGGTTCACGCAGATAAGCACATGGAAACAGTATCACCGAATACTGTGAAAGTAGAACTCGGAGATTTGGGCGGTTCAGGCTACTTTGCAAACGTGACTGTGGATCCGAAAACCAATAAGGTAACAATCACACCAGCAGCAGGAGCGGCCGGCGCGCCTTACACGCAGTTTGATACTGCGTTGCCCAGCCCCTATACAGCTCAATGGGCTGATGCAGCAAAAGCGAACAACACCTACGATCCAGCAACCAAAACCTTCTATCTGAGATATGGGTATATGGGAGGGAACGGATGGCGTGTTACAGAAGAGATTCTGGTTAGACAATAATCGGGATCTCATATAATCCATATTAACTCTTCAATTAATATAGCAAAAGCCGGCCAAATGGCCGGCTTTTGCTATATTACATCTCCTATTCTCTTATCCACTTTTAGCCAGTTGAAAAATCATGAAAACGTATCTCGCTGCTTTTCGCATTTTGTCGATCATCTTGCTTGTCGGCATGATTGCTGTTCTGGTTGTGTTTCGAATCCAGCACTGGGAGATCAGTCCGTTCTTTTATGGTGTGGTCGGATTCCTGTTGATGTCAGTGATCATCGACAGTCTTAAAAACCGATAAGCAAATCCCGCTCAGGAGCGTCTCTTTAACATATTTGCTTAACTTTGAAAAAAACCGATTCAAGATAATACAATGGAATTCCTCAAAAGCCAGCGCCTCAACAATCTCAAATACGAAATTCGCGGCGCTACTTACCAGAAAGCATTAGAGCTTGAAAGCCAGGGTTATAAGATCCATAACCTGAACATCGGCAATCCGGCTCCGTTTGGTTTCGATTCACCCGATGAAATTGTTCACGATATCATCATGAACATGCGCAATGCGCAAGGCTATTCGGATTCCAGAGGATTATTTGCGGCCCGCAAGGCTGTTATGCATTATACACAGACAATTGGCATTCAGGATGTTGAGATTAACGATATTTTCATCGGGAACGGCGTCAGCGAGCTGATCCTGCTTTCTATGCAGGCGCTGCTCAATCCGGGCGACGAAATACTGGTCCCTTCGCCGGACTATCCGCTCTGGACTGCTTCCATTGCACTCAGCGGCGGCACTCCCGTGCATTACATTTGTGATGAAGAATCAGACTGGAACCCCGATCTCGACGACCTTGAAAAGAAAATAACTTCCCGCACAAAAGGGATCGTTCTCATTAACCCGAACAATCCAACGGGCGCAGTTTACGAGAAAGATGTGCTGATGCGCATTGCCAAAATTGCCGAAGAACACGGATTGATCATTTTCTCTGACGAGATCTACGACAAGATTTTATACGATGGCGCAGTACATTACCCAATGGGCTCGCTGGTGACAGATACCCTTTGTGTTACCTATGGGGGACTTTCCAAAAACTACCGTTCGGCTGGTTTCCGGGGCGGATGGATGATTTTGAGCGGCGCAAAACATAAAGCAAAATCGTATTCAGAAGGTTTGCTCCTGCTGGCCAGCATGCGGCTTTGCGCCAACGTACCCACACAATATGCGATTCAAACTGCATTAGGCGGCTACCAGAGTATTAAGGAACTTGTAGCCCCGTCGGGCAGGCTTTACAAGCAAATGAACCTGGTGTACGACAGGCTCGTGTCCATTCCCGGCGTAACCTGTGTAAAGCCCAAAGGTTCGTTGTACGTGTTCCCGAAAATTGACCTGAAAAAATTTGGGCTTAAAAACGACGACCAGTTTGTGTTTAACCTGCTGGCTGACCAGAAAGTACTGGTAGTAGCGGGAACCGGTTTCAACTACATATCCGACGATCACTTCCGCATTGTTTTTCTACCCACCGTGGACGAGCTCAACCAGGCCATGGATAAGCTGGAATTTTTCCTTGAGAACCGGCGGGTACTTTCTTCACGCACCGTTGAGGACCTGATTGTTTAAACAAATGTCCACACCGGAAACCAGGATTCAGGAAGCCAAGCGGCAAAAGCTCTTTTTAGTGCTCTGCGCTATATTTATTACCAATGCATTGAGCGCCGAGATTACCGGCGGGAAAATATTCTCCGTCGAAACCTTACTGGGTATCCCGCCGGCAAACCTGCTCATCGGGGGACAGCGGCTGGATTTCAACATGACAGCAGGAGTTGTAAACTGGCCGGTCGTGTTTATTACTTCCGATATTATCAATGAGTATTTTGGGAGAAAAGGAGTAAAAAGGATCTCTTATCTGACCTCCGCGCTCATTGTTTATACTTTTATCACGATTTTTTTCTCAACCAAATTACCTCCTGCGCAGTTCTGGCTGGATTTGAACAATACCGATTCTCACGGAAATGTGTTCAATATCAATGATGCATTTTCAAAGATATTCAACCAGGGGCTGGGTATTATGATCGGGTCTATCACTGCTTTCCTGCTTGGCCAGTTGCTTGATGTTTTCGTTTTTTCGTGGCTTCGCAGAAAAACAGGCAGTAAGTACATCTGGCTGCGTGCTACCGGATCAACCATGTTTTCACAGCTTGTGGACAGCTTCGTGGTCATCACGATCGCATTCTATGTATTTGGAAACTGGGACCTGAAACAGATATTTTCTGTGGGCACAATCAATTATCTATACAAAGGAGTAGTGGCAATCCTGCTCACTCCGGTGATTTACATTGCCCATTATTTTATAGACAATTACCTCGGGAAAGAATACGCGGAAGAACTTTCGCACCGGGCGGCGCACGAGAATTAACGCAGCGGGATCTGCCTGCGCATATTATCCAGCATAATCGCGGTGGCAATGCCCACGTTCAGTGACTCGGCCTCTCCTACCCTTGGAATGGTAACCCTGTCGCTTACGAATGCACCGATTTCGTCACTGATCCCATTGGATTCATTCCCCATAACGATAAACCCTCCATTGGGAGAAAATTCAAATCCATATAGGGAAGCACCGCCGAGAAATGCGCCGACGACAGGCTTATCCTGCTTGTTTTCAGCTAAGTAAGTATCAAGGTTTGTGTAAAAACTTTTGATCCGGGTGAAAGAACCTTTTGCAGCTGCGATTACTTTGGGGTTGTAAAAATCAGTAGTACCTTCCGAGCAGACAATTTTGCTGATTCCGTACCAGTCGGCAACCCGGATGATGGTACCGAGGTTTCCGGGATCGCGGATATCGTCCAAAATCAACACAAATTCATTTCCTTCCTGAGACAAAAACGTATTTTGCTTCGTTTTAGCAACAGCGAGGCAGGAATCGTTGGTTTGGAAAGAACCTAATCCTTCCAGCTCCTGCATGGTGACCGTTTCTATGGATGCACTATGCCGGGATAGAATAGTTGCGTATTTTTGCTGAAATTCGGTTGTGGCTAATACAAACTCGATTTCGAAATCGGAATCAAATAATTCCAGAACACTTTTGGCACCTTCGACTATAAAAGCCTGATGCAGTTGCCTGTACTTTTTGATTTTGAGCGAGTTAATATACTTAATACGATTTTTTGACAGCATTGAATATCAATTCTAGGATTACATACAGCTTCGTCGTCTTCCTTGTACTCACAGGATTGTTTTCCTGCACACCCAATTCTTCCCCTACCAACAATAACTATTATCTCGGAAACTCGTCGATTAAAGGCAACCGCGCCATCAGTGACGCCGAGCTCGACGCATTGATCCCTCAAAAACCAAACCGCCGGTTGCTGGGATTACCCATTTTCCCGTATGTCGGCCTCTATCGCTTTGGTGAGCTGTTCTACAACAAGGAGGAAAAGCAAAGGAAGGTAATCGAGGTCACGCAAAATTATCAGAAAGAATCCCGGATTCACGAAAATTCTCCCAAAAAGCTCGAAAAGGCACAGCGGCGCTATGCCAAAAAACTTGAAAAAGCGCAGGTGCGCGCTGCGCAGGGTAACTTCTGGATGCGCATACTGGGCGAAGCGCCTGTTTATTTCCGAATGGAGGAGGTCGCCCAAAATGCGGATAAAATGCAGCGGTACCTTTATAATAACGGCTTTTTTGAAGCAAAAGTAGGATATAAGCCAGACACAATCCTGAACCGCGTCAAGATCAATTA
The DNA here is from genome assembly GCF_056895175.1 of Dyadobacter sp. HNCC25DJ183. Lineage (NCBI taxonomy): Bacteria > Pseudomonadati > Bacteroidota > Cytophagia > Cytophagales > Spirosomataceae > Dyadobacter > Dyadobacter sp. HNCC25DJ183. The sequence goes on from NZ_JBXHAP010000007.1 coordinate 459,322, forward strand.
CCTGGTAACCGAAAACAAGCCGACGATCATCCGCGATGTTTATTACCAGGTTAAAAACGTGCTTGCCGACAGCATTATCAATGCGACTTCCAAGAATGCGGTACTGGCGAGCAAGAAGCGTTATGATGGAGATAGCTTTGAAGAAGAGCGTATCAGGATAGAAACTTTAATGCGGAACGAAGGTTACATGGGTTTTTCCCGACAGAATGTATCCTATCTCGTAAATGATACCATCACCAATCCGAAAACAGACAGCACTTTCAAATCCGTGGACGTGAATGTGCGCGTGGAAATGCCGGGTAAAAACAACAATCCTGTCAGGTACAAGATCAACTCCGTACACTTCGAAGTACTGCCCGCAGCCGGAACTCCCGATTCACTTTTCAGGAAAGATACCAGCAGCTTCAAAGGCATCCAGTACGTTTTTAGTGAAAAACGGTTTTCGAAAAGGATCCTCGACAGCAAGATCCAGATGCGCCCGGGCGATTTTTACAGCCAGGCCAAGGAAAGGGGAACGCAGCAGCAGCTTTCGCTCACTGACCAGTTTGATTTTGTCAATTACAGCTACACTTTGGATTCGACAGGATATGGTATCAACAGCTATTTCAAGGTTATCCCCTTAAAGAAGTACCAGATTTCTACCGATGTCGGTTTGAATGTAATCCAGCTGCAAGGTGCACCAGGGCCGTTTGCCAATTTGTCTTACAAGATCAGGAATGTGTTCAACGGACTGGAAAACTTCGAGGCCAACTTACGCGGCGGCATTGAGCTGGTACCCGGATTTATCGGTGACCAGGATATTTACCGGAGTGAAGAAGTCGGGTTAAATACCTCACTGATCTTCCCGCGTCTGCTGGCACCCGGGACTTTCCTGCAACGCAAAACGGCCAATTACAATCCCCGTACGCAAGTTGGATTGGGTTATAATTACGTAAACAGGCCCGAATACACGCGTACGAACGTGAAGGTGGCTATGAATTATTCATGGCAGCCGACGAACAAAACACTTTTCAATGTGTCGCTGGTGGACCTGAACATTCTGAACACCCAGAATATCCGGGCTGATTTCCAGAGCCTGCTCGATGCCTTATTCAAGCAAGGTAACAATCTGGCAAACAGCTTTCAAAAATCATTTGTGTCGGATATCAATGCAAGTTTTGTCTACAATACCAATGCATTGATCGGCCCGCCGAAACGCGCTACCTATTTCAGGCTTGCGCTGGAATCGGGTGGAACTTCGCTGAATATACTGCCAAAGCAACAGCAGCTGATCAGGCACGTTTTCGGCGATGATCTGTTGTTTTACAAATACCTGCGCTGGAATGCAGATTACCGCCGCTACTGGCCGGTTGGAAAACGGTCTTCGTTTGTGGCGCGCATCAACAGCGGGGCGGTTTACAGCTATGGAGACAGCAAGGTACCTCCTTACGAGAAGTACTTTTTTGCGGGTGGTTCCAACAGCTTGCGCGCGTGGCTTCCCAGAAGGCTCGGGCCAGGTTCCTCTCCGCCGCGATTGACGGTCAACAATCTGTCGATAGAATCACCCGGCGAATTCCTGCTGGAAGGTAACCTGGAATGGCGCGGGTACCTGGCCAATTTTTTTGGTGATATCAATTATGCGCTCTTTATCGATGCGGGAAATGTCTGGAACCTGAACAGCACCGCGGCTGAATCACAGAAGTTTGAAGCGGGCAGTTTTGCGCGTGAAATTGCCGTCGGTACAGGATTTGGTATCCGTTACGATTTGTCCTTTTTTATCCTGCGGTTTGATTTCGGAATCAAGGTTTATGATCCTGCTGTGCAGAAATTTGTGCTTGACGAACTACAATTTGACAAACTGTTCAAGAAAACACAACCTAATTTCCTGAACATCAATCTGGGTGTAGGCTATCCGTTCTGACCCGCTTTCCGCTGGTCACATTCCATGACAGTTTGTCAGTTTTCTTCGTTTTCTTGCTATATTTGCAATCTTTCACCTGCTGTTTAGTAAGGTTAAAGATCCTGTTTACTGCTTCATGCAGATTTAAAAAGTGTTTTAAGAATCCTACCAATGGAGCAAAGAGTTGCCAATTCACTGAAAATTTTGACGGACGCGGATAAAGAGGCTTGTGAGACTGTCCGTATTTCAGAAAACGAGCCTGCGTCCAACAAAAAGAGGCTTTTTATAGAAAGTTATGGCTGTCAGATGAATTTTTCTGACAGTGAAATCGTGGCATCGGTCATGCGTGAGGCAGGATTTGCCACTACCTCCGATGTGGAAGATGCAGATTTGATATTCCTGAATACCTGCGCTATCCGCGACAATGCCGAGCAGAAAGTGCGTAACAGGTTAATGCACCTGAATTTTATCAAGAAAAGAAAACCAGGAACACTGATCGGCGTACTGGGGTGTATGGCAGAGAGGCTGAAAGCGCAGTTGCTGGAAGAGGAAAAAATGGTCGACATCGTGTCCGGCCCAGACGCTTACCGAGACTTGCCCCGGCTGGTTATGGAAGCCGGCAGCGGACAGAAAGGGGTAAATGTGTTTTTATCAAGAGAGGAAACTTACGCCGATATCGCTCCCATTCGTCTGAACTCAAATGGCGTAACGGCGATGGTGTCCATTATGCGGGGATGCGATAATATGTGCAGCTTTTGCGTGGTACCATTTACGCGTGGCCGCGAGCGCAGTCGTGATCCTCATTCCATTGTAAAAGAAGCAGCGGATCTGTTCCGCGACGGGTACCGTGAGGTGACTTTGCTTGGCCAGAATGTAGACAGCTACAAATGGGAGAACAGCGTCAACTTTGCCCAGCTGCTTGAAATGGTTGCGCAGGTACATCCGGATTTGAGGGTCAGGTTCAGTACTTCGCACCCGAAAGACATTACGGATGAAGTTTTATATACCATTAAAAAGTACGATAACATCTGTAAATACATCCATTTACCCGCCCAAAGCGGTAATAGCCGGATTCTTGATCTGATGAACCGTACTTACGATCGTGAATGGTATCTCAGCAGAATCGACAGCATTCGCCGGATACTCGGCGATGAATGCGGGATTTCGCACGATATGATCACCGGGTTTTGTACAGAAACTGAGGAAGAGCACCAGGATTCGATATCGCTGCTGGAATACGTTCAGTTTGATTTCGGATATATGTTCTCATACTCCGAACGTCCTGGTACATTGGCGGCGAAGAAATTTGCAGATGATATTCCTGCCGATGTGAAACAAAGAAGGCTGGCGGAAATGATTGACGTACAGCAGCGCATTTCACTGGAAAGAAACAAAAGACTGATCGGTACGGTTCAGAAAGTACTCATTGAAGGAACATCAAAACGTTCGGAAGAGGATTTCTCGGGCAGGATCGATCAGGGCAAAAAGGTGATTTTCCCCCGGGAGAATTTCAAAAAAGGTGATTATGTGCACGTACTGATCACGGAATGCACGGCTGCCACTTTGAGAGGAAAAATCGTGGCCGAAGTTGAAGCCGTTTAATAATTATTACAAAGCCGGACAAGCTCCCGGCTTTTTAACTTAATAGCCAGGAGCCAGTGGCTATTGCGAACAGCTATTTGAATGAATCCTACTGAAATACAATCCATTAAAAACCGCTTCGGGATCATCGGTACATCACCGGGACTAAACCACGCAATCAATGTGGCGATCCAGGTGGCAGCAACCGATCTTACCGTGCTGATCACGGGGGAAAGCGGAAGCGGGAAAGAATCCTTCTCTAAGATCATACACAGTCTCAGCTCCCGCAAACACGGTCCGTTTATAGCGATCAACTGCGGAGCTATCCCGGAAGGAACAATTGACTCTGAACTATTCGGGCACGAAAAAGGCGCATTTACGGGTGCATTGGATGCACGTAAAGGATATTTTGAAACAACCAATACCGGTACCATTTTCCTCGATGAAGTGGGCGAAATGCCGCTGGGCACACAAGCGAGATTGCTTCGCGTACTGGAAAACGGCGAATATATACGCGTAGGTTCTTCCAAAGTTTTAAAAACCAATGTGCGCGTGGTAGCAGCCACGAATGTAAACCTGCTGGATGCCGTAAATAACGGGAAGTTCAGAGAAGACCTTTACTATCGTCTGAATACTGTTCCCATTTACGTACCGCCACTGCGCGACCGGGGAGAGGATATTCTGCTGCTTTTCAGGAAGTTTACAAACGATTTCTCTGAAAGATACCGGACCAAACCCGTCAGATTGGATGCGGAAGCGAAGGACCTGCTGCTGCAATATGCATTCCCGGGAAATATCCGGCAGCTCAAAAATATCGCCGAGCAGATTACGATACTCGAAACAGATAAAGACCTGCCGATCAGCACGGAAAGACTGAATCATTACCTGAATCCCGTCCAGCCTTCGAGCCGCAAGGCACTGGTTACATTGCGAAACGGTGAAGACTCAGCAAGCTCATTCTCAGAGCGGGAGCTGCTGTATAAAGTGCTTTTCGATATGCGCCGCGATATGACAGAGCTGAAAAAGCTTGTCAGGAATGTACTGGAAAATGAAAAGTATGGTGGTGATATATTGAAAGACCACCAGGAGTTGTTCAGCTCGATAAACAACATTGAGCCAAGCATCAATACTCCGACCATTGAGCCGGCCCGTCTCCTATCGCCTCCCCCGCCCCGCACCGTGGATCTGGACCGTTATTCTGACGAACGCAGCGAGATTGAAGACGTGGTGCACGTATCGGCCGAAGAGGAATCCCTTTCGCTGGAAGACAAGGAGAAGGAAATGATCATCAAAGCATTGCGAAAGAACAACAACAAACGAAAGTATGCAGCCAATGCATTAGGCATTTCCGAAAGGACGTTATACAGAAAAATCAAGCAGTATGATATTGAAGAATAAGGCCTTGCGCGGTAGCGTGGGCACAGTGGATTTCAGGAAGGTACTCTCCATTTTATTGGTGCTGCACAGCTCATTCTTCCTGTCGGGCTGCGGCGTATATTCCTTTACAGGCACCAACCTCTCTCCTGACATTAAGACATTTAGCATACTCAACTTCACAATGGGAACCGCGGGTGGCCCGTCTGATTTGCCGCAAAGGTTAACGGAGGATTTGAAAGAATACTTTCAGCGGAACACCAGTCTTACCAGCCAGCCCGGTGGCGGCGACCTCGTTTTAGAAGGTTCTGTTACAGGATACGACGTACTGCCGGCCGCTCCGACCGCGAATGACCAGGCGGGATTGAACAGGCTCAACGTGACTATCCAGGTTCGGTATACGAATGCAAAAGACGAAACGAAGAACTTCGACCAGTCTTTTACTTATTATGCCGATTTCCCTCAGGATCAGACATTAAACCAGAATGAAGCGCGGCTTTTGCCCACAATCCGTGAAAACCTGGTGCAGCAGATTTTTAATAAATCAGCCGCCGACTGGTAAGAGCAGGTCGATTTTACTTAATTTCAACCCTCCAAATCTAACAGAGTAGCCGGTTATGGCCATTATTGAGAAAGACACATTCAACCGGCTTGTTAAAGAACCTGCACAAACTGGCAGTGACCTGATTCCTGTGCTGGAAGCGACGATCAAGGCATTTCCTTACTTCCAGATCGCGCATTCACTTCTTGCAAAAGCGACTGTCGGTTCTGAAAAGCTGGACAAAACCCGGCCACGGGCAGCAGTGTACGCCCTGAGCCGCATTGCATTGCAGCAGTTGATCGAGAATGACACAGATCGCTATGAAGCTGTTGTTACTGTGCAGGAGCCTGCTGAAATCCCCGAAATCATCGAGCCGCAAAACGGTGAGGACATTTTGATCTCAGATGTGGAGCAGCAAGCCACAGCAGCGTCTGTCTTAAAGTCAGAAGAACAAAAGCGTCAGCAACAGATTATTCAGGGTTTCATGAAGAAAAACCCGCGGATCAACAGGCAGGATAATAACCTCGAACCGGTCGAGATTGACCTAAGTGGAAGAGTAGCCGAGTCGTGGGAAGGAACCATTGAGACCGAAGCATTTGCAAAAATTCTGATCCGTCAGGGCAAAATCGAGAAAGCAATTGATGTATACCAAAAATTGATCTTGAAAAAACCGGAAAAAAGAAATTACTTTGCGAAAAAGTTGAGCGAATTATATCGCTAGTAAGTGAATGCAGAACTTCGGCCGTCAGCTTTCGGCTCTTAATATTCGGTCATTCAATCATTCAATCATTTTATATTATATAAGGCATGTATTTAGGTTTGATTATTCTCGTGGCGATTGTCGCAGTGTTATTGATTCTGGTAGTTTTGGTTCAAAACTCAAAAGGTGGCGGACTATCGAGCGAGTTTAGTGGTGCCGGTACTACGCAAATGTTTGGTGTAAAGAAAACAACAGATTTGCTGGAACAAATTACCTGGGGACTTGCAAGTGCAATTATTCTGATCTCACTTGGATCATACATTGTAATCGGAGGTAACCAAGATACAGGTGGTATTAACAGTGTGAATGTGGAAAGAGCACAGAATGCAGTGGTACCAGGCGGCAAAATCGCTCCTGCACCACCGGCAGGCGCCGCAACAGAAGGTGCTGCTCCAGCTGAAACTTCACCTGCAACTCCTGCTGCACCGGTTGACACAACAAAATAAGAAACAGGACTTATATAAAAGGGGCGTGATGATGCATCACGACCCCTTTTTGTTTGAACAGATTACAGATCAGGTAATGTTAATCTCTTTCATAACCAGCTTCTTCGCCACCGGCAAGAGTGTCTCGTGCAAAGGATAATCGTATTTTGACTCAATGATGTAGGTAGCGGGATTTGGCAGTGACTTATTCTTTTTAGTCAGATCCACTTTGATCTGCGGAACTGTATAACCGATCCCGATCCTGACCGTTTCGAGGAAACGCGTTTTCAGCACGCGCTCTTTCATTTCATCATACAATGCAACCTGGTACTGAAACACACTGACCAGCGGTTGGAAAGTATGTAAAAACAGCAGATACCCTTCCTGCAAACGCAGCGGCACAATTCCTACAGGTGAAATTTTGACATTCCCGGACACTTCCGTAAACCGCTCGGTACCCTGGTCAATGCTTTTGGATAACCTCGGTATAGCAAAGTCAAGAATGTAATTCAGGTCTTCCATATACTGGTCGTCCTGGTGCGTCTCTTCATATTTGAGCTGCCACGTTTTCAGGTCAATGCCCGTCAGGTTTTTCGGAATGGCGGTTTTAATGGAGCTTTTGTTGGCGCGGATACTGAGACAGGCATCGAAATGAAATTTCAGGTCCGGCAAATGCGGGTGCAGCCTGTTAACATCAAACTCTCGGTTAATGTGCTGTAAATAAGCAAGCAGCACGTACTTCTTGTATTCAAAATCAAAAACACCTTCGGTCAACCAGTTTTTTTGGAGGTTTGTCATAGCGCGTTCTTATTTGGTGCCGATAAAATTTAGGCATTTTCACAACACAAAGCAATCATTCACTTTTACTGACACCCGAATAGTATTAAAGTTATATGCGCCCGCCGATGAGTACAAATTTGTCACATTCGCCGGAAAAAATGTCAGAGCTGAAATGCCTGGCACAGATTGTGCTTACCGGTAGTCAGTCAAATCTATTACTGACAAATCTCAAAAAAACAAACGTTTAATATTTATGTCAACTTTAGCAGAAATACAAGTGAACGTACAACCTTTGGCTGATCGTGTTCTTGTAGAGCCAGCGCCAGCAGAAGAAAAAACTGCATTTGGTATCATTATCCCTGATACTGCAAAAGAAAAGCCACAGCGTGGAACCGTAGTTGCCGTTGGTCCGGGTAAAAAGGATGAACCACTTACAGTGAAAGTAGGCGATACTGTATTGTATGGCAAATACTCAGGTACTGAATTGGCATATGAAGGAAAAGATATCCTGATTATGCGCGAATCGGACATTTACGCCATTATCGGTTAATCTGTCCGACATTATTATTCATTAAGTTTCTCTTAAAGTTTTTTCAAATTATTAACTGTTATGTCTAAGAAAATATTTTTTGACACAGAAGCACGCGACAAAGTAAAGCGCGGTGTGGACACATTGGCTGACGCCGTTAAAGTTACATTGGGACCTCGCGGTCGTAACGTGGTGATCGATAAAAAATTCGGTTCTCCAAGCATCACCAAAGATGGTGTTACTGTTGCCAAAGAAATTGACCTGAAAGATCCTATCGAAAACATGGGAGCTCAGCTGGTGAAAGAAGTTGCTTCTAAAACTGCTGACTCTGCGGGTGACGGTACTACAACTGCAACTGTATTGGCACAGGCGATCTACTCGATCGGTGTGAAAAACGTAGCAGCTGGTGCTAACCCAATGGACCTGAAACGTGGTATCGACAAAGCTGTTTCGATCATCGTTAAAGATCTTGAAGGACAGAAAAAAAATATATCTACTTCCAAGGAAATCGCTCAGGTTGCTACTATTTCAGCAAACCATGACGAGGAAATCGGTAATATGATTGCTGAGGCGATGGAGAAAGTAGGAAAAGAAGGTGTTATCACTGTTGAAGAAGCGCGTGGTACTGAAACAGAAGTTAAAACTGTGGAAGGTATGCAGTTTGACCGTGGTTACCTGTCTCCATACTTCGTAACAAACACAGAGAAAATGGAAGCTGAATTGGAGCGTCCATACATCCTGATCTCTGAGAAGAAAGTTTCTTCAATGAAAGAATTGCTTCCTGTTCTGGAAGCAGTAGCTCAAACCGGCCGCCCTTTGCTTATTTTGGCAGAAGATGTTGACGGAGAAGCACTTGCTACATTGGTAGTAAACAAAATCCGTGGTGCATTGAAAGTAGCTGCTGTTAAAGCTCCTGGTTTCGGTGACCGTCGTAAAGCAATGCTGGAAGATATCGCGATCATCACTGGCGGTACTGTAATTTCAGAAGAGCGCGGTTTCAAATTGGAAAATGCAACTCTGGAATACCTGGGTACTTGCGAAAAAGCGATCATCGACAAAGACAATACTACTTTGGTTAACGGTTCAGGCAACTCTGAAGACATTCAGGGCCGCGTAAACCAGATCAAAGCGCAGATCGAAAATACAACTTCTGACTACGACCGTGAAAAATTGCAGGAGCGTCTTGCAAAACTTTCAGGTGGTGTGGCTATCCTTTACATCGGAGCTGCAACTGAGGTTGAAATGAAAGAGAAAAAAGACCGCGTTGACGATGCATTGCACGCAACACGTGCTGCTGTTGAAGAAGGTATCGTTGCAGGTGGTGGTGTAGCTTACATCCGCGCAACTGCTGCTTTGGAAGGCGTTGAAGGCTCTAACGAAGACGAAAAAACCGGTATCAACATCATCCGCGTAGCTTTGGAAGCTCCTTTGAGAACAATCGTTTCCAACTCAGGTCAGGAACCATCGGTTGTTGTACAAAAAGTGAAAGAAGGAACTGGCGCTTACGGTTACAACGCGAAAGACAATGTTTACACAGACCTTCTGGAAGCTGGTATCATTGACCCTAAGAAAGTTTCGCGTTTGGCTCTTGAAAACGCAGCATCTATCGCAGGCTTGTTGTTGACAACAGAATGCGTAATTGCTGACGAGCCAGAAGAAGCTCCTGCTGCTGGTGGCCATAGCCACGGTGGTGGAATGGGTGGAATGATGTAATTCCAATCTCATCTGATAAAAAGAAAAACCGTCGGGACATCCTGACGGTTTTTTGTTGTTAATGAATTTTGAAATATCCGCGTGAAAACTTTCGGCGGCTATCTGCGATACTCAACGTTATGAAAAACTTCCTTATTTAGACGTACATCCGGAAGTTTGGTCACATATTTTGAGCTATTTATTTTATTGATCACGAAAGCATCTGTCCGTCCTGCATTACAAGGCGCCTGTCGGCCATTTCAGCAAGATCCTCGTTGTGGGTGACAATGATAAATGCCTGTCCGAATTCATTCCTTAGCTTGAAGAAAAGCTGGTGCAGCTCCAATGCATTATGGGAATCTAAATTACCGCTTGGCTCGTCGGCGAGTACGATTGCAGGATTGTTCAAAAGTGCCCTGGCCACTGCCACACGCTGCTGCTCGCCACCCGAAAGCTGCGAAGGCAAATGGTCCATCCGGTTGGACAAGCCCAGCATAGCAAGCAGCTCCTTCCCTCTCCCGATGATCTGCTTTTCACCCGCATTTCCATTGATATACCCGGGCATACACACATTTTCAAGCGCTGTAAACTCGGCTAGCAGATTGTGAAACTGGAATATAAAGCCGATTTTTTCATTCCGGAACCGCGCCAGGTCTTTGTCTTTCTGACTAAAAACATTCACCCCGTCGATAATCACTTCTCCCTCTTCGGGCCGGTCCAAAGTCCCCAGAATATGCAGGAAAGTACTTTTCCCTGCACCCGACGGACCGACAATTGCCACCACTTCTCCTTTTTTAACTTCCAGATCAATTCCCTTCAAAACCTGTAAAGAACCATAAGTGCGACGGATCCCGTTCGCCTGAAGTAAATTCATGATCTGATTGAAGATAATTGAGCTTATTCCTTCGCCCGTTTTGATTAATTCCTTAATTTGCCTCGAAAATACCAATTTACTTTTATACTCATGAATATTCACGAATATCAAGGCAAAAGCGTTCTTAAAAAATACGGTGTGCGTATTCAGGAAGGACTCGTAGCCGACACTCCCGATAAAGCGGTGGAAGTTGCACGCGAGTTGAGCCAGCAAACAGGCACCAAATGGTATGTAGTTAAATCCCAGATTCATGCCGGTGGCCGTGGTAAAGGCCGCATCGTTGGTACTGAGCAGCGTGGTGTTGCTCTTGCAAAATCAGTGGAAGATGTAAGAACAATTTCTAACAATATTCTGGGTAAAGTATTGGTGACACACCAAACCGGACCGGACGGAAAACGCGTAAATAAAGTACTTATCGCAGAAGACGTTTACTACCCGGGTGTGAGCGAGCCAAAGGAATACTATTTGTCTATTCTCCTGGATCGCGGCAGAAACTGCAATGTGATCATGGCCAGCACTGAAGGCGGTATGGACATCGAAGAAGTTGCTGAGCATACTCCTGAAAAAATCATGAAGGAATGGATCGATCCAAAAGTTGGATTGCAACCTTTCCAGGCTCGTAAAGTGGCTTTTGCTCTTGGACTTGAAGGCGATGCTTTCAAAGAAATGGTGAAATTCATTACCTCACTTTACAAAGCTTACGTAGAAAGTGACTCATCGATGTTTGAAATCAACCCGGTTTTGAAAACATCTGACAATAAAATACTTGCTGTTGACGCAAAAGTTGACCTGGATGACAACGCATTGTACCGTCACCCGGAACTGGCTGAAATGCGTGATACTAACGAAGAAGATCCATTGGAAGTAGAAGCGGGTGCAAATAACCTGAACTACGTAAAACTGGACGGAAACGTAGGTTGTATGGTAAATGGCGCCGGACTTGCGATGGCAACAATGGACCTTATCAAACTTTCGGGCGGCGAGCCTGCTAACTTCCTGGATGTTGGAGGTGGCGCGAATGCACGTACCGTTGAAGCAGGTTTTCGCATTATCCTGAAAGATCCGAATGTAAAAGCAATCCTGATCAACATTTTCGGTGGTATCGTTCGTTGCGACCGCGTAGCCGCCGGTGTTGTGGAAGCATACAAAGCGATCGGCGAAATTCCTGTACCTATTATCGTTCGTCTGCAAGGAACCAATGCAGAAGAAGGCGCAAGAATTATCAACGAATCAGGTTTGAAAGTATCTTCGGCGATTGAGTTCAAAGAAGCTGCTGCCAAGGTGTCTGAGGTACTAGCTGAATTGGGCGTTTAATAAATAGTATCAACCTTAGGTGGATAAAGTACATTTGTCACCCTGAGCGGAGTCGAAGGGCACTTCCGGACGGCGTTGTCGCTCTCCCCTTCGACTCCGCTCAGGGTGACAAAGTCAATTAATTGAGAAGAAC